>JAZJYY010000051.1:45957-68881 GCA_040390145.1 Pseudomonadota bacterium
ACGTGTTGATGCCGTCGGAAATGGCATTCACTTGCGCTTCACCGACCTTGTAACGATAGAAGCTCGGGGCCTGCTTGTCGGCAAGCGGCGCCGCCGCCCTGGCGGGCGCGCTCGACAGCAAGGGCGTGGCAGCAAGCGCGGCGGCTCCGGCGAGCGCGTGACGTCGTGTCAGTTCCATGGTGATGTCTCCCTGTAAGTTAGTTGATGGCGTGCGGGATTTCCCGGTTCTTGGCTCTGTTTTCCCGGCAAGATGTCGGGCCGACTTCTACCAGCGTTCTGAAGGCAATGCGATGACGCCCGCGCGGGCGCAACGCATGGGCATCCAAGGGGCTAACACCCCTGCTTGCGGCTTATTCCAGCCGACGCAGCGCAACCTCAGACGGTGCGCCATAGCCATCCCGCGATAAGCGCCATCACGTCGCCGAACAGCAGCAGGACCGCCGACCAGACCAGCGCGGAGGAAAAATTCGCAATCTGAAATCGCCAGTACGGCATCTCGAAGATCCCGGCGGCCAGCGGCACCGAGGCCCGCAGCGGTCCGAAAAACCGCCCGATGAAGATGCTGGGCACCCCCCAGTCTTTCACAAAGGCCTCGCCGCGCGGCAATATCTCGGGATAGCGCGACAGCGGCCACATCTCGGCGACCCGTTCCTTGTATTTGAAGCCGAACCAATAGGAGACCCAGTCGCCGAGTGCGGCGCCCACCCCGCCGGCCAGCCAGACCGGCCAGAAGCTGATGCCGCTGACGCCGATCAACGCGCCGATGGCGACCAGCGCTCCCCAGGCCGGGACGAGCAGCGACAGGAAGGCGAGCGACTCGGCGAATGCCAGCAGGAATACGATGGGGGCGGCCCAAAGCTGATGGTCGCGCACGAAGTCAGTCAGAGCGCGCGCAAAATCTTCCATACTTGCAAAGCCTTCCCCCGGCAGCTGTTTGAGCGGGCATTGAACCTTTCTGCGGTTCCAATGCAAGGACAGGTAATCCAACCCCTTCCGCGACATCAAGTCACAAAGCCGGGGACCGCGCGTGAGCAGCGGCCCTCCCGCATGGCCGGTGCCTGAAGCAGATGACCAATACGGGGTCGGCTCAGCTCTGCGGAGGCGGCGGCCGTTTTGGCGGCCGTGGTTTCGCGGCGCGCGGCGGCGGCGCCGCGACCGGATTCAGGGTCACGATCACGGGGTTCGGCTTGTGATCATTGGCCGCGCCAGTGGCGGCATCGACGCCCATGCCGACCAATCCGCCGACCAGAACGTTGCCGGCGAAACCCGCCGCGCCGGACCCGGCAATTTCCTTGGTCAGAGGGATGACCTGGGGTTCGTACCCCTCCTTGTTGACGGTCACGGTAATCTCGGCGCTGCGCTTCACCACGACCACGCAGGGCGTCACGCAGGAGGTCGGATTATCCAGCCCGGATAATTCGGCGGTTGCGCCCGGTGGCGTCGACGAAATCGAAATATTCTCGGTCGTTCCGCGCGAAATCGACGCGCAACCGATGCACGGCAGCACAAGTGCCGCGATCGCCAGCAACCTGACCATTGGATGTTTCCCCTAACCCCGAGGAAAGTTTTCCCGCAACCTCAAAGCGAAAGCAAGTGGTGTCCGCAATACCGCGGCATATTGTTAATTGCCCCTCGCCCCACATATGCGCCTTGGCTGGTTCCAGCCCCGTCGATCTTCAGCCCGGACAGCCGGGCTGCCGCCCGTCACTTTTTGAGCTCATCCGTGGCATAGTCAGGCAGACCGATTCGCTGCGCCACGGGCGCGCGCAACACATGAAGAGCTATGGCCAAATCATTGAAATCAGCTGCAAAAACTAAGACAGATAGCGATCTGTTCGGAGGTGCGGAGCCGAAGGGCCGCGCCCCCCTCAAGGTCGCCTCCCGCGCCGCCAGCGCCGAAGAAGGCTACACTGCGGCCGATATCGAGGTGCTCGAAGGCCTCGAACCGGTGCGGCGCCGGCCCGGCATGTATATCGGCGGCACCGATGAAAAGGCGCTGCATCATCTGTTCGCCGAAGTGATCGACAACTGCATGGACGAGGCGCTGGCCGGCCACGCCACCTTCATCGAGGTCGAACTCGGCGCCGACGGCTTCCTGACGGTATCGGACAACGGCCGTGGCATTCCGGTCGACCCGCATCCGAAATTTCCGAAGAAATCCGCGCTCGAAGTCATCATGTGCACGCTGCATTCCGGCGGCAAATTCGACTCCAAGGTCTACGAGACCTCCGGCGGCCTGCACGGCGTCGGTGTCTCCGTGGTCAACGCGCTGTCCTCGCGGCTCGAGGTCGAGGTCGCCCGCAGCCAGAAGCTTTACCGCATGGCGTTCGAGCGCGGCCATCCCAAGGGCAAGCTCGAAGACCTCGGCAAGATCAACAACCGCCGCGGCACCCGGATCCGGTTCAAGCCGGACACCGACATTTTCGGCGCCAAGGCCGCCTTCAAGCCGCAGCGGCTGTTCAAGATGGCCCGTTCCAAGGCCTATTTGTTTGGCGGCGTGGAAATCCGCTGGCGCTGCGACCCGTCCCTGCTGAAGGGTCTCGAGGACGTGCCGGCCGAGGACACCTTTCACTTCGCGGGCGGTCTGAAGGATTATCTGGCTGCCGCCGTGCACGCCGACACCCTGGTGCATCCCGATATCTTCTCCGGCAAATCCGGCCGGGTCGGCGCCCACGGCGCCTGCGAATGGGCGGTGGCCTGGACCGCCGACGCCGACGGCTTTCTCTCTTCCTATTGCAACACGGTGCCGACGCAGGATGGCGGCACCCATGAAGCGGGCATGCGCAGCGCGATGCTGCGTGGCCTGAAGGACCACGCCGAGCGCGTCGGCCAGGGCAAGCGCGCCGCCTCCATCGTCTCCGAAGACGTCATGGTGGGCGCTGCCGTGATGCTCTCGGTGTTCGTTCGCGAGCCGGAATTCCAAGGGCAGACCAAGGACCGCCTCTCCACCGCCGAGGCCCAGCGCATCGTCGAACAGGCCGTCAAGGACCCGTTCGACCACTGGTTGTCGGGCAATCCGCTGCAGGCAAACAAGTTGCTGGATTTCGTCATCGAGCGCGCCGACGAGCGGCTGCGCCGCCGCGCCGAGAAGGAAATCTCGCGCAAGACCGTGACCAAGAAGGCCCGCCTGCCCGGCAAGCTCGCCGACTGCACCAACACCGCCCAGGAAGGCTCCGAACTGTTCATCGTCGAGGGTGACTCGGCCGGCGGCAGCGCCAAGCAGGCGCGCGACCGCAAGACCCAGGCGATTCTCCCTTTGCGCGGAAAGATCCTCAACGTCGCTTCCGCCACCAAGGACAAGCTGACCTCCAACGCGCAGCTCTCCGACCTGATGCAGGCGATCGGCTGTGGCATCGGCGTGAATTATCGCGAAGAGGACCTGCGCTACTCCCGCATCATCATCATGACCGATGCCGACGTCGACGGCGCGCACATCGCTTCATTGCTGATCACGTTCTTCTACCGGCAGACCCCACGGCTGATCGACGAAGGGCACCTTTATCTCGCGGTGCCGCCGCTGTATCGGCTGACCCATGGCAGCAAGACGGTCTATGCCAAGGACGATGCCCACAAGGACGCGCTGCTGAAGAGCGAGTTCAACGCTAACGCCAAGGTCGATGTCGGCCGCTTCAAGGGCCTCGGCGAAATGATGCCGGCGCAGTTGAAGGAAACCACCATGGATCCGGCGAAGCGCACCATGCTGCGCGTGGTTCTGCTGGCCGACGACCGCGAGGGCACCGCTGATTCGGTCGAGCGCCTGATGGGCACCAAGGCGGAGGCGCGATTCGCCTTCATCTCCGACAAGGCCGAATTCGCCAGCGAGGATCTGCTGGACGTTTAGAGTCCGGCAGCGCCGAAATAAGCCGGATTCCGCCTTCAGTGAGGGGAATTCGCCATTTTTTTGGCTTTCCTCCCCCTCATCGTTTTCCGGCGGCTGTGTTTCCCGGGCAACAGCATTTTGGCTGGAACCGGCTATAGTTTTTTGGACAGTTCGAGATTCTGGAATCGAAATTTAACGCTGGTCCGGTTCGACCGCCAATTAACTGGGGAACTAATATGAAAAAGCTGGTCGTCACATTGACCGCGCTCGCGGCCTTCACCGCACCGGCTCTCGCCGCAGACATGGCCGCCAAGGCGCCGATGCGCGCTGCCCCGGTTGCTTATGCCCCCTCATGGACCGGCTGCTACGTTGCCGGCGGTGGCGGCTACGGCATGTGGAACCAGGAAAACACCACATACGACGACACCACGGCTCCCCGCACACAGATCACTGGCACGAACACCGCAGGCGGTCGTGGCTACTTCGGAACGGTCGGTGGTGGTTGCGACTATCAAATGCCGCTCGGGGGCTGGAACTTCGTCGTCGGCGCCTTCGGCGATTACGATTTCGCCAGCATGAAAGGCAACACCAACGTCGCAGCGTTCGCTTACGGCAGCGAAAAGCTGAGCTCGCAGTGGTCGGTCGGCGGTCGTGTCGGCGTGTTGGTCACCCCGAACCTGCTGACCTACTTCTCGGCTGGTTACACCGAAGCCCAGTTCGACTCGTTCAACCTTCTGGCGAATGTCGGTCTGATCGGCGCGCCGATCGGGACCTACATTGGCTCGCAGCGCTACAGCGGCTACTTCCTCGGAGCCGGTGACGAGTACGCGCTGAGCTTCCTGCCCGGTTTGTTCTGGAAGACGGAATACCGTTTCTCCGATCTGGACACCCGCAACAATCCGATCCGGACCGTCGGCACCAACGCGCTGACCGGCATTTCAGTTGACTCGCACAAGTACACGCACACCGTTCGCAGCGAGCTGGTGTACCGCTTCAACTGGGGTGGTGGCGCAGTCGTCGCGAAGTACTGATTTCTCCCGAACCGACCAACTCGAAAGCCCCGGCATTTGCCGGGGCTTTTTTGTGCGTTCGGATGATGGGATCTGACGGAAAGTGATCGTCCCTCCCCTTGCCCTCCATGCGCAGGCACCGCACTCTGACGACCGCGATATCCTGCGGCCAACAGCGAGCTGAACCGATGCGCAAAGTGCTACTCGTCGCCGGCTTCCTCGCACTCGCCATCGGGCTGCTCTGGATCGGTCAGGGCACCGGCGTGATCGCCTGGCCCGCCTCGAGCTTCATGATCAAGCAGACCCAGTGGGCTTGGTACGGCGCGGCGCTGGCCGCGCTCGGGCTGATCCTGATCTGGCGCGGCCGGCGCCGATAACGCGTCATGACCGGGCTTGTCTCGGCCATCCACGTCTTTAAAAACTAGCGTCAAGAAACAGCAAAAAGCGTGGATGCCCGGGACAAGCCCGGGCATGACGAAAAGGGGCGGCAACAATGGCAACCAGACTCTTCGATCTCTCCGGCAAGGTGGCAATCGTTACCGGCGGCAATGGCGGCATTGGGCTTGGCATGGCACGCGGGCTGGCGGAAGCCGGCGCTGATATCGCGGTGGTCGGGCGCAATGCAGCGAAATCGGCGGCCGCAGCCGCCGAGCTCAGGGCGTGCGGTGTCAAGGCGATCGCCGTCACAGCCGACGTCACCAACAAAGCTGAAGTCGCCGCCATGGTCGAAGGCGTCACCGGCGAGCTCGGCCGCATCGACATCCTCGTCAACAATGCCGGCATCAACATCCGCAAGCCGCCGCAGGCCCTCGAACTCGAGGAATGGGACAGCGTCATTGCGACCAATCTCACCAGCGCCTTCCTCTGCTCGAAGGCGGTGCAGCCCGCCATGAAGAAGGCGGGCGGCGGCAAGATCATCAATATCGGCTCGATGATGTCGATCTTCGGCGCCAGCTTTGCGCCGGCCTATGCCGCCAGCAAGGGCGGCATCGTGCAGTTCACCCGCTCCTGCGCGGTGGCCTGGGCCGCCGACAACATCCAGGCCAATGCCATCCTGCCGGGCTGGATCGACACCGATCTGACTAAGCGGGCCCGCGTCGAGATCGACGGCCTGCATGACAAGGTGCTGGCCCGCACGCCGGCGGCGCGCTGGGGCGCCATCGCCGACTTCGCGGGCATCGCCGTGTTCCTGTCGTCGGGTGCCTCGGACTTCGTCACCGGCACCGCTATCCCGGTCGACGGAGGTTTCTCGATCATGGGGTAAGCCGGCCCTTGCCGCGGGCCTGAAGAAAAATCTCGAAACGAGCCCATGCAAAGATAGGCTTCGAGTAATCAGAGGTGCTTCAATACCGGTGAATGCACATGCTCCGGCCGCACCCCTAGGCCGACCAGCCGCGCGGTGATGCCCTGCAGCCATGGGATGGCGCTGATCAGGCGCACCGGCAGCGGCGGCCTGAGCGGCGCATCGCCGGGCTTCAGCGCGGCGCCGATCAGGTTGTTCTGCACCACCTGCTGCGCCCGTTGCGTCATCCGAACCGGAAACTCGCGGCGGCGCCGCACGGCGTCCAGCTCTTCCTCGGACGGGCACCCGTTCGCCAGCCTGGCCGCCAGCAGGTTCGCCGTCGCCACCGCATCCTGCACTGCCAGGTTGACGCCGACGCCGCCGACCGGGGACCTCGCATGCGCGGCGTCGCCGATACAGAGCAGGCCCGGTCGGGTCCAGCGCTTCAGGCGGTTGATCGTCACCGTCAGCAGCTTGACGTCATCCCAGCTTTTCACGTCCGCCATCCCCGACTTCAGGATCGGCGCCATTTCGACGATGGCGTCGCGGAAGCCATCGAGGCCGCGCGCCCTCACCGCATCATATTGTCCTTTCGCGATCACATAGGCGCATTGCCAGTAATCGCCGCGGTCGAAGGTCACCATCATCTTGCCGGGGTCGAGCCGCGCAAACAGGTTTTCGGTCTCGTCGGGGCGCTTGCCGGCGCGAAACCACAGCACGTCCATCGGCGCGCCGATGTCCTCCACCTCGAGGCCGGCGCGTTGCCGCACGATCGAATGCCGGCCGTCGCAGGCGACGGTGAGATCGGCGCGGATTTCAACCGATCCCTCCGGCGTCATGGCCTTGACGCCGGAGATCGTATCGCCAGACCGGATCAGATCGGTCGCTTCCGCATCCATCATCACCCTGAGCGAGGCAAACCGCTTGCCGTTCTCGCGCAGGAAATTGAGAAAATCCCATTGCGGCATGAAGGCGATGAACGGGTATTTTGTCTTGAGGCGGCGGAGGTCCGCGATGCGGATCGACGCGTCGCCGAACTTGCCGTCCATCATCTGCAGCCGCTGATGCGGAAGTTTCAGGAATTCGTCGATCAGCCCGAGTTCGTCCATCACCTGCAGCGTCGAGGGATGCACGGTGTCGCCGCGAAAATCCCGGAAAAAGTCGGCGTGCTTCTCCAGCACCACGACGTCGATTCCGGCGCGTCCGAGCAGGTATCCCAGCATCATGCCGGCGGGGCCGCCGCCGACGATGCAGCAGCGCGTCGTGACCTTGCGCGGGGACGGTGGTTCCGGAGGAATGCCTGCGTCCATGATCTGCTTCCTGTTCGATGATGCGTAGCCCGGATGGAGCCCTTGCGAAATCCGGGTCCCGTTTGCACCGGCCCCGGATTACGCCATCAAACGACGCTTCGCGCCGTCCGATGGCTGCATCCGGGCTACGGGCTGCAGCAAATTCTAGCGCCGAAAGCTCTTGATCTCCGAGACGCTGCCGTCGCGATAGGTCAATTCAACCGATACTGATTTGGTCGCGGGCGCAAGCTTCAAATAGGGCGTCGCTTCGTGCGGGATCGCGCTGGGGTCCCTGGGATCGCAGGCCGGCATTTTCAAAACCTTGTCCGGCACCGCCGAGTCGATGCCGACGCGCACTTCGCGAATCGCGCAGCGATACGACATCAGGTGGGTGTAGTAGACCAGCAGGCCGTTGAACTCGCGAAACGACAGCCAGGAGGTCGCGGTCATGTCGAGGATCTTGCGCTGGTCGCGGATCAACGCTGCCTCGGGGTCGAACCTGATCGGGAACGGCCCCTGCAATTCGCCCTGGGCGTCGACATAGCGGACCTGGATGGTGGCGGCCGGCGCGTCGGCGGGAAGCTCGATCGACGGATTGGGCATCCGCTTGCGGGTGCGCGGATCCAGCGTATCGATGAAGCCGGTCTCGCGGAACGCGCTGGTCTCGCCGATCCGCCAGGATATTCCCAGCGTCGGGTCGGCGATCGAGAACACCACGGTCCAGCCGCCATTGTGACGCGAGAACGCGGCGATCGGCGCGTTGACGGACTCGTTCGATGGCGCGAGGCGCTGCACCGGCGGCAGTGCCGCGACCTGCTGCAGCGGTTCGGCAGATTTGGCCGGCTGAGCCGCCGCCTCGGCCGGCGCTTTGGCCAGGCCGTTGAGGAACACGTCGTCGACCATCTGGTCGAAATAGACCGGGATCTGCTTGTGGCGCACGGTTTCCGCCAGTTCGCTGACCAGGCGCCGGGTGCGCTGCGCGACCTGCACCAGATTGGCGCCGGGCTCGGTGAGCTGCTTCGCGAAGGTTCGCGTGAACACCGAATTGGGATTGTCGTCATTGTTGGAGAGCCGATCGAGCGCGGTCTGCCGGGGGCCCGCTGAAAAGATCGAGAACACGCCTTCGGGCAATTGCGTCATCGGCGCGAGGCCGCCGCCACCGGCAACCGCGCGGGTGCCTTGGCGTTCGAACGGATTGTTGCGGCAGGCATCGAACACCAGGATCGCGGTGCGCACCTTCTTGTTCTGCAGGCGCTCGATGATGCGGTCGGCGAGCACGGACGCGTCGCGCACCAGTTCTTCCTGCCCCTCGGTCGCGGGCGGCACGTCAGTCGGCAGCAGGAAATTCTGTCCCGCGATCTCAAAACCGTGGCCGGCATAGAAGAAGAACGCGGTGTCGCCGGGCCCGACCGCCTTGTCGAACGCCAGCAGCGTCTGGCTGAAGGCGGCCCGGGTCTGGTTCTCCGCCACCATCACGGTAAAGCCGAGCTGCTTCAGCGTATCGCCCATGGTGCGGGCGTCGTTGACCGCCTTCTGCAGTTTGGGGACGTTGCGGTAGTCGTTGTTGCCGACCACCAGCGCGACGCGCTTTTCCGCCTGCGCGGGAGCGGCCAGCGCCACCAGGGCGGCCGCTATACCGCTGATTGCCAAGAATCTGGAAAGCCAATGCATTATGGTGTCCCTGCCCGCACGGCTGATCCACGGCTCGTGCCAGCCATCCTATGCCGTAGTCGGCATAACCGCGCCAACGGTTCAATGCACCCCCGCAAGGCGGTAGGGCCCCACCGGCACCGGACATGGCCGGGTCACGCCCGTCGCCCCCGCCCAACACCATGGCAAGATCCAGCCGACATTTCGGAGGCGAACGTTGCAGCGTCACCCCCGCTGTTGCCGGCCAGCTAGCTCGGGATACCCGGTAGTCTCACCAGAAGTTTGACGAGCTCTGATTGGCGTTTGACGTCAGTCTTGGAATAAATCGAACTCAGATGGGTTCGCGCGGTCGCGATCCCAATTTCCAGGGCCTCCGCCACTTGCTCGGGAGTTTCTCCGTTCATGATGCGCTCGGCAATTCGCACCTCGGCCGCCGTCAGCCCGAAAAGCTTCTTCAGAAGCGGTGATGACCCGCTCGATATCTTTGCGGGATCGCTGACGATGATATAGGCGACCGGAACGTTTGCCTCGTGCAGATCGAATGACCGCGGCAGCGGGGCGACCACCGCAATATAACTCCGGGCTCCATTGGATCGGGCAAGTTGAATGGCGTCTCCCCTGGCATCGGTCAGTCCGCGTTGACTTCCGATCGCCGAGGCGATGATCCGCTGCAGGTCGGCGTTGTCGCCACTCTTCAAGGCCAGTATCCGACCGCGGCGCAGGACAAAACTGTCGGATGCAGCCGCCATCGCAACGGCCTTGCGATTGCTGAAAAGAACCTGACCCGACCTGTTCAGCAGGATGATGCCGTCCGGATGAACCTCGAGCGTGTTGTGAACGGATTGCATCAGGGAGGTCGAGGCCGTCAGGTGCCTCGTGACCTTGGCGGATCTTTGGAGATGCGGCAGGAACATCCTGCTTCGCTCAACATGGTCCTTTCCAAAATCCCCCATCGACCGGGGCCCCATGATGGAAATCGATTGATGATAATCCTGATCCTTCTGCAGCGTAAACCGAAGAAGCGAATGCATGTCGCGCTGGCGCATGAAGCCGTTGTAGTAGTCGCTCTTCATCAGTTTCTGCTTTGAAAGAATGTCCTGATCGGTGTCGATCGCAGTCGGCGCGACCTGACGCAGCGCCTGGACGAACGGATTCCGGGCCCCCCACACGGAAAAAAATTCGACCTGGCTCGCTGCATCAACCCCGACGGCAACGCCACGCCCGAGCGAGGTCTTGATATTGCGATCGATCAGGGTTGCGACGGTGCAGCCGAAAAAGCCGCTGAGCCGATTTAATGCCACGTTCCATAATTCGGGCGCGGCGGCGGCATCATAGATGGCGTCCAGCACCAGACCAAATTCTTCCTCGGTCATTTAATTCGCTCTTATCGGCGGGATTTAAAGAAAACAGCAAGTGCACGCAGCGGGCGCGGGGTCAATGTTCCACAGCGGAACTTTGGCACCGCCAAGCCATTCTGCTCCCTCCGAAAATTCGAAACCTCCTTCATCTGAAGGATGTTTTGCATCGATGCCGAATTTAAACCGTCGGCCGACATCCACAGTTTGCAGAGATGTCCAATTATTGGTGGCGATTCAGATCGCCGGGAATGGAGGCACGATGTTTGACGAACGATGGATCCGGATCGCAATGACGGTGGCGATCCTTGGTGTGACCGGGATATCGCCGGCGATGGCGAACATCGTCGTGAACGGCAGCTTTGAGGACGCTGCAAATTTTCAGCCGGAATCCCGGGATACGATGATTTTGTCTTCGGGCTCGACGGCTCTTGCCGGATGGTCGGTGCTGGGGCCTGATCGCTCCGTCGGCTGGGTAGGTTCGGGGAATCCCTACAATACGACCCCCTCCAACGGCAGTTTCTTCCTGGATCTGACGGGCGATTACGATCAGGCGTGGGCATTCGGAGGCATCAGCCAGACGCTCGCGACACCTGTCGCCGGCAGTTACAGGCTGAGTTTCGACCTTGCCAGCCGAACCGGCTATGTCACCCCGTCGGGGGTGAGGGTGATTGCGGGATCGGTCGAGCAGAGCTTTACCGTTACGGATCCCACAGGTTATCCCGGCACTAACGGTGGCTTGTGGGAAACCGAGACCCTGACCTTCACGTCGACCGGCGCCACCACCGATCTCACCTTTCGCGGCAATGCCGGTCGGCTTTACATCGGACTGGATAATGTCCGTGTCGAGTTGCTGACCGCAGCGGTCCCCGAGCCGTCGACCTGGGCCATGATGCTGATCGGATTTGCCGGTGTAGGCTTTATTGGCTATCGCCATCGCAAACGGACAGCAGAACGCGAGTTGGCGCCGTGTTGACCGGTCTTGGAATCGTGGCGGTGTTGATTCTGATCGCCGTGAATGCGGCCCATCTATCCCGGTCTTGACTGGCCAAAGACGAAAAATGCGAGACCGCCTCCAGGCGGTCTCGCTTCACGGCGCTGTTGGATTTTCGGCGTGACCCCGCGCAGTCGACATCGTCCGTTCCCCTGGCGCCAGAGCTGTGCCTCTATCAGCAACTCGGCGGGGTCGGTCGCCGGCACTTTTGAGCGCAATTCTCCGACGTCACCCGCAGCTACCCTGGCAAGGGCGTGGTGCGTTACGCATGGTGATTCGGCCGGTAGTTGTGCAAAAACATTAAGCTTTTTCGGCTCTTCCCGCGTTGCTCCATTGACTTTGGGCAATTCGGCCCTATGTTCCGGCGTGACGCGGCCCGGTATCGAAACGCGATACCTCGACTAAGCCGCCTGTCTGCGTATCCGATAATCCCGAGCAAATTTGCGTGCCGTTCCGGGGTTGGGCGCGACAGTCTTTTTCCGAGATTCCAAGCGGCGGTTTCGACCAGAGGCTCAATGTCTTTTTCCCATCTCGGCTTGTCCGACAAGGTGCTCGCCGCCGTCGCGGCCACCGGTTACACCACCCCTACCCCCATTCAGGAACAGGCGATTCCCCATGTTCTGGCCCGCCGGGACGTCCTCGGCATCGCCCAGACCGGCACCGGCAAGACCGCTGCCTTTGTCCTTCCGATGCTCACCATGCTGGAAAAGGGCCGCGCCCGGGCCCGAATGCCCCGCACCCTGATCCTGGAACCGACCCGCGAGCTCGCCGCCCAGGTCAAGGAACAGTTCGATAAATACGGCGTCGGCCAGAAGCTCAACGTCGCCCTCCTGATCGGCGGCGTCTCCTTCGGCGACCAGGACACCAAGCTGACGCGCGGCGTCGACGTGCTGATCGCGACCCCCGGCCGGCTGCTCGACCACACCGAGCGCGGCGGCCTCCTGCTCACCGGCGTCGAACTGCTCGTCATCGACGAAGCCGACCGCATGCTCGACATGGGCTTCATCCCTGACATCGAACGGGTCTGCAAGATGATCCCGTTCACCCGGCAGACGCTGTTCTTCACCGCGACGATGCCGCCGGAAATCCGCCGCATCACCGAAACCTTCCTGCACAATCCCGAGAAGATCGAGGTTTCCAGGCCCGCGACCACCGCCGTCGGCGTGTCCCAGTTCCAGGTCCAGGTCGGCCGCGAGCCGCATGACAAGCGCGACACGCTGCGCCGCCTGCTGCGCGATGCCAAGGACCTGCAGAACGCGATTATCTTCTGCAATCGCAAGCGCGAAGTAGCGTTGCTTTACAAATCACTGGAAAAGCACGGCTTCAGCGTCGGCGCCCTTCATGGCGACATGGAACAGTCGGCGCGCACCCTCGCGCTCAACCAGTTCCGCAACGGCGAAATCCCGCTCCTGGTGGCCTCCGACGTCGCCGCCCGCGGCCTCGATATTCCCGCCGTCAGCCATGTCTTCAATTTCGACGTGCCGCATCATGCCGACGACTACGTCCACCGCATCGGCCGCACCGGACGCGCCGGGCGCGCCGGCACCGCGATCTCGCTGGTCACCTCGCTCGATCAGAAATCCATGGTCGCGATCGAAAAACTGATCGGACAAAGCATCCCCCATATCGAGGGAATGGCACCTGCCGAACCGGTCGAAGGCGAGGCCGCGCCGGCCAGCCGCGAGACCGAACGCCCGCGCCAGTCGCGCGGACGCCGCGGCTCAAGGGATGGTTCACGCGAAGGACCACGACAGGCGACGCGCGAAAGTCCGCGTGACGGTGAACAGGAGCCCCGCAAGCCGCGCCGTGAGCGCGAACCCCGACGTTCGGGCGGCGACCGCAATTCCAGCCCGCAGCCGCACGCGCCCGCAGCCGAATTCACGCCGCCCACGGCGCCGCCGCCCTCACGCACGCCGTCGATCGGCCGTGCCGAAGCCCCGGCCGCCGCGCGCGACACCGCTTCCGAGCCTGCTGATCACTCGCACCTTCCGGCGTTCCTGCTGCGGCCGGTCCGCGCCAGGGTCTGAAGGCTGGTTAAGATCCGCTGAAACCCCATTGAAGGCCGGTGCGGAACCCGTTTACCGGTCCTTCATGATCCTCCCTTAACTTGACGGCGATAATTTTAGTTATTGCCGCCGGAAAGTGGGCATTGCCGCCCGCTATATTGGGGACGTGATCCGTGATCAAGGTGCTCGACGAACACGAACGCACGATGGCCTTCGCCGAGGTCGCGCTCGGCCAGATCAAGTCGCTCCGACAGACCGCCGTGCCCCGTAATTATGAAATCTGGTACGTCTACGCCACAGGCTATAATTCACCGCTGAACAAGATCATCAACGAGACACTGGCGCGCCACGGCAAGCTGACCGAAGCCGACCTCGAGCAGATCTACGAAACCTATCTTTCCCAGATCAAGACCACCGACCGCATCGACAAGGTCGGCGCCCGCGTGATCGGCGAAATCGACGATGTGATGACGCTGATTTCCGACGCCCTCGGGATGTCCGCGAGCTACGACGACAGCCTGTCCGGCGCCACTCAGAAATTGTCGGTGGCGGCCGACCGCGAGCAGATCAAGGGGATCGTCGAATCGCTGGTAAAGTCCACCCGCGAGATGCGCGACACCAACAAGGCGCTGGAAGACCGGCTGTCACTGTCGAAGAACGAAATCAGCAACCTGCAGCAGAGTCTCGAGGCGATCCGGGCGGAAAGCCTGACCGATCCCCTGACCGGCCTCGGCAACCGCAAGTATTTCGACCGCTCGATCGATACGGCGGTGCAGAATGCGCTGGCGAGCGGCGAGCCGCTTTCGCTGCTGATGTTCGACATCGACCACTTCAAATCGTTCAATGACTCCTATGGCCACCTCACCGGCGACCAGGTGCTGCGGCTGGTCGGCTTGTCGCTGAAGCAGACCATCAAGGGCCAGGACATCACCGCCCGCTATGGCGGCGAGGAATTCGCGGTCGTGCTGCCCAACACCGCGCTGCGCCAGGCGCTGACGGTCGCCGATCACATCCGCCGCGCCGTGATGGCAAAGGAACTGAAGAAGAAATCCACCGGCGAGATCTTGGGGCGCGTCACCATCTCGGTCGGCGTTTCCATGCTGAAGCCGGGCGACGATACGGATTCGCTGATCGAACGCGCCGACGGCTGCCTCTACGCCGCCAAGCGCAACGGCCGCAATCGCGTGATCTGCGAAGTCGATCCGGAATACGCCGCCGAGACCCACAGCCAGGTGGCGTGAGCTTGGGCGCTGCGCTTGTTACGTCATCCTGAGGTGCGAGCCGTGCGGTGCATGACTTGCGCCGGTGCCCGCTGCCATCCTTCGAGGCTCGCCGAAGGGGCTCGTACCTCAGGATGACGGCTTTGCTCGCTTTGACGTCTTTTTGACTGCGACCTTTGCTTTCGCCGCAACCTTCTTCTTCGCCGCCTTCTTCGCCTTCGGGCGCTTGCGCAGCGCCGCGCGCTGGGCGGCGGCCAGGGCTGCCCTCGCCCACACGCTCAGTTCCTCCGAATCGTCGAACAGGCGCGCCGGAAGCTGCCAGTAGGAATTGACGACAACGGTCTTCGCGCGCGTCTGGTATTGAAACGGCGTCGAGCCCTCCGCTTCGAACTGCGGAATGGTCTGCTCGTCGGCACGGAAGTAGAGACCGGCGCGCAGCGCCAGCGCGAAGTTGGTGCCGTCGGCGGAAATGCCGAAGCCGGAAAACATCGGGCGGATTGTCACCGGGCCGAAGTCGGCAAACAGATCGATCAGGAAATCGCGGTCCATGGATGTGCGCTCATGTCGCCACGAGTCGTCCCGGCCTTAAGCCGGGACCCGTACGCCGTGGCGCCTCATTGAGGCAATATGGTCGAGGACACCTGAAACAATCAACAGCGGTGGTCATGGCTCCCGGCGCGAAGGCCGGGACGACGGGTGACAGGCCTGCGCCTCAATCAGCCATCCACCTTTGCAGCCGTCAGCTGCACCGATTCGCCGCAACCGCAGGCGCCGGTCTGGTTCGGGTTGTTGAAGATGAACTGCGACTGCATCTTGTCGGCCTTGTAGTCCATCTCGGTGCCGAGCAGGAACAGCACCGCCTTGGGATCGATCAGGATCTTGACGCCCTTGTCCTCGACGACCTCGTCGGTGGGACGGACCTCATGGGCGTATTCGACGGTGTAGGATTGCCCGGCGCAGCCGCCATTCTTGATCCCGACGCGAAGTCCGACGATCTCGGAATCGGCGCGCCGGGTCAGCTCGGTAATCCTGAGCGCCGCGGCCTCGGTCAGTTTCATGACCTGCGGACGGGGCCGCGGCTTCGGCTTGGCTGCCGGTGTTGGTGAGGTGGGTGTCATCTCAGTCATGTGGTCAATCCCAGCGGCAAATCAATGCCGGTTATTTTCCAGTGCAGCTCAAGTCCGATGCAACGCTTCACCACATATTGAGGACGAGGCGCGCCTCGTCGGTCATGCGATCCGGCGTCCACGCCGGCTCCCAGACCAGATTGACATTGACCACGCCGACGCCGGGAACGCTGGCGACCGCGTTCTCCACCATCGTCGGCAGTTCGCCCGCCGCCGGACAGTTCGGCGTCGTCAGCGTCATCATGACGTCGACCGAGCGGTCGTCCTTGATGTCGACCTTGTAGATCAGGCCGAGCTCGTAGATGTCGGCCGGGATTTCCGGATCGAACACCGTCTTCAGCGCGGAAACGATCTCGCCGCCGAGCCGCTCGGTCTCCTCCGGCGGCAGCGCCGAATTGGTTTCCATATTGCTGGTTTTGACATCCAGATCTTTGGCTTCCAGATTTTTGGCTTCGATGGTGTCGGTCATGAAAACAGTTCCTGGGCCTTGATCAGCGCCTGTACCAGATGGTCGACTTCTTCACGGGTATTATACATCCCGAATGAGGCACGGCATGTCGCGGTCACGTTGAACCGCTCTAAAAGCGGCATCACGCAATGGGTTCCGGCGCGCACCGCGACGCCCTGACGGTCGATCACGGTGGCGATATCGTGGGCGTGGGCGCCCTTCATCTCGAACGAGATCACCGGGCCCTTGCCCTTGGCGGTGCCGATCAGCCGCAGCGAATTGATCTCGCGCAGCCGGTCCTGGGCATAGATCAGCAGGTCGTGCTCGTGCGCGGCGATGCGTTCCTTGCCGATCGAATTGACGTAGTCGATCGCAGCACCGAGCCCGATCGATTCCACGATCGCGGGTGTTCCCGCCTCGAATTTGTGCGGCGGGTCGCCATAGGTGACAAAGTCCCTGGCCACTTCGCGGATCATCTCGCCGCCGCCATTGTAAGGCCGCATCGCCACCAGGTGCTCGTGCTTGGCATAGAGCACGCCGATGCCGGTCGGGCCGTACAGCTTGTGGCCGGTGAAGACGTAGAAATCGGCGTCGATATCCTGCACGTCGATCGCCATGTGCACGGCGGCCTGGCTGCCGTCGACCAGCACCTTGATGCCGCGGGCATGGGCCAGTTCTACCACTTCTTTGACCGGCACGATGGTGCCGAGCGCGTTCGACATCTGCGTGATCGCCACCAGTTTGGTGCGGTCGGTCAGCAGCTTCTCGAACTCGTCGAGCAGGAAATTGCCTTCGTCGTCGACGTCGGCCCACTTGATGACCGCGCCGTGACGCTCGCGGAGGAAATGCCAGGGCACGATGTTGGAGTGATGCTCCATGATCGAGATCACGATCTCGTCGCCGGCCTTGATGTTGGGCTCGCCCCAGGACGACGCCACCAGGTTGATCGCCTCGGTGGCGTTGCGGGTGAAGATGATCTCTTCGGTGCGGCCGGCGTTGAGAAATTTGGCGACCTTCTCGCGACCGCCCTCATAGGCTTCGGTCGCGGCATTGGCGAGGTAATGCAGCCCGCGATGGACGTTGGCGTATTCGGACTTGTAGGCCTCGGTCATGCGGTCGAGCACCGCATTGGGCTTCTGCGCCGAGGCCGCGTTGTCGAGATAGACCAGCGGCTTGCCGTAGATCTTGAGCGCCAGCGCAGGGAAATCCTCCCGCACCCTCGCCACATCGTATGAACCATTGAGAACTGCCGGATGCATGGTCAACCTCGTGCCGCCAGCCAGCGCTGGGCCGCCAGGCTGGCTAGTTCGCGCAGGGCATCATTGGCGATCGACTCGATGGCTTCTCCGACGAAGGCCAGGATCAGCAGCGCCTGCGCCTCTTTCTCGGGCAGTCCGCGTGCCCGCAGATAGAACAGCAGGCTCTCATCGAGCGCGCCGGTGGTGGCGCCATGGCCGCAGGTCACGTCGTCGGCAAAGATTTCCAGTTCCGGCTTGTTGTCGGCCTCGGCCTCGTCCGACAGCAGCAATGCCCGCGTCATCATCTTGGCGGCGGTCTTCTGCGCCTTGGGGCGAACGATGATGCGGCCCTGAAACACCGAATGGCCGCGGTCGTCGAGCACGGCGCGGAAGATCTCGTTGCTGCTGCAGTTCGGCACGGCATGATCGAGGAACAGGGTGGTGTCGGCATGCTGGCGGCCGTTGAGCAGATTGACGCCGTTGGTCTCGACCCGGGAGCCCTCGCCCGCCACCACGATCACGGCCTGGTAGCGGCTGACCAGCGAACCGGTATTCATCCCGAAGGTGTTGAAATGCGCGTTGGCGCCGAGCGTCACGAGCGCGGAGGAAATATTGAAGGCGTCGCGGCTGTCCTCGGTCAGGCGCACATGGTCGAGCCGCGCGCCGTCGCCGATCGTGGCGATCAGGGAGTCGTGGACCTGATAGGCTTTTGCACCTTCGGCGCCGATGTAGCTTTCGACCAGGGTTGCGGTGGCATGCTTGCCGACACGGATCAGGGAGCGCGTGAACATCGCCGCGGGGGCCGCCCCGCTGGCGATATGGACGATGTGCAGCGGCAGCGGGATGATGGCGTTGTCGGCGACCTCGACCACGATTCCGTCCGTCATCATCGCGCTGTTGAGCGCCACCATGGCATCGGAATTGTCGGGCGCGAACAGCTGCGCCTGCAACACGGCATCGCCGCCGTCCAGCACTTCGCGCAGCGTTCGGATGCTGATGTCTTTTCCGAGATCCGACGTCTCGGACAGGTTTGGCGCGAATACGCCGTCCACCAGCACCACCCGACGCACGCCGGCGATGGCGTGCAGCTTCAAGGCGGCGGCCGCGCGCTTCAACGCCTCGGCATCCGGCGCCGCCGCCAGCGGCAGCACCTCGCGCATCAGCACGCGCAGGTCGGTATATTTCCAGTCCTCGACACGGCGATTCGGCAGGCCCAGACGCTCATGGGCCTCCAGCGCCTGCCGCCTGAGATCGGCAACCTTGCCTGTGCCGGGCAACCGGTCACGCGCCACAGCGAGGATATCGCTCTTGATATCGCTCTTGGCGTGGGCGGTTTCGGTCTTTGCCAGTACTACGTTCATCACAAAATCCGTTTCGCTCAGGCCGCGTCTTCGAACTGGGCGTAGCCGGAAGCTTCCAGCTCCAGCGCCAGTTCCTTGCCGCCGCTCTTCACGACCTTGCCCTTCGACATCACGTGGACGAAATCCGGCACGATGTAGTTCAGCAGCCGCTGGTAATGCGTGATCACGACCATGGCGCGATCGGGGGAGCGCAGCGCGTTGACGCCGTCGGCGGCGACCCTGAGCGCGTCGATGTCGAGGCCGGAATCCATCTCGTCGAGGATGCACAGGCTCGGCTCGAACAGCGCCATCTGCAGGACCTCGTTGCGCTTCTTCTCGCCGCCGGAGAAACCGACATTGACGCCACGGCGCAGCATGTCCTGGGGAATGTTGAGCGAGGCCGCGACGCTGCGCACCTTCTTCAGGAAGTCGGGCGTCGAATATTCACTCTCGCCGCGCGCCTTGCGCTGCGCGTTCAACGCGGTGCGCAGGAACGTCATGGTGGCGACGCCGGGAATTTCCACCGGGTACTGGAACGCCAGGAACACGCCCTTGGCCGAACGCATGTCGGGCGACATCTCCAGCAGGTTCTCGCCCTTGAACAGGATTTCGCCGCCGGTGACTTCATAGCCCGGCTTGCCGGCGATCACATGGGACAGCGTCGACTTACCCGAGCCGTTCGGCCCCATGATGGCGTGGATCTCGCCCGGATTCACCGTGAGCGACAGCCCGTGGAGAATTTCGCGCTCCTCGACACGGACCTGCAGGTTTTTGACTTCGAGTAGTGACATCAACTCTATCCCTTAAAACTTAATCGGCCAGTTCGAGCCGCTTTTCGATGCGATCAAGCCTTACCTTGATGCTGGCAATGTCAGCGTGATCCTGACCCTGAGTGGTAATTATCCCCATCAGATGCTGCCTGATCGAGGTCACTTCAGCCCCGATGGTTTCCATCCAGTTCAGGATCTTGCTGTTCTCGCCTCGCAAGGCCCGCAATTGCTCGAGTACCAAATTGTCCGGTTCGACCATCAGCCCACGCTCCCCTCCAGCGAGATCGAGATCAGCTTCTGCGCTTCCACCGCGAATTCCATCGGCAGCTGCTGCAGCACGTCCTTCACGAACCCGTTGACGACGAGGCCGACGGCCTCTTCCTGGCTCAGCCCGCGCTGCACGCAGTAGAACAGCACGTCCTCGGAAATCTTCGACGTGGTCGCTTCATGCTCGAACAGCGCCGAAGAGTTCTTCGCCTCGATATAGGGCACGGTGTGCGCGCCGCACTTGTCGCCGATCAGCAGCGAGTCGCAGGCGGTGAAGTTGCGCGCGCCGGTGGCCTTGCGGTGCGCGGTGACGAGACCGCGATAGGTGTTTTGCGAAACGCCGGCGGCAATACCCTTGGAGATGATCCGGCTCGTGGTGTTCTTGCCGAGATGGATCATCTTGGTGCCGGAATCGACCTGCTGGTGGCCGTTCGAAATCGCGATCGAATAGAACTCCCCGCGTGAATTGTCGCCGCGCAGGATGCAGCTCGGATATTTCCAGGTGATGGCCGAGCCGGTTTCGACCTGGGTCCAGGAAATCTTAGAGTTGTTGCCACGGCAATCGCCACGCTTGGTGACGAAATTGTAGATGCCGCCCTTGCCTTCGGAGTTGCCGGGATACCAGTTCTGCACCGTCGAATATTTGATCTCGGCGTCGTCGTGCGTGACCAGTTCGACCACGGCGGCATGCAGCTGGTTCTCGTCACGCTGCGGCGCCGTGCAGCCTTCGAGATAGCTGACGTAGGCGCCCTTGTCGGCGATGATCAGCGTGCGCTCGAACTGGCCGGTGTTGCGCTCATTGATGCGGAAATAGGTCGACAATTCCATCGGGCAGCGCACGCCCGGCGGCACGTAGACGAACGAACCATCGGAAAACACCGCGGAGTTCAGCGTCGCAAAGTAATTGTCCGAGGTCGGCACCACGGTGCCGAGATACTTTTTCACCAATTCGGGATGTTCGCGGATCGCCTCCGAGATCGGCATGAAGATCACGCCGGCCTGCTTCAGCTCCTTCTGGAACGTGGTCGCTACCGAGACCGAATCGAACACGGCGTCGACCGCGATGCGGCGCTCGCCTTCCGGCCGCACGACGCCTTCCAGCGCCTCGACCTCGCGCAGGGGAATCCCGAGCTTCTTGTAGGTCTCGAGGATATCAGGATCGATCTCGTCGAGCGAGCCGATCTGCTTCTTCGGCTTCGGCGCCGAATAGTAATAGAGGTCCTGGTAATCGATCCTGGGGTAGTTGACCCGGGCCCATTTCGGCTCGGTCATGGTCAGCCAGCGGCGATACGCGTCCAGGCGCCATTCCAGCATCCAGGCCGGTTCGTTCTTTTTCGCCGAGATGAAGCGGACGGTATCTTCCGAGAGCCCCTTCGGGGCCTTGTCGGACTCGATAAGCGTCTCAAATCCATAACGATATTGGTCGACGTCGATCTGGCGAACCCGATCAACGGTCTCTTGTACGGCCGCCATTCCATCCTCCGCTCGCGGTTTCAAGGACCGCGGTGTGGATCATTTCAGTAGCTTTACGATGCTTCTTCGAGGAAATCACCTGCCTTAGAACCGTTCAAGCAGTGTTTCGTCGCTCCCTTTAAGTAGTGTACCGGCGAGCCTAAGCCAAGCCTCAAGGCAGCGATCAATGTCCTGGCACGTCGTGGACCAGCCCAGACTGAGCCGCACGGCTCCCTGGGCCAACTCGGCGTCGAACCCCATGGCTTCAAGCACATGGGAGGGCTGAACCTTGCCCGAGGAGCAGGCGGAACCCGAGGATACCGCGATACCGGCGAGATCGAAGCCGATGACGGCCGTTTCGGCTCTCAGACCGGGAGCCGTGAACAGGACGGTATTGGGCAGTCTTGGGACCTCGCCGGCAAACACGATGACCCCGGGGGTCCGCCGCAGTCCGCTTTCCAGCCGGCTTCGCAGCGCCTGGAGGCGAGCTGCGTCATGCTCCAGCATGCTCATGGCAGCCAGCACAGCCGCGCCGAACCCCGCGATCCCCGCTACGTTCTCGGTGCCCGCCCGGCGGCCGAGTTCCTGGCCGCCACCGCGCAAGCCCGGCTCCAACCCGAGCACGCCGTCCGCCAAAACCAGCGCGCCGACGCCCTTGGGACCGCCGATCTTGTGCGCAGAAACCGTCACCAGATCGGCGCCCAAGGTATTGATATCGAAGGGTATCTTTCCAAGGGCCTGGATCGCATCGACATGCAGCAGACCGCCCGCTTGATGTATGATCTCAGCGGCTTCACCTACCGGCTGAACGGCGCCGGTTTCGTTGTTGGCCAGCATCAGCGATACCAGTGCCGGCGGCCCACCTGCCAACATCGCGCGCAGGCGGTCGAGATCGAGCTGCCCCGAACTGCTCACGCCGACCTTTTCGATCGCCTCCGCCGGAAATCGCCCGCCCGACAGCACCGAGGCATGCTCGATCGCCGAAACCAGCAGCCGTTCGACCGGGAGTCCCGCCCCTCGCCGCAAGCCCGGCGTCAGCGCCAGCGCATTGGCCTCGGTTCCACCCGACGTAAAGACGAGGTTGCGCGGCGAGGCGCCGATCGCGCCAGCTACCCTGGCCCTCGCTTCCTCGACCAGCCGACGAGCCTGGCGGCCCTCGGCGTGGACCGACGAGGGATTACCACTGAGCTCCCACGCCGCAGCCATCGCCTCCCTGGCCTCGGGGCGCAGCGGCGTGGTCGCATTCCAGTCGAGATAAATCCGGTCGGACATGATAGTATTATATTACCTTAAGAGCTAATGGCAGGCTCTCGTTGCCAAAACCAGCCCCGGCCACCTTATCGCAACTGGGCATCGCGCCGTCGCCCGACAACCGCAAATGCTAACGCGTTGAACGCACTGCGAGATGTTCAAGAAGCTTGCTTTTGGCCCCTCGCCTCATGCTAGAACGCGGCCTCCAGTTCACCGAGCGCCGTTCGCATCGCGCCAAACGACGCCTGATCCGCCCCTTTAACTCTGCAAGGCTTCATTGGCGAGCGCGCCGGATGAAGCCGCCCAAAGGCGGTTGATTTTGCCGAGGAATCAAAATGCCTGAAGTCATCTTCACCGGCCCCGCAGGCCGCCTCGAAGGCCGTTATCATCCGGCCAAGCAGAAGA
>JAZJYY010000052.1:0-3900 GCA_040390145.1 Pseudomonadota bacterium
AGCCACCCTCTCCCACAAGGGGAGAGGGAAGGAAGAAAGCCGACTCATCGCTTGACTCTTGCCCGCTTCTGATTCGACTCCGCGTTCTCCAGTTCTTTAAGGATTCGACCGCCATTCGCTCGCTTGTCGGCCCGTTGCAAACTTGATCTAGTGCCGCGAGGGGGTGTTATGCCGAGATGTTGCGGTGAACGTAACAGCATTCGGAGTGAGTCAGCGATTCGGGCGCGATTCGTTCCGGACTCGTTCCAGAACTTAAGCCGCGACTGCAAGGCGTCGCATAATGAAACAATCCATAAACCTTCCGCGACGCAGAAACCCAATAAAACATGGCCTTTTCGTTCTCGTCCTTATCGGCGCATGACCGCGCTCCCGGCGCCGGCGTCACCGCGGTGCTCGGTCCGACCAACACCGGCAAGACCCATCTCGCGATCGAGCGGATGGTGGCGCATTCCTCGGGGATCATCGGCCTGCCGCTGCGCCTGCTGGCGCGCGAGGTCTACAACAAGATCGTCGGCAAGGTCGGCGTCGAGCTGGTGGCGCTGGTCACCGGCGAAGAGAAGATCAAGCCGCCGAAGGCGCGCTACTGGGTCTCCACCGTGGAGGCGATGCCGAGGGATATCGACGTCTCGTTTCTCGCGGTCGATGAAATCCAGATCGCGGCCGATCTGGAGCGCGGCCATGTCTTCACCGATCGCATCCTGAACCGGCGCGGCCGCGACGAGACGCTGCTGCTCGGCGCCGCCACCATGCGCCCGATCATCGAGCGGCTGTTGCCCGGCGCCTCCATCGTCACGCGGCCGCGGCTGTCGCAGCTGGAATTCTCCGGCGACCGCAAGCTGACGCGGCAGCCCCGCCGCACCGCGATCGTCGCCTTCTCGGCCGACGAGGTCTACGCCATCGCCGAACTGATCAAGCGCCAGCATGGCGGCGCCGCCGTGGTGCTGGGCTCGCTGTCGCCCCGCACAAGAAATGCGCAGGTGGCGATGTTCCAGTCCGGCGACGTCGATTACCTGGTCGCAACCGATGCCGTCGGCATGGGGCTCAACCTCGATGTCGATCACGTCGCCTTCGCCTCCGACCGCAAATATGACGGCTACCAGTTCCGCAGGCTGAACCCGTCGGAATTCGCGCAGATCGCCGGCCGCGCCGGCCGCGCCACCCGCGACGGCACCTTTGGGACCACCGCGCGCTGCGCGCCGTTCGAGCCGGAATTGGTCAATGCGCTGCAGAATCACACCTTCGATAGCGTAAAAGTGCTGCAATGGCGCAATTCGAAGCTGGATTTTTCGTCGCTGGGCGCGCTGCAGGTGTCGCTGGCGCTGTCGCCCACGCATGAGGCACTGACCCGCGCGCCGATCGCCGAAGATCTGCGCGTGCTCGATCACGCCGCGCGCGACGCCGATGTACGTGACATGGCGCAGGGTGCCGCCGCCGTCGAGCGGCTGTGGGATGCCTGCCAGATTCCGGACTACCGCAAGATCGCGCCGGCGGCGCATGCGGAACTGGTGACCACCTTGTTCGGTTTCCTGATGAAGAAGGGCCGGATCCCGGATGCCTGGTTCGCCGCCCAGGTCGACCAGGCCGACCGCATAACCGGCGATATCGACACATTATCGGGCCGGATCGCGCAAATCCGGACCTGGACCTTTGTGGCAAATCGTCCCGATTGGCTCTCCGACCCCGAACATTGGCAGGGAATCGCGCGCGAAGTCGAAAATAAACTGTCAGATGCGCTGCATGAACGGCTCACGGAGCGTTTCGTTGATCGCCGTACCAGTGTATTGATGCGCCGCCTGCGGGAGAACAGTGTTTTGAATACGGAAATCGGCAAGACCGGCGAAGTGATCGTAGAAGGCCATGTGATCGGCCGGCTCGACGGATTTACGTTTGCCCCCGACGCCGCGGAAGCCGGCTCCGACGCCAAGGCCTTGCAGGCCACTGCGCTGAAAGCGCTGGCCGGCGAGATCGATGCGCGCGCGGAGAAACTGGCGGCCGCGCCGGACGAGCAGTTCGTGCTGACGTCGGATGGCACCATCCGCTGGACCGGCGACGCGGTGGCGCGTCTGGTCGCGGCCGACGACGCGCTGCATCCGCGCCTGCGCATCATTTCCGACGATCGGCTGGCCGGTGCCGCGCGCGAGGCGGTGCAGACGAGGCTCGATCTGTGGCTGAAGACGCATGTCGAAAAGCTGCTGGGGCCGCTGTTCGACCTGCAAAAGGCCGAGGATGTCACCGGCATCGCGCGCGGCATCGCCTTCCAGCTGATCGAGGCGCTCGGCGTACTGGAGCGGCAGAAGATATCCGCGGAGATGAAGGATCTCGACCAGCCCTCGCGCGCCACCTTGCGCAAATACGGCGTGCGCTTCGGCGCCTATCACATCTACATCCCGGCGCTGCTGAAGCCCGCGGCGCGCGCGCTGGCCTCGCTGCTGTGGGCCGAGAAACAAAGCAATGTCGACATGTCGGCCTTGTCGGGCGCGCAGCATCTGGCGGGATCGGGCCGCACCTCGTTCCCGGTCGACAAGTCGCTCGACCGCGACGCCTATCGCGTGCTCGGCTACCGGCAATGCGGCGAACGCGCGGTGCGGGTCGATATTCTCGAACGCCTCGCCGACCTGATTCGCCCGGCGCTGTCCTGGCGCGAAACTTCGCCGGGGACAAAACCGGCCGGCGCGTTCGACGGCCGCGGTTTCGTGGTGACGCAGGCGATGACCTCGCTGACCGGTTCCGCCGGCGAGGACTTTGCCTCGATCCTGCGCGCGCTCGGCTATCGCATGGAGAAGAAAGCGCCGCTGCCGCCGAAGCCGGAGGTGGTCGAAGCGCCCGCCGTGACGGAAACCGCATCGGAACTCGCTGCCGAAGGCAATCTGGAAACCGCGGCCGATATCGCCGAAGCATCCGAAAGCGATGCTGTCGCCGCCACCACCAGCGATGCGCCGCCGAATTCCGAGGACGTCGCAACGGCGCCTTCGGCGGCATTGCTGCCCGACATCGCATTTTCGCCGCCGGCGCCCGCCGACGAACCGGTTGCGGTCGAACCCGAGCCTGTCGTTGAAGCTGCGCCTGCCGAAGCCGCGCCTGCCGAAGCCGCGCCTGCCGAAGCCGCGCCTGTCGAAGCCGCTCCAGTCGAAGCCGTTGCTGCCGAGGTTACACCGGAGCCGGCGCCTTCGAGCGAAGCTCCGGCTGCGGAAACGCCGCAAGAACCGCAAGAGCAGGCCGCCGCTGAAGCCGCGCCGGAAGTCGCTGCGGTTGTTGCATCTGACGATGCTGGTGTTGCCGAGGCCGCTACGCCCGAAGTCGCCGCGGCACCTGAAATGGTCGAGGTCTGGCGGCCCGGTGGGCGCTCCGAAGAGCGCCGGCCGCGTCACGATCGCAGCCGTCAGCGTCATCACGATCGTCCCGCGCAGGGCGCGGAAGGCGCTGCCGCCGTCCCGGGTGAAGCCGGCGACGCCGCCAAGGGCGAACGGCATCGCCGCGGACGGCGCACCCCCGATTTCCGCAAACCCCGCAGCGATGCGCCGCCGGCTGAAGGGGCTGTGCCAGCCGTCGCCGCCGATGGCGCGCCGGCAAGCCCGCCGCGTGAAGACCGGGGCGGCCGGCCGCCGCGCGAACGTTTTCAGGGCAAAGGCAGGGACAACGACCGGTCGCAGGGCAAGCCTGAAGGCAAACCAGGCGGCAAGCCGCAGGATCGACCGCCGGGCAAGTTCGGCGGCGGTGGCGGACGCGACCGCGACAAGGGTGGACGCGACAAGGGCGGCTTCGGCGGCAAGGGCGGCCGCGACAGCGGTCCGTCGCACCGGCAATGGGCCACCAGCGCCGCGCCCGCGCCGCGCGAGCGCGACCGTCCGGCCGACCCGAATTCGCCCTTCGCCAAGCTGGCGGCGCTCAAGGAACAACTCG
>JAZJYY010000052.1:3910-27403 GCA_040390145.1 Pseudomonadota bacterium
ACGCCAGTGAGCCCATGCCAAAAACCTCCGACAAACAACTCGCCGCCAACCGCAAGGACTGATCCCTTTCTCGATGGTGTTGCTTGGAGCGCCAGCGTCTCGATAAGTGGCTGTGGCACGCGCGGGTGGTGAAGGCCCGCAGCAGTGCTGCTGCCCTGGTCGAGGCCGGCCATGTCCGCATCAATGGCATCAGGGAGAAGGCGCCCGGCCACGCCGTCAAGCCCGGCGACGTCCTGACCATCGGGCTCGACAACTCCGTGCGCATCCTGAAAGTGGTCGCGTTTGCCGAGCGCAGGGGCGACGCGTCAGCCGCCCGCGTGCTCTACGAAGATTTGCAGGGCCGCCGGGAATGACTATCTGCTGTGCCTGCCGGCGCGCCTGAAAACGTCACCGGAACATGCCGTGCTTGACTTGCGGCTGCGGTGTTCCTGCGCTACGCAAACCACTGAAAATGGATCGTTTCGGAGCCCTGGATGACTTACGTCGTCACTGAAGCCTGCATCAAATGCAAATACACCGATTGCGTTGAGGTCTGCCCGGTAGATTGCTTCTACGAGGGCGAGAACATGCTGGTCATCCATCCCGACGAATGTATCGACTGCGGCGTGTGCGAACCGGAATGCCCCGCCGACGCGATCAAGCCCGACACCGAGCCCGGTTTGGAGAAGTGGCTGGAGGTGAATACCGAATACGCCAAGAGCTGGCCGAACATCACCCAGAAGAAAGACCAGCCGCCCGACGCCAAGGAATTCGACGGCGTCGAAGGCAAGTTCGAGAAATATTTTTCTCCGGCGCCGGGGACCGGCGACTGATTTGAAGCGTTTCGGCTGAGCTGAATTCGGGCCGTTTCGGCCCTTGTCAGGCGCTTGTCAGGCCTTGGGACCCCACAGGCTTAACCCTAATCCGCGGGACATCGCCGAAACCGCCTGCCGGAGCCCCCGGACAGGGCGTAAATCATTGATTTTTCCGGAAAATGTGCTATATTCGACACAATACTAGCCGAATCCAGCCATGCGTACCTGTGGCCCTCGGGTTCCCGTGAAAAACATCCAACAGGGGCGTGGCAGTTTCCGCGCGCAGGCTGTGTCACAGAAAACGCGTAAAAAGAGTGCTTCAAAGACCACGAAAAAAGCCGCTGCGGTGAGCCGCAGTGCAACCAAAGGCCGCGCCCGGGCTTCTCTCAAGGACCCCCGGAAAGCGCCGGCTGCCAAATCCTCGAAAAACAAAAGAAGCGCAATGCCAAACAAGACTGCAAAAACTGCCGCGAAAGCGACTGTGACGAAGGCCCCTGCTTCGAAAGCCGCTCCCAAGCCTGTTGCCCAGAAGCCCGTCGCGCTGCCCCCGAAGACCGCCGCCAAGGCTCCGGTCTCGTTGAAGGCCGCGGCGAAGCCGGTCGCCGCCGCCAAGCCGGTGGTTGCCGCCCCCAAGGTCGAGGAGCCGAAGAAGGTTCTGACCCAGCGTCAGGGCTTCAAGACCAACGAATTCGTGGTGTATCCCGCGCACGGCGTTGGCCAGATCCTGGCCATCGAAGAGCAGGAGATCGCCGGCGCCAGGCTTGAACTGTTCGTGATCAATTTCATGAAGGACAAGATGACGCTGCGGGTGCCGACGGCGAAGGTCGCCAATGTCGGCATGCGCAAGCTGTCGGAGCCGGCGCTGGTCAAGCGTGCGCTGGAAACCCTCAAGGGCCGTGCCCGCGTCAAGCGCACGATGTGGTCGCGCCGCGCCCAGGAGTACGAAGCCAAGATCAATTCCGGAGACATCGTCGCGATCGCCGAAGTGGTGCGCGACCTCTATCGTTCGGACTCGCAGCCCGAGCAGTCCTACAGCGAACGCCAGCTGTATGAAGCCGCCCTCGACCGGCTGTCGCGCGAAATCGCCGTGGTGCAGCATTCGACCGAGACCGAAGCGGTCAAGGAAATCGAAGGCCAGCTCGCCAAGAGCCCGCGCCGTGGTGCCAAGGCCGAGACCGAAGCCGCCGATGGTGACGCGGATGCCGACGCCGATGGCGACGACGCCGCGGTAGCGGATGAGGCGGCGTAACGCCGCTTCTGGTTCAGAATTGAAAAGCCCGGTCGCAAGACCGGGCTTTTTTATTGGCTGTAAGACGATGATGCAGGTAGCGCGCCTTGCACGCCTGCGCTCCCTCTCCCGCTTGCGGGGGAGGGCTGGGGTGGGGGTGCTGCAGCGGGCGCCGGCGCAAATGGATAGAATTCCCCCACCCGCCGCGCTTCGCGCGTCGACCTCCCCCGCAAGCGGGAGAGGTAAGTAAGTGCCTCAATCCACCACGATCTTCACGCGGTCGCGCGCTTTCACCTGGGCATTGGCATCGAGCCCGTTCAAAATGCGAAAGCGCTGGGCCGAGCGGTCGACGCCGGACATGCGGTGCGACAGCGATTCCACGGTGTCGCCGGGCTGCACGGTGATGATCTTGATGCGCAGCGGCCGGGCGGCCTGGATTTCTTCCAGCGTCAGGCGGCGGAACGAGCCGACGGTTTCGCGGGCGTTGCGGTCGCTCTCGGTGGTCTTCTGCTTCGAGGCGAAGATGAAGCGGTAGACGTCGCTGCCGAAGCGCAGCGCATAGACCTTGAACTGCCATTGATCGCCGCGCGCGGTGGCGGATGCGGCCGGAAAGCCGTTGATGGTCAATTCCTCCGCCGAGCCCTTCTCGACATTCTCCATCCAGCCGGAGTTGAGATAGTCGGAGAGCGTCTGCTCCGACGGCACCCGCACCACGTCGAAGCGCATCGCCTGGGTGCCGCCCTCGCGCACGCCGATCACGGCTTGCGCGGTATTGTCCAGCGTGAAGGTCTCGGGGGCGGCGAAGGTGAAGCCGAGCTTCGGGTGCAAAAAGCGGCGGCCGCGCACAAAGCCTTCGCTGGGGTCTTCGCCATAGACGATGTTGTCGATCGCGGCGAGATAGGTTTCGCGGTCGCGCTCGCCGCCCTCCGGCGAGGAGAACTGCCGCGCCGTATTCTGCGCGTTCTGCACCCGTTCGGGCGTCGCCGGATGCGACGACAGAAAATCCTGCGCGCGCGGATCGAGCGAGGTCTTGCCGGCCTTGAGGGCGGCGTTGCGCTCCATCGAGGTCAGGAACCGCGCCGCGCCATAGGGGTCGAACTTGGCGCGGGCGGAAATGCCGACGCCGATGCCGTCGGCCTCGAATTCCTGGGCGCGCGAAAAGCTCGCCATCGTCAGCTTTGTCTTCGCCAGCGCCAGCGCGGTCAGATCGGGATCGTTGCCCATGTCGGTGACGACGCGGGTGACGACGGCGGCCTGCCGCGCCTGGTCCTCGCGGATCGAGGCGTGCTTTGCCAGCACATGGGCCATCTCGTGGCTCAGCACCGACGACAGTTCCGAGGTGTCGCTGGCGAGCGCGACCAGGCCGCGGGTGACGTAAAGCTGGCCGGTCGGCAGCGCGAAGGCGTTGACCGCGCCGGAATTGAGGATGGTCACCTTGTAGGCCTGGTCGGGACGATCCGACGCCGCCACCAGCCGGTCGACCGTCTTGCTGATCAGGGCTTCCAGCCGCGGGTCGTCATAGGCGCCGCCATAGGAGGAGAGAATGCGTTCATGCTCGCGCTCGGCGGCAGGGGTCTGCGCCACCGTGCGCGCCGGCTTGGCCGGGCTGCCCGCCGAAGGTGAGGCGGTGGTGAAGCGGTCGACGCCGCCGCAGCCGGAAAGCGCCAGCGCACACAGCAGCAAGCCGGCAGCCCAAAGCCGGCGGCCTGTCCCCGTGTCGCGCCGTCCCGCACACCCCGTCACGTCAGCTACTCATATCTGACCCGGCGGGCTAATTCCCACCAAGCATTTCAATCTGCCCCACACGGAGCACCTCGATCCGCGGGCCGCCCCGCGTCTCGACCCAGCCACGGACCCGAATCCGCTTCTTTTCAAGGGACTTAAGGCCAATTCCAGCCGTTTCATGCGCCGCCGCCACCCGCCTTGAAATAGTCACGGCAAAGTCGCGTGTCCAGTTCCTGCCGAAATTCAGGTACGTCGTTGCCCCGGCCTGCCTGACCGACAAAACCCTGCCTTCGACCACCGTGAAGCGCCCGATCCCGGCCAAAATATCGCCCGGACTTTCCGCGTTTTTTATGGCTGACGGATTGGCCCAGGTTCCCCGCTTGGCCCGCCGCGCCTCAGCCTCGGCAGCCAACAGCGTCGCGGCGCAGTCCTTGTCGTCGACATCGGCCGACACCAGCGCTTCGCCCTGCGCCAGCAGCACGCTTTGCACCGGCGTATCGGAGCCGGCGAGATGCACGAAAGCGAGCTGCCGGCCGTAGCGGTCGGGGCTGTCGTCGTCGCCCGACAATGTCACCCCGCGGCCCGCGATCACAGCCGCCAGCGCCGCCGTGGGGGCGGCTTTATCGCTCGCCACCGGCTCGATGCCGGCGAGCCGGATCTCGCGGCCATCCGTCAGCCGAAACGTGCGCGCATCGATCACGGCGGCGACGATGCCTTCGCCCTGCGGCTCGAAGGCGCAGCTCGCCGCATCAGCGGGAGCGGCGGCAGCGAGCATCCACGTCAACGCCACGGCAAACCCGGCGCGCTGCGCCCGCGTGGCGGTCACCGGGTGAACGCTGTCTGGGATCGGACCTGTTCCTGTATGCTGGCTGCGATCGGCACGTCGAGTTTAGCCGAGATTGCCTTGCCAACGAAGGGGAAGACGATGGAAGTCAACGGCATCGCGCATGTTTTTCTCACCGCATCGAATTTCGAACGCTCCCGCGCGTTCTATCGCCAATTGCTGCCGTTTCTCGGGCTGAAGCCGGTGATGGATACCGAGACGACGTATTACTGCGTCGGCGGCCGCACCGCGGTCGGCATCCGCGCGGCAACGCCCGAGCATGAAGGCGAAGCCTTCGAGCAGAACCGCGTTGGCCTGCACCATCTCTGCTTCCGCGCCCGCGAACGCGCCGATATCGACGAACTGCATGCGTTCCTGGGCACGCTCGACGGCGCAAAAATCATTCGCGCGCCGCGCGAGGACCAGTGGGCGCCGGGATATTACTCGCTGCTGTTCGAGGATCCCGACGGAATCAGGCTGGAGCTGAACCATGTGCCGGGGAAGGGGCTGTTGGGGTGAGCCATCTGCCTTGCGCCCGACTCACTATCGTCGTCCCGGCCAAGTGAGCGAAAGCGACCGCTGAGCCGGGCCCCATAGCCACCTTCATTGATCGTGCAGAAGGTCTCTGCATCCGTCTCCGAACGATAGTGCAGGACTCGTTGATAGAGTCCCTTCCGACCATTCCGCTTTGCGGAAAATGCCTGCAGCGCAAACGGCTCGCATGCCTCCCGCGCCACTCGCGCCTTGCCGCTGCGTGACGCTTCCGGCATGATCATGGCAACGAAATTGAGGCCGCCCTCGAATGCGGCCCATTCGCAGGGAGGGTTTCATGAAGCGGATATTTTCAGGCGTTCTCGCATCGGTGCTGGCATTGTCCGCAACCGCCGCCCTCGCGCAGACAAAACCTCCGCTCAAACTCGGCGGCATTCTCGACATGTCCGGCCTTTACGCCGACATCACCGGGCCCGGCAGCGAGACCGCGGCCAAGATGGCGGTGGAGGATTTTGGCGGCGAGGTGCTGGGCCGCAAGGTCGAGATCGTCGTCGCCGACCATCTCAACAAGGCCGACGTCTCAGCCAGCCTGGCGCGCGACATGCTCGACAACCAGGGTGTGGAAATGATCTTCGATGTCGCGGCTTCGGCAACGGCGCTCGCCGCCGGCGAGATCGCAAAAGCCCGCAACAAGCTCATCATTTTCAACGGCCCGGCCACGGTCGCGCTGACCAACGAGGCGTGCGGTCCCTATACCGTGCACTACACCTACGATACCTACGGGCAGGCCAATGTGACGGGGCTTGCGGCCGTCAAGTCCGGCCTCGATACCTGGTTCTTCCTGACAGCGGATTACGCCTTCGGACAGGCGCTGGAAAAGGACACCACCAATGTAGTGGTGAAGAATGGCGGCAAGGTGCTGGGCAGCGTGCGGCATCCGCTCAATTCATCTGATTTCTCGTCCTTCCTGCTGCAGGCGCAGGCGTCGAAGGCCAAGGTGATCGGTCTCGCCAATGCCGGCGGCGACACCATCAACGCGATCAAGCAGGCCGCCGAGTTCGGCCTCATGAAGGGCGGGCAGAAGGCCTCGCCGCTGCTCGTCTTCATCAGCGATATCGACAGTATCGGCCTCGAGATCGCGCAAAACCTGCTTCTGTCCGAAGGTTTTTACTGGGACCTCAACGATGAGACACGCGCATTCTCAAAACGCTTCACGGAACGCCGGAAGCGGCCGCCGACCACCGCCCAGGCCGGCGTCTATTCCTCGGTCCTGCATTACCTGAAAGCGGTGAAGGCGGCCGGCACCACCGATCCTGCGGCTGTGATCAAGGTGATGAAGGAGACGCCGATCAACGACATGTTCGCCAAGAACGGCAGGATTCGCGAAGACGGCCGCATGGTGCACGACATGTACCTGTTCGAGGTCAAGAAACCATCGGAGTCCAAGGGGCGCTGGGACTACTACAAGCTGGTCGGCACGGTTGCCGGCGCCGATGCGTTCCAGCCGCTGGAACAATCACGCTGCCCGCTGGTGAAGAAGTGACACGAAGTGTCATTCCGGGATGGTCCGAAGGACCAGACCCGGAATCTCGAGATTCCGGATTCCGGGTTCGATGCTACGCATCGCCCCGGAATGACGATTACAAACCAATAACAACAAAAGGCACCCCTCCATGAACAACGAAATCGTCCTGCAGCATCTCGACCACGGCCTGCTCACCATCACCATGAACCGGCCGGAACGGCGCAACGCGCTCAACCCCGATATGACGCTGGGGCTGGTGGCGGCGGCGCGGCGGGCGGCGGAGGATCACGAGGTTCGCGCCGTGCTGCTGAAGGGCGCCGGCGGCACCTTCTGCGTCGGCGGTGACGTCAAGTCGATGGCGGAGGGGCGGGCGCCGCTGCCGTTCGAGGCCAAGAAGACCAATCTGCGGCGCGGCATGGAAGTCTCCCGCATCCTGCACGAGATGCAGAAGCCCGTGGTGGCGCAGGTCGACGGCGCCGCCGCCGGCGCCGGGCTGTCGATCGCGCTGGCCTGCGATCTCCGCGTCGCCTCGGCGTCGGTCAAGATCACCACCGCCTTCGCCAAGGTCGGTCTATCCGGCGATTACGGCGGCACCTATTTCCTGACGCAAATGCTCGGCAGCGCCCGCGCCCGCGAGCTCTATCTGATGTCGCCGGTGCTGTCGGCGCAGGAGGCCCTCGCGCTCGGCATGGTGACGAAAGTCGTGCCCGACGCCGAGGTCGAGGCGGCGGCGCATGAGCTCGCAATGTCGCTGGCGCAGGGGCCGTCGATCACGCTCGGCTACATCAAAAAGAACATCAACAACGCCGAGCACATGTCGCTGGAAGCCTGCTTCGATGCCGAGGCGATGCATCACTCGCGCTCGGGCGAGACCGCCGACCACAAGGAAGCCGCCAAGGCCTTCGTCGAGAAGCGCAAGCCCGTCTTCCAGAACCATTGATCAAGGGGGCGTCGAGATGGCTGGTTTCATGAGGCTGCGGCAGATCTGCCTGGTGGCGCCGGCCATTGAGCCCGTGGTCGGCGACATCGCCGCCATCATGGGGCTGAAGGTTTGCTACCGCGACGGCAACGTCGCCAAATACGGGCTGGAAAACGCGCTGCTGCCGGTCGACACGATTTTGCTCGAAGTCGTCGCGCCGTTCCAGCCCGGCACCGCGGCCGGACGTTTCATCGAAAAGACCGGCGGCCGCGGCGGCTACATGGCGATCTTCTGCTGCGACGATCCCGACGAACGCGGCGCGCATGCCGCGAAAATGGGCGTGCGCACCGCCAATGTCATCGACCACGCGCCCTATCACGGCGTGCAACTACACCCGCGCGATTGCCGCGCCGCCTTTATCGAATTCAACCATACCGCCGGCAGCGACAATGTCCTGGGCCCCTATCCGCCGGCCGGGCCGGACTGGCAGAAGTCGATTCGCAAAGACGTGACGCAGGCGCTGACCGCCGTGGAGATGGCCAGCCCGGAGCCCGAAGTGCTGGCCGCGCATTGGGGCAAGCTCATCGGAATCCCCGTCAGCACCAGCAGGAACGGCGAGCCGGAACTGAAGCTGCCCAATGCCGGTTTCCGTTTTGTAAGTGGTGCATCCGACATCATGAGCGGGCTGACGTTTGAGGTGGCCGATGTCGCCAAAGTGCGCGATGCCGCCAAGGCCAGGGGCTATGCGGTGTCGGGCGATTCGTTCGATCTCGGCGGCGTGACATTCCGTCTGGTGGGGTGAGGCCGTAGGCTGCATCGGGGCTATGCCCCGACCTCTCAACGTCATTGCGAGGAGCTCTTGCGACGAAGCAATCCATTCTTTCTTTACTTGGCGAGCATGGATTGCTTCGCTGCGCTCGCAATGACGTTTCGAGAGCGTCGCTCAATTCAAAGAACGTCGCGCGCTGAGCGAGACCAAAGGACCATTCCCCATGCCGCATCCACTCGACTCCTTCTTCGCGCCCGACAGCATCGCGCTGATCGGGGCGTCGCGCGACCTGGAGAAAATTCCGGGGCGGCTGTTGTCGATGCTGCGCAAGAATGAATATCCGGGCAGGATCTATCCGATCAACCCGAACTACGGCGATATCGACGGGCTGAAATGCTTCGCCTCGATCGCGGACGTCGGCCAGCCGATCGATCTCGCCATCGTCATCATTCCCGCCCGCGCCGTGCTCGGCGCGCTCGAGCAATGCGCCGCCGCCGGCGTCAAGAACGCCGTGATCATCTCCTCGGGTTTCGCGGAAGAGGGCGGCGACAGCGCCGCGATGCAGGATGCGATCGTGGCGCTGGCGAAGCGCACGGGGATGCGGATTTCCGGCCCCAATGCCGAGGGTTTCCTCAGCGAGGTGCAGAAGGTCGCGGCGACCTTCAGCCCCACCGTCGACGTCAAGCCGGGCCATGTGGAACTGGTGGCGACCACGCGACGGGCCGCCATCGTCGCGCAATCCGGCGGCATCGGCTTTGCCATCAAGCATCGCGCCAAGGCGCTGGGGGTGGCGATCAGCTACTGCGTCAGCGCTGGCAACGAAGCCGATCTCGGCGCCGGCGAATTCCTCGATTACATGGTGCAGGATGCCTCCACCGACGTGATCCTGCTGTTCATCGAAGGCATTCGCGACGTCGACAAGTTTCTGGCTGCTGCCCAACGCGCCGCGGAAATCGGAAAGCCCGTCATCGTCACCAAGGTCGGCCGCTCCGGCGCCGGCGAACGCGCAGCCGCCTCGCATACCGCCAGCATGGCCGGCTGGTCCGCCGCCTATGACGCGGTGTTCGCGAAGTACGGTTTTATCGTCTCCAACGACCTCGACGAGGCCGTGACCATTGCCGCGTTGCTCACCACCAACCCGCTGCCGAAAGGCGACCGCGTCGCCGTGCTGACGGTGTCGGGCGGCGCCGGGATCTGGGGCGCGGACACCGTCGCGCTGCAGGGCCTCCAGGTGCCGGAGCTGTCGGCGGGCATTCAAACGGAGATCAGGAAGCTGCTGCCGTCCTATGGCGCGGCGGGCAATCCGATCGACGTCACCGCGCAGGGCGTGCATTCCGGCGGCCTGCAGCACAGCATCGACCTGCTCAGCCTGTCCGATGAGGTCGATGCCATCCTGGTGGTGCTGTCGCTGTCAAGCGATACGCGAATGCCGTTCAAGCGGGCCGAGCTGAAGCCGGTGCTCGATGCGCAGCACAAGCCGATCGTGTTCTATTCCTACACGCTGCCGTCGGCCTTTGCGCGCAACGAGTTCGCGGCCTGCGGCGCCGTGGTGCTGTCGGGATTGACGCATGCCGGCGTCGCGATGCGGCGGATGGTGGAGCGGGCCCGGTTCAAGCTGGCGCCAAAGGTCGACGCGGCGGCGTCGCCGCTGCGCGATCTCTCGGCACATCTGAAGTCTGCGACGCTTTCCGAGCATGACAGCAAGTCGTTGTTGCGCGCGGCCGGCATGGCAGTGCCCGATGAGGTGCTGGTGACGGAGAAGAGCGGGCTGGACGCCGCGGCCGCCCGCATGAGTTTTCCGCTTGTCATGAAGATTCAGTCGCGCGACATCCCTCACAAGAGCGAAGTCGGCGGCGTGCGCGTCGGCATCGCGACCAAGGGCGAGGTGTTTCTGGCCTATGAGGCCCTGCTGAACAACGCGCGGCGGCACCGGCCGCAGGCGGAGATCCAGGGCGTGCTGGTCGGGGCGATGGCGAACAAGGGCGTCGAGATCATCGTCGGCACGCTGCTGGATGCAACGTTCGGTCCGATGGTCATGGTCGGCCTCGGCGGCGTCACCACTGAATTGTTCAGGGATGTGGTCTACCGCCCGGCGCCGGTGAGCGCGGCCGAGGCCGGCGCGATGCTGATGGAATTGAAGGCGGCGCCCTTGCTCAACGGATTTCGCGGGGCCGCGAAAGCCGACGTTGCGGCGCTGGCGCAATTGATCGCGCAGGTGTCGGTGCTGGCGGCGCAACAGGCGGACGCGATATCGGAGATTGAACTCAATCCGGTGCTGGTGCATCCGGAAGCGCAGGGCGTCACGATCGTGGATGCGCTGGTAGTGGGGAAGAAGATCTAACCGCGAGCATTACTTCCCTCTCCCCTTGTGGGAGAGGGTGGACGCGATGCGAAGCATCGCGGACGGGTGAGGGGTTGGCTCAACGTGCACTTTGCTCGCCGATAGAGACCCCTCATCCGGCGCTTCGCGCCACCTTCTCCCACAAGGGGAGAAGGGAAGAAAAGTTACCGCCCCTTGAAGTTCGCGACGCGGCGCTCGGCGGTCGCCTTCACGCCTTCCTTGAAATCCTCGGTGGCGCGCAGGCGGGACTGTTCGGCGAGTTCATGGTTGGTGGCGGCGAGCACGCGGTCGGCGAGGCCGGCGCGCATGGTGGCGCGGGTCGAGAGCAGGCCGAGCGGCGAGCATTCGGCGATCTCCTGCGCGAGCTTCATCGCCTCGGCGCGGACCTGGTCCTGCGGGACGCAGAGGTTGGCGAGGCCCATTTTGGTGGCTTCCTCGCCGGTGACGCGCCGGCTGGTGTAGAAGATCAGTTCGGCGTTGTTCTTGCCGACCAGTTCGGGAAGCGTGGTGGTCAGCCCGAAGCCCGGATGGAAGCCGAGTTTTGTAAAATTGGCGGCGAAGCGCGCTTCCGGGCAGGTCACGCGGAAATCAGCCGATACCGCGAGACCGAGGCCGCCGCCGATGGCCGCACCCTGTACGGCGGCAACGATCGGCTTCCTGGCGCGGAAGATGCGTACCGCGTGCAGGTAAAGGCTGTTGATCGAACCGAGGCTGTCGGCGGGATCGCCCTTCTTGGCGGCCTCTGCCTCGGCCGCTTCCTGCTCCTGCCGCTTCGGATCGCCGAAATTGGCGCCGGCGCAGAACGCCTTGCCTTGCGCGGCGAGCACCGAGGCGCGGATCTCGATATCCTTGTCGAATTCCTCCAGCGCATCGGCGATCTGGTTGATCAGGGAGATGTCGAAGAAATTCAGCGGCGGCCGCTGGATTTCGATGAGGCCGACGTGGCCGTGCTTCTCGACGCCGATGTCCGTGAATTTTGTCATTTGCCCGTCTCCGATAGAAATGAAAATGCTGCAACGTGATAGGTGCGCCCCCTCTCCCCTTGTGGGAGAGGGTTGGGGTGAGGGGTTACGGTCTATCGATAGTCCGTAACCCCTCACCCGGATTGCATCTGACGATGCAATCCGACCTCTCCCACAAGGGGAGAGGTGAAGAAAGAGTACGCCGGCGTCAGCGCAGCCCGAGCCCGCGGGCGATGATGCCGCGCAGCACTTCGGTGGTGCCGCCCTGAATGGTCAGTTTCGGCGCGGTCTTGATCGCGAAGGACAGCTGGTTCTCCAGCGTCTCGCGGTTGGTGGCGTTCTCCTCGACGAAGGCGGCGAGGTCACGCACCCGGTGCGGCAATTGCTGCTCCCAGATGGTGCCGATGTCCTTGACGATGGAGGCTTCCACGACAGGCTCCTTGCCGGCCTGCAGCATGCCAGCCACCGACACCGACATCCGGCGCATGGTATGCAACTGCGCGACGAGACGTCCGATGCCTTCGGCGCTGCGGGTGTCCGGGTTCGGTCCGACCGCGCGAACCAGTTCGGTCAGCACGTAATAGGTTTCGAGGAACCGTTCCGGCCCGGAGCGCTCATAAGCGAGTTCGGAGGTCGCCTGTTTCCAGGCGCCGTCGATTTCGCCGAGCATGTGATCGTCGGGAACGAAGTAATCGGTGAACACCACCTCGTTGAACTCGAACTGGCCGGTGATCTGGCCGATCGGGTTCACCTGGATGCCCGGCTGCTTCATCTTGACCAGGAATTGCGTGAGGCCGTGCCGGCGGTTCTCCTTCGTCGGTGGCGAAGTTCGAAAAATCGCGATCATGTAGTCGGCGATATGCGCCGACGAGGTCCAGATCTTGGTGCCGTTGATCAGGAAGCCGCCATCGGTCTTGGTCGCCTTGGTCTTGGCGGCGAACAGGTCGGAGCCCGAATTCGGCTCGCTCATGCCGATCGCGAAGCAGACCTCGCCGCGGCAGATCCGCGGCAGGATGTCCATCTTGATGTGCTCGGGCGCGTATTTCAGCAGCACCGGCCCGCTCTGACGGTCGGCGACGAAGAAGCGCCGCGTCGGCGCGTTGGCGACGCGCATTTCCTCGGTCACGACATAGCGTTCGAGAAAGCTGCGCTCATGGCCGCCATATTTCTTCGGCCAGGTCATGCCGAGCCAGCCGCGCTCGCCGACCCTGCGGGAAAATTCTGGCGCGTCGGTATCTTCACGGTTGGGCTGGTGCGGATCGAAGGTGCCGGCGGCGATTTCGTCGGCGAGAAATTTTCGCACTTCCTTGCGCAACCGCTCGCATTCGGGCGGCAGGCGAATCGGATCGAAACGGAGGGCTGCGGTCATGGCGGTGTTCTTTCGTGCAGGCGAATTTGTCAGGTATCAGCGCGACGCGACCAGCGGCCACAGCTCGTCGGCGCCGCGGGTGGCGACCAGTTTGCCGAGTTCGACGGCCCAGTAGCTCTCCGAACCGAAATCGTCGCGCCAGGCCAGTGCCCGCAGGGAGTAGCGGTGCAGGATATGCTCGACGGTAAAACCGATCGCGCCGTGCACCTGGTGGGCGATGGCGGCACCCTTTTCGGCGGCCTCCGAGCAGCGGATCTTGGCCGATGCCGCTTCGAGGAAGAACGCGTCGTCGAACGAGGTGCTGTTGGCGATGGCGTCCGCCGCCGACGTCGCAGCCGCCAATGCGGCCGCCGACTCGCCGGCGAGTCGTGCCAGATTGTGCTGCACCGCCTGGAACTTCGAAATCTTCTTCTCAAAGGCGACGCGTTCGTTGGAGTAGCGGACGCTGATGTCGAGCATCGATTCCAGTGCGCCCGCGATCTGCAGGCTGCGCGCCACGCCGCCCATCAGCATCAGCGCGGTCTGGTCGAAACCTTTCGGTGCGGGCTTGATCGCAACGGGCGCCACATTGCTGAACGTCACGGTGTCGCTGGCGTCGCCGCCGAGCCCGAGGCCGGCCTCGATCCTGACCGCTGTGGTATCGACCAGCGCGATCGACAATTCGTTACCCTTGCCGTTGGCGCCGCTTGCGAGCACGGCGATGTGCTTTGCCACCTTGGCGAAGGGCACGCCGCGGGCGCGGCCGCTCAGCGTGCCGTCGGCGTTGAGCGTGATGCGATCCCGCGGGCTCGCGGGCGCCAGCGTCATCTCGCCCTCGGGGGAAGCGATCTTCGCCTGCGCCAGCAGCCATCCCGCCAGCATGGTTTCGGCCAGCGGCACGGCCAGCGCAAAGCGCCCGGCCGAACTCAGCACGCTAAAACCTTCGGCGAGGCTGGCGCCGGAACCGCCCAGATCGTCTGATACCCACGACAGCGGCAGGCCGGATTCGGTCAGCGCCTGCCACAGCGGCGCTTTCCAGCTGCCGTTCTTGTCGCTGTTGATGGTCTGGGCGTCGGCGAGATCCGCGAAAATCTTCTCGGCGGTCTCGGCAACGATGTTCTCACTCTCCGCCACTGCGTTTCCTCGTTTTGAATTGGCGCCTCGTTCCCGGCAGTCCGCCGGCCCCAAGCGCGATCTTTAAGCGCGATCTCTAAGTGCGATCTTTTCTTGCACCGCATGATGAGGAAAAGCCACTGCTAAGACAAGCGCCTGCCGCAGAGCCGCCTGCGGAGCCGGTATGCGGTAACGGCTGCCGGCCCCTGAATTCCGCCCAATGGAGTTTGGCGGATTTGTGGGCATTTGCCCGCGCGATATGGTAGATCGCGGCCCGGATCGACTAATCAAAAAGAGGAAGTTTGGAATGTCCAGGGATGGTTTGTGCGCAGTCGTCACCGGTTCGGCGTCCGGCCTGGGGGCTGCGACCGCGGCCATTCTGGCCAAGGGCGGTGCGCGCATCGTGGTCAACTATTCCTCCAGCGCGAAAGAAGCCGAGGCCACCGCCGACCTCTGCCGAACCGCGGGCGCCGACGTGGTGGTGGTGCAGGGCGACGTCTCGAAAGACGAGGACTGCAGGAAGATCGTCGCGGCCGCGGCGCCGTGGGGACGAATCGATGCGCTGATCAACAATGCCGGGATCACCAAGCATGTGCCGCATGCCGATCTCGACGGCCTGTCGGCGGAGGATTTTCAGCGGCTGTTCGGCGTCAACACCATCGGCCCGTTCCAGATGATCCGTGCGGCGCGCAGCCTGCTGGAAGCCGGCGCCAAGGCGTCGGGCCGGGCGTCATCCGTCGTCAACATCTCCTCGGTCGCCGGCATCAGCGGCGTCGGCTCGTCGATCGCCTATGCCGCCAGCAAGGGCGCGCTCAACACCATTACCCAGTCGCTGGCGCGCGCGCTGGCGCCGCTGATCCGCGTCAACACGGTATGCCCCGGCTATATCGACACGCCCTGGTTCACCAAGGGCCGCGGCGAGGCCGGCGCCAAGGCGGTGCGCGATTCCGTGGTCGCGCGGGTGCCGCTCAAGGTGGCGTCATCGGCCGACGATATCGCGCAGCTCGTGTGTTTTCTGGCGACGCCGGCCTCGAGCAGCATGACCGGCGAAATCGTGCGGATGGATGCGGGGCTGCATCTGATTACGTGAGATTGTTCGGCGGCTTGCGCCACTGCGCCCCTTCTCTCGCTTGCGGGGGAGGGTTGGGGTGGGGGTGCTTCAACGGGCGCTGGCGCCAGGGGATAGAACTCCCCCACCCGCCGCGCTCTTCGAGCGCGTCGACCTAAGAGCGAGCTTCGCTCGTCTCGACCCCGCGAGCGGGAGAGGTAAGTAAGTGAAGCCGCTCTATCGATTGCCCGGATCCCCGATCATCCGGCGCGCCACCAGCCGGTTCCAGATGAACAGCACGACCAGCGCGCCGATCGTCGCGGTGATGAAGCCGGCGCCCTGGTCCGGGCCGTAATGGCCAAAGCTCTGGCCGATCAGGGTGGCCAGGAACGCGCCGGCGATGCCCAGCACGGTGGTGAGGATAAAGCCGCTCGGATTATTCGGACCCGGCGACAGAATTCGCGCGATGATACCGGCGACGAAGCCGACGAGAATGACCCACAGGATGCCGCTCATTGCTGTCGTCCTTTTCTGAAATGCACGCTGGCCAATTGACGTCAGATCCGGTCCGACAATTCGCTGTCGGTCGGCAGCCGTCCTTCCGGCGTCAGATGGTCGATCACGCCGGGCAGATACTGGCTGAGGCCATCCAGCAACTCGTCGCGCGACAGGCCCGTTTGCGAGGTCAGCGCATTGATCTGGTCTAGCCCCAAGGCCTTGCCGAGATCGCCGGGCGCGATCGATTTGTTCTCGCCCTTGCCGACCCATGAATCCGCCACGTCGCCCTGGCCCTGCTGCTGGAATTGCTTGAGCAGGTCGCCGAGCCCGCCGGAAATCACGCTGCCGGCGGCGGCGCCGCCGAGCAGGCCCCCGAGGCCGCCCTTGAGCAGGTCACCGAGACCGCCGCCCATGCCGCCGCCGGGCAGACCGGCATTGACGGTGTTGGGCGAGGGCGCCGGAGCGGGGGCCGGAGCAGGATGCGATTGATTGCCGCCGCTGACGTGCTTGATCGCCTTGTAGGCGAGCAGCGCGAGGATCGCCATCGTGATCTTCGACATCCCGCCACTGCCCTCGGTGCTCGGCTTGGCGGCACCGCGCGGGCCGTTCTGCATACCGTTGAGTACGTCGAGTAAACCCATTGTCGTCTCCTGCCGCTCGTCAGCCCCGCCGGCGAAACATAAAGGCGCGCCATCACGGTTACAAGGCGAGGTCGCAGAGGGAGTTCGCACGGCGAGGGGCACCGCCGACAAAAACCTGCTATTTGAACGACAGCTGAACGGGGGGCGCATGACGGTGGAGCGAACGATCGGCCTCGCCGGGGCCGGCAGCATCGGCTGCTTCGTCGGCGGCATGCTGGCGGCGGGCGGCCGCCAGGTCGCCTTGCTGGCGCGGCCGCGCGTGATTGCGGAGATCGAAAGCAACGGGTTGCGCCTGACGAGTTTCGAGGGCCTCGACCGCAGGATTGCCGTGGACCAGCTGACGCTGTCGGAAGATCCGTCGATTTTTGACGATGCCGGCGTGGTGCTGGTGACGGTCAAGAGCGCCGATACCGCCGGGATCGCCGACATCATCGCACGACACGCGCCGCATGATGCGGTCATCGTGTCGCTGCAGAACGGCGTCGGCAATGTCGGTGTGCTGCGCGAGCGATTGCCCGGGCGGATCGTGCTGGGCGGCATGGTGCCGTTCAACGTGATCTCGGCCGGCCAGGGCCGGTTTCACCGCTCCACCTCCGGCGACATCGTGATCGAAGCGGATGACGCCGCCACCGCGGAGCGGCTGTCGGTGCCGGGACTGAAGTTGCGCGCGACGGACAACATATCAGGCGTGCAATGGGGCAAGCTGCTGGTCAATCTCAACAACGCGCTCAACGCGCTGGCCGGCCTGCCGCTGCGCCGGCAGCTGGCACAGCGCACATGGCGCATTCTGTTCGCCGACCAGATGGCGGAGGGGCTGGCGGTGCTCAAAGCCGAAGGCATCGCGCCGGTGTCGTCGACGCCGGTGCCGGCGAGCTGGACGCCGCATCTGCTGCGGCTGCCGGATGCGGCCTTCAACATGGTGCTGGGGCGAACGATGAAGATCGATCCCGAGGCGCGCTCATCGATGTGGGAGGACCTGCAGCGGCGACGGCCCACCGAAATCGATTACCTGCAGGGCGTCATCACCGAAATCGCCGACCGCCACGGGCTGCCCGTGCCGCTGTCGCGCCGCATCGTGGCGCTGGTCAAGCGCGCGGAGCGAGCCGGCAAGGGCTCGCCGGGACTGACGCCGGAGCAGATCCGGGATGCGCCGCTGTGAATGAAAACAGACCTCATCCTGAGGAGCCGCGCGCGCTTCCGCGCGGCGTCTCGAAGGATGGCATCAGGCAAATGTGCCAGATGGTTCGAGACGCGCGCCGGTCAGCGCAAGGGCGCTGCCGGACGCGCTCCTCACCATGAGGAAACTAGGTATCCTTGTGGGTCTCGAACATGGAATCGTGGAATGACGTGGGCGGAGCCTAGCTCCGCTTCGGCTTGCTCGGCGACGGGTTGAACAGCTTCTTGATGTCCTTGATGCCTTCGGAGAGCCGCGGCCACTCGCAGGAGAAGGAATCCCGGGCGCAATTGGTGGCCCGCGTTCGTGACCTCACGTCGCCAGACCTCGCCTCGCCGGACTTCAGTTCACTAGGCCTCGGCTCGCTGCTGACGGCGGCCTGTTGTCGTCTCGCCGGGTTCACGCGGGGCACCGGGACCTTTTCAGCTTCGCTTTTCAGCGAGGCCTGCTGCACCTGCTGCTGCCTGGCGGTGAAGGCGGCGGCGATGGTGGAGCGGCGCTCCTGTTCCAGATAGGCGATATATTCTTCGTCGATCTTCTTCTGCTCTTCCGGCGTCGGGTTCGGACCCGCGATATCGAAATTCCGGTTCTGCATGAAATCGAAATAGGTGTAGCCGCCGCCCGGCTTGCGCCGGCCGGCGAATTTGGAATGGCAGTCGCCGAGCCGGGCGGCTTTCTCTTCCCTGGTCGACGCCTTCTCGGCGATGTCGGCGCAGGCCTCGAAATCGACCGGCTTGCTGCTCCACCACTGCGCCTGCGCGCGCAGCGGCGTCAGCACGACGCAGGCCGCGAACGTTGCGATCAGCAAGGTGGATGTTCGTGACACCATCACGGATGAATTTTCCAGACTGTGATTCGAGGCCAGTTCCGCGACACAACTTACGCCAATTGTCGCCATTATCGGGATGCTTGTCACCCCGGAACCGGGCATTTTTCCGGCGCTCATTTCGACGTGCCGGATTCGATGCGACGCCATATAACGCGGCATCGCCCTGAAATTGCAGAGATTTATCCTGACGGCGCCGCGAACGGCTATTTCCTGCATTTGACATAAACCGCGCCGTCGATGCGAATTCGGTCTTGATCGAGTGGCGTGATCGTGACCGTGGCAGGCCGCGGATTCTTCTTCGCCTTGTAATCGTCCCAGAACTCGAAGCAGGTCAGCTTAAGCCTGGTGACATTGCCCTCGGTGGCATGGCTGTCGACACGGCAATGGTTTTCGTACTGGTCGTACAGCGGTGCGGGCTTGCCCTTCACCACATTCTTCAGGTCGATCATGGTCTTCGAATCCGGGCCGTCGCCAGCGCGGCATTCCTTCCGGTTCTTTGCCCAGTAGCCCTCCCACTTCTCGGAGGCGGCCAGCGCCGTCGTTGCGGCGAATGCAGACAGCGTGAACGCCAGAATTGCCGCGCGTCGTGCATGGTGCAACAGGCGAGATCCGCCGGGAGGACATGTTCTCTGCATCATTGGCACTCCCGTCCATTGCCGAATATAGTGCCGGCTGGACGGCTTCAGGTTCGACTTTCCCGCAGGAGACATCAGATGAATCTGTTCAGCAAGCTGCGCGAGCGCGAGGCATCCGGCCGGCCGCTGCGGGTGGGCCTGATCGGCGCCGGCAAATTCGGATCGATGTATCTGGCGCAAGTGCCGCGTACGCCGGGCATCCATCTGGTCGGGATCGCCGATCTTTCACCGGCCAATGCGCGGGCCAATCTGGCCCGCGTCGACTGGCCTGCGGAGCGCTTTTCGGCATCCTCGCTCGGCGATGCCACGAAGATGAAGACAACCCATGTCGGCGACGACTGGCAGGCGCTGGTGGCGCATCCGGACATCGAGATCATCATCGAATGCACGGGCAATCCGCCCGCGGCGGTCGAGCACGCGTTGGCGGCATTCCGCCACGGCAAGCATGTCATCAACGTCACGGTGGAGGCGGATGCGTTCTGCGGACCGCTGCTGGCGCGCAAGGCCGCGCAGGCCGGCGTGATCTACAGTCTGGCCTATGGCGACCAGCCGGGGCTCGCCTGCGAACTGGTCGATTGGGCGCGAACCGCCGGCTTCCCGGTGGTGGCCGCAGGCCGCGGCCACAAATGGTTGCCGCAGTATCGGGAGTCGACCCCCGATACCGTCTGGGCCCATTGGGGCCTGAGCGCCGAGCAGGCGAAAGAAGGCGGGCTCAATCCCAAAATGTTCAATGCGTTTCTCGACGGCTCAAAACCGGCGATCGAGAGTGCCGCGATCGCCAATGCGACGGGGCTCGAGGCGCCCGATGCCGGACTGAGCTTTCCGCCGGGCTCGATCGACGACATCCCGACCCTGATGCGGCCGAAGAGCGAAGGCGGCATCCTCGACCGCAAGGGACTGGTCGAGGTGGTGTCATGCCTGACATCCGACGGCGTGCAGATTCCCTATGACATCCGCAAGGGCGTCTGGGTCTGCATCGAGGCCGACACCGACTACATCCGGCGCTGCTTCAAGGAGTACAGCGTCGTCACCGATCCCAGCGGCCGCTACATGAGCATGTACCGGCGCTGGCACATGATCGGGCTGGAACTCGGCATCTCCGTCGCCTCGGTGGGACTGCGCCACGAGCCGACCGGCGTGGCGACCTGCTTCAACGCCGACGTGGTGGCCACCGCCAAGCGCGACCTCGCGCCGGGCGAAATGCTCGATGGCGAGGGCGGCTACACCGTGTTCGGCAAACTGGTCCCCGCGGCGCGCTCGCTCGCGCCGGGCGGTCTTCCGCTCGGGCTTGCGCACCAGATCAAGCTGGTGCGGCCGGTGGCCAAGGACCAGCTGCTGACCTGGAGCGACGTCGTCATCGACGAGAATCAGCCGGCGGTCAAAGCGCGAAAGGAAATGGAGGCGTTATTTGCGCCCCGGGGCGCGGTCGTCAGCGCCGCCTAGCCCGACAGGCCCCAGCTACGACCGTTTCCATGATATCAGCTATTGAAGGATTGGTTCAGGGCGCAACTTGACCTCACCCCGGTGGTGGCTGCAGATGTCGCGCCGAGGCGGCTTGCAAGCGCATATCCTGCTGCAGCCGGTCCAGGAGCGCGCGCCGGAATGCGCGCCGAACTGCCAAAGGAACCAGCTAAATGAGCGTCACCATCGCCATGGAAAGCGTGCCGAAGCCCGCGCCTGCCCTGATCGAGGCATTCCGGAACGCGCCGACCTGCATCATCAGCGACAATCTGGCCCGCTTGCCGGGCGCCGTGGGCTTGCGCCAGTTCCATCGCAGCGGCCGGCTGGTCGGCACCGCCTTCACCGTGCGCACACGGCCGGGCGATAACCTCGCCATCCACAAGGCGCTTGAAATGGTCGGGCCCGGCGACGTCATCGTCGTCGATGGCGGCGGCGACGAGACCCGGGCGCTGGTTGGCGAGATCATGAAGAACATCGCCGAGCACAGGGGTGCCGCGGGCTATGTGATCGACGGCGCTATCCGCGACGTCGCCGCCTTCGCCGCATCCGATTTCCCCTGCTTTGCGCGCGCCGTGATTCACCGCGGGCCCTACAAGAGCGGCCCCGGCGAGATCAACGTGCCAGTGTCGATCGGCGGCTCGGTGATCTCGCCCGGCGACATCGTGGTCGGCGACGAGGACGGCGTGGTGTCGTTTCCAGCCGCCATCGCGGCAACCCTGCTCGAGGCGGTCAATGCCCAGATCAAGCGCGAGGAGGAAACCCTCACCGCGATCCGCGAGGGCCGCTACCAGGGCTCCTACGCCAAATCCTGAATCGACAAGTCCTGATCGACAAGTCCTGATCGACACCAATCGATATTGAGCGCAATTGACGCCAAAGGAAGCCACGATGAGTCAGAAAGAAGAGTTTCACAATCTGGACAATCCGGATGACGGCCTGTTTCGCGAGCTCGCGCCGGGGCTGACCACGCGGATCTTCGCCGGCGAGCACGCCATGCTCTCGGTGGTGACGCTGGCGCCGAATTCGGAAGGGACCCGGCATCATCACCCCGAGGAGCAATGGGGCGTGCTGCTGGACGGCTCGGCGATCCGGTTTCAGGGCGATGAGGCGATCGAAGTGAAGAAGGGCGATTTCTGGCGCACCCCGGGCAATGTGCCGCATACCATGCGCGCCGGGCCGGACGGCGCCCGCGTGCTCGATATTTTCAGCCCGCCGCGCCCGGAATACAAGAAGCCCGGATCGGGCTTCGGTAATTCTTAATACTGCGAAGAATAAGAACGAGGCGAAGCAACAATCCCCGGAGGAAGCGACATGCGGAAGATCACGAGACGCACCATGCTGGCGGCAACAGCCGCTTTCGCCGTTACGCCGTCGCTGGCGCAGCAGGCCAAGAACATGACGCTGGTGGTGCCGTTTCCGCCCGGAGGCTCCACCGACGCGATGGCCCGGCTGCTGCAGGCGCATCTGCAGACCAAGCTCGGCCGCACCGTGCTGGTCGAGAACAAATCCGGCGCCGCCGGTTCGCTCGGCGCCGCCCAGGTCGCCAAGAGCGCGCCTGACGGCATGACGTTTCTCGTCACCTTCGATTCGCACGCGGTGATTCCCGCGATTCTCGAAAAGCCGCAGGTCGACGTCGAGAAGGACCTGGTGCCCGTGTTTCTGATCGGCACCGCGCCCTATGTCATCGCCACCAACGCCAGCCGGCCGTTCAAGACCTTTGCCGACGTCATCGCGGCGTCGAAGGCCAAACCCGCCTCGATCCAGTACGCCTCAGTCGGCATCGGCACCCTCGGCCATCTCGCCATGACGATGCTCGCCAAGCAGGCCGGCGTCGATATCGTCCATGTGCCCTATCGCGGCGGCGGGCCGGCCATGAACGACGTGCTCGGCGGCCATGTCGATCTGATCGCGGGATCGGCGGCGCTGGTGACGGCGCAGCTCGGGCCGAATCTTCGTCCGCTACTGCAATTGGGCAAGGAGCGGCTGCCGTCGCTGAAGGACACCCAGACCGGCGCCGAGGCCGGCTTCCCGGATTCCGAGACGCTGGCCTGGTGGGGCATTTTCGCGCCGACCGGCACGCCGCAGGATGTCATCGACAACATGGCGAAATCGGTCAAGGAGATCCTGAGCGAGCCCGCGATCGCCAACCAGCTGCGCGATACCCAGCAGATGTCGCTGCTGCTGGCCGACGGCAAGGATTTCGGCGCCTTCTTCGCCAAGCAGGTCAGCACCTGGGGCAAGGTGGTGCGCGAGAACAACATCAAGGCGTAAAGGCCCCATTGGGCGGGATCGAAGCGATCCCGCCACGCTTTCGCTTTGATGCGTTGTCAGGACGTGAACAGGCAGCCCCCGCGCATCAGGCGCGGGTTCGGCGGCCTGCGAAACACGTTTCAGGCACCTGCCGGAGAGGCGACCCCGAACGAAATGAAGGCCCTCTTCGCCATTATTCTCTTCTCGTCCCTTGGCTTTTGTGGCCCGGCGTCCGCGGAATCGTCGCCCGCATCGATGATCTCGGAATTCCGGGCGAAGCAGGGTGAAGGCAGCGTCGTCATCGATGCGACACTGAACCGGATCGCACTGGACCAGGCCAAGGCCATGGCCGCCAGGGACAAGCTCGACCACGACGTCCTCGGCCCGTTCAATTCGCGCATGGCGCCGGCCAAGGCGGGTCGGGCCGCCGAAAACATCGCCTATGGCTATGAGGATTTCAAACGGACGCTTGACCAGTGGATCAACTCCTCGGGCCATCGCAAGAATCTCCTGCTGCCGAAAGCCTCCAAGGTCGGCATCGCTAGCGCCCGGAGCGGCACCAATCGCACCTATTGGGCCATGGTGATCGCCGGCGATTATGAGAAGCCGCGGCCGGCGGAGGGGAAGAAGACGGTTGCAGACAAGAAAGCCGCGGCGAAGACCGAAAGCCGAAAGCCCAGGCCATCGTGCCGGATGACGCTGCTCGGTATCTGCTTCTGAAGCCCGGTCATACGCTGCGCCGGAACCGGGTCTCGAGCAGGCTTTCGTCCGAAAACGCCATGGCGACCACCTCCGGAGGGCTGGCGATCACCCACCCGCTTTGATATGAAGTTGCCAAGCCCCCGCGGGCTTCCGCGGGGCTTCGGTCCCGTAGCTCAGCCGGATAGAGCGACGGTTTCCTAAACCGTAGGTCGCATG
>JAZJYY010000053.1:0-10926 GCA_040390145.1 Pseudomonadota bacterium
TGGTCGGGAACAGTTCGACCAGCATCGCCGCGATCGGCCCGTACACCATGGTGACGAAGATCACGAGGATGAACAGCAGCCCGACCACCGCCGCGACCTGCGGGCGGAAGATATCGAACGGATGCTGCATCTTCACGATCTGGGCGTCGCCGGCCTTCGGATAGCCCGCCGCCTGCACCGCCGCCAGCACCTGCGGGTTCGACGCCGCCGCTGCCGTGTAGGGCACGTCCTTGCCGTTGACGACGACCTTCACGCCGGAGCCAGTGGCACCGTAGCTGGTGGTGTACCTGACCGACTGCTGCGCCAGGTAGGATCTGGCGAGGTCGCAAGGCTGGGTGAAGACGCGGGTGCCGACCGGGTTGAACAGGTCGCCGCACAGCGCCTTGTCGGAGACGACCTCCACCTTCACGGTCTCGATCGCCTTTTCCAGCGCCGGGTTGGCGTTGGTGGTGATCGACTTGAAGATCGGGAAGAAGGTCAGCGCCGCGATCAGGCAACCCGCCAGGATGATCGGCTTGCGGCCGATCTTGTCGGACAGGGCGCCGAATACGATGAAGAAGCCGGTGCCGAGCAGCAGCGACCATGCGATCAGCAGGTTCGCCGTGAACGGATCGACCTTGAGTATCGATTGCATGAAGAACAGCGCGTAGAACTGGCCCGTGTACCAGACCACGCCCTGACCCATCACGCCGCCGACCAGCGCCAGGATCACGATCTTGGCGTTGCTCCAGTCGGCGAAGGCTTCGGTCAGCGGAGCTTTCGAGCTCTTGCCCTCGTCCTTCATCTTCTGGAACACCGGCGATTCGTTGAGGCGGAGCCGGATCCAGACCGAGATGCCGAGCAGCACGACCGACACCAGGAACGGAACACGCCAGCCCCAGTTCTGGAACGCGGTGGTGAAGGTCTTGCCGGCGAGCGCGGGATCGGTCAGTGCCGGATAGGGCGCGGGTATCGAGGTGCACGCCGTGCCGACGCACGCCGTGCCGGGGAAGTTGTTGTTGACGTAGGCGGTGACGAACAGAATCACCAGCAGCGACAGGAACAGGCCGAGCGTGGCCGTGGTCTGAATGAAGGAGGTGTAATAACCGCGCTTGCCCTGTGGCGCATGCTCGGCCACGTAAGTGGCGGCTCCGCCATACTCACCGCCGAGCGCCAGGCCCTGCAGCAACCGCAGGCCGATCAGGATGATCGGCGCCGCAATGCCGATCGTCGCCGCGTTCGGCAGCAGGCCGACGATGAAGGTCGACAGGCCCATGATCAGGATGGTGACGAGGAAGGTGTATTTGCGGCCGACGATGTCGCCGACGCGGCCGAACACGATGGCGCCGAACGGACGGACGATGAAGCCCGCGGCGAAGGCCAGCAGCGCGAAGATGTCGCGGGTCGCCTGGTTGAACATCGGCAGCTTGGTGGCGGGATCGATGACGCCGAAGAACTGCGCGCCGATGACGCTGGCGAGCGAGCCGAACAGGTAGAAATCATACCATTCGAAGACGGTACCGAGCGAGGAAGCGAGAATGACGAAACGTTCGTTCTTCGTCATGCCTCCCGTTCTGACTTTTTCGGTTGCAGCTATTGTGGACATTTCCGGTCGCTCCCGTCTCTTTTTTGATTCACGAACAAGTGTGTTGCGTCAGATATGCGCAATCAATCAGGCGCCTCACTACAGGCTCGGGAAGCATGCCCCAATAATACTTTCGGCTGGCGGTGATTCGCGGGGCGTACAATCGGGATGTCAGGGTCTGTCGCTGCGTTGGCGTGATGCCATCGGCGCAATCGTCGGGAACCGCGATTCTACGGGGTAAATCACCTTCGTGTCCCAGGCCGGGCTGTTCGAAAACGTCGCCGCCCGCGTTCAAATCCTGCAATCAACTAGGCAAAAAGTTGAAGACCTGCCTGCGCGCCTAAGCTGCCGGTGAGTGGCGCAGTCTCTGACTAAAGTCCAATAAGCGAGAACAACAGCGCAATCGTCCACATCACGATGGAGATGATCGCGGTCCAGCGCGCGAACTGCAGATAGATTTCGCGCATCAGCGTCGAAATCGTCCGCTGCGCGACGACCTGCGGCGGCCGGCTTTCCTTGGGAAGATAGAGCCACAATTCGGTATGGCGGTGATCCTTGGTCCGGGCTTCATGGGCCTTCAGGACCAGGACCAGCGTCATGACGATGGTCAGAAAGCCTCCCGCCTGAAAGGCGGATCGCGGCAGGAACGACAGGCCAATCATGACGCAGAAGATCGCAAGCGACGCGAAGGCGCAGGCGCGCAGCACCGTTGTATAGGCAATCTCGCGCATCTCTTCCAAGATCCGCCTCCGTCTCGCAGGACCAGAGGCCAGCGTAGCGGCAAGGTCTCGCGCCCTCAACCTCGGGGGTGCCGGCTAGAGGCCGATATTGAGAAAATTGCCTGCGGCGGGCATCGCCAGGATTGCCGTTCCTGCAAGCCAGATCCAGAGTGAGGCGTTGTTCGATTCCGGGGCGCCGGTGACCCGTTCATAGATGGCGGCCGGAATTCCGCCGAGAATGACCGTGGCAGTGGAAACCATCAAGGACGCGAACATCAGCGTCAGCGACAGGTTTCCAAACAGCAAGGGGCCGGCGATCGTCTGCACGTAGAGCAATGAGAAGATCAGCCAAAGCTGGTTGAATATGCCGTTGATCATGCCAAAGAACGCGATGCCGATGAAATAGAAGTTTCGGTTCATGACGCCGCTCCGCCGAGCTTGGGGGCGAGGTTCAGCACCAGTAACGCATAGTGCAGCACGACGCGCAGCCAGAACATCCAGACGAAGCCGAACAGCCACAGCACGGCGGGGACCGTGACCTTTGGGGTCACCATCGCGATGACACCGATCACGGGATCGGTAAAGCGGCAAAAGAACCGCCAGATATAGTTGGGCGAATCCGGGTCGACCATCAGGCCGAGCAGGAAGCGGCCGAGCATGGTGTACATCAGCGCCGCCAGCACGAAATTCGGCAGGTGGTAATACCAGTAGGTGGCGATCGAGGTTGCAGTATCCAAAGTCCGATGCTCCCGCCGTGCTTCAGCAATCGACCAACCGGGATGTGGGACGACACCACGATCGCGCGCAACAATGGCAAGCGCCGACTTTCCCGGCAAGGGCGGACGCCATGTCGTCGAAAACAAAACGGGGCCCCGGAGGGCCCCGTTTGCCGAACTGCGTCGCGGTGCGCCTAGGTGGTCTTCTCTTCGAGCACCGTCCTGCCCCGCGGCTTGCGGATGTCGTCGACATAGGCCTGCATCTCCTTCGACGGTTCCTTGCCGAGCAGGCTGACGACGTAGATGACCGCGAAACCGAGCGGCGCTCCCAGCATGCCGCAGGCGATGTTGGTGAGGCCGAACCAGCCGACCTTGTTGGCCAGAGGGTGGGCGAGTGTCGGGAAGGACTCCATGGCATTTGGCAACGCCATGGCTTTCGCCAGATCCACCAGTGGCGCCCCGGTTATCGGATTCGCCAGCGATGTCATGCCGAAATACTGCACGCCGGCGCCCGGGAAGTAGCGTGTCGTCACGAGATAGAACAGGCACAGCCCGAAGCCGGCAAGGATGCCGCAGACCGCGCCGGTCGATGTGGCCCGCTTCCACCAGACGCCCATCACGAGTGCCGGGAAGTTGCCGGCCATCGCGAGTGAGAACGCCCAGCCGACCATGGCCAGGATGTCCCCGGGCTTGGTCGCCGCGGTCGCAGCCGCGATCACGGCGACGACCAGAAGCAGCACGCGGGCAACCATCAGCCGGCGCACGGTCGGGGCATTGGGATCGACCATCTTGTAGTAGACGTCGTGCGACAACGCGTTGGCGATGGCGAGCAGCAGCCCGTCAGCGGTGGACAGCGCGGCGGCGAGACCGCCGGCTGCGACCAGACCCGAGATCACATAGGGAAGTCCCGCGATCTCCGGGGTGGAGAGCACGATCACGTCCGTATTGATGATAAAGTCCTGCAGTCGGACGACGCCGGGATGACCGGCGATGGCTTTGCAGGCGGCCACGATGGCGTCGATACTGGACGCGTTCTTGCCGCAGATCTGGACCAGGCCGAGTTCGCCCCAATTGAAGATCCATGGGCGAATGGCCGTCAGATCCCGCCCGATGACGTTGGTGTACACTTCCAGCTTCGAGAACGCCGCGTAGGCCGGCGCCGAGAAGTACAGCAGGAAGATGAACAGCAGCGACCATGCCACCGACTGGCGGGCCGCACGCACCGACGGGGTGGTGAAGTAACGCATCAGGATGTGCGGCAGCGAGGCCGTTCCGACCATCATGCACAGGATGATCGCAAAGAAGTTCAGCGGGGTGTAGTTGATGAACGGCGAGATATGCGGCTTGAGGCTGGCAACGGTCGCAAGACCGTTTGTGAGCATCTGCTGCTCCCGCGCGATGATATCGGTAATGGCCTGTCCGTAGGTCAGTTGGGGGACCGGGATCCCGTAGTTCTTGGTGGACAGGATGATGATCGGGACCAGATAGGCGATAATAAGCACGATGTACTGGGCCACCTGGGTCCAGGTCACCGCCCGCATGCCGCCCAGCATCGAGCAGACCAGGATGCCCACCAGCCCCGCGAAAACCGCGAGTTCGAACGGCATACCGAGGAAGCGCGAGGCGATGATGCCGGTGCCGTAGATCTGCGCCGTCACATAGGTGAAGGAGCAGGCGACCAGCACGAGCACGCCGAGCCCGCGGGCGACATTGCCACCATACCGGAATGCCAGGAAGTCGGGCACGGTATAGGCGCCGAACTTGCGCAGATAGGGCCCGATCAGAATGGACACCAGCACGAATCCGCCGGTCCATCCGAGCACCCAGGCGAGGCCGTCGTAACCGAGCAGGAACAAGGTCCCCGCCATGCCGACGAAGGACGCCGCCGACATCCAGTCGGCGCCGGTCGCCATGCCGTTATAAAAAGCCGGCACGCTGCGGCCCGCCACGTAATATTCTGAAACCTCCGCCGTTCGCGAGAGAACGCCGATGATGGCGTAGACCGAGATCGTGAAGAACACGAACAGGTAACCGAGGATTTTATTCGGAACCCCCATCTGCTCGAGCACTGCGATCAGGATGATGAAAGCGAGAAAGCCTCCGGTATAGATTCCGTAGACCCGCCCGAGGTTACTGAGAAAGTCGGTACCGCCTGCTTTTGTAGCCATGTCGTTTCCCCTTAATCTTCCTCGGCAAAGCCGAATTCGCGATCGATCTTGTCCTGCTGTCTCGCAAACATGAACAGCATGACTACGAACACGATGAGCGATCCCTGCGCGGCCATGTAGAAGCCGAGCGGGAAGTTGAGGATAGGAATGGTGATCTTGTTGAGCGGCACCACGAACATGTGGATGACGTAACCGAAGAAGAACCACACCCCGAGATGCATGAACATCAGCCGGGAGGTCTTTGCCCAGTGGGCTTCTTCTCGTTGCTTCAGGTCTGTGGATTCAGGCATGGGCTGCAAATCCTCCTCAAGGCACCGGTCGCAATGCGCCGGATGGAATGATCGAGGGGAATGCAAATCCCTTCAGCGCGGCGCCCCCCATGCCGCCTCTCCATCCGGTCTTGCGCCGGTATGGAGACGCTGAACGCTACCACTACGAACGGTTCCGGCTTTATTATACTTTCGGGGAATAAAATAATGTTGCAACTGCGAAGCGAGCAGGCGTTGAAAACATTGGACTTGGCAGATGCCGGATAAGCTGGCGAACTGGCCTCGGTCCACTTTGCGGGAAAGCCGGCGATGAAGCTGTTCGAAAAGTTGTTTCGCCCCCGTCCGCCGATTCGCGACCGGGAGGCGCTGGCGGACTTCGTCGACGCGCAATCGGCCTTCCTCGTACAAAAGGGAATTTACGAATATTCTCGCGCACGCGCGGGCCATTATGCCAAGGTTCTGTTTGCCGAAAAGGAGTTCGCGCTATCCGTCGAGTACTCGCGCTGGCAGGCCTATCCGCTGGGTCTTGCGATGGTGGGCGAAATGATCAACGGGGTGCTGGCTTCCGAAGCCGACGGCATGCAGCGCCGGCAAATTCTCGACCAGCTCATCCTGGTCGTTCTTTCGGTGTTCGACCGCTACCCGGTGCCGCCCTCGATCGGCGAGGCCGCCTGGCTTGCCATGCGCGACGATTTGGCGCATCGGCTCGATCAGGCCGGAGGACATGCGCCGAAGCGCGTGATGGACATTCCCGATCCGCTGGCGGAAGCCTATTTCGCCATGATGCCGATCCACGAAAAGCTGCGCGGGCGGGATTTTCAGACCACCCGCAATTATCTCCGCGTCAGCCTGTGCAACATCCACGACGAATTGATCTCGCGCATGGACCGGGCCGCGCTGCAACGGATACTGCTCGCGGAGGTCGCGGCATAACCTTCAGGTCGCGGCCGGTTGGGAGGGGCGATGGACAGGACAAGTGGCGGTATCCCGCTTTTGTCGCTCGACGCCGTTGTCATCGATACCGAGACCACCGGGCTCGATCCGCGCAAGGCGCGGGTGATCGAGCTTGCCGGGGTGCGGCTGTCCGGCGGAAAGCTCGCCGGCGATGGCGCGTTCCGTCAATTGCTGCGGCCGGGCGCTGAATCGATCCCGGCGGAGACGACGCGCATTCACGGCATCGACGATGCCATGGTCGCGCAGTCGCCGTCATTCGCGGATGTCTGGCCGGGTTTCCACAGCTTTCTCGGTCCGGCCATGGTGATCGGGCACACGGTCGGGTTCGACCTGGCAATTCTGAAGCGCGAATGCGACCTTGCCGGCCTGCCGTGGCTGCGGCCGCGCACGCTCGATACGCGGCTGTTGGCGCAGATCGCAGCGCCTGAACTGGCCGGCTATACGCTGGAAAACCTCGCGGCGTGGCTGGGCGTCGTTGCCACCGACCGGCATTCTGCGCTCGGCGATGCGACAACCACGGCGCGGGTGTTTCTGGCGCTGCTGCCGAAGCTGCGCACCCACGGCATCCGCACCATTGCCGAGGCCGAACGGGCCTGCCTTGCGCTTACTTCCGCGCTCGACGATCAGGCGCGCATCGGCTGGATCGAGGCCGTCGAGGCACCGGCGCGCACGGACGCGGAGCGGACCCTGAAACGCTTCGACAGCTACGCCTACCGGCACCGCACGCGGGACATCATGCGGGCGCCTCCGGTTTTTGTGGAGCCCGGCGCCTCGGTCCACGACGTGCTGGCACGGCTGGCTGGCGAGAAGATATCCTCGGTCTATGTGGCGCCATCCGCCGCGTCCGGCGGCGTCAAAGCGGCGGAGGCGGGCATTGTCACGGAGCGCGACCTGCTGCGCGCGATCGCCCGGCTCGGTGCGGCCGGGCTCGATCTGCCGGTCGGGCAGATCATGAGCCGGCCGCTCGCGGCGGTTCCGGCGGATGCCTTCGTCTACCGCGCCATCGGCCGCATGAATCGTCTGAAGACCCGTCATCTCGGCGTGGTCGATGAAGCCGGCCGTGTGCTCGGCGCCCTGTCCGCGCGAGACCTGCTGCACCTGCGCGCAGGCGAAGCAATATCGCTCGGCGATGAGATCGACGATGCGGCGGACGCCCCCGCGCTGGCGGCTGCCTGGGCGAAGCTGCCGCAGGTCGCGGAATCCCTGCTGGCGGAAGGGCTGTCCGGCCGCGACATCGCCGAAGTGATCTCGCGTGAACTGGGCGCGCTCACCCGGCAGGCCGCCGCGATCGCCGAGCGGATCATGCGCGAGCGCGGCCACGGCGAACCGCCCTGCTTCTATGCCATGATCGTGCTCGGATCGGCGGGACGCGGCGAAAGCCTGCTGGCGATGGACCAGGACAATGCCGTGATTTTCGAACAGGGCGAGCCCGACGGCGAGGAGGATCGCTGGTTTGCGATGCTCGGAACCCATGTCGCTGACATCCTGCATGAGGTCGGCGTGCCCTATTGCAAGGGCGGCGTGATGGCCAGCAATGCACCTTGGCGTGGTTCGGTCGCCACGTGGAAGGACCGCGTCGACCACTGGATCACGCGCTCCAGGCCCGAGGATCTCCTGTCGGTCGATATCTTCTTCGACCTGCGGGCCGTCTGCGGCGACGGCGGTCTCGCCGTCGCGGTGAGGCAGGCAGCCTTTGCCGCCGCCGAGGGCGAACTCGCCTTCGCCAAGCTTCTGGTCGAGGGCATCAGCATTCCCTCCAGCCTGAAGCTTTTTGGCGGCATCCGCACCGAAGGCGGCCGCATCGATCTCAAGGCGGCCGGGCTGTTCGGTCTCGTCGCCGCGGCCCGGGCCCTGGCGATCCGCTATCATGTGATGGAACGATCGACACCGGCGCGATTGGCCGGCGTGAAGGCGCTTGTTCACGGCAGCCAGAACGATCTCGATGCGCTCGACCAGGCCCAGGGCGCGTTTCTCGATCTCATCGTGGCGCAGCAGATCGAGGATATCGCGCACGGGATTCCGCCTTCCAACGCCGTTTCGCTGAAGCGATTGTCGGCCCGCGACCGCGATCGCTTGCAGTCGGCGCTTCGCGCGGTCACAGCCATCGATGCCATGACCCGCGATCTGCTGTTCCGGCAGTGAACCGCACAGTCAATGTTGCGGCGCACAACGGGCGAGTTAACCGCTTTGCGGCGTGATAATATTGCGCGCTTGCATGCGACCGCCGGTCAGACGACAATCACCGGGAAAACTCGCTTGGCAGGCTTTCTCACAAAGCAGTCAAGGGTTTGCCGCAACCGTCTCACCAGAAAATCAATGACTGCCGCTGTCAGCACCCACCTCGTCATCGCCGATGACCATCCGCTGTTTCGCGACGCCTTGCGGCAGGCGGTCGCCAGCGTCGTTCCCTCGGCAAAGATCGGCGAAGCCGGATCCTTCGACGAATTGACCGCGCTGCTGGAACGGGATTCCGATGTCGACCTGGTGCTGCTCGATCTGACGATGCCGGGTATCAGCGGCTTCTCCGGCCTGATTTACCTGCGCGCGCAATACCCCGCGATCCCCGTGGTGATCGTGTCGGCCAGCGATGATGGCGCCACCATCCGCCGTTCGCTGGATTTCGGCGCCTCCGGCTTCATTCCCAAGCGGTTCGGGGTCGATACGCTGCGCGACGCCATCGTCAAGATCATGGAAGGCGACGTCTGGATCCCGCCGGACACCGATCTCACCTCCACCGCGGACCCCGACATGACGCGGCTGCGCGACCGGCTGGTGACGCTGACCCCGCAGCAGGTGCGGGTGCTGATGATGCTGTCGGAAGGTTTGCTCAACAAGCAGATCGCCTACGAACTCGGCGTGTCGGAAGCCACCATCAAGGCGCACGTGTCGGCGATCCTGCAAAAGCTGGGCGTCGAGAGCCGCACCCAGGCCGTGATCGCCGCCGCGAGGATTTCCGGCGGCCAGTGGCAGCAAGGCACGCCGTCGGCGTGACAGATGGTCGCGACGCGTGAACCCATCACGCGGGAGTGGTCAGTCGTCGCTTTGCTGGTATTGTGCGTCGTCGGCTACATCCGGATGCCGCAAGCGGGAGGACGCCATGGCCTATTTTCAGAGAAGAATGGACGGCATCGAGCGTGGCGGCAAGATCGCCGCCGATGTTTTCTGCGTTCTGCTGCTGGGAGTCATGGCGCTGGGGTGCCTCGGCATTGTGCCCGGTATCGTCGCGAGCGTGCTGGTTGTGCTGGGCGTGCTGACCATCGACTATTTTACCCATGATCCGGACGATCATGTCGCCGGCGTCGTTCGATAACGCACCTCGGCGGCGAGGATCGCATTGCTCGAATCGCGGTGGGAGAGGATGGAAATGCGTTACGTCAGCCTGGCGGGCCTGCTCTTTGCCTTTTGGCTCGTGCTGTCCGGACACTATACGCCCATGCTGGTCACGGCCGGCGCCGTGTGTGCGCTGGCATGCGTCTTCGCTGCCATCCGCATGCGCGCTGCGGATCCGGAAGGACATCCGATCGAGCTGTTCTTCGGGGCGATCACCTATTTTCCCTGGCTGTTCCTGGAAATCGCCAAGTCCGGCTGGAGCGTGACCAAGGTCATCCTGCATCCGGGGCTTCCGATATCGCCCACCATGACGGTGGTGCGGGCCAGCCAGAAAACGCCGGCCGGGATGGCGACCTATGCCAACTCGATCACGCTTACGCCGGGCACCATCACCACGGGGGTGAGAGGCAGCGAATTCACGGTTCATGCCTTGGTGCGAGACGGCGCCGATGATCTCGAAGGCGGCGGGATGGACCGCCGCGTCAGCCGGTTCGAAGGCGCGTCGTGATGTTTGCCGCCGCCGCCGCCGCGATCCTGGTCGCCCTGGCCCTCGCGATCACGCGCGCGATCAAGGGGCCGACGGTGTTCGACCGTGTGCTCGCCGGCAATTCGGTGGGCACGCTCGCCATCATGCTGCTCGCGGTGGTCGGGTTCCTGACCGAACGTCCCGAGTTCCTGGACATCGGGCTGACTTACGGCCTGCTCAATCTGATCGGAACCCTCTCGGTCCTGAAATTCTTCCGCCACGGAGATCTGGCCTACGACGTCGAGAGCGAGCCGAAATCATGATGCTGGCCGTTGATATCGCCAGCTGGGCGTTCATCCTCCTTGGATCGTTTTTCACCGTCGTCGGGGCTTTCGGGCTGGTCCGCATGCCGGAAGTCTTCACCCGCATGCATGCGGCCAGCGTCACGGACACGCTCGGCGTCGGCTTCCTGATATTCGGCATGTGCCTGCAGGCCGGTTTCGGGCTGGTGTCGCTGAAGCTTGGGTTTCTCCTCGCGCTGTTCTTCTTCACGGCGCCCGTCGTAACCCATGCCCTCGCGCAGGCCTGCCTGCATGAGGGCATCAAGCCGCTGCTGGCGGAAGACCGCCGCGGCACTGCCGGTTCCCGACCCGCCGAGCCGGACGACGGGAGGCAGCCATGATATTCCTCATCAACACCGTGCTGCTGGCGGCCGCTACCACCGAGGCTACGCTCATCAT
>JAZJYY010000053.1:10936-218293 GCA_040390145.1 Pseudomonadota bacterium
CCGTGCTGCTGACGATGCTGGCCGTCGTGACGATCGCCATCATCCGGCAACGCAGCCTGTTCGGGGTCGTCATTCTCTCCAGCATCTACAGCTTCCTGATGGCAAGCGTGCTGATCGTGCTCGACGCCGTGGACGTGGCGATGACCGAGGCGTCGGTCGGCGCCGGCGTGTCGACGGTGCTGTTGCTCGCGACGCTGCATCTGGTCAAGACCACCGAGATGAAGCAGGTCCGTCCCCATCTGCTGCCGCTGTTCGTTTCGCTCGGCACCGGCGCCGTTCTGGTATGGGGCACGCTGGTACTGCCGCCATTCGGCACCCCTGATGCTGCCATTCACAGGCATGTCGCGCCGCGCTACATCGCCGATTCGATCAAGGACACCAATGTTCCGAACGTCGTGACGTCGGTGCTGGCCGACTACCGCGGCTACGATACGCTCGGCGAAACGACCGTGATCTTCACCGCCGGAATCGGCGTCATGCTGCTGCTGCGCAAGGCGCGGCGCCGTGGCCGCCGCGACGACGCGGAGACATCGCGATGAGTTATGATCTCGTCCTGCGCGTCGGGACCAAGCTGATCCTGCCGTTCATCCTGCTGTTCGCGCTTTACGTCCAGTTCCACGGCGACTACGGGCCGGGCGGCGGCTTCCAGGCCGGCGTCATTGCGGCCAGCACGGTCATCCTGCTGGCGATCACCTGCGGTCTCGATCTGGCGCATCGCATCGCGCCGCAGGCCGTGGTCCAGCGCATGGTCCCGCTCGGCGTGCTGATCTATGCGGGGACCGGTGTTGCGGGAATCCTGATGGGCAAGAACTATCTGGACTATTCGGTCCTCGCCCATGACTCCGCGCATGGTCACGAGCTTGGCATCTTCCTGGTCGAGGCCGGCGTTCTGATCACCGTGACCGGCACCATGACGTCGCTGTTCTACGCCTTTGTCGAGCGGGGCCGTTGATGCCGATGCTGGCGAATTTCATCGAGCACTATCACTACGTGATCACCATCTTCCTGATGATGGCGGGCCTCTACATCGTGGTCGCCCGCGGCAACATGGTGAAAAAGCTCGTCGGATTGTCGATCTTCCAGACCTCGGTGTACCTGCTCTATGTCGAGCCGGGCAAGATCATCGGCGGAACCGCTCCCATTCTCGATCCTGCGTTCACCGTCTATTCGAACCCGCTTCCCCATGTCCTGATGCTGACCGCGATCGTCGTCGGGGTAGCCACGCTGGCACTCGGCCTCGCGTTGGTGGTGCGCATCAACGAGGCCTACGGCACGATCGAGGAGGACGAGATTTTCGAAATGGACCGCGACACATGAGCGCGGTCTGGCCGCATCTTCCCATATTGCAGGTCGTGATTCCGCTGCTCGGCGCGGTGCTGGCCGGATTCCTGCGCCGCGCCGGCCCGGCCTTTGCGGTCGCGCTGGCGGTGAGCTGGCTGATGCCGCTGATCGCCGGCGCGATGCTGTGGCAGGTCCTGGCGACCGGCCCGATCTCCTACCACATCGGCAGCTGGCCGCCGCCCTGGGGCATCGAGTACCGGATCGACGTCCTCGGCGGCTTCGTGCTGGTGCTGGTCTCGACGGTCGGCGCCGTCATCATGCCGTTCGCGCGGCGCTCCGTCGCGTTCGAGGTCGAGGACGGACAGCAGGGCTGGTTCTATTGCATGTACCTGCTCTGCCTCACCGGCCTGCTGGGCATCGTGGCGACCGGCGACGCCTTCAACGCCTTCGTCTTTCTCGAGATCTCGTCGCTGTCGACCTACGTGCTGGTCGCGCTCGGCCGCGACCGGCGCGCGCTGCTGGCGGCGTTCCAGTATCTGATCATGGGCACGATCGGGGCGACCTTCTACATCATCGGCGTCGGCCTGCTCTATCTGCTGACCGGCAGCCTCAATATGGTCGATATCGCCGGACGTCTCGCACCGGAATGGGCCAATCACTCGCGCGCCATCGTGGCGGCCCTGGCCTTCATTACCGTCGGCGTCAGCCTGAAGCTCGCGCTGTTTCCTCTGCACGCCTGGCTACCCAACGCCTATGCTTATGCACCCTCCTGGGTGACGGTCTTCCTGTCGGCCACCGCGACCAAGGTCGCGATCTACCTGCTGGTGCGCTACTTCTTCTCGGTCTTCGGCGTCGCGATCGATTTCCGCGACCTGCCGGTCACCGAAATCATCGTTGCGCTGTCGGTCGCGGCCATGTTCGTCGCCTCGCTGATCGCGGTATTCCAGACCGATCTGAAGCGCATGCTGGCCTACTCCTCGGTCGCGCAGATCGGCTACATCACGCTCGGCATCGGGCTTGCCAACCAGGCCGGACTGACCGGCGGGCTCGTCCACATCGTCAATCATGCACTGATGAAAGCCGCGCTGTTTCTCGCGGTCGGAGCGATATTCTTCCGCGTCCGCTCGGTGCGGTTGTCGGATATTGCCGGCATCGGCCGCAAAATGCCGCTGACCATGACGGCCTTCACCGTCGCGTGTTTCGGGCTCGTCGGCACGCCCGGCACGTCCGGATTCATTTCCAAGTGGTTTCTGGCGCTTGGCGCGTTCGACAAGGGCTGGTGGCTGCTGGTCTTCCTGATCGTGGGCAGTTCGCTGATCGCCCTCATCTATGTCGGCCGCGTTCTCGAAGTGGTCTGGCTGCGGGAGCCGTCGGCCGCCATCGCGAATGCGAGCGACCCTCCGCTGTCCATGCTGCTGCCGCTGATCGTGCTGGCTGTCGCCACGATCTATTTCGGCTTCGATACCGAGTGGACCGCGGGAGTGGCCGGCACGGCCGCCAAGGGCCTGCTGGGGGGACTGCGATGATGGCGTCGCTGTCCACCGAGAGTCTCGTTCTCGCCGCGGTGCTGACGCCGTTCGTCGGCGCGCTGCTGATTCCGCTGTTCCGCAGCTCTCCAAACCTGCGCGAGACGGTGACGCTGGTCACCGCGGGTACGCTGTGCCTCGTCACTTTCAGCCTGCTCGGGCCGGTGCTCGATGGCGCCAGGCCGGAAGCGCAGATCCTCCGGATCGTCCCGGGTCTCGACCTTGCGTTCAAGGTCGAGCCGCTCGGCATGCTGTTCGCGCTGGTCGCGGCCTCGTTGTGGCTTGTCAATTCGATCTACTCGATCGGCTACATGCGCGCCAACGACGAGCCGCGCCAGACCACGTTCTACGTCTGCTTTGCCATCGCGCTCGGCAGCACGATCGGGATCGCGTTCGCCAAAAACCTGTTCACGCTGTTCCTGTTCTACGAGGCGTTGACGCTCTCGACCTATCCGCTGGTGACGCACAAGCGTAACGAGGAAGCCGTTCGCGCCGGTCGCATCTACCTTCTGCTGCTGCTCGGCACGTCGCTGCTGCTGCTGCTGCCGGCGATCATCGCCACCTGGGCCATCGCCGGCACGCTCGATTTCACCCCGGGCGGCATCCTGGCCGGCAAGGCCGGCGCACCCGTGATCGCCGTGCTGCTCGCGCTCTATGTTTTCGGCATCGGCAAGGCGGCGGTGATGCCGCTGCATTTCTGGCTGCCGGCGGCGATGGTGGCGCCGACACCGGTCAGCGCGCTGCTGCACGCGGTGGCGGTGGTCAAGGCCGGCGTCTTCACCGTGGTGAAGGTGGCGGTATTCGTTTTCGGCATCGACAATCTCGCCGCATTGGGGCAGTCGGCGTGGTTGACGGCGGTGGCGGGAACGACGGTGATCGCCGCCTCCATCGTGGCGTTGCGGCAGGACAATTTGAAACGCCGGCTCGCTTATTCGACCATCTCGCAACTCTCTTATGTCGTGCTCGGCGTCGCGATCCTGGCGCCGATCTCCCTGACCGGCGCCGCGATGCATATTGCCGCCCACGCCTTCAGCAAGATCACCCTGTTCTTCGCCGCCGGCTCGATCTACACGGCTGCGCATCTCACCGAGGTCAGCCAGCTGGACGGCATCGGCCGGCGCATGCCGTGGACCATGGCGGCGTTCACGATCGGCGCGCTCGGCATGATCGGTATTCCGCCGACCGCCGGCTTCCTCGGCAAATGGTTCATTCTCACCGGGGCGATGCAGACGGCCAACTGGCTGGCGGTCTCGGTTATCGTCGCCAGTACATTGCTCAACGCCGGCTATTTTCTGCCGATCGTTTTTCGCGCATTCTTCCGCGAGCCGCCGGACGACGGCCACGGGCATGGAACAAAGTCCGGCGAGGCGCCGTGGCCGATGGTGCTGGCGCTGACCGCGACGGCCGCCGGATCGATGCTGATGTTCTTTTTGCCCGGCATTCCCTATGCGCTGGCAACACTCATGATGGGACGCTGAGTCATGGATGAGCACCTGGATGAGCAACCGGACGACCACTGGCTCACCCGCCCAAGCACGATCCGGCGGCTCTGGATCGGATCGATCATCGTGCTGGCGGCCACCGTGTTGATGGACCTCACGATCGACCACCATCCGCATTTCGGGCTGGACGGCACCTTCGGCTTCGGCGCCTGGTTCGGTTTCGCGGCCTGCGTCGCCATGATCGTGTTCGCCAAGGCGCTCGGCGCCGTCCTGAAGCGGCCGGACACCTATTATGACAGCTAGCGTCGTTCCGCCGGCCATTGTGCTGATCATCGGTGGGCTGGTCCTGCCGATGTTGCCGGTCGGGCTGCGCCGGTTCTCGATTCTCGCGCTGCCGCTGCTGACGCTGTTCCTGGTTTGGCAGGTGCCCGACGGCGCGGCGCTGCAGGCCTCGTTCCTTGGCTACGAGCTCACGCTGGTCAAGGGCGATGCGCTGTCCCGCCTGTTCGCGACGGTGTTTGCCGTCATGACGTTCGCCGGCGGCCTGTTCGCGCTGAACCAGAACCGCGTGGTCGAACTGGCGGCGGCCTTCTGCTACGCCGGCAGCGCCATCGGCGTGGTGTTCGCGGGCGACCTGATCAGCCTGTTCATTTTCTGGGAATTGATGGCGATCGCTTCCACTTTGGTGGTGTGGAGCGCCGGGCCGTCCGCGCGCGGGGCGGGACTGAGATACGCCGCCATCCATCTGCTCGGCGGGGTCCTGCTGATGGCCGGCATCGCCGGCGAGGTCGCTTCGACCGGCGCGCTCGCGATCGGCAAGCTCGAACTCGATAGCGTCTCGCGCGGCCTGATCCTCGCCGGGTTCCTGATCAACGCAGGCGCCTGGCCGATCTCGTCCTGGCTGCCCGACGCCTATCCCGAAAGTTCATGGAGCGGCATGGTGTTCCTTTCGGCCTTCACCACCAAGGCCGCGGTCTATGTGCTGCTGCGCTGCTTTCCGGGCACCGAGCTGCTGATCTATGTCGGACTGTTCATGGTGTTCTACGGGATCGTCTACGCGATCCTCGAAAACGACATGCGCCGCATCCTGGCATACAGCATCGTGAACCAGGTGGGGTTCATGGTGACCGGCATCGGCATCGGCACCGAACTCGCCCTCAACGGCGCCGCCGCCCACGCCTTCACGCACATCATCTACAAGGCGCTGCTGCTGATGTCGGCCGGTTCGGTTCTCTTCATGACCGGCAAGCGCAAATGCACCGACCTCGGCGGGCTGTTTCGCACCATGCCGCTCACGACCATCTGCGGCATCGTCGGCGCGCTGTCGATATCGTCGTTTCCGCTGACATCGGGCTTCGTCTCGAAATCGATGATCTCGGACGCCGCGGGCATCCAGCGGCTGGAAATGGTGTGGTATCTGCTTGCCGCCGCGTCGGCCGGCGTTTTCCTGCACGCCGGCATCAAGTTTCCATGGTTCGTCTTCTTCCAGAAGGATTCGGGACTGCGGCCGGCCGATCCGCCCTGGAACATGCGGGCCGCCATGGTCCTGTGCGCGGCGCTTTGCATCGGGATCGGAGTGCTGCCCGGGCCGCTTTACGATATCCTGCCCTATCCGGTCGCCTACGTGCCCTACACCGCGAGCCATGTGGTGTTCTATCTGCAGCTGTTGCTGTTCTCCGGCCTCGCTTTCTTTCTGATGCTTGGCTGGCTGAAGCGGACGCTGACGATCACGCTCGATGTTGATTGGCTATATCGCAGGCTCGGTCTGGCGCTGGCTCAAAATCTGAACCAGGCGGCAGAGACGGCGTGGCAAGGCGTCGTGAACTCCGCAGGACGCGTTGCCCGGGGCGTATCATCGGGCGTTCAGCGTCATCACGGACTCGATGGCATCCTCGCCCGCAGCTGGCCGACCGGCGCGATGGCGTTCTGGATGACCATCATGCTGGCCGCGTATCTGATCCTGTCGTATGTGTGATCGTGAACCGTTGTCTGGAGATCACGGAAGAGACTCTGCTTCTCACTCCGCCGCCACCATCTGCTGGGTGCGCCACTGACCGAGCAGGGCCCGCAGGCTTGCCGGCTTCACCGGCTTGTTGAGCACCGCGATGTTCTCGTCGCGCGCCGCGTCCCGCACATGCGGGCTGCGATCGGCGGTGATCAGGATCGCCGGGATGCTCTCGCCGAAGCGGCGGCGGATGTCCCGGATCGCGGCGACACCGTTGCCGCGGTCGAGGTGATAGTCGACCAGAAGGCCGGTGACAGGTCCGTCGGCGGCCTCGATCGCCTCGATGGCGGCATCGGGATCTGCCACCGCGATGACCTCGGCGTCCCAGGCCGTCAGCAGGGTCTTCATGCCGTCCAGGATCGCCGGATCGTTCTCGATGCATACGATCAGCGCGCCGCTCATCGGCGTCCGTGAAAGCGGCGTCGCGCTGGTAACCGGCCCGGTGACGGTGACGGCGCTGGCGATCGGCACCGTCACGGAAAAGAACGAACCGCCGCCGGCATTGGAGTCGAGCGCGATGCCGTGGTTGAGGACGCGCGCCAGTCGCTCGACGATCGACAGCCCGAGGCCGAGGCCACGCGCGATCCGCGCGCCTTGCTCCAGCCGGTGAAACTCCTTGAAGATCTCGCTGCGCTTGAAAACGGGAATCCCGACGCCGGTATCATAGACGCCGATCTGCAGGCTCTGGCCGTGACGCCGGCAGCCGACCAGCACGCGTCCGCGCGGGGTGTATTTGATGGCGTTGGAAATCAGGTTCTGAAGCAGCCGGCGCAGCATCAGGCGATCGGATTCCACCGCCAGCGAACTCGGCACGAAAGTCAGCTTCAGCGCCTTGGCCCGGGCGATCGGCGCGAACTCGATTTCCAGCGAACGCATCAGGTCGCCGATCTTGAAGCTCGAGATCGACGGCGTCATGGCGCCGGCGTCGAGCCGCGAGATGTCCAGCAATGCGCCGAGGATCTCCTCGATCGCCTCCAGCGAATCGTCGATGTTTTCCACCAGCCGCGAATCCTCGCCGCCGTTCTGGCGTTCCACCAGGCTGGTGACGTACAGCCGCGCCGCGTTCAGCGGCTGCAGGATGTCGTGGCTCGCGGCGGCGAGGAAACGGGTTTTAGAGATGTTGGCGTCCTCGGCGGTACTCTTGGCCCGCGCCAGTTCCGAGTTCAGCAAGGTGAGCTGCTCGGTGCGGTCCCGCACGCGTTTTTCCAGCGTCGCATTGGCGCGTTCCAGCGCCTCGGCCGCCTCGAACGACGGCGTGACGTCGGAGAAGGTGATCACCAGCCCGCCGCCGGGCATCCGGTTGGCGCGCACTTCGATCACCAGATGACGATCCGGCAGGCGTTCGAGATAGGGCTCGCCCTCGGTGGTGTAGGCGGCCAGCCGCATATCCAGCAGGGCGGCGCTGTCGGCGCCGCCGAAGCCGGGCGGGCTGATCGCCCCCATGAATTCCAGGATCTCGCGCAGCGGAATCCCGATCTGCACCAGATGCAGCGGCAGGCCGAGAATCTCGCCGAACTGGCGGTTGGAACAGATCAGCTGCAGTTCCTCGTCGAATACCGCGATGCCCTGCCGCACATGGTTCAGCGCGGTCTGCAATACTTCGCGGTTGAAATGCAGCGCGGCGTGGGAATCGTCGAGCAGTTTCAGCGCGGCCTTGGCGGAGACGGTTCGCTTGCGCAACAGCAGCGACATCACGACTCGCGAGGACGCCGCTCCGATCGATGAGGCGATCAGATGCTCGGCATGCTGCAGCAATTCGAAGTCGGCGGGCGCGGCGGGATCGAGCGCGGTGTGGCGGGCAACCGCGAAGGCCTCGAACGAATGCCGGGCGCGGTCGGGACCCAGATACTGCGCCACCGTGCTCTGCATGTCCTGCACGGTGACGGTGGTGCGCCAGCGCCGGAAAGCCGGGTTCATCGGCGCCAGCGTGCTCGGCGCAAACAGGTCGGCCTGCAGCCGTTCGATCGACGACGGCTGGCGCGCCATCGACAGCACGATATAGGTCAGCAGGTTGAGCGAAAGCGACCACAGCACGCCGTGCAGCAGCGGCGGCAGGTCGGCGCCGAACAGCGCGCGCGGACGCAGCGCCTCGATGCCGAACGGACCGTGCTGGAGGAACAGTATGCCGGCGGTATTGCCTTCGAGGAAGCTCGGCAGAAACAGCGTGTAGATCCAGACCGCGACGCCGACCAGCATGCCGCCCATGGCGCCCCTTGCGGTGGCGCGGCGCCAGAACAGACCGCCGAAGAACGACGGCGCCAGCTGCGCGATCGCCGCGAAGGACAACAGGCCGATCGCGGCCAGCTGGGCGTTGCCGAGCGCGCGATAGTAGAAATACGCCATCACCATGATGGCGAAAATCGCAAAGCGGCGGACCCTGAGCAGGAAGTTGCCGAAGTCGTTCTGGCCGACGCGGGATTCCCGGCTGCGTTGCAGCACCAGCGGCACCACGATGTCGTTCGAGACCATGATCGACAGCGCGACGCATTCCACGATCACCATGGCGGTCGCCGCCGACAGGCCGCCGACAAAGACAAGGATGCTGAGCCCGGGCGAATTGGCCTGCATCGGCAATGCCAGCACGTACATGTCGGCCTCGACGGCGCCGAACGGGAAGGTCACGAGCCCGGCGAGCGCGATCGGAATCACGAACAGGTTGATGGCGACGAGGTAGAGCGGAAACAGCCAGCGCGCCCGGCCGACCTCGGCGTCGCTGGAATTCTCGACCACGCTGACGTGAAACTGGCGGGGCAGCAGCATGATCGCGAAGAACGACAGCAGCGTCATGGTGAGGAAATTGCCGATCGAGGGCGCGTATTCGATGGCGCGCACCGCTTCGGGTGTTTTCATCGCGCGTTCGATCAATTCGACCGGCGAGAACATCCAGAACATGACGAAGACGCCTGCCGCAATGAAGGCCACCAGCTTGACGATGGATTCGGTGGCGACCGCCAGCATCAGGCCGTGCTGATGCTCGGTCGCGTCGGTCTGCCTTGTGCCGAACAGCACCGCGAACGCCGCCATCGCCAGCGTCACGATCAGCGCGACATCCCCGATGATCGGAATCGAGGAAAACGCCTGGTCTTCGCCCAGGATAGTTCCGAGCGACGAAGCCACCGCCTTGAGCTGCAGTGCGATGTAGGGAACCGAGCCGATGATCGCGATCGCCGCCACCGTGGCGGCGACCGCCTGGCTCTTGCCGTAGCGGGCGGCGATGAAATCGGCAATCGAGGTGATGTTCTGCGATTTCGCCAGCTTGATGACGCGGCGCAACAGGGGCGTGCAGAACGCGATCATCAGGATCGGGCCGACATAGATCGCGAGAAAGTCGACGCCGGTGCGGGTGGCGAAGCCGACGGAGCCGAAGAACGTCCAGGAGGTGCAGTAGATCGCCAGCGACAGCGGATAAATCAGCGCGCTGGCGCGGCCGCGCTGGGTCGGCGAGAGGCGGTCGCCGTAGCTGGCGACGAGAAACAGGAACCCGATGTAGCCGAAAGCGGCTGCGATCACGCCCCAGTCATGCAGCATGGCTGGCTTGCTCCCTCAAGAGAAAGCGGGGCGCGGCCGGACGGCGACTCCAACAAGGTTGTCGTCGCCCGGCTTGACCGGGCGATCCAGTACGCCGCAGCCTCTCGGCACTATGGCTGACATCTCTGGAATACTGGGTCGCCCGGTCGAGCCGGGCGATGACAGCGGTATTTCTTTCATCCATCAGGGGTCGGCTCCAGTGCCGGTACCGACTGGCGATCCGGCAAACTACGACCATCGCGGCGGGCACTATAAACGCATTGGGCCGGCGGCGCATCGCGCTGCCGGCCCAAATTGTTATTTTTCGGCGCTGAGTTAACCCGGTTACTCGGCCGCCAGCGATTTTGCGTGCAGCGGCAGGCCGAGGCGCTCCCAGACCACCAGCAGCGCTTCGGCGAGCTGATCGACCAGGCCGTCGTCATGATAGGGCGAGGGCGTGATCCTCAGGCGCTCGGTGCCCTTGGCGACGGTCGGGTAGTTGATCGGCTGGATATAGATGTTGTGCTCTTCCAGCAGGATATCGCAGGCCCGCTTGCAGGCCTCGGGATCGCCGACGAACAGCGGCACGATATGGGTCTCGCTCGACATCACGGGCAGGCCCGCGGCATTGAGGATCGCCTTGACGCGGGCGGCGCGGTCCTGATGGCGCTCGCGCTCCCAGCTCGAGGTCTTGAGATGCTTGATCGCGGCGGTCGCCGCCGAGCAGATCGCCGGCGGCAGCGCGGTGGTGAAGATGAAGCCGGGCGCATAGGAACGCACGGCATCGATGATGTCGGCGCTGGCGGCGATGTAGCCGCCGAGGCAGCCGAACGCCTTGGCCAGCGTGCCCTCGAGAACGTCGATGCGGTGCATGACGCCCTCGCGCTCGGCAATGCCGCCGCCGCGCGGGCCGTACATGCCGACCGCGTGAACTTCATCGACATAGGTCATCGCGCCATAGCGCTCGGCGAGATCGCAGATCCTGGCCAGGGGGGCGACGTCGCCGTCCATCGAATACAGGCTCTCGCAGGCGATCAGTTTGGGCCGGTCAGGACCCGCGGCGCGCAGCAATTCTTCCAGATGCGCCATGTCGTTGTGGCGGAAAATCTGGCGCTCGCAGCCGGCCTGGCGGACACCCTCGATCATCGAATTGTGATTGAGCGCATCCGACAGGATCAGGCAGTTGGGAATGAGTTTGGCGATCGTCGAGATGCCGGTCTGGTTCGAGACATAGCCCGAGGTGAACAGCAGCGCCGCCTGCTTGCCATGCAGGTCGGCGAGTTCGGCCTCAAGCTGCACCAGGGGGTGATGGGTGCCCGCAATGTTGCGGGTGCCGCCGGCGCCGGTGCCGACCCGGGTGGCGGTTTCGACCATGGCCCCGACCACTTTCGGGTGCTGGCCCATGCCGAGATAGTCGTTGGAGCACCAGATCACGACATTGCGCGGCCCCTTCGGGGAATGCCACACCGCGTGCGGGAACCGGCCGGCCATCCGCTCGAGATCGGCGAAAACCCGGTAGCGCCGCTCCTCATGCAGGCGGCTGAGGGCGGTGCTGAAGAATTGGCTGTAATCCATCGCGAAACCTGAAACGGAGCGTGAAGCCGGAGCGGCAGGGCCCTTTTTAGAGCGTTTCCATAATTAATGTCGAGCGGGAATCGGGGTGTTGATCAGGATCAAGCGGGCCTCGGGCCATGCTTGGGCCATCCTTGGGAAGAAGGCCAACCTGCTGTCCCGCCACACCTTTTACGCAAGGCGCCGGCGCGAGAACGTGCGGCGACGGCGCAATCCAGCCAGGCTCCGGGGTGAGGGCAATTTGGGCGGCGCGCGCTCCAGTTCACCCCCGCCGTACCGGCCGAAGCGAGATGTCGGATTAACCGGCAATTTACCATGTTTGCTGTAGTTTTTGCCTTCAGGTACCAACAAGGGTCACGGGTATGGCGTTCCGCGCAAATCAGCAGCTCCGCGACGACATCTTTGATTATCGGTCCAGGTCATCCGCGCCCCCAGCCGCCGAGCCCGAAAAGATCGTAAGTCTGGCAGCCGCTGCCTCGCCCAGGCATGACGGCGCCACCGCGCTCGACCTCGTGCACCAGGCCGCCGAGATCTTCAAGAATCTGGAGAACCAGGCGCGCGAGGCTGAAGCGCGGGCGCAGTCGGCGTGCGAAAGCCTCGCCGAAAAACTGCGGCTTGCCGAAAAGCAAAGAGACGCCGCCGAGCATGCGCGCCGCGAAGTCGTCAACGAACTCAATGGCAAGCTTCAGGAAGTGTCGAGAGCCTTGCAGCAGGCTCAATCGCGCATCATGGGAGCGGAAGAACGCACCGTTGCCGCCGAATACCGCGCCCAGGCGGCCGAGTCCCAGCTTTACCGCGCCAATCAGGAACTCGCGGCCGTCGAGGAAGCCATCCGCAAGCGGCTGCTCTGAGCAGCCGTCGCGGGATGCGGTCGGTTTCGGCTTTCAGGTCGTCCTGAAGCGCAGCACGCCGTCGGCTTCTTCGGCGACCAGCCGTCCTTCGACCAGCATGTAGTTGACGTGCGCGATCAGCTCGCCCGCGGCAAATCCCATCTGGTGCACGTCGAGTTCGTATTTGTGGAATACCACGGGTACCAATTGCCGCGAGGTCTGCGGGACTTCCCGGCAGGCCTCGGCGATCAGTCCGCAGCGTTCTTCGTGATGGTCGGCCAGCTGCTTGATCCGGGTCTTCAATCCGTAAAACGGCACGCCGTGGCCGGGCAGCACCAGCACGTCATAGGGCAGCGTGGTGGTGAGGCTGGCCAGCGAAGCCAGATATTCGCCGAGTGAATTCTGATCGGGTTCGACCGCCCAGACGCTGACATTGGGCGAAATCTTGCTGAGCACCTGATCGGCCGACAGGAACAGCTTGTCGGCGGCGCAATACAGCATCACCTGGTCGAGCGCGTGGCCGCCGCCGGTGATCACCTTGAAGCGCCTGGTCCCGATCGAAACCTCGTCGCCATGCGAGATTCGGCGATAGGACGGCGGCAGAGTGGAGACCCGCTTCAGGTAGTCCTGGCCGCGGCCGAGCAGTTTGTCGGTCAGGTCCTCGTCCATGCCGTGGCGCCGGAAGAACAGCCGCTGCGCGTTGCGGCGGTCCTCGGTGCCACGGTTCTGGTGGTAGACCGACTGCAGGTATTCCACCTGCGACATCTCGAGCGGGCAGTTGAAGCGGTCGACGATCCAGCCGGCGAGGCCGACGTGATCGGGATGCGAATGGGTGACGATCAGCCGCGTGACCTTGACGTGGCTGAGCGGGCCCTCGAACAAGGCAGTCCAGGCTTCGATGGTTTCCTCGTTGCCGAAACCGGCATCCACCATCGCCCAGCCGTCGCCGTCGGCGAGCAGATAGATGTTCACGTGGTTGAGACGGAACGGCAGCTTGAGCCGGACCCACAATACCCCGGGTCTCACCTCGACGACCTGATCGTGGCCGGGGTGATTTTCCCAAGGGTAGCGCAGCGCCTCGGCGGAGGAGGGTACGGTGTCTGTCTTTGAATGCATCGGTTGAAATCGCACGTTTCCTGTATCGGCTTAGCCGTACAATCGGCGCGACGCCAGCCGAAAAGAACTGGGATTTCGGGAAACTCCGGGATCGGGGCGGCATCGCCCGCAATTCCCGACCTTTCATGCATAGTATTCATGCATGGCGTCAGGCCTGGATCAGCGCGCGATGCAACCGATCGACGGCCTGCGCCAGTTGATCGCGGTGCGCGACGTCGTCTTTCGGAATGCGGCCGACGCTGGCGGCCAGCTCGTCCAAAATGCCCGCCAGCAAGCCGAAGCTCACGTGCATGTGAATCGACTTGCGAACGTCTTCGGCGCCCGGCCGTTCCAGTACCAGCGCGAAGCCGGTCGGATCGAGATGGGCCTCGAAGCGTGACGAATGCTCGAACGTTCCGACATAGAACTTGTCGGGGTATTCGAGCGCGATCTCGGCCTTGTCGGGAATAGGTCTGCTCATGGGTGCCTCTTGCCCCGAATAGGGCAGGGCACTGTGACCACAGGCGGCGCTCGCCGCCTTGCGATATGTCATGGCGGCGGGCTTCAATCGAGCTGCGGGCATTTGGTTGCGGCCGGTCGCCAGCGAACGCGGCGTTTCGTCCGCGCCGGGGGATAGTGCCTGTGCCGCGGACGGCCGGCTAACTAGGCCGCCCGGATATTGCTCAGAAACGCGTCGATTTCCGAACGCAGCACGTCGGCCTCGCGGCGCAGTGCCGCCGATGCGCTCAGCACCTCGCCGGCCGCGGCGCCGGCTTCGGCGGACGCAGTGGAGACCCCGATGATGTTGCTGGAAACCTCGGAGGTACCGCCGGCGGCGTGCTGAATGTTGCGGGCGATCTCGCGCGTCGCCGCCCCCTGTTCCTCGACCGCCGCGGCGATCGCCGCCGTCACGTCGTTGATCTCGCTGATCGTCGTGGAGATGTTCCTGATGGCGCCGACCGCCGAGGTCGTTACCGTCTGCATGCTGGCGATCTGCTGGCGGATTTCGTCGGTCGCCTTCGCGGTCTGATTGGCGAGGCTCTTCACCTCGGAAGCGACCACGGCAAATCCGCGGCCGGCTTCGCCGGCGCGCGCGGCCTCGATGGTGGCGTTGAGCGCCAGCAGATTGGTCTGCGAGGCGATGGTCTGGATGAGGTCGACCACGACGCTGATGCGGCCGGCGTTGTCGGCTAGCCCCTGCATGGTGGCGTCGGTGGTGCCGGCATCATCGACCGCCTTGCGGGCGATTTGCGCCGAGGTGACGACCTGGCGGCCGATTTCGGAGATCGACGACGACAGTTCCTCGGTACCCGCGGACACCGTCTGCACGTTGACCGAGGTTTCCTCGGCGGCGGACGCCACCGCGCTCACCAGCGCGCTGGATTGATCCGACGTCACCGACATGGCCTGCGCGGTGGTTTGCATCGAATTGGCCGAGCTCTGCAGGGTGTCGAGCGCGGTGCGCACGGTGGCCTCGAATTCGACGATCCGGGCCTCCATGCGCGAGGCGCGCTCGGCCTTGGCGATGCGGTCCTTGTCCTGTTCGGCACTGAGTGCGCGGGCCTCAATCATGCTTTCGCGGAACACCTCCAGCGAATCGGCCATCGCCCCGATCTCGTCATGCTGGCTGGAGCGATAGATTTCGGTTTCGAGATCGCCGCTGGAGAGCACCTGCATCGAGCGCTGCAGATCGCCGATCCGGCGCAGGATGTTGCGGCCGACATAGAGCCAGACGAACAGCACGGACCCGATCAGGGTCGCCGCCCCCAGCCCCTGCATGACGATGGTCGCCAGCGAAATTTCCTTGCCCGCCTGCGCGGTCGCGGCGTCGGTTTCGCCCCGCACGCCCTCGACCAGCTGCTGCACGCTGATGCCGAGGCCGACATTGAGCTTGCGGCTTTCCTCGAGAATGGCCTGGCCGTAATCGGCGTTGTCGAGTTCCTTCTGGCGAATCTTGAAGACGCCGGTCTTGCCCTCGCCCAGTCCCATCACCGTCGCGGCCGCGGCACGCAGTGCGGTGGTAGATGAGCCCGTGGGCAGCAGGCCGAGATTCTTTTTGACGCGCTGCTGCGCGGTACGGAATTCCTTGTCGATGGATTCAAGCGCGTCGCTGGAGTCGGCCGAAAGCGCGGATATCAGGTTGAACGCCATCAGGTTGCCGCCGGCGACGACGTCGCCGAGCTGCTCGACGACCTGTTCCGCCTTGGTGGCTTCGTCCTGGGAGAAATCGGGAGCGCCGAAGATGCCGTTGAGCTGGGTCTGCGCGTCGAGCATCGCGGGGCCGGCGGCCTTGACGAAGGCGGTCTGGGCCGCGCGCACGGCGCCGTAGAGCTTTTCGTGCTGGACGCCGGTTTCGAGGCGCTCGCGCGCGGCGTTGCCGAGGCTCTGGATCATTTCGTCGATGTTTTTCACGGTCTCGGCGAGGTTGGACACCACCGTCTTGTCGGCGCCGAGCGCGGTGATCTCGCCGAGTTTCGCGAGCGTGACCGCCTGGGTTTCCTTCATCTTCCTGGCGCGATCCTTCAGGATCTCCTCGCTCGCCGAGGCCAGCAGCGCCGGTCCCTGGCTGGCGAGGCTGGCGCTCTGCTCGGAGAGCTGCAGGCTGGCCGCGAGGCGCGGAATGTCGCGTCCGCTCAGTTCGACCATCGCGCCGCCGAGATGTCCGAGCACCATGCCGGCGCCGGCGCTGATGACGATGGCCATGCCGGCGATGACAGCGAAGGCAGCGAACAGGCTGCCCCTCACGCCCCATCGCGGACGCAGAAAGCCCAGGGCTCCGCCGAGCCTGCCGATCGTGAGTCGCAACGCCATGGTGTCCCCGCCCGCATCTTCAGGATGAATGCTGCGGCAGTATCGCGTTACCAGGTTAATAAAATCACGAGGATTTGAACGCCTGCGGAATTTTTGCGGACCACCGGCCCTGGAGCGGTCGGCGCATATTCCGTGGTCCGGTATTTTGATGGCCGCTTAGTAGGTCGCGGCGCTCGAACCGCCCAAATTGAAGCGGTAGTTCACGCCGGACGATAGTTCATAACGAAAAAAGGCCGGCGTGAAGCCGGCCTTTCGTCGGTGTCGGGTGAGGCTGGAGATCAGTACCGTGCAGCAACCGGGGCGGCGCCGCCCAAGTTGAAGCGGTAGTTCAGGCCGCCCTTGATCGTGTGCTCGTCATTACGGAACCCAACGGCGGTGACAACGCCAGCACCGCTGGTGAAGAGAGCGTTCCGGGTACCGAAGTCGTAGTACTGGTATTCGACTTTGCCCGACCAGTTCTGGGCGAACAGGTATTCGAGACCGCCGCCGACGGTGTAGCCGTCGCGACCGCCGTCGCCGTTCGAGAAGGTGCCGCCGCCGAAACCGTTGGTGAGGCGGGAGTCAGCCCAGGCATAGCCGCCCTTGACGTAGAGCAGAGCCGGACCCCAGGTGTAGCCGAGGCGACCGGTGACCGAACCGAGTCCGCGGTTGACGAAGGGATTGTTGTTGGTGTCGAGGAAGCTGTAGTTCGCTTCAAGGCCCAGCACCCAATTCGGTGCGAACTGGTGGTCGTAACCGGCCTGCACGCCGCCCATGAACACGCCGTCGTTTTCGCTGGTACCGGTGAAGCCGGGGGCCAGGATGTTGTTGCTGCCGCCGAAGGCGCCGCCGACGTGACCGCCGATGTAGAAGCCGGTCCAGTTGTAGATCGGCGCGTACGCGACGGGCGCTGCCTTGGTGTAGGGACGAGCCGCCATGTCGGCGGCAAGTGCGGGCACGGTGGCGCCGAGAGCGATGAGAGCGACGGTGCCGAGGAGGAAGTTCTTCATTAGCTGTAGTCTCCAGGAGTCATTTTTTGTTTCAGGTGAGCTGCGTTAGCGGCGTCGTCCATGCAGCGCACTTAGACAGCTTCTGCGCAGAAAGCTGTCACCCATCGGTCACACCGAGGATGTTCCACTCGATTCGACTCGATTCAAGAAGTATCGATTTTTACGTGCTTAATTAGGCCTTAATGAACTCTAAATGAGGCCTTAATCGCCGCTGGATTCACGTCGCATTGCGACTCCTGCAGTCCAGATTCCAATAATTACGTCTCGCGCGGTCGAAGATGAGCATTCGAAGGCGCTGCGCCTTTCGATCAGCTCGCAAACGCGCGTGGTCACTTCGCCGTGATGAGTTCCGCCTTGGACATCGAAGCGCGAATCAACGACGGGCGCGGGAGTGAGAAGAGCGCGTGACGCGAATCGGAACTGCGCATCGTGCGCGCAGGTCTCAGCCGAGGCGGCGACGAACCTCGTCCCGCATCTGTTCGCGGAAGGCTTCCCGCCGCGCGGGTCTCTCCGTCTCCGGGACAGTGTGGCGGTCGAAGATGTTGAAGTTGTCGAGGATCGGGTGACGATCGCTGGCCATCGCCAGGACGCGGAGCTGTTCGGCGACCTGTTTGCTGGGACCGGTGACTTCCCAGCGGCGAATCATGTTGGCGCCGGTTTCCGGCGCGAGGCCGCACAGCCGGGCCATATCGACTGCCGACAGCGGCCTGCCGATGGCGTCACCGAGATCCGCGCGAAGGCGCTTGAGTTCCTGACCGGTCATGGTCGCGAATCATCCTTGTGCTGCTGCATTCGTGATAATCTCATTATCGACATTGTGGCACCAGTGAGCTGCTCGACGCGAACGTCGAGACATCGCGCGAACAGAAGCGGTTACGGTCAGGTAATGGCATGGCTACCGGCATTTGGCGGGTATCGAACGTGCCACTTTCACCGTAACATCTGCCGGGGGCCGAACAGCCGCCCCCCCCGGAAATCAACAAGCGGAGGCCGGACAGTGCGATTTCGAATGACCCCAGCGCGCAAAATAATGGCCGTTGCGGCGCTAACATGGGGCACGTTCACGATGCCGCCGGCCCATGCTCAACAGAGGCTCGGAGGCGTCGATCTTCAGAACTACTGTCAAACCAGATTTGGCACGGATGTCCGCCGTATAGGCTCGACGGTGAATGATTGGAGATGCGGGTCGAATTCGCTTAGCGTGAATGATGCCTGTCGAATGACCTATGGCCGGGGAACCCGCTCGGCTTACGGCAACTTCAGCGACGCCAATTCGTGGTATTGCTATCGCTGAATGTGATACGGCGTCCAGATCGTTTCTCAGCCTTGAACATGTGCAATGAATCACGCCGGTTTTCGCCGGCGTTTTTTGCGCTGGTTCCTGTGTGTCATGCCTCACGGAAGCGAGGCTCGACGTCCTGCATGGTCCAGCCATCGAGAAACTGGAAATGCAGGAACAGCACCATGGCCCCGACGAAAATCAACCAGACCCAGGTCCCCTTCGAGTTCGCCAACGCCTCATCCTTCAGCGATCAGATGATCCCGTACACCATGTACATGAACGGCGACGACACGCTCTATGGTGACCATTCCGGCAACACGTTGAGCGGCTATGGCGGCAACGATACGCTGTTCGGCTATGACGGCAACGATAAGCTCAACGGCGGTGCGGGCAACGATCGCCTTTACGGCGGCGCGGACAACGACATTCTGTATGGCGGCACCGGCAAGGATCTGCTGACCGGCGGCTCGGGCAACGACGCATTCGTGTTCAAATTCGCCGGCGAGAGCGGCCTCACCAGCGCCACCGCCGATGTGATCAAGGATCTCCAGATGTGGGATCGGATCGACGTGCCGGACGCCGTCCTCAACGGTCATCACTCGGTCGTTCAGAACACCAGCGTCACCTCGATCGAACAGGCGCTCGGGCTGGCCAACTATTTCGACTCGGCCCTCTACGGCGACTCGAACGCGACCGCGAGCCTGTGGGCCAATCCGACCACCAACACATCCTACCTGCTGCTTGACCTCAATACAGATGGAACCTACGACAGCGGCGTCATCCTCGAGGGTATCGGCAATCCGGGGTTGGGAATGCTCGATTGGTCGCTGATGTGATGTCGGTCGGTTGTAAGGACCTGATTGAAATGGAGGTCCGCCGGTTCAACCCGGCGGGCTTTGTCATGTGGATGTGCCGAATTGCGTGCCAAAGGCGCAGATCGGCTCAGATGTAGCCGAGCCACCGCCAATAGGTGGAACCAAGCAGCATCACCAGCGCCAGCGCGATCACCGTCAGGACCAGGCCGGTACGCACGAAGTCCTTCGCGTCGAAGGTCTCGGTGCCGTAGGCCACCATGTTCTGCGGTGCATTGACCACCAGGATGAAGCCGAAGGAGACCACGAACTGCAGCAGCATCGTCATGCCGACGATGTTGATGCCGGGCGTTGCGACGCCCTGCAGCACCGCGATGACGATCGGGATCATGGCGGAAGCCAGCGCCGTGGCGCTGGCGAATCCGAGATGGATCAGGGTGAGAAACAGGCTGAGCGCGCCGAGAATGAACAGCGCGGTCGCGTATTTGAGGCCGAACTGCGCGACCGCGAGGTCGGCGAGCCATGCCGCGCCCTTGGTCTGCAACAGCGCGGTTCCGACGCTGATGCCGATCCCGAACAGCACCACGGTGCCCCAGGGTATCCGCGGCTGTGCGTCCTTCCAGGTCATGATTCCGATGCCCGGCAGGAACATCAGCGCCACCGCCGCCAGCGTGGTCGACGAGGTGTCGAACTTGTGCAGCACGCCCTCGGTGGACCAGAATACGAGCAGCGTCAGCGAGATCGCCAGCAGCTTCTTCTCCGTGGTCTTCATCGGCCCGAGATCGGCGAGCGATTTGCGGATCTGTTCGCGGCCGCCGGGAATTTCCTTCACTTCGGCCGGCATCATCCACGTCATGACGAAGTAGAGCGCGATCGACATCAGGATGCCGAAGGGCGCGGCGGCGATAAACCATTCCAGCCAGGTAATGGATTTCTGCAGCGTCTTTTCGATGAAGCCGACCGCGACCATGTTCTGCGCCGCCGCGGTCTTGATGCCGACATTCCAGATGCTGGCGGTCTGCACCGTGGTGATCATCAGCATGCCGGCGAAGGCGCCCTTTTTGTTGACGCCGAACGCCGAAATGATGCCGAGCATGATCGGCACCAGGCAGGCGACGCGCGCGGTGGTGGAGGGCACCAGAAACGCCATGACGAAGCCGACCAGGATGGCGCCCACCACCACGTGATGGACCTCGCCGCCGACGCGGGAGAGGATGGTGAGCGCGATGCGCTTGTCGAGGCCCGTCGCGGTCATCGCGGCGGCGATAAACAGCGCCGACGCCACCAGCGCCAGCGCGGTATTGGCGAAGCCGCTGAAGGCGAGGCCGAGGCCGGCGCTGGTGCCGAGCAATACCTTGGGATTGGCCGGGTTCGGCGCCAGCCCGAGCAGGAACGCCATCAGTGCGGCGATCACCACGGCCGAGACGGCATAATCGAGCGCTTCGGTCATCCAGACGATGACGGCAAAGGCAAGGATCGCGAGCATGCGCTGGCCGGCGATGGAAAGCCCCTCCGGGGTCGGCAGCCACATGACAACAACAAGGGCTGCGACCGCGAGCAAGACTCCCCAGTTGGAGCGCAACCAGGTCGGCTTCGCCGGAGCCGGCACCTTGGCCCCGGAGGGATCGGATATTGCGTCGATCGTGGCCATGAGAATTTCCCCCTCGCTGCAGCAATTGGATTGCAGTCGATCAGGTTGGGGGAGCGGCCATTTGAGCCAGATCAACCGAGCCGTCACAACGGGTCACTGCCGCGTCCATGACCCTGCAGGATGCAACCCGGGTCAGAATTGCCGACACGGCATCGCATGCAGCCCTTGGTTATTCGAGGGACTTCAGGAAACTGATGAAATCGCCGACCTGGCCGGGATCCAGCCGAAACTCCGGCATCCGTGGATGTCCGGTCGACAATCCCTCGGCCAAGGCGTCCTCCAGCGTTTCGACGGGATACTGCCTGTGAAGCGTCCGGAATGGAGGTGCCGCCGTATGAGGGCTTGGGGTGGTCCTGTCGATCGAATGGCACTGCGAACATTTGGCGCGCGCGAAAGCTTTGCCGCGCTCAATGCTTGGTGTGTCGGCGGAGCCCGGGCCACTCGCGAAAATGCCTGAAACGACCACTATCGAACCGAAAATTGGCGCAATGCTGCGTCGGTGCGTGCTCATTCTGGAACGCTTTCTATCAACTCAGGCATGCTCCCCGCCGACAGTCGCAATCTCACGATCTCATCGTTCCGCTTCGGCCATTTGATACAAGTCAATCCGGCACAATTCTGGTCCGAACGCGCGCTTCTTGACCTGCATCAATCGCGAGCGGGCCGCCTTCAATAGCCTTTGGCCTTGAAACAGGAGGCCTGACATGCGCGCGCATCAAATCATGACCCGTAAAGTCATCACCGTGAAAGCCGATACGTCGATCCTGGATGCGGCAAATCTCATGCTGCAACACCACGTCAGCGGCCTGCCTGTGGTCGATGAGACGGGCATGCTGATCGGCGTCGTTTCTGAAGGCGATTTTATGCGTCGCAGTGAAATCGGCACGCAAGGGCCGCGCATCCGTTGGCTGGACTTCCTGATGGGCCCCGGAAAATCCGCGGTGGGCTATGTGCATGAGCACGGCCGCAAGGTCGGCGAGATCATGACTCGCGATGATCTCTGCACCGCGACCGAAGAGATGCCACTTGAGGAACTGGTGCGTTTGATGGGGCGGAAGAACGTCAAGCGCGTGCCCGTTTTGCGCGGCAATGCGCTGGTTGGGATCGTAACGCGGTCCGACCTGCTTCGCGCCGTCGCAAGTCTCGCTCGGGAGGTTCCAGACCCGACTGCCGACGACGACCACATTCGCGACCGCGTGATTGCAGCCATCGAGAAGAATGAATGGCAGCCGATGCAGCTCGGCGTCACCGTCCGCGATGGAATCGTGCATCTGAGCGGCATGATTACCGACGAACGCTTTCGGCAGGCAACGATCGTGGCGGCCGAAAATGTCTCCGGCGTCAAGCTGGTTCACGACCACCTCTATTTCTTCGACGCGATGTCCGGACTTTCGTTCCGGTCGCCGGAGGATGAGGGATGGGTAAAGGCCGGCTAGCTCGCGATGATACATGACAGCTGATGCGCTCTATCCCCGGGACCAGGCGCCGAGCCGGCGATAGCCCCGAGGAGAACGCGATCAGCAGGTGACGAGATCCGTGTGTCCGAAGCCCTTGGTGTAGTCGAGCACCGAAATCACCGTCGGCGATACCCGAAACAGGCGGATATCGTCCGGGCTCGGCATCTTGATCGGCACGGGCGGCGCATCAGAGTATTTCAGCGGCAGCATGCGCAGGACCTTCTCGGCCTCGGCCCGGTCGGTCACCGCATGTGCGTGCCCTGCCATCGACAGGCCGGTAATCGCCATCAGGTTCGCGGTGTCGTGATCGATCGTCAGCGATAGCCGGTCATCCAGCGCCAGATTTTTTGCCTTCTGACTGTCCAGGCCGCAGAGAAAATAGAGCGTGAGGCCGTCGTTGACATAGCCGACGGTCGTTGCCTGCGGCCAGCCGTCCGGCCGCAGCGTCGCCACCGTCATGATCCGGTGTTCGTCCAACACGCTCAAGATCTTCTTTCTGATCTCTTCTTCCATGAGCCGGCCTCCATCGCGCCACCAGGCAGTTGCATCAGAACATGATAGCCGCTGTTCGGCAGCGCGCGTTGAGGGATGTCAAAGCATGGCCGCGCAGCTGCCGTCAGGTTGCCGCGGAAGCGGATGCGGCGGTCTCGTCCTTGGCCAGCCGGCCATCGACAACGTGGATGCGGCGATGCATCTGCGCGGCGAGATTGAGGTCATGGGTGACGGCGACCACCGTCTTGCCGCGCAGCGCCACCAGATCACGCAGGATTCCGAACACCTGAGAGGTCGCAAGCGTATCCAGGCTGCCGGTCGGCTCGTCCGCGAGAATCACCGGGGGATCGTTGGCCAGCGCACGGGCCACGGCGACACGCTGGCGCTGTCCGCCGGATAGTTGATCGGGAGTCTTGTGACGATGATCGCCGAGCCCGAATGCGGCCAGCAATTCCCCGGCGCGTGCGCTGGCGGCGCGGGACGACAGCCTGCCAAGCGCGCGCATCGGCAGCGCGACATTTTCGGTAATGCTGAATTCGGGAAGCAGAAAGTGAAACTGGAAGACGAATCCGATGCGGGTGAGCCGCACCTCGGAGCGTTCGTCCTCCGTCATGGCCGTCGTCGAGCGGCCGTCGATCAGAACGTCGCCGCCGGTCGGCAGGTCGAGCAATCCCAGCAGGTACAGCAGCGACGACTTTCCCGAACCGGAGGGGCCGGTGATGCCGATGAATTCGCGTGGCATGATCGCAAGGGTAATGTCCTGAACCAGCGTGACCGGCACGATCCCGCTCAGGATCTTGGTCACCCCGCGTGCCTCGATCAGCGGGCTCATGTGGCGCCTCTGATGATGTCGACAGGATGCAGCCGGGCCGCGGCGCGCGCCGGAAAGTAACCGGCGATCAGGCTCGATACCAGGGCAACGCCGGTGGCGAGCAGATAGTGTTTCGCCGAATAGAGCACCGGCAGATGGTTGGAATCGGAGAACGGTGTCTTGAATTCCAGCGAGGCCAGCCCCCGTGTCAGGAGATATCCGAAGACCCAGCCCAGCATGGCTCCGACGAGTCCGACCAGCATAGCCTCGATAATGAAGACCGACCGAATGGTTGCGGTCTTGAAGCCGAGCGATTTCAGGATCGCGATATCGCGGGTCTTTTCGTGCGTGATGGTGGAGATGATGTTGTAGGTGCCGAAGCTTGCGACCAGCAGGATGGCTCCGACGATCGTGTACATCAGCACGTTGCGCAGCGTGATCGCCGCCAGCAGATCCTCCTGCGCCTCCTGCCACGAGATCGACTTGTAGCCGGTCTGTTCGCCGATCCGCTCGCTGATCAGGCGGGCTTCCATCGGGTCGCGCGTACGCACGCGAATCTCGTTGACGACTCCGGTTTGCCGTTCGAGGATCTGCGCGGTCTTGAGCAGCACATAGCCGGTGGTCTCGTCGGTGACGCGGAAGCCGGTGTGGAAGGTGCCGACCACGGTGGCGCTCATGGAGGCGCCCTCGGCCGAGGCAAGCGTAATATTGGAATTGACCCGGGCGCCGATCTTGTTCGCGAGCCGGTCCCCCAGCAGGATAGCGTTCGAGGAGCGATACAGCGACGCCAGCGTCCCCTGGCGCATATGCGTGGCCAGATTGGACACGTCGCCCTCGGTGCGTGGGTCGATGCCCATGACGGATATTGTGAGATTGCGGCCGGCGAAGCGCAGCACCGCCTTCGACTGCACCGAGGGGGTCAGCGCGCCGGGCACCCAGGCTTGCAGCGATGCGATCATGGCCATCGGATTCTTGATCCCGGGGCGACGTACCTCCGGGGTCAGGCCATGAAATTCGGCGGCGCGAAACATGACGTTGGCGGGCTGGCGCGTCGGCTCGCGGAGTTCGTCGGTTATCGAGATATGCGGCAAGGCGTCGACCAGGGTCTTGATGAAATCGTCCTGCGATCCTTCCATCATGGCCGCCATCATGATTGAAAAGCCGACGCCGGTCGTAACGCCTGCGATCGCCACCAGGGTCTGGCGGGCGCGGTGGCGGACATGGGTCCAGGCTATGGTGAGAATCAGCCTCACGGCGCCGCCGGCTCCGCGATCACGGAACGGACGCGCGATCCGTGCTTGATGTTCGTGGTTGCGGGGGAGACCACCAGTTCTCCCTCGGTTGCGCCTTTGACGATTTCGACGAAGCCCGTGCCGCGAATGCCGATCTCGACCTTGCGCTGGCGAGCGCGGTCGGCTTCGACGACAAGCAGGCTGTTGCCGACCACGGCATTGGCCGGCACCAGGATGACATCCGGCTTTTCGCGGCTGACGATATTGACCTCGACGCTCATCCCCACGCGCAGCAGCGTGTCGTCGGGCAGACCGATCCTGACCCGGAAGGTCTTCGCAACGGGGTCGCCGGCCGGCGTTATCTGCTTGACGACGCCGGGCAATACCTGATTGGCGAACGCATCCGTGCGCAGCAAGGCGCGCTGTCCGACGCGAACGCGGGGAATATCCTCCTCATTGACCTCGGCGACCACCCATAGCGGCCTCTCGAGGCCGATGCGGTACAAGACGGTTCCCGGCTCGACCATATCGCCGACCTCGCCGTCTTCCTTCAGGACGGTCCCGTCCATCGGCGCCATCACCTTGTAATATTCCAGCCGCTGCGTCTGCGCCGCGATCTGTGCCCTGATTCGGGCAAGGTCGCTCTCCGCCTTTTGATGGGCCTGGGACGTCGCAACTCCGCGCGCCAGCAGCTGGTCCTGGCGCTCGAATTCGCGGCGCTGGAAATCCTCCAGCGCCCGCAGATCGTTCAGCGTGGCGACCGCTTCCTTGTCGTCGAGTCGGGCCAGTACATCGCCCTTCCGGACCGTCTGGCCTTCGCACCTGCACCGCTCGACAATGCGGCCGCGGACGAGCGGGGTCGAGCGCGACCAGGTCTCGGGCTCGACCGCCCCCGTTGCGTAGACGATTTCCGCCGCAGACCCGCGCGTCACTCGAACGGCCGTGACCGCCGGTCCGCGCCCCAGCCACCAGACCGACGCCGCTATCCCGAGGCCGAGCGCAACAACAGCGCCCAGCTTCCAAGAAAATCGACGTGGCGTATCCCTGGCTTGCCCGACCGCGACTTCCTTCACTTCAGGTGCGAACATCATGTTCATGATGGGTCAAACCGCGTCAGACCGTTGAGCGTTATCGCGTGACCGCGCCGGCCCGCGCAGGGCCCATGCCAAAATATTGCCTGGCATAGGCGACGATCTCGCCATCGCTCGGATGATCCGCGGCTTCGACGGCGACGATCCGATCGCCGATTTTCGAATCATGGGTGCGAAGATATTTGGCAAGTTCTATTTTCGCGGTGGAGGGGCCGATGATCAGGATCGGACCCGCATCGCGCACCGCATCCATCACCTGCGCCAGGAACTTGACGTCCGGCGCCGCGTGGCCGCTGCCGATGCTATTGGCCTTGTGATGAAGGTGGCGCGTCGGCAGGTGCGGATGCAGCACCATCTCGTCTTCGCCGGAGATTCCGATGTGGAAGATGCGAGCCTGCGAATGGTCGATCCAAACGATCGCGTGGAAGTGGGTGGGCATGCTTGTGTCCTTGTTTCAGCCTTGCGGCCTGGCTCAGGACATTCTGCTATGCCGACCCTGACTTGGCCTTGATCCAGATCAGCTTGAGGGGCACGGGAGCAGGCGCGGCCTTGTCGCCGATGGACAGATGGCCGTCCTTCCCGGCTGGGCCATCCAGGTCGGCATGGACCGGCTTTTCAGCTTGCTTCGACCATGACCTGTAATAGGCGACTGCCGTCATGATCGAGAGGCCGCCAGCCCCCACAAGGAGCTGGGCAAGAATCCCGTCGGAAGTCGTTTCCAGGATGAAATAGGCGATGAATGACAGGTAGATGCCGACGCAGAACACCTCGAGGGACTGTTGCCCGCATTTGACCAGCGGTCGCCAGATGGCCGCCTGCAGTCCCGGGGCATCGATCGGTAGGAAGTGCACCACGACGATGATCAGGACCGCCAGATGGAGGAAGCGATAGGGCGCCAGATTGGTCTTGTCGTTGGGGTTGAAGGCTTCGAACAGGCGGCGCGGAATGATCGCCGGCAGTTCCGGCAGGAAGGCCGCCAGGGTCATTGCCGCGGCAAACAGCAAATAGATCACACCGGCCCAGATCACCAGCCGGGAGCGGACCAGGAAATTCAGCGCTTCGGCGCCACCCAACGCCAGCCACGCACCGAGCACAAAGAGAAGTTGCCACGCGAACGGATTGAAATACCACACGCCGGAAGGGTAGGAGGGAAGATTCCAGCCAAATTGCCGGGCTGAGAAATACAGCAACACGGATCCGAACATGATCCAGTTCCGGTGCTTCAGCATCAGCCAGAGGATCGGCGGAAAGCTACCCATCAGAACGACGTAAAGCGGCAGCACATCGAGATTCACCGGCTTGTATTTCAGGATCAATCCCTGGACCAGCGTCTCGACCGGAGCATTGGTCAGGGGAGCAACATTGAAGTGGTCGATGAAATCAGGAACGTCGAATCTGTGCGACAGGAAATGGATGGACGAGATATAGAACACGAATAGCAGAACGTGGGCGGCATAGATCTGCCAGACCCGCTTCAGGAGCCGCGTTGCGCCGAAGACGAAGCCGCGCTCGGACATTCTTCGCGTGTACACGACAGCCGACGTGTAGCCGGAAATGAACACGAACAGATCGGCGCCATCGCTGAAGCCATAGTTCCGGAATGTCAGCCAGGCGAGCATGGTGCTGGGAATATGGCCCAGGAACATGGCCCAGTTCGCGAGCCCGCGAAACAGATCGAGGCGCAAATCCCGTTTTGAAGGCGGAAGAGCCATGGTGACGCTCATTGTCCTAAGTCCGCATGCAGCAATCCGGAAAGCTCAGGGGGCGCGTTCCCATCTAGAATTCGCGGCGCGCTCTCCATACGATGACGATGGCAACGGCGCCGATGACCAGCGTGACCATCAGCAGGGTTTGAATGATGCCGAAATTCAAGGCGTCGCGCGCGACGAACAGCGAGGTGATCGCCGCGGCAACGACCGAGAGGAGACGAAGCAGCCAGGCCATTTGCAACTCTTTCCGTCCGGCGCCGGCGTCAGCCCGCGGCCTTCATGTCTTCGGGCGATTCCATGAAGAAGCCCGACCAGCTGTCGACGAAGCACAGATGGTCGTGCACTTCCTTGACGCCCGCGGTGTTTTCCGCCGCGACGATCGCCGCCCGGCGCGCGCTGTCGTCGTTGATGATGAGGCCGTTCAGATGAACGACGCCGTTGCGGACGGCGACCTGAAGCCCGGTCGGCCGCCAGTCGGTCGCTTCCAGGGTGCGGATGATCCGGTCGCGGATGTGTTCATCATCCGCCGTGGGATCCGGAATGTCCCTGGCCATGCTCGCCACGGCCTGAAGCAGGTTCGCACGGGTGACAATGCCGACCAGCCTGTCGTCCCGCAGTACCGGCAGGCGCTTGATGCCGTTCTTCTCCATCAGGTGTACCAGTTCATCCAGCGTCGTCGCTTCGTCCGCGACGACGGGATCACGGGTCATGACGTCTTCGACCTTGCGGCCACGTGTGTGGATGAAGTCGTTCGCGGAACGCGCCGGGCTGAGAAAATACTGCAGCCAACGCGGCCGTTTCCGCTGGGTTCCGATCTCCGAACGCCGCAGGAAGTCGCTTTCCGAGACGACGCCGACGAGCCGGCCCGATGCGTCGAGCACGGGCAATCCGCTCACATGGTTTTCGAGCATCTTGCGGGCGGCCTCGAGAATGGGCGTCTCGGGCCGCACGGTGATGGCGTTTCGGGTCATGATCTGGTGCGCGCGCATGGTGATCTCCTCCATTGGAATATAGGGAGGCGAACGAAGGCCTGTTTGATCTCCATCAAGGGCGCCGGCCCCGGGTCGCCCTAAACATGTCGCGCCAGCGAGGTACAAACGCAGAAGGACGATGCCATGACAGACGTGTCTGAACAGAGTTCCGCGACCCATGAACCGCTCGCGACCGACGCCGCCTCGCAACTTGCCAAGGCCAACAAATATGCCTTCTCGCTTTGGGCCGGCTCACAGAACGTGCTGCTGGACGAGATGATGTTCGCCGGCAATGAATTGCTCGAACGCGCAATTGCGGAGACGAGAATATTCGACGAATTCGTTTCCAAACTGGCGGAAGCGCATTCCGTCAAGGATCTCGGGAAGATGTATCAGGACTGCACCAGGCATCAGCTGGATTTCATTCGGCGCGATACCGAGCGGCTCCTGAAGCACAGTGACCGAATGATCGACAACACGTCGAAACTGGTCGAAACCTGGCGGCAGAACTGAACGCTGGCTTGGCCCGAGGGCTCGTCCGGCCTTGGCTCCGGCTCAAGGCCAGCACTCAAGCCATTCCTGCATCCTTGCACCCTACCTGCATACCGCGTTGTGCGCCGACCCTATCTTTGCATGGGGTCGTTTTCGATATTTTGTCGGTTGGGGCGCGAGAAGCTCAGGCTAGCTCGTCGAGAGCCCGTCTCAGTTTTCTGATGATGACGGCGCGCGCGCGTTCGTCCGCCGCGGCGTCGATGCGCTCATTGATGTCGAGGATGAGTTTCGACATGTCATTGTGCCAATCCAGATGGGTCACCGCCTGCGGCGTCAGCCGACGGCGCTGACGCGATTCTTCGATCAGCGTCGGGGCCGGCGTCGCAAGCTCATAGACATCATCCAGAGCCGGCTCGAATAGCAGCGCGGCCGGAACGATCCGTTCCGCGACGCGCTCTGCCAGCCCGGCGATTGCCTGTTCCTCGCCGTGCACCAGAAAGACGCCCCGGCGGATGGGGCGGCGTGCCGCGACCCATCTTGCCAGTTCCGCGCCGTCGGCGTGCCCGGAATAGTCGTCGATCATGCGGATGCGCGCGGCCACCTTGATCTCGTCCCCCTGGATTCGAACCGCCTTGGTGCCGTCCTGCAGAAACCGGCCGAGCGTGCCGTTCGGCTGAAAGCCAACCAGCAGGACGGTGGCCCGGTTGTTCCACAGCCAGCGCTTCAGGTGGTGGCGGATGCGGCCGGCGTCGCACATGCCGCTGGCGGCGATGATGATGTGGAAGCCCGTGAGTTTCGCGATCGACTTGCTCTCGTCGACGGTTTCCGTGAACCGGAGGTGCGGCGAACTGAGCAGGCGGCTGACATCGATATTCTGATCCAGGCTCGCAGCGTGCCTTCGAAATACCTCGGTGGCGCGTATCGCGAGCGGCGAGTCCAGAAAAATGGGTGCGGTGGGGATCTCCCCGCGTTCCATCAGGTCGACCAGATCGATGATCAGCTCCTGCGTTCGTTCGACGGCGAACGCCGGAATGAGCAGGGCGCCCTGCGCCGCCGCGGCATCATTGACCTCGCCGGCGAGGCGTTGACGGCGCAGTTGCGGGGTGATCGCGGCGCGGATCCGATCGCCGTAAGTCGATTCCGAAAGCACGTAGTCGAACCCGGCGGGAGCTTCGGGATCAGGCTGGAGCAATTTTGCGTCCGGTCCGATATCGCCCGATGCCAGCAGTCGCAATGGCTGTCCGGACACGCCTTCGCCGGCGAACTCGATCTCGATGGAGGCCGAGCCCAGCAGGTGGCCGGCGTTCCAGTAGCGCGCCCGCACGCCCGGGATCACCTCCGCCCAGGTCTCGTATTCCACCGGTCGGAACGACTGCAGCGAAGCGATCGCGTCAGCCTGGGTATAGATGGGCGTGACGGCGGGCCGCCTGCGCGCGGCATTGCGGCGGTTGAGGGCGGCAACTTCCGATTCCTGAATGCTTCCGGCGTCCGGCAGCATGTAGGAGCAAAGATCGATGGTGCCGCGCGTCGCCAGAATGCTGCCCTGGAAACCCTGTTTGGTCAGCTTCGGCAGCAGCCCGCTGTGATCGATATGCGCATGCGTCAGCAGCACCATGTCGAGTTCGGCGGGGTCGAACGGGAACGGCCGATAGTTCAGTTCCTTGAGCGTCTTTTGCCCCTGGAACAGCCCGCAGTCGATGAGAAAGCGTCCGGATCCGGTCTCGATCAGGTAGCAGGAGCCAGTCACCGTCTGCGTTGCGCCGCAAAATCGAATGGTCACGCTCATGTCATCGTCTCCTGACCGCTCAGTTCGCTGCGTAGCGCGGCCACATATAGATCGTCGAGAATGAACGCATTGGTTGGATGCGGCACGCTGTGGGTAGATCGGATCGAGCGGATGCCGGCCAGCGCCATGTCGTGCGCCAGGGTGGCGGGAAACAGCGCGTGCGTCACGATCGCGTCAATCGCCGTCGCGCCGGCAGCGGTCAGCGCCTTTGCGCAGGCGATCATGGTCCCGCCGGAGGATACGATGTCGTCAACCATCAGGGCAGGGCCGCCGGCTATCAGGCCCGGTTCGTCAAACCCGATCTCGACCGACCGGTCGCCGCGGCGCATCTTTCGCGCAACGGCATGGCTCAAGCCGACCCGGCCCGCGAGGTCGCTGACCCATGGCCGCGACTCGGCGTCGGGGCCGATAAGGACGGTCGCGGGGTCGATGCCTTCCATGCGCAGGGATCCGGCAATGACCGGCATGGCCGACAGGTTGACAGCCTCGATGCCGGGAAACACCGATGCGATTTCGGCGGTGCGATGCAGATGGGCATCCACCGTGATGATGCGGTCTGCGATCCCGGCGAGCAGCCGGCCGACCGCGTTCTGGCTGATCGCTTCGCCTTCGCGAAAGGCTGCGTCCTGACGCATGTAGCAAAGATAGGGTGACAGCAGGACGATGCGCTGGCAGCCGCTTCGCCGCAGCGCCTCGGCCGCGAACAGCAGCGCGACAAGCTTGTCGTTGGGATGGTCGAGCGAAGCGTAGATGATAGCGGTCGGCGAAGCCGGACCGATCGTCACGCGGACTTCCCCATCGGGAAATGAATGCTGATCGATCCTGTGCATGGGAAGGCCCAGTCGCAGGGCGAGCCGCGCGGCGTCTTCGACCGACGAGGGCAGGCTTTGCAGGGTGACGGCGGCGCTCAACGTGTCATCTCGCAGCCCGCAGGTGGGCGCCATCCATCATGTAGCCGGAGTTCGACTTTGCCATGGCCGTGGCAAGATCCAGTTCAGCGGTATCGGAGGCGTACACGCGATAGAGCGGCTCTCCCTGCTCGACCTGGTCGCCGATTTTCTTGAACAGCCTGATGCCTGCACCCTTGTCGATCGGCGCGCCGGCGGTGCGTGCCAGGCGGTTCAACTGCAGGCAGTCGATGCCCGAGACCTTGCCGTCCGACAATGCCGCTACGTCGAATGTCGATGTTCCCAAATCGGAGCGGCAGGACGAAGGGCCCTGCGCGTCGATGATCTTCTGCATCTGCTTGAGCGCCGCGCCGCTTTCGAGCAGTTCCCGGGCCCGGGCATAGCCGCTTCCGCCGCGCAGCGCCGGATCATACTCCAGCAAATGCGCGGCCAGCCGCAGCGACTTTTCGCGGAGGTCGGCGGGAGCCGCGACATCGTTGGCCAGCACGGCCATCACGTCCTGGGCCTCGAGCACCGGCCCAATTCCATTGCCGATCGGCTGCCGGCCGTCGGTCGTGATGACCTCAACCGAAATGCCGAAGTGATCGCCGACGAACTCGAACAGCTTTCGCAGCCGCATCGCGTCATTGGCATTGACCAGCTTGGCCGTCGGGCCGACCGGGAGATCGATCAGGAGGTGGGTCGAGCCCGCCGCGAGCTTTTTCGACATGATCGAGGCGACCATCTGCTCCCGCGTGTCGAGCGCGAGCGGGCGCTCGACCGAGATGAGAATGTCGTCGGCGGGTGATAAATTGACGTGTCCACCCCAGACCAGACAGCCGTTGCAGGCCGCGACGACCTCCTTCATCTCATCGACGCTGACGTCGACCCGGGTCAGCACTTCCATGGTGTCGGCGGTGCCTGCAGGGGAAGTGATCGCCCGCGACGACGTCTTGGGAATGGTAAGGCCGTGCGCGGCAACGATCGGCACCACCACCATCGACGTCCGGTTTCCCGGAATCCCGCCGATGCAATGCTTGTCGACAATGATCGGATTGTTCCACCGCAACTGGGTGCCGGCCCGGGCCATCGCGCCGACAAGGGCGATCAGTTCGCCGCTGGTGATGAAACTGGCCGAACCCAGCAGAAATGCCGCGATCTCCATGTCGGAGTAGCGGTAGTGCGTCAGATCGTCGATGATCTCTTCGATTTCCCCGGCATTCAGGATCCGGCCCTGGATCTTGCCGCGGACCGCCTCGAGACTGTTGGGCGACGTCGCCGGCGTAACCGCGACGAGGCTGCCTTCCGGCTCGGCGAAGCGCCGGAACGCCGGTTCGGACAGGCCGATACCGCCGGGCCCCACCAGCGCGTCGTCATCGGTGATGAGCAGCGTCGCCAGCAGGGTTTTTGAATTATAGCGGAGCTCGACGCGGCTAAAACCCCGAAAGACCTCCGGTCGCAACGCCTTTGATCGGCGCGAAATGACCACGACATTCTCGCGGCCGGTGTCGAGATTGACTCGAACGATCCCAAGGCGCGGCCGTGTCGTGTCGGCGCCGATCATGCGATTCACAGGCGAACGCGCAAATTCTTGATGATACTGGCGGTATTCACCCTGGTTTCCCCTCGGCGTGATGCTGTCGCTTGATGCCAAGCGCGGATGCGGCTGCAAGAGAGGCGCCTTGACCGCACGATTCGTCGCCTTGCCGATGGGGGCCCGGCATCGAATCTCTCTTCAGTCTTCGCCCGGACTCTATTTTGCTCCGCAGCTTCTTACTTGATTTGCGTCAACGGACCCTCGGCGAGATGGCGCTGCTTGACGATCGGCAGCACCGGCGAGAACAGCTTTCGTTTGGTCGCCGCATAGAGCGCTTCAAAGGCAGCTTCGTCGCTTGCTGCCATGCTCGTCAGAAAGCATTCCAGCTCTTCGGATCGACGTCATGATGGATGCGTCGGTCATGCGTCCCGGCCGTCACGGGTGTGGCAAATGGAGGGCCTCATCATCTACCTTCTTGTCCATCAAAAATCCCCCGGATTTTCGGAACTCCCCTGCCGATACTCCGCGTTACAGGCCGACTGTCAGTTATGCATTACACTCGCTGAAATGCGAAGCCTCGGCTGGACGTCATTTTGAGCCCGTAATTCCTCCAATCCTGTTCCGGAACAATCGCGGTGAACTTGCATTGTCGTGGAGATTTGACACATGCCAATCCCGGGAGGCCTCAATGCAGGGCGACAATCCAATCAGCTGGTTGATGTTTTTCACGCTGGCCGCCACCGTCTTTATTATCGCCGGCGCCTTCATCTATTTCCTGCGCTCGCGCACCAACCGCGAAATCGCGGCGGAGGCGCTGGAAGGCGATCGATCCCGCACAGGTGCGACGCCGAATGGCGCCGGCCCCGAACTGATCGGGTTTGCTGTCCTCGCGCTGGCTGTGATGGGATTGCTGGTCGCCGGCTACAACGGCAAATCGCGCGTCGAGACCGCGCAGGCGCCAATGCCCGTCGGCGGCCCAACCACCGGGATGGCACAACCGGCTGGAACGGCGGACCAGCCAAAGCTTTATCAGCCCGCCAATCCCGCACCGGACCCGCGCGCGGCACCGACATCGTCCGACACGGGGATTGGTCCTGCAAATGGATCGACAGGTCAGCCCAAATAGAACTTCAACAGGAAATCGACGACGAACACTGTATCTTGGTCGGGAGCATCGAGCTCCCGACCATTTTGTCGTTGGCAACGGAGGCGCGGTTCGCTGGCGTCTTTCCCCGGCCATTAATCTCTGGACTCATTCGTCGCAACCAAAACATTCATGCCCAGGAACGGGCCCGGGCATGACGAAGCTCTGACTTACCAAGTCCGGCGTCTAGGCGCCGTGCTCGGATTCGCCCTTTTGCGTTTCCATCTCCGCAATCTTGTTCGCAATCCTGTCGCGCTGCGATGTCAGCAGGTTGGCGAGCGGCGCCGGATTGGCCTTATTGCCCAGCGCATCGTCGTATTTGGAGGTATTCCGCTTCTCGCCGTCGATCAGGCCGGGCAGCACGCTCTGATCCAGGCCGCCGAACAACGAACGGACGTCCATGATGGTCGCGTGAACCGTCGACATGAATGAGCCCTCGTCATCGGGGATCTCGTTGACCCTGACCAACTCGCGTGCGAGTTCTGCCGCATGGCCATCGTGCAGCGCGATCATGTCGCGAAACAACGGAGTCATTCCCTTGCCTTCGGCCTCCTTGAGGGCTTCCCGGTATCCGTTGCGCGCATCTATCGCGCTGGTGTGCAGCGACTTCAAATGGTCGACCATGTCATTGCCCATGATGTCCCTCCCTCGATCGGCGTTTCCGTCAATCAACAATGACGATGCACACTTGTTCCGACCGCATGACAACGACAAGCCGGCGTCGGATAATCCGGTTTGATGCAGGGTTCGCGCGGGCCTGCTTGTGCGACCGGCGCCCACACCGGCGACGAGAAATCGCGGCGCTCCACATTCATCGAACGATCGTGGGAAACGTCACTGCAATTCCCCAGGCGAAAATCGCCGCATTGGCGAGCGCGCCCGGCAGCGGGTGATGCGTGGCGGCGTAGCTCCAACGGCTGATCAGTCCGAACGCCAGAAACAATAACAGGATCGCCGGCACAATGATGACGAGGAAGAACAATTTCATTGGATTGAGCGCCACGGCGACGCCGAGCGACAGCAGAAAACAGAATTTCGTCAGGGCATATGCGCCGCGGCGGGCGTCCGGTCCGCGTGTCAGCCATTCATCGGCGATGAAATAGGGCAGGGTGCCGCAGACGATCACCGCGATCAGCGGGATGCGTGCAGGAATCGGCAGGAAGGAAAAGACGTAGGCGTCGATCGGAAGGCCGAAGGCGATAATGTTATAGGCGGCAACGCAATCAGCGGCGATCGCGATGCTTGTCCAGCCCGTCATTCGGGGCGAGGCCCGAGCATGCCGTGTCAGATAGATGGTCGCCGCCGCCGTCAGCGCGCCGTATAGCAGAAAATGCAGCGCGAGGTAATCGCCGAGCAGGATCGGCAGGAAATCGGTTGGCAGTTTCCACAGGATGAGCGGCGTCAGCAGCGCCGGCACAGAAGCCGCTACCAGCAGTGGCTTCCAGTCCAGGCTCGTCCCAACCGGTTCCACACTCGCGACCGGCAACAACGCCGATAATGGCCAGGCCAGCGCGATGATCCCGCCGAACAGCAGCGCCAGCCAGCGTCCGCGGCTGTCAATGAAACCTGTCGGCTGTCGCCCGAACGTCCGGTTCATCCATTGCAGCGATTGCTCGAGGCTGTCGCGGCTGTAGAGCACTCCGATATGTTCGACGCCACGCGCCAGCACCAGCTTTCGCGCCGTGCCGTCGGAAAAGTCGCCGTAGGTCTCGCCGGCGACGGCGTGGCCGCCAGCCGCGAGATTGACGATGCGAAGGCCTTCGTCCTGGAGCATCGCGGGCTCCAGCGCACCAACGATCACCAGCAGATTGCGTGGGCTGGTGGCTGTCACGACGGGAGAGAACACCGACACCGCGACGGTGGCCTGAACCTCGGGCGTGGCCTGCGCGAACCGCACCACGATGTCGGATGCCATGGAATGGCCGAGTACGGCGATACGTCCGTCGCCGCCGGGCAGCAGCGCTTTGGCGAATGCGGCGATGTCGCCCAATTCCTTCTGCAAGGCGGAAGTGATGCCGGTGCCGTCGGTGATATTGCCCCGCATCGGATTGGAATTGCGGCCGTGGCCGAGAAAGTCGAAGGTCACGGCGATGTAGCCGTTGCGTGCCATGGTGATGGCGAACGGTTGCATCAACTGCTGTGAACCGGCGAAGCCGTGCGCGATGACGACAACCGGGGCAGGCGTGCCGGATTGCGGCTTGAAGATGGTTACCGGTGTTTCGCCGACGGTGGTCCTCGTGATGCTCAAACCGTCGCCGCCGCGATGCAGCTGAAAAAACCCGACCAGGATCGCCAGGCCTGCAACAATCCCGATGAAGATCTTCATCCGGCTTCGCCGGCGATGTGTTTCCTGCGGATGCTTCGGACCGTCCACCAGATCGCCAGTGCGGCGATCGGAACAAAGGCCGCGGTCGCAATGCTGGGCTCGATATGAAGCCTGCCGCTGTCGTGCGCCGCTTTTGCGAAGTACCCGAAAAGGCTGACGACGTAATAGGTGATCGCGGCGACCGAGAGGCCTTCTACGGTCGACTGAAGGCGGAGCTGCAGCCGGGTCCGCGCATTCATCGATTTCAGAAGCTCCTGGTTCTGTTGTTCCAGTTCGACGTCGACGCGGGTGCGAAGCAAATTGGCGGCGCGTGCGAGTTTGAGCGAAAGGCCGGATTGCCGTGCCTCGATCGTCACGCAGGTGCGCAGTGCCGGCTTCATCCGGCGTGCGAGAAAGGATGACCATGTCGGCAGTCCCCCGACCTTGCGTTCGCCGATGGTTTGCAACCGCTGCTCGACGATTTCCTCATAGGCTCGGCTGGCGCCGAAGCGAAACACGCTGGCGGCGGCGCCGGCCTCGACCTCGGCGGCGAGCGCCGTCAGTTCATCGAGCAGTCGGTGATTGCTGGCGAGATCCCCAGCCCGCCGCATCTGCTCGGTAACCTCGACCAGCCGCCGCTCGGAAGCGGTGATCGAAGGCGCGAGCCGCTGTGCTTCCGGCAGTCCGAGCAGGGCCAGCGTCCGATAGGTCTCCAGCTCGAGCACGCGCTGCACCAGCGCGCCGGCGCGCTCCGGCGACATCGTGCGGTCGGCGACCAGGATGCGCACGAAGCCGGACGGTCCGGGCTGAAAATCGGTGGCGTAGACCGCTGCGCCATCGGAATTTTCTGCAACGGCGAGGCTGGCGTTGTCGAACAGCCGCTCCGGCGAAGTCCTTAACGGGTCTTCCGCAAGGAGATGAAGATCGACGGCAACCAGCAATGGACCCGGCTGGGGCACGAGGCGCATCGGCGACGCCAGCGAGGGCGCTTCCGGATGGAAGGGGATTGCGGCAGGATCGGACCTCAATTCCCAGGTATAGGTGGTGAATTCCGAATGCTGCTCCCAGCGCAGCACCGTGGTGCCGAACGGCGCCCGATGGTGCTTCTCACCGGGAGAGGGCGGCGGCAGACCCCGCGACTCGCACAATGCGGTGAGGTTTGCGCGGTCCAACTGCGAGAGAACTCCGGATGTGTCGAAGGCAAAGTGAAGTATTCGTGCCGGAACCGAAAGCGGCGTAAAGGGCCGGGCGTGAACCTCGCCGAGAATGGCGGCGCGTAGTGGATGCGGCTCAAGCCGTGCCGCATCCCCGTTGCCGATCAGAACCTCAGGACTCATTGCGTCTTCTCGTTTTCGAGTACGCCGGTCCGCCACGACTAGCACTCCACCGGTCCGGACAGAAGCTGAAACGCAACGGAGCCGGTGATTTCCGCGGGCAACGCGGTGTGAAAAATTTGCGCGCATATATAGAGTGTGAAAGCGTCGTTCCGATCAATCCGGTTTGCACCGCAACCAGAGACGTCCGTTTGCATTCGGTGGACGGCTGGTCTTAATCTGCCGCAAGGAGTTCGCCGCGTCCCTTCGCGGCGTTTGGATGGAGCCCCTGTGGTGGCAGTTTCGATGCGTATCGGCACGCGGAAGAGCACCATGGCGATGGCCCAGACCGGAGACATTGCGCGGCAGTTGTCCGCGGCAGCGCCTGACCTCGATGTCGAGATTGTCAGGTTCGAAACCGTCGGCGACTCCGATCAGACCAGCAAGCTGTTGAAGCATGGCGGCAAGGGCGGCGCCTTCGTCGCCGAAATCCGCGCCGCGATCGGATCGGGGCAACTGCACGCCGCCATGCACTCGTTGAAGGACATGCCGGGCAACGAGGATACGCCGGGGCTCGTGATCGGCGCGACCCTGGCACGGGATCCGCCGACCGACGCGCTGGTGCTTCGTGCCGGAGTCTCCTTCGACGACATCAAGCGATCGCGCGGCAAGGGCTTCAGCATCGGCACCAATGCAGTACGGCGCGCGGCCTATGCGCGTCGGCTTTTCCCCGAGATCGAAGTAATTCATTTTCGAGGTGCCGCCGACACCCGTGTGCGCAAGCTCGACAATCGTGAAATGCAGCGTTTGCCCGACGGCGGCGAGGCCGGTCCCGCCGATGCCCTGATCATGGCGCGATCCGGGCTGGAGCGGGTCGGGCTGGCGGATCGGATTGCTTATGAATTTTCCGCCCATGAGATGCTGCCGGCGGCGGGGCAGGGCATTGTTGCCGTGGAGTGCGGCGCGCGAGACTGGCAGACCCGAAATTATCTATCGCTGATCGATGACCCCGCAGCGCGTCTGAGCTGTGATGCCGAGCGTGAGGTGCTGTGGGTGCTGAACGGGCACTGCAATTCGCCGATCGCCGGCTATTCGACGATTGATGGGACGCAGATGTCCCTGACCGCGTCGGTACTGGACGAAACCGGCGGGCAGTTTATCGAAGCAACGCGCTGCGGCCCGGCCGATCGGCCGCGGGAATTGGGGCGCGCGGTTGGGTTGGAATTGCTGGACAAGGGGGCTGCGGCGATCATCGCCCGCTCCCGCCCCGAGGGATGAAAGCATAACATGGCCACAGCGTTTCCCTTTTCAGCGATCGTGGGCCAGGACGAGATGAAACTGGCGCTGCTGATCGCGGCGGTCGACCCCAAGGTCGGCGGCGTGCTGGCGTTCGGCGATCGTGGCTCCGGCAAATCCACCGCGGTGCGAGCACTGGCGGCGCTGCTGCCGAAGATGAAAATCGTGGCCGGTTGCCGTTACAATTGCGATCCCGACAGGCCGGTCGAGTTCTGCGACGAATGCCGCGCCCGCGCCGCCAAATCAGCATTGAAATCCGTTCTGGTATCGGTGCCGGTAGTCGATCTGCCGCTCGGCGCCACCGAAGATCGCGTCGTTGGCGCGCTCGATCTGGAGCGCGCGCTGGCGCGCGGTGAGAAGGCATTCGAGCCGGGGTTGCTGGCGCGCGCCCATCGCGGATTCCTCTATATCGATGAGGCCAATCTGCTGGAGGATCATCTGGTCGATCTGCTGCTCGACGTCGCCGCCTCGGGCGAAAACGTGGTGGAGCGCGAAGGGTTGAGCATCCGCCATCCCGCGCGGTTCGTGCTGGTGGGAACCGGCAACCCGGAGGAAGGCGAATTGCGTCCGCAGTTGCTCGACAGGTTCGGCATGTCGGTCGAGGTGAAGACGCCGGATGACTTGCCCAGCCGTATCGAGGTCGTGCGCCGCCGCGACGCCTTCGAGCATGACAGCGCCGGCTTTATTGCGACCTGGGCAAAGGAGGAGACCAGGCTGCGGAAGAAGATCTCTGGGGCGCGCGATCGGCTCGCCTCGGTCACGGTGTCGGACCCCGCCCTGGAGCGCGCGGCAAGACTATGCATGACGCTCGGCACCGATGGTCTGCGCGGGGAATTGACTCTGATGCGCGCGGCGCGCGCGCTGGCAGCACTCGAGAATGCCAAGACTGTCGCCGACGATCATTTGCGCCGGATCGCGCCGCCGGCACTGCGACACCGCCTGCGCCGCAACCCGCTCGACGATGCCGGCTCCGCGGTGCGTGTCGATCGCGCCATCTCGGAAGTGTTCGGATGACCGCCGCGCTGGCCTGGTCCGATGCGGTGATCGCGGCGCAGTTGTTCGCGATCGATCCGATCGGTACCGGCGGCGTCTTGCTGCGATCGCGTGCCGGGCCGGTGCGGGATCGCTGGCTCGCGGCGATGCGTTCCGCGCTGCCGCCGTCCCTGCCGCTGAGAAACTTGCCACTGCATACCGCCGATGGACGCCTGCTCGGCGGCCTCGATCTCAATGCAACTTTGCTGGCGGGACGTCCCGTCGCTGAACGCGGCTTGCTGGCGGAAGCCGACGGCGGAGTACTGGTGCTGGCCATGGCGGAGCGGCTGTCGGCCGCAACCACGGTGCACGTCACGTCCGCGATGGATGCCAGGGAGACGATCGTCGAACGTGATGGCCTTTCGTTGCGGATGGCCGCGCGGTTCGGCGTGGTGGCGCTGGATGAGGGACTCGACGATGAGTTCGCCCCGGCATCCCTGCGCGACCGCCTCGCGTTTCGCATCGACCTGAACGGGGTCTCGGTTCACGAAGCCGAAGAAATGGTTGGTGAGGGGAGCGAAATTGCAGCGGCGCGGGAGCGGTTGGCCCTGCTCACCGTCGGCGAGCCATGGATAGAGGCGATTTGTACCGCTGCCGGCGCGCTCGGCATCGCATCCTTGCGCGCACCGCTGCTGACCTTGCGCGTCGCCTGTGCCAGTGCCGCGTTGGCGGGGCATGCGGAAGTCGAGCAAGACGACATCGCGCTGGCCGCGCGCCTCGTGCTGGCGCCGCGCGCGTTGGTGTTTCCGCAAACGCAGGAGCCGGAGCAACAGGCTGAGCCTCCGCCCGATGATTCCGGCGATGATGACAAGCCCGATAACGGCGAACCGTCCGATATCGACCGGGCTCTGGATGAAGTGATTCTTGCCGCGGTCCAGGCAGCCCTCCCGCCGGACGTGCTCGCCGCGTTACGCGCATCGGCGGGGCGTTCGCGGACGCGTTCCCAGGGCAAGGCCGGTGCATTGCAAAAGTCGAAGTCGCGCGGTCGGCCGGCGGGCGTTCTGCGTGGCGATTTGCGCGCCGGCGCCAAGCTCAATGTGATCGAGACGCTGCGGGCCGCGGCGCCCTGGCAGCCATTGCGCAGGCGCGAAGCGGGTATCGGCGTTGAGGCGTCGTCGCATCAGCGCATTCTGATCCGCAAGGACGATTTCCGTATCTCGCGGTTCAAGCAGCGCAGCGAGACCACGACGATTTTCGTCGTCGATGCCTCCGGCTCGGCGGCGCTGCACCGGCTCGCGGAAGCCAAGGGCGCGGTCGAACTGCTTCTCGCGGATTGTTATGTCCGGCGCGATCAGGTGGCATTGATCGCATTTCGCGGCAGCATCGCGGAACTGCTGCTGCCGCCGACCCGCTCGCTGGCGCGCGCCAAGCGCAGCCTTGCGGGATTGCCGGGCGGCGGCGGCACGCCGCTCGCGGCAGGCCTCGATGCGGCGTACGCGCTGGCGGACCTGATTCGCCGCAAAGGACAGACTCCAACGGTCATTCTGCTGACCGATGGTCGGGCCAACATTGCGCGCGACGGCGCGCAGGGCCGGCCGCGCGCCGAGCAGGATGCAATGGATGCGGCACGGCAGTTGCGGGCGGCCGGTGTCACCACGGTGATGGTCGATACCTCGCCGCGGCCGGGGCCGCTGGCGGAAACGTTCGCGAAGGAAATGGGGGCGCGGTACTTACCGTTGCCCCACGCCGACGCTACGGCACTGTCAAAAGCGGTGCTGGCGAGCGTGCGTTAATCACCCCTGATAGGCCCGCACCCGTTTCACCATCTGCTCGACATGCGCGATCGGGGTTTCTGGCTGGATGCCGTGGCCAAGGTTGAAGATCAAGCGTCCTTGCGCGTAATTTGCCAGCACGTCGTCGATCGCGCGGTCCAGCGCATCGCCGCCCGCGATCAGCACCAGCGGATCGAGGTTGCCCTGTACCGCGACGCGGCTTTGAACCTTGTTGCGGATCAAGGCCGGTTCGGCCGCCCAGTCGATGCTGACGCCGTCGACGCCGGTGGCATCGATATATCCCGGCAACAGAGCGCCAGCGCCCCGCGGAAATCCGATGATTTTCGCGTCGGGCACCCTGGCCCGTACGCCTTCCACGATCCGTTTGGTCGGCTCGACCGACCAGCGCTGGAATTCGCGTGGCGGCAAGACGCCGGCCCAGGTGTCGAAGATCTGCAGCACGTCGGCGCCGGCCTCGAGTTGCCCGAGCAGATAGGTGATCGAGTTCTCGACAATGGTGTCGATGATTTTCGCGAACGCCAGGGGATGGCGATAGGCCATCATGCGCGCCGGCGCCTGATCCGGCGTGCCTTGTCCCGCCACCATGTAGGTCGCCACCGTCCACGGCGCGCCGCAGAATCCGATCAGCGCGATCTTCGGGTCGAGTTCGCGCCGTACCCGGCGCAGCGCCTCGAACACCGGTTGGAGCTTTGTAAAATCCGCTTTCGCCGCCAGCGTGCCGACCTTGTCGGGTGTATCCAGCGGATCTAGCCGGGGGCCTTCGCCGACCTCGAACCGCACCGAGCGTCCGAGCGCGTAGGGAATGACGAGAATGTCGGAAAAAATGATCGCGGCGTCGAAGTTGAAACGCCGGATCGGCTGCAGGGTCACCTCCGCAGCGAAGTCCGGGTTGAAGCAGAGATCGAGAAAGCCGCCGGCCTTGGCACGTACTTCGCGGTATTCCGGCAGATAGCGGCCGGCCTGGCGCATCATCCAGAGCGGCGGCACGTTCTGGCGGCGGCCAGAAAGGACTTCAACGAAGGGTTTGACGGTCGTATTATGTGTCAAGCTGCGTTTCCATCTGATATCGACAAGACTGGTTGTCGTTTCTGATACACTGCCGGAACAATCTTGACCACCGGCACACGCACAGTTCTGGAAGAGGATATCGCGATGGTCGAAGCTGCAGCGGCCGTTCGTCCGATGGTGTTCGGTGGGGCCGAAGAATTGCCCGCGTCGGTGTCAGGTCAACGCCACGAAATCGGCAGCGCGGTCGGCCGGCTGACCTATTATTCCGCAGGTCCCGACAGCGCCGGCAATTTCCCGCCGCTGCTGCTCGTTCACAGCATCAATGCGGCGGCCTCGGCCTATGAGGTCAAGCCATTGTACGAGCACTACCGCCAGAGCCGAACGGTTTACGCGCTGGAACTTCCCGGCTTCGGCCACTCCGAGCGTGGAAAGCGCGCATACACCGTGCGCATGATGACCGATGCCATCCTGATCATGGTCAGGGAAATCCAGGACGTCCACGGTCGCGGTCCGATCGACGCGCTGGCGGTATCGCTATCGTCGGAGTTTCTCGCCCGGGCCGTTTCCGAGATGCCGCTGGCGTTCCGAAGCGCAGCTTTGGTCAGCCCGACAGGTTTCAGCGCCATCAACTCCACGAAGAAATGGCGCGACGGCACCCGGGCCATGCCATGGCTGCACGCGATATTCGAATTTCCACTCTGGAGTGAGCGCTTCTTCCGCCTGCTGACCAGCCATGCCGGCATTCGGTTTTTTCTCAAAAAGACCTGGGGCTCGCCCGACATCGATGAAGGTCTTGCAGAATACGACTATCTCACGACGCACCAGCCGGGCGCGCAGCACGCGCCGTACTATTTCGTTTCGGGATATCTGTTCAGCGAAAACATGATTCGGATCTATCACTCGCTGACCCTGCCGGTATGGATGGCGCACGGCGTTCGCGGTGATTTTGTCGACTACAGCAAGAAGTCGGAGGTGCAGGATCGCGCCAACTGGACCATCGAGGTCTTTCCGACCGGCGCAATGCCGCACTTCGAGGTGACCGCCGCCTTCGTCAGGGCTTACGACATGTTCCTGGCCGGCGTGCCGGTCCCTTCATCCGCCTGAAGCGCGTGCCGCATGTCCGGTCTGGTCTGGAGCAGGGATGGCGGCGACTGGCCCAACCGGGGGGCCAGCCGGTTTGTCGAGGCGGCCGGATTTCGATGGCATGTGCAGCAGATGGGGCTAGGACCTCAACTGTTGTTGCTTCACGGCACCGGCGCTGCGACCCATTCATGGCGCGAACTGGCTCCCATTCTGGCGCAGCACTTCACGGTCGTCGCGCCGGATCTGCCCGGTCACGGCTTTACCCAAGCGCCGCCACCGCATCGATTGTCTCTGCCGGGCATGGCGGCCGATATCAGCCAACTGCTTCACGTGCTCGGCGCAAGACCCGAGGTCGCGGTCGGCCATTCTGCCGGTGCAGCGATTCTGGCGCGAATCTGTCTCGACGGGAAAATCGCGCCGCAGCTGCTGGTCAGCCTCAACGGTGCCTTCATGCCGTTTGGCGGCGTGGCGCATCATCTGCTTTCCCCTCTGACCAAACTGTTCGCGGTCAATCCGTTGACGCCGCGGATGTTCGCCTGGCAGGCGTCGAAGGCGGGGACCGTCGAGCGGCTGCTCGAGAATACCGGCTCGAGGATTGATCCGCAGGGAATCGCCCTGTACCGCAAGCTCGTGTGCAACCCGAGCCACGTCGCGGCCGCGTTGCGGATGATGGCGAACTGGCGGCTCGAGCCGTTGCTGCATGATCTGCCGCGGCTGGCAACAAGCCTGGTGTTGGTGAGTGCGGCCAACGACCGTTCGATATCGCCTGTTGTCGCGCAACAGGTTCGCGAGATTCTGCCGCAAGCCGTGATCGAACGATTGCCCGGCCTCGGGCATCTTGCGCATGAGGAGCAGCCGCGAAGGATCGCGCAGCTCATCATGAAATACGCGCAACCGAAAGGGGCCGAACAAGCGGCCTCAAAATTGTAAATCGGAATGTACACCGACAGGCTAGGCAACTGTCAATAATTAGTTACACTGGGGGAATGCTGGACTCCATCGACCGATCCTCGCTGCAAACCGATCCGGATCGCCAACCGCATGCGGTGGTGATCGGCTCGGGTTTTGGCGGATTGGCCGCGGCCGTCAGGCTCGGCGCCAGGGGCTACCGCGTCACCGTACTGGAAAAGCTCGATGCGCCTGGCGGCCGTGCCTACGTCTACCGGCAGGACGGTTTTACGTTCGACGCCGGACCGACCATCGTCACCGCACCGTTCCTGTTCGAGGAATTGTGGAAGCTGTGCGGGCGCAAGCTTTCCGACGACGTGACACTGGTGCCGGTGTCGCCGTTCTACCGCATCCGCTTTCAGGACGGATCGCACTTCGATTATTCCGGCGACGCCCGGGCGATGCGTAACGAGATCGCGCGGTTTTCGCCCGGCGACGTCGACGGCTACGATGCCTACATGAAAGCCAGCGAAGAGATCTTCAAGGTCGGCTTCGAGCGGCTCGGCGACGTGCCATTCAGCAAGTGGACCGACATGGCGAGGATCGCGCCGGAAATGATCCGGCTGTCGAGCTATCGCAGCGTCTACAGCCTGGTGTCGAAATTCTTCCGGGATCCGCGGCTGCGCATCGTGTTCAGCTTCCATCCGCTGCTTATCGGCGGCAATCCCTTCACGGCAAGCTCGATCTACTGCCTGATCGCCTTCCTGGAGCGGCGCTGGGGCGTGCATTTTGCGTTGGGGGGCACCGGACGGCTGGTCGAGGGGCTGGTCAAGTTGATTGAAGGGCAGGGCAGCAGGCTGCGCTGCAACGAGGAGGTTCGGGAAATTATCGTGAAAGGCGGCGCAGCCTGCGGCGTGCGCCTCACCTCCGGCGAAACCATCGCAGCCGACGTCGTGGTCTCCAACGCCGATTCGGCGTGGACCTACCGCCATCTGCTGCCTGCCTCCGCGCGCTCGCGCTGGACAGACCGGCGCATCGAGCGTGCGCGCTACTCCATGAGCCTGTTCGTCTGGTACTTCGGCACGCGCCGCAAATATCCTGATGTGCCGCACCACACCATCCTGCTCGGGCCGCGCTACAGGGAACTGCTGACCGACATCTTCGAGCGCAAGGTGCTCGCCGAGGATTTCAGCCTGTATCTGCATCGCCCGACGGCCACCGATAGCTCGCTGGCGCCGGATGGATGCGATGCGTTCTACGTGCTGTCGCCGGTGCCGCATCTGCAGAGCGGCACCGACTGGCGCGTTGCGGCCGAAAAGTACCGCCGTGCCATCTCGCGCGAGCTCGGCAGCACCATGCTGCCCGGCCTGGAGCGGCAGATCGTCAGTTCTCGCATGCTGACGCCGCAGGATTTTCAGGACCGGCTGTCTTCGTTCCGCGGCGCCGCGTTCGGGCTGGAACCGGTGCTGACCCAAAGCGCGTGGTTTCGGCCGCATAACCGCAGCGAGGATATCGACCGGCTCTATCTGGTCGGCGCGGGCACCCATCCCGGCGCGGGCCTGCCCGGCGTGCTCTCGTCCGCCCGCGTTCTCGATTCGCTTGTTCCCGATGCGCAAGGCCTCGCGCGCTCAGATCTGGTGACCGCATGACCGACCGACTCGACTCTGCCGACATGGTTGCCTGCCGCGCATTGCTCAAAGGCGGCTCGCGCACGTTTCACGCGGCTTCAAAGGTATTGCCGCGACGGGTCGCCGACCCCGCGATTGCGCTCTATGCATTTTGCCGGCTGGCCGATGATGCCGTCGATCTCGGCAGCAATCGCGCCGCCGCGGTCGAACGGTTGAAGGAGCGGCTCGATCGGGCCTATCGCGGCCAGCCGATGGATCTCGCCGCCGATCGCGCCTTCGCCGATGTGGTCGCGCGATTCTCGATCCCGCGGGAATTGCCGGAGGCGCTGCTGGAGGGGCTGGCGTGGGACGCCGGCGGCCGCCGATACGAAACCCTTCAGGAGCTCTATGCTTATGCCGCCCGGGTGGCCGGCGCGGTCGGCGCCATGATGACGCTGGTGATGGGACAGCGCACGCCTGAGACCGTCGCCCGTGCCTGCGATCTTGGCGTCGCCATGCAACTGACCAACATCGCCCGCGATATCGGTGAGGACGCCCGCGCGGGCAGGCTGTATCTTCCGCTGGCGTGGCTGCGCGACGCCGCCATCGAGCCCGAGGCGTGGCTGGCAAATCCGGTATTCACGCCCGAGATTGCCGCCATGGTGCAACGGCTGCTGGATGCGGCCGATGCCTTGTACGATCGCGCGACGCTCGGCATCGTCCATCTGCCGCTGTCCTGTCGACCCGGCATCTACGCGGCGCGGGCGCTCTATGCCGAGATCGGCCGCGAGCTGGAGCGCGGCGGGCTCAACTCGGTGTCGCGGCGCGCGGTGGTTTCCGGCGAACGCAAGCTCAAGGTGCTGGCGCGCATGCTGGCACGGCTGGAAACCGAATGGACGCCGGCGAGAGGTTTTGCGGCGAGCGCCCAGATCGAGGAAACCGGTTTTCTGGTCGAGGCGGTGGCGGCCACGCCGGTGCGGCAGCGCGAACCCGCGGCCAGGGCAAAGCCGATCGAGGATCGCGTGGTCTGGGTGATCGATCTGTTCGCGCGGCTGGAGCGCCGCGACCAGATGCTGCGCAGCCGGGTGTAGCCGCGCAGGGTGGGCAAAGGCGCCGTCGCACCGTGCCCACTTCGACATACGTTGATGTTAATGGTGGGCACGCTTCGCTTTCCTACGGAACCTTCTCCATGTCCGACGTCGCAATCCTCTCATCCGCCGAACAGCAGCGTGCGCAGGCAAAAGTCTGGTTCGAATCGCTGCGCGACAGGATCTGTGCCGAGGTCGAAGCGCTGGAGCGCGAAGCGCCCGCCGATCTGTTCCCCGGCACCCCGGCGACGTTCACCTACAAGCCGTGGACCCGCGCTACCGGCAGCGGGGGCGGCACCGGCGGCTTCCTCAGTGGCGGCCGGCTGTTCGAGAAGATCGGCATCCATACCTCCTCGGCCAATGGCAGGCTGACGCCCGAAATGGCGAAGACGCTGCCGGGTGATGGCGTGCAGCTCGATTACGTCTCCACCAGCATCAGCCTGATCATGCATCCGCGCAGCCCGCGCGTGCCGACCGTGCATATGAACACCAGGTTCCTGTCGACAGCGCAGGGCTGGTTCGGTGGCGGCGCGGACCTTACGCCGATGCTGGCCGAACAACGCCACCCCGATGCGCCTGACGCTGTCACGTTCCATGCCGCCATGAAGCGCGCCTGCGATGCCCACGATCCCGGCTATTACGACAAGTTCAAGCCGTGGGCGGACACCTATTTCTTCCTGCCGCATCGCGGCCAGGCGCGCGGCGTCGGCGGCATTTTCTACGATCATCTCAATACCGGCGACTTCGAGCGCGACTTTGCGTTTACGAGGGATGTCGGGCTGGCATTGCTCGATGTCTACCCGCGCATCGTGCGCGAGCGGATGATGCAGCCGTGGACCGAGGCGGAGCGCGCGCAGCAGCTGGCGTGCCGCGGGCTCTATGTTGAATTCAACCTGCTGTACGACCGCGGCACCATGTTCGGCCTGCAGACCGGCGGCAACATCGAGACCATCCTGAGTTCGATGCCGCCGCTGGTGAGCTGGGCGTAGTTTTGAAACCGACGCTGCCTTGAATCGCCAGGTGCTGGTGAGGAACCATCGCGAGGATACGTCATGGACGGCTATCTCGGATTCATCGAGTTCTTCGTCGTGGCCATGTTCATCATGGCCTGGGGTGTCCTTGAATGGGTCGGGCGACGGCTCGACCGGAATAAGGAGGCCGAACGCGCCAGGGAGAGTGCTCCCCCATCCTGAGGCCGGCGTCACTTCCGCGCCCGTGGCATCCGGAACGGCAGCATCGCCTGCACGATCGGCATTCTGAAGCGATCGAGCGACAGGCTTTCATGCATCAGGGTGATGGGCTCACCCAGCAATTGGGCCGATACCACCGAACGCGCATAGAACGGCGCGTCTTCCAGCGTCTTGATGATCCGCGCGGGCTTCTCGCTACGAACGCTGCGTCCGACGCGCCAGCCCGTGCGCTTCAATTCCGCCGATGGCGGCGGGGTGAAAGCCTGCATGTGGCCGTCGGGATCGAACCTCATCGCAAGGTCGATGCGGCTGCCGTCGCGGCGCTGCGCTTCGTACAGAATTGCCGCGCCGTCCCGCGTCGCACCGCGCGCCCATTGCCAGTCGACAAACCCCGCTTCCAGCGGCGCGTCGCCGCGGTTCATGTCGAAATAGCCGTCGCCCTGCCAGCGCAGGTGCGGATGCTCGAGCGCCACCTGGACACGCGCGCAGGGCGCGATCGGCCGCCATACATGGTTGCCGTCCGGGTTGAGCGTGAAGGCCTGGCGGTTAATCGCCGTTGGAACCACACGCACCGTACCGCGGACGCGGCCGGGGATCGGCACTGCGATCTCATCGAGACGGATGGTGAGCGACTTGCCATCCCAGTCAAGCCGGCTGGGGCCGACGGCAAATCCGTCGGCGCTGCGGGCCACGGCGCCGCGCGGCCGCTCCGTCATGGCCCAGCGGTTGCCACCCTTGCGGTAGACCGCGACATTGACGGCGCAATGGTTGAGCGGATCGGCCGGGCCGCTGCGGCGCGCAAAGGCGTAATAGGGCGAGAACACGCTGCCGATGAAGGCGATGATGGTGATGCCATATTCGCCGTCGTCGCTCAGCGCGTCGACATACCACCAGGCATAGCCGTTTTTGGAGACTGGACGATCGAATCCAAATCCGCCATCACGCTCGCCGCCGCCGAGCGGCCCGACAGCGCCGCCATCGGCACGCCCGGTCCCGGATGCGTGCTGCCACCCGCCAGATACAGGCCCGGAATCTTGGTCCGCGCTCCCGGCCGTTGAAACGACGCCGTCCATCCGTGCGAGCTGCGGCCGTACAGCGCGCCCCCCGTCCCCGGGAACAGTTGATTGAAATCCGCCGGTGTCGTCACCCGCATTGCATCCGGTTGCAGCCTTATCTGCAGGCTGCATCGCTCCAGCACGCCAAATGTTCGCTGCGCGCATCGTTCCACCTCCGCTGCATCGTAGGAATACCGGTCGCCATTGGCAGGTGCATTGGCAAGGATCAGGAGTCTTTCCGTATCGGGAATGGCGTCACCGGATTCACGGTCCTGCGCGCAGACATAGACCGTCGGCTCGCGCGGCGTCCTGTCGCGGGAGAAAATGTCTTCGAACTCGGCCGCATAATCTCGCGAGAAGAACACGTTGTGACGGCGTAATGGAAATCCGCCGGTTTTCGCCACCGCGCTCCAGGTCATCGCCGACAGCGATCGCGCGCGGGGAGGGATCGACGCCGCGGCGCGGCGGGCAGGGATGCCGAACAGTCCGTCCGCGACGGCGCCTATGTCGGCATTGACGATCACGGCGTCGGCGGCGATCCACTCGCCGCTCGCCAGCCGGACGCCGCTGGCACGTCCGTGGGAGGTGAGAATTTCGCGCACCTCCTGACCGTAGCGGATGGTGGCGCCGAGCGACTTCGCGGCGTCCGCCAGCCCGAGGGCAAGGGCATGCATGCCGCCTTCGATGCTCCAGACACCTTCGCGTTCGACATGCGCGACCAGCATCAGCGTGGCCGGCGCCTTGTACGGCGACGAGCCGCAATAGGTGGCGTAGCGCCCGAACAGCTGGCGCAGCCTCGGGTCATGGAAATATTGCGACAGTGCCGACCACATCGACGAGAATGGCTTGATCTGCGGCAATTGCATCAGGCCGCGAAAGCCGTTGGCGCCGATCAGCCCGCCCATGCTGGGAGATGGGGCGCGCAGGAACGGCTTTTCGAGAATGTCGTAGATGCGGCGGGTGTCGCGGCAGAAATCGCGATAGCGCGCCGCCTCGGCGGCGCCGGCGAAATCCCCGATCGCCTCGACCGAGCGCCCTTCATCCGCGAACAGGTCGAGCCGGCTGCGTTCGTCCCAGGCGTGGCGCGCCAATATCTCGAGCGGGCGTAACCGTACCTGGTCCGAGAAGTTCTGACCAACAGCCGCGAACAACTCGTCGAACACCCAGCGCATCGTGAATACGGTCGGTCCGCTGTCGATCTGCGATCCGCAAATTCCGATCTGCCGCATCTTGCCGCCGGGCGTGGCGCCGCGCTCGAGTACGGTGACGTCGAGCCCCCGTGCTGCGAGTGCGAAGGCGGAAACCAGTCCCGCCACACCCGCACCGACGATGACAACACGATCTCTTGGCATGTGCGCCGGCTCTGCGTTGTCGGTTGACAGGTGTCCATATTCATTTACACTCTTGACGACAAGTCAAATTGACATTCGCAGAGGGAGCCTGCCATGGACGTCAGCAGCCGGATCGAGCGGGCCCTGAACGAAGCTATCGCGCTTGCCGAGGTGCCGGGTTGTCCGCCGCGGCTCGCTGCGGCGATGCGCTATGCGGTGTTTCCCCGGGGCGCCCGGGTTCGGCCGCGGCTCGTTCACAGCGTGGCTGCGGCCTGCGGCGAGGACCATCCGGCCGCGACCGAAGCCGCCGGTGCCGCGCTGGAGTTGCTGCACTGTGCCTCGCTGGTCCATGACGATCTGCCGTGCTTCGATGCGGCGGATACCCGCCGGGGCCGTCCATCGGTTCACAAGGCGTTCGGCGAACCGCTGGCGGTGCTGGCCGGCGATGCGCTGATCGTCCTGGCGTTTCAGACCCTGGCGCGGATTCAATGCGCCCCCGAGCGGCTTGCCACATTGACCCTCACCGTCGCGCGATCGGTCGGCGTGCCCTCAGGGATCGTCGCCGGCCAGGCTTGGGAATGCGAACCGCAGATCGATCTCGCGCAGTACCACCGCGCCAAGACCGGGGCGTTATTCGCAGCCGCCACCGTCGCCGGCGCGGCTTCCGCCGGTCACGACGGCGAACCGTGGCGCGTTGTCGGTGAAAAGCTCGGCGAGGCCTATCAGGTGGCGGACGACATCCGCGATGCCGCCTCGGACGAGGAAGAGATCGGCAAGCCGGTCGGGCGCGATCAGGCGCTCGGGCGTCCGAGCGCGGTGATCGAACTGGGAATGGATGGCGCGCTGTTCCGGCTGCATGAATTGGTGCGAGGTGCGATCGATGCTATGCCGCCGTGTCGCAACGGGGCCGAACTGCGCTCGCTGATGCTCTCGGAAGCCAAGCGCCTGGTGCCCGCGAAACTCGCGCAGTTCGCGGCGTAGCGCGCATGGCCGCGGTGGCGCATCGCGGAGTGCCCGAGAAGTCCGATGCCGCGCGGGACGTGAAGGTCGACCAGCCCGGCCCGCCGATGGAATCGGCAATGCGGCTGACATGGCAGGATCGTGTGCTGGGCGTACGCGATTCGATTCTCGCCAGCCCCGGTTTCCAGCGGTTCGCAGGCACTTTTGCGCTGACGCGGCCAATCGCCCGAAAGCGCGCCGGCGCCTTGTTCGATCTCTGCGCCGGCTTTGTCTATTCGCAGATATTGCTCACCTGCGTCCGCCTCAAACTGTTCGATCAATTGTCGGGCGGTCCCCGAAGCCCCGGTGAACTGTCCTCGCGGCTGTCGCTATCGCTTGATTCGACCGTGCTGCTGCTCGACGCGGCGGTTTCCCTGAAGCTGGCGCAGCGCCGCAGCGCCGGCCGCTATGGCCTGGGTCCGCTGGGGGCTGCCTTGATGGGCAATCCCGGCGTGGTCGCCATGATCGAACATCACGCGATGCTCTATGGCGACCTTGGGGATCCCGTTGCGTTGTTGCGCGGCGAGGCCGGGACGGGCCAGCTCGCGCGGTATTGGCCCTATGCGGGGGATGGCAAGCCCGAAGCTCTCTCGCATGCGGCGATCGCACCCTACACCGCCTTGATGGCGGCATCGCAGCCGATGATCGCGCAGCAGGTGCTGTCGGCCTATTCGTTCCGCAAGCATCGCTGCCTGCTCGATATTGGCGGTGGCGACGGTTCGTTCATCGCGGAGGTGGCGGCGCAAGCGCCAAAACTGCGTTGCGTGCTGTTCGATCTGCCGGCCGTTGCCGACAAGGCCAGCGAGAGATTCCGTGCCGTTGGACTGTCCTCGCGCGCGGTGGCGATCGGCGGCAGCTTTCTCACCAACCGGCTGCCCGATGGCGCCGATATCGTTTCGCTGGTGCGGGTGATCCACGATCATGACGACGCCACCGTGATGACGTTGCTGCGGGCGCTTCACCGGACGCTGCCGGGTAACGGGACCCTTCTGATCGCCGAGCCGATGTCGGGCGTTCGCGGCGCCGAGCCGATCGGCGACGCCTATTTTGCCTTCTACCTGCTGGCGATGGGCCGCGGCCGCCCGCGAACTTTCGACCGGCTACGGGAAATGCTCACCGAGGCCGGGTTCGCCGACGTGGTGCTGCGTCCGGCGGCTATCCCGATGCTCGCCAGCGTGGTCACCGCTAAATCGGCGTAGAAATATGTTAATCTAACTTGACAGTAAAAAACGTAAGGTTAGCATTACATTCGCGGGGTCTGGCTCCGCTCAGAGATCGGAGTGTGCGATGGAAACCATCGCGGTGGTATTGCAGCAGCCGGAGCATGTTGAGCTTCATCGGCTTGCCTTGACCCCTCCGACCGCGGACGACGTCGTCGTCGATGTCGACTGGAGCGGCGTAAGCACCGGGACCGAGCGGCTGCTGTGGTCGGGACGGATGCCCCCGTTCCCGGGCATGGGATATCCGCTGGTCCCCGGCTACGAGTCGGTTGGGCGCGTCGTCGAAGCGGGATCGGCCACCGATCTGCATCCCGGCCAGCGCGTGTTCGTCCCCGGCGCAAAATGTTTCGGCGAGGTGCGCGGCCTGTTCGGGGCTTCGGCATCGCGGCTGGTGGTGCCGGCGAAGCGGGTGGTGGCGCTCGACCAGAATCTCGGCGATCGCGCCATCCTGCTGGCGCTGGCGGCGACGGCCTATCACGCCATCGCGGCCCGTGGCGCCGCGGCGCCGGACTGCATCGTCGGTCATGGCGTGCTCGGACGGCTGCTGGCGCGGATTTCGATCGCGGTCCGCAACGATCCACCCGTGGTGTGGGAGAAGAATCCGGCGCGGGCTGGCGGCGCCATCGGTTACGGTGTGCTCGATCCCGAGCACGACACGCGCCGCGACTACAAGAGCATCTATGACGTCAGCGGCGATGCCGGCCTGCTGGACTCGCTGATCGGCCGCATCGCACCCGGTGGCGAGATCGTGCTCGCCGGATTCTACAGCGAGCGGATGTCGTTTGCGTTTCCGCCGGCGTTCATGCGCGAGGCGCGGATACGCGTCGCCGCCGAATGGCAACCGCCCGATCTGATCGCGACCAAGGCGCTGATCGAGTCCGGCCGGCTGTCGCTCGACGGCCTGATTACACACCACCACGACGCCAGGGACGCGCCCGATGCCTATCGTATCGCGTTCGAAGATCCCGCCTGTCTCAAAATGGTCCTGAACTGGAGTTCGCCCTCATGAATGCCGTACCCCAAATCAGCATGAAGGACGCCTTGCGGGCGGAAGCGGCGATCGAGCCGGACGCGCCGGTAACCACACCGGTCACCAAGGAAACCCAGATCATCGCGATCTACGGCAAGGGCGGCATCGGCAAGAGTTTTACCCTGGCCAACCTGTCCTACATGATGGCGCAGCAGGGCAAGAAGGTGCTGCTGATCGGCTGCGATCCCAAGAGCGACACCACGTCGCTGCTGTTCGGTGGCCGCGCCTGTCCGACCATCATCGAGACCTCGTCGAAGAAGAAGCTCGCCGGCGAGGAAGTGAAGATCGGCGACGTCTGCTTCAAGCGCGACGGCGTGTTCGCGATGGAACTCGGCGGCCCCGAAGTCGGTCGCGGCTGCGGCGGTCGCGGCATCATCCACGGCTTTGAGCTTTTGGAAAAGCTCGGCTTCCACGAATGGGGTTTTGACTACGTGCTGCTGGATTTCCTCGGCGACGTGGTTTGCGGCGGATTCGGCCTGCCGATCGCGCGGGACATGTGCCAGAAGGTCATCGTAGTCGGGTCGAACGACCTGCAGTCGCTCTACGTCGCCAACAATGTCTGCTCGGCGGTGGAATATTTCCGCAAGCTCGGCGGCAATGTCGGCGTCGCCGGCATGGTCATCAACAAGGATGACGGCACCGGCGAGGCCGCGGCATTCGCCAAGACCGTCGGTATTCCCGTGCTCGCCGCGATCCCCGCCGATGACGACATCCGCAAGAAGAGCGCGAACTACGAAATCATCGGACTGCCCGGCGGGCAGTGGAGCTCCCTGTTCGAGGAACTGGCGCTGAATGTCGGCCTGGCACCACCGGTTCGTCCGACGCCGCTGACCCAGGACGGACTGCTCGGCCTGTTCAAGGGCGAGGTGGTCGGCCGCGGCGTGGTGCTCGATCCCGCCACCATGGAGGACATGTGCGGCAAGTCGGTGATCGACAAGCCGTCCCTCGAAGTCGTCTACGACGCAGCGTGAGCCCGAGCATGATGCGGAGCGCGACATGAACGTCATCCTGCCCCGATATGCCGGCGCGATCGCTGAGTCTGTCGTGAACGAACCTGTCGAGGTGGACGCCGGCGTTGATGTGCCGGCGCCGGATACTCAAATCGTGCCGCCGGCCATCAATGCCGCCGCCACGAAAACCGACGGGCTCGGCTGTCATGCCGGCGCCTCCGAATTGACGGCTGCGGCCAGCACCGCCGGCAAGAGCGACATCCTCGACCGCTATGCCGCGGACTACCCGAAGGGCCCGCACGACCAGCCGCAGAGCATGTGTCCGGCCTTCGGTTCTCTGCGTGTCGGCCTGCGCATGCGCCGCACCGCGACCATCCTCTCAGGATCGGCTTGCTGCGTATACGGCCTGACCTTCACCTCGCACTTTTATGGCGCAAGGCGGACGGTCGGCTACGTGCCGTTCAACTCCGAGACGCTGGTGACGGGAAAACTGTTCGAGGACATCCGCGAGGCCGTCTTCAAGCTCGCGGACCCAGCACTCTACGACACCATCATCATCACCAATCTCTGCGTGCCGACGGCATCCGGCGTGCCGCTAGACCTGCTGCCCGATGAAATCAACGGGGTGCGGATCATCGGCATCGACGTCCCGGGGTTTGGTGTGCCGACCCACGCCGAGGCGAAGGACGTGCTGGCGGCGGCGATGCTCGAATACGCCCGCAAGGAAGTCGAACAGGGCCCGGTGCAGGCACCGCGCGGCGGCCGGAGCGAACGTCCGACCGTTACGCTGGTGGGCGAGATGTTTCCTGCCGATCCCGTCGGCATCGGCATGATGCTGGAGCCGCTGGGACTTGCCGCGGGCCCGGTGGTGCCGACGCGGGAGTGGCGCGAACTCTATGCCGCGCTGGATTGCTCGGTGGTCGCCGCGATCCATCCCTTCTACACCGCGAGTTTTCGCCAGTTCGATCTCGCCGGCCGGAAGATCGTTGGTTCCGGCCCGGTCGGTTACGACGGCACCGCAGCCTGGCTCGAATCGATCGGGACCGCGTGCAACGTCGGCCGCGACAAGATCGATACCGCCAAGAGCCGCTTCCTACCCCTGATCAAGGCAGCACTGGCGTCCAAGCCGATCGACGCCCGCATCACGGTCTCCGGCTATGAAGGCTCGGAACTGCTGGTGGCGCGCCTGCTGATCGAGAGCGGCGCGGAGGTGCCTTATGTCGGTACGGCCTGTCCCAGGACGCAATGGTCCGACCCGGACCGTGAATGGCTGGAGTCGAAGGGCACGCGCGTGCAATACCGCGCCTCGCTGGAAATGGATCTCGCCGCCGTCGGGGAATTCAAGCCGGACCTTGCCATCGGCACCACACCGGTCGTGCAAAAAGCGAAGCAGCTTGCGATCCCGGCACTGTATTTCACCAATCTGATTTCGGCGCGCCCGCTGTTCGGGGTCGCCGGCGCCGGCTCGCTGGCGCAAGTCGTCAATGCTGCGCTCGCCAATCAGAGCCGGTTCGACGAGATGAAGGACTTCTTCGGCGATGTCGGCGAAGGGTTCGCTGCCGGTGTCTGGGAAGATACGCCCAGGGAGAACGTCGCGTTCCGGGAGAAATACAAAAAGCAGATCGAAGCCCAGGCCAAAAAGCGCAAGGTCGAGGAGATGATCTGATGCTGGTGCTCGATCACGATCGCGCGGGCGGCTACTGGGGTGCGGTTTACGCCTTCACCGCGGTGAAGGGCATGCAGGTCATCATCGACGGCCCCGTCGGATGCGAGAACCTGCCGGTCACTTCGGTGCTGCATTACACCGATGCGCTGCCGCCGCATGAACTGCCGATCGTGGTGACGGGACTGGGCGAAGAGGAACTGGGCCAGACCGGCACCGAAGGCGCGATGAAGCGCGCCCATCGCGTGCTCGATCCCTACCTGCCGGCGGTCGTGGTGACCGGCTCGATCGCGGAGATGATTGGCGGCGGCGTCACACCCGAGGGAACCAACATCAAGCGGTTCCTGCCGCGAACCATCGACGAGGATCAATGGCAAAGTGCCGACCGCGCCATCGTCTGGCTGTGGAAGGAATACGGCGTCAAGAAGATCCCGGAGCGGAAGCCGCGCGCGGACGGCGTCAAGCCCAGGGTCAACATCATCGGCCCGATCTACGGCACCTTCAACATGCCGAGCGATCTCGCGGAAATCCGCCGGCTGGTCGAGGGCATCGGCGCCGAAATCAACATGGTGTTTCCGCTCGGCAGCCATCTCGCCGACATTCCCAAGCTGATCAATGCCGACGTCAATGTCTGCCTATACCGCGAGTTTGGCCGCATGTTGTGCGAGGCGCTGGAGCGGCCCTATTTGCAGGCGCCGATTGGTCTGCACAGCACCACCAAATTCCTGCGCAAGCTCGGCGAACTGATTGGCATCGACCCGGAGCCGTTCATCGAGCGCGAGAAGCACACCACCATCAAGCCGCTGTGGGATCTCTGGCGCTCGGTGACGCAGGATTTCTTCGGCACCGCGAGCTTTGCCATCGTCGCCAACGAAACCTACGCGCGCGGTGTGCGGAATTTCCTCGAAGCCGAAATGGGACTGCCTTGCACCTTCGCGTTTGCGCGCAAGGCCGGCGTAAAGCCGGACAATGATGCGGTCCGCAGCGCGGTCCGCGAGAAGCCGCCGCTGATCATGTTCGGCAGCTACAACGAACGCATGTATCTGGCCGAGGCGGGTGGCCGCGCGATCTATATTCCAGCGTCGTTTCCGGGCGCGGTGATCCGTCGCCATACCGGCACGCCGTTCATGGGGTATTCCGGCGCGACCTACCTCGTGCAGGAAGTCTGCAACGCGTTGTTCGACGCGCTGTTCAATATCCTTCCTCTGGCCGCCGATCTCGATCGGGTCGACCCGACGCCCGCCCGGCTGCACGAGGAAATTCTCTGGAGCGACGAGGCCAAGGCGCTGCTCGACGAGGTGCTGGAGGCGCATCCAGTGCTGGTGCGCATTTCCGCCGCCAAGCGGCTGCGCGACGCCGCCGAAAGCGGCGCCCGCCGCGCCGGAGAGAACCGCGTCACCCCCGATCGTGTCAGCAGGGCGCGGATGGCACTGATGGATGGGCAGCCCGCATGAAAATGATCGAAGCCAATCTGCATCCGGCAATTCCGTATTTGCACGTGCAAGCCCACAGAGAAGAGGTGATGTCGATGTCCGATATTGTCCACACTGGCTCGCGACCGAGAGCATCGGCGGAAAGCAAGACGATCGAGTCGCGTCTGATGTTCGGGCTTTGCTACCTGCTCTGCCTGGTCCGGGCGGTGGCGACGCGGCTGATGCCCTGGCGCAGGCAGGGATCGTACGGTCCATCCAGCGTCCGCGAGTCGATTTTCACCGAAGCCCGCAGTGGCGCGGGCACGATTGTGACGTCGTCGTTCATGGGCTTGTAGTTACGGATTTCGTCCGGCGGTGCCGGGTGGAAACTGCCGTGTCTAAGGAGATCCGGCATTCGCTGCCGCCCTCGCTCGGGCGGTGAACGGCCGCAAGGCCATTACTAGGAGGAGTTCCAAATGAAGGACGGTTCCCTCTCGGGGCTATCCGAAGCCGAGGCCAAGGAATTCCACACGATATTCATGACGAGTTTTCTTCTCTTCACGGCTATCGCGGTGGTTGCTCATATCCTCGCCTGGATGTGGCGTCCCTGGCTGCCGGGCCCCGGCGGCTACAAGACGGCGTTGGATGGCATCCAGCACTTCGCCCAAGTTTCCATCTCGTACCTGACATAGCGGGAGAAAAGACATGTGGCGAATCTGGCTTCTATTCGACCCGCGGCGTGCGTTGATCATGCTCTTCACGTTCCTGTTCGGACTGGCGATCGTGATCCACTTCATCCTGCTCTCGACCGACCGGTTCAACTGGTTGGACGGGCCCCGCAAGGGGCCGGCAAAGACGTCGGAGATCTCTCTGCCGTACACACCACCAAGCATGCCGTCCTGATGGCATGAAGTATTGCGTACCGGAACGGGCGGGGTCGGGCAGAGCGACCGGTCTCGTCCGCTTCCGGTAGCTAACCGGCCGACGATCAGGCGCGACGCAACTACGGATTTCGCACGCGGAGGAACAACGATGGCAATGCTCAGCTTTGAAAGAAAATATCGCGTTCGCGGCGGGACGCTGATCGGAGGCGATCTGTTCGACTTCTGGGTCGGTCCGTTTTACGTCGGATTCTTCGGCATGACGACGGTGTTCTTTTCGCTGGTCGGCATCGCCATGATCCTGTGGAGCACCGCGCTCGGGCCGACCTGGAATCTCTGGCAGATCAGCGTCAATCCGCCCGACGTCAAGTATGGATTGTCGTTTGCGCCGCTGCAGGAAGGCGGCATCTGGCAGATCGTCACGGTCTGTGCGCTCGGCGCCTTCGTCTCGTGGGCACTGCGCGAGGTGGAGATCTGCCGCAAGCTCGGCATCGGCTATCACGTGCCGTTCGCCTTCGGCTTCGCCATCCTGGCGTATTTCACCCTGGTGGTGATCCGGCCGGTGCTGATGGGTTCATGGAGCTATGGATTCCCCTACGGCATTATCACCCACCTCGATTGGGTCTCGAACACCGGCTATCAATACGGCAATTTCCACTACAATCCCGCCCACATGATCGCCATCACGTTCTTCTTCACGACGTGCCTGGCGCTGGCGCTGCATGGCGGCCTGATCCTGTCGTCGACAAATCCCGACAAGGGCGAGCCGGTGAAATCGCCGGAGCACGAAAACACCATCTTCCGCGACCTGATCGGCTATTCCATCGGCACCCTCGGAATTCACCGTCTCGGCCTGTTCGTGGCGCTGTCCGCCGTGTTCTTCAGCGCGGTCTGCATCGTGATCTCGGGCCCGTTGTGGGCGGAAGGCGAAGCCTGGTCCGAATGGTGGAACTGGTGGCGCAATCTTCCGATCTGGTCTTCCAATTAATTCCGGTCATCAGAAAGAGTCTTCGCCATGGCCCAGTATCAGAATTTCTTCACGCAGGTGCAGGTTCGCAGCACCGTCTATCCCGGGATCCCGCTGCAGCCGGGCACGTGGATCCGCACCGGGGAGGGCCGGTTCAGTTACTGGCTCGGCAAACTCGGCGACGCCCAGATCGGCCCGGTCTATCTCGGTTTCACCGGCATTGCCTCGCTGCTATGCGGCTTCGTTGCGATCGAGATCATCGGCCTCAACATGCTGGCGTCCGTCAACTGGAGCCCGATCGAATTCGTCAGGCAATTGCCCTGGCTCTCGCTCGATCCGCCGAAGCCGGAATACGGCATCAGCATCCCGCCGCTGCAGGAGGGCGGCTGGTGGCTTATGGCCGGCTTCGCGCTGACCACATCGATCATCCTGTGGTGGATCCGAACCTACCGGCGGGCGCGGGCGCTCGGCATGGGTACCCATGTGTCCTGGGCGTTCGCCTCGGCGATCTGGCTTTATCTTGTGCTTGGCTTCATCCGCCCGCTGCTGATGGGCCAGTTCAGCGAAGCGGTGCCGTTCGGGATCTTCCCGCATCTCGATTGGACCAACAACTTCTCCATCACCCACGGCAACCTGTTTTACAATCCGTTCCACATGCTCTCGATCGCGTTCCTGTACGGATCGGCGCTGCTGTTCGCCATGCACGGCGCCACCATCCTGTCGGTCAGCCGCTACGGCGGCGAACGCGAGATCGAGCAGATCGTCGATCGCGGCACGGCGCTGGAACGCGCGGCGTTGTTCTGGCGCTGGACCATGGGCTTCAACGCCACGGCGGAGTCGATCCACCGCTGGGCCTGGTGGTTCGCCGTGCTCTGCCCGCTGACCGGCGGCATCGGAATCCTGCTTTCCGGAACCGTGGTCGACAACTGGTTCGACTGGGGCGTCAAGCACGGGTTGGCGCCGCCGAGATAGGACGCGGCGACCACCCTGCGAACTCCGAACACGCGCGCCGGCCAAGGCGGGAATGCCGACCCCGGCGCGCAGGCTTCCCTCGTCTTGTCGGTCCAGCAAGCCTGGTTGGTTCGAGGCGATGCAGCGGCAAGCGGACACGGTCGAAAAGAAAGATCGACACGCGTCCGCCAAGAACAAGAGCCGGGTTGGAAGAATGCCTGACTGGAGGATCACGGGTTTGCTGGAGGATATTTGCCCTGGTGCAAGTGTTCAAATCTCCGAAGGAGTCGCTGGGCGATCTCGGTGCGCTATCGGCCGCGAACCTGATTGCGGCCGCGACCGACGTTGCCGTCGTGGTCGATGGCCACGGGTTCATTCGCGATGTGGCGTTCAACAAGGACGAACTGTCGCTCGAACTGGATGCGCAGGGCCGCTGGCTCGGCTCAAGGATGCTGGAGGTCGTCACGCCGGAGACCCAGTCGAAGGTCAGGGAATTGCTGCAGGAGGCGGCTGCGCAGAAGTCGTCGAGCTGGCGCCAGGTCAATCATCCCTCGCCGGGTGGCGAGGATATTCCGATCCTTTATTCAGCCATCAGCATCGGGCGAAAGGATCGCTTTGTGGTCGTCGGCCGGGATCTCCGTCCGCTGGCAGCAATGCAGCAGCGGCTGGTCAATGCCCAGCAATCCATGGAACGAGACTATGTCCGTCTGCGCCACGCCGAAACGCGTTACCGGCTGTTGTTTCAGGTTTCTTCCGAGGCCGTCATGATTGTTGACGCCACGAGCCATGCGATCCTTGACGCCAATCCGGCGGCGCTGGCGCTGTTCGACGAGAGCGCGCCGCGGCTGCTGAAATCCGGCTTTGCAAGCCAATTCGATGCCGCAGGCGCTCAGGCCGTCGGGGCCCTGCTCGCGGAAGTACGCGCCACGGGCCGGGATCAAGCCGTGCAGGCAAATCTCGCCAACGATCGACACCAATGCACCATCGCCGCCTCGTTGTTTCGGCAGGAGAATGCCTCGCTGTTTCTGATCCGGGCTTCATCCGGGGAATCGGCACCGCATAGCGGTGCACTGAAGGCGACGTCGATATTGCTGCGGTATTTCGAAGCGGCGCCTGACGGCCTGGTGATTACCCAATTCGATGGCCGCGTGGTCCGCGCCAATGCCGCCTTTCTGGAAATGGCACAACTTTCCAGTCCGGAGCAGGCGCGCGGTGAATTGCTGGACCGCTGGTTGGGACGGTCAGGGGTCGATTTCAACGTGGCGCTGGCCAATCTGCGCCAGCACGATTCCATCAGGTTGTTCGCCACCGCGATACGCGGCGAATTCGGCGCGACCGCCGATGTCGAGGTATCGGCGGTCGCTTTGGCCGACGGTGACGACAAGCCCGGCTTCGGCTTTGCCATCCGGAATGTCGAGAAGCGGCTGTCGGCGTCGCCATCACCCGAGCATCAAATGCCGCGTTCGATGGCGCAACTGATCGAGCAGATCGGGCGTGTGCCGCTCCGCGACCTGGTGCGGGAAACCACCGACGTCATCGAGAAACTTTCGATCGAGGCTGCGCTGGAATTGACGGGGGACAACCGCGCCTCGGCCGCCGAAATGCTCGGCCTCAGCCGTCAGAGCCTCTACGTCAAGCTCCGGCGGTTTGGGCTCGCCGATCAGGTCTCGGACGAGGAGAGCGAAGATGAATAGCGCGGTGGCTCAGCGTCCTTCACCATTGGTCGTGCTCGAACTGCTGAAACCGATTACCTGGTTTCCGCCGATGTGGGCGCTGGGTTGCGGTGTTGTTTCATCGGGCATCTCGCCCGGGCAGCGCTGGCCGCTGATCGTTGCCGGCGTCCTGCTGGCAGGCCCGATGGTGTGTGGCACCAGCCAGGCGGTGAATGACTGGTACGACCGCCATGTCGACGCCATCAACGAGCCGGACCGCCCGATTCCGTCGGGGCGGATTCCCGGGCGCTGGGGTCTTTATATTGCCGTGATCTGGACCGCGCTGTCGCTGCTGCTGGCGACCACGCTCGGTACCTGGGGGTTTGTTGCCGCCATTGTCGGGCTGGTCCTGGCGTGGGCCTACAGCGCGCCGCCGATCCGGCTGAAGCAGAACGGCTGGTGGGGCAATGCCGCCTGCGGGCTCTGTTATGAAGGCCTGCCCTGGTTCACCGGCGCAGCGGTCATGAGTGCGACAAGTCCGGACTGGCGTATCGTGACGATCGCGCTGCTCTACAGCATCGGCGCCCACGGCATCATGACGCTCAACGACTTCAAGTCGGTCGAGGGCGACAGGCGGATGGGCATCGATTCGCTGCCGGTGCTGCTGGGCGTCGGCAAGGCGGCGCGCCTTGCCTGTCTGGTCATGGCGATACCGCAAACGATCGTGGTTGCCTTGCTGCTGGCCTGGGATCGGCCGATCTATGCGACGGCCGTCGGTACCTTGCTGGTCGCGCAATTCCTTCTGATGGCGCATTTCCTCAAGAGTCCGCGGGAGCGCGCGCCCTGGTACAACGGAACCGGAATTACTTGCTACGTGGTGGGCATGTTGATCAGCGCATTCGCGCTGGCGTCGATCAAGGCAGGGTGACGATGAGCAAATCCGTGCTGTCATGGTTCGGCATCTTCAGACTCGGTCTGGTTCAAACCGGCCTCGGCGCGGTCGTGGTTCTCACCACCTCGACGCTGAACCGGGTGATGGTGGTCGAAATGGCGATGCCGGCAATGCTGCCGGGTGCCCTCGTGGCCATTCATTACGCGCTGCAGGCGTTCAGGCCCGCCTGGGGACATGGCTCGGATCTCGGGGCACGGCGCACGCCATGGATCGTTGGCGGCATGGCGGTTCTGGCCGCCGGCGGCTTTCTGGCGGCGGTGGCGACGGCGTGGATGACCACGCAGCCGCTGTTCGGGATCTCGCTCGCGGTCCTTGCATTCTGCCTGATCGGCGCCGGGGTCGGCGCCGCCGGCACGTCGCTGCTGGTGCTGCTCGCCAAGCGCACCGACGACAATCGCCGCGCCGCGGCCGCCACCATCGTCTGGGTGATGATGATTGCCGGGTTTATCGTCACGACCGGCATCGCCGGCCACATGCTGGATCCGTTTTCGCCGCTGCGGCTGATCGTCGTTTCCGGCTGTGTATCGGCTGCCGCGATGGTGCTGACGTTGGCCGGCGTGTGGGGCATTGAAGGCCGCGCGATTGCGGCGGTCCATCCGCCGGCGTCGAGGGCCTCGTCGCCGTCATCGTTCCGCGCCGCCTTCGCGGAGGTCTGGGCCGAACCGAAATCGCGGCGGTTTGCCATCTTCGTGTTCGTCTCGATGCTGGCCTACAGCGCGCAGGACCTGATCCTCGAGCCGTTTGCCGGCGTCGTGTTTGGCTTTACGCCCGGCGAGACGACAAAGCTCTCGGGCGTTCAGCATGCCGGCACGCTGATCGGCATGGCGATGGTGCCGCTGATCGGTGCGGTTTATCCGCGTTCCCGCGGAAACCTGCAGATATGGACTGTCGGCGGATGCGTTGCTTCCGCGCTGGCGTTGCTCGGCCTGGCGGCTGCGGCGATCGTTGGTCCCTCCTGGCCGTTGCGCGAGACCGTTTTCATGCTTGGCGTCACCAATGGCGCCTATGCGGTGGCGGCGATCGGATCGATGATGGCGCTCGTCACGACGGGTGGCGAAAAACGTGAGGGCGTGCGGATGGGGCTTTGGGGCGCGGCGCAGGCTTTTGCGTTCGGCACCGGCGGCTTTCTCGGAACCCTGGCGAGCGACGTCGCGAAATATCTGCTGTCATCGCCGGCGCTTTCCTACGCGGTGGTGTTCACTGCCGAAGCCGGCCTGTTCGTAGCCGCGGCACTGATGGCGGTCTGGGTTCATCGCGCTCCGCTCCGGAGCAATTTATTACGGCAAGGTGAACTGCGGGCTGTCGCAGTCGCGGGAGGGTGAGATGCTCGCAGTCTCCGAAATGTTCGATGTCGTGGTGGTCGGCGGCGGGCCTTCCGGTGCCACCGCCGCCCGCGACCTCGCGAGTCTCGGAAGAAAGGTGCTGCTGCTGGATCGTGCCGGACGCATCAAGCCATGCGGCGGCGCCATTCCGCCGCGGCTGATCCGTGATTTCGACATTCCCGATCACCTGCTGGTCGCCAAGGTCAATTCGGCCCGGATGGTGTCGCCCTCGGACAAGCAGGTCGACATGCCGATCGATGGTGGCTTTGTCGGCATGGTAGATCGCGATGTATTCGACGAATGGTTGAGGGAGCGGGCGGCGCAGGCCGGGGCGAGGCGAAAAACCGGGCTGTTCAAGCGATTTGAGCGCGACGGGTCCGGACGAACCGTCGTGTATTACGAAGAGCGGGGGGCGGACGGGCGGACGATTGAACGCACGGTGCGGACCCGCGCGCTGATCGGCGCCGACGGCGCACTGTCGGCCGTCGCACGCCAATGCCTGCCCGGCGCCGATCGCCTGCCCTATGTGTTCGCCTATCACGAGATCGTTCGGTCGCCGCGGCCGGAAGCGGATTTCGACGGCACCCGCTGCGACGTCTATTATCGCGGCACGGTATCGCCGGATTTCTACGGCTGGGTGTTTCCGCATGGCGACACTGTCAGCGTCGGTACCGGCTCCGCGCGCAAGGGGTTTTCGCTGCGCGATTCCGTCGGCGACTTGCGGGTGGCCGCGGGATTGGGGGCGGTCGAAACCATCCGCCGTGAAGGCGCGCCGATCCCGCTGCATCCATTGCCGCGCTGGGACGACGGCCACAGCGTGCTGCTGGCGGGCGATGCCGCAGGCGTGGTCGCACCGGCGTCGGGCGAGGGGATTTATTATGCCATGATTGGAGGACGATTGTCGGCGGAAGCCGTGGATCTGTTCCTCGAAACCGGCAATGCCAAAGCCCTGCGTACCGCACGCAAGCGCTTCATGAAAATGCACGGCCTGGTGTTCTGGATCCTCGGCGTGATGCAGTGGTACTGGTATTCCAATGATCGCCGCCGCGAACGATTCGTCAGCATCTGCCGCGACCGCGACGTCCAGAAGCTGACCTGGGATGCCTATATGAACAAGGAACTGGTGCGGGCGAAGCCCGTGGCCCACGTCAGGATCTTCTTCAAGAACCTTGCCCACATGGCCGGGCTGGCTCGGGCCTGATGGCGCCGCGGCGCGGTTTCTGGAAGCCCGTCCTGATCGCGGCGGGGGTGGCGATCTTCATCGGCGTGCTCGGCGGCACGCTGACCGACACCGGGCCATGGTATCAAAACCTGCGCAAGCCGTCCTGGCAGCCGCCGGATTGGCTGTTCGGTCCGGCGTGGACTCTGATTTTTGCGTTGGCGACGGTGTCGGCGGTCAGTGCCTGGCGCAATGCGGCTAGCCGCGTGGAGCGGGACTCGGTGGTTGCACTGTTCGCGCTCAATGGAACGCTCAACGTGCTCTGGAGCACCTTGTTCTTTGCCCTGCGCCGGCCGGACTGGGCGCTGATCGAGGTGGGGTTTCTCTGGGCGTCGATCCTGCTGCCGATGATCGTGTTCTGGCGCTTTGCGAGGCCGGCGAGCCTTTATCTGTTGCCATATTTGCTCTGGGTTTCGTTCGCGTCGTATCTCAACCTCGCGGTGGTTCGTTTGAATGCACCATTCGCTTGAGCCAAGGCACTGGTTGCGGGATCGCGACCGCCATGTGATCGTCGGGCATGGCTGATCTGTTTGCGAGCGGACGCTTCGTCGATCTCATCCTGATCCTGGTGGCGCTCGAGGCCGCAGTCCTGGCGTTGTATTGGCGGTACACGGGCCGAGGCGTCGCGCCGCTCGATCTGCTGCCAAACCTCTGCGCCGGCGCGCTTCTGCTGCTGGCGTTGCGGGTAACGCTCGCGGGAGGCGGCTGGATGCCGGCCTGCGGCTGCCTCGCGGCAGCCGGGCTTGCGCATCTGGTCGACCTCTACCGCCGATGGCGATAGCAGGCGTCGGCTATTTCTTTTCGGAGAATTTGTTGAGGTAGGCGATCACGTCCTTGCGCTGCTGTTCGTCGGTGAGCTTGAACGCCATCTTGGTCGAGCCCGTTGCAAGATCAGTCTTGCCCTTGTCGGTCAGGAATTTCTTCATGAAGGCGTTGGGATCCGGCAGATACTGCATGACCAGTTCGTCGGTCCAGACCAGCCCGTTCTCGCCCGCCGCCTTGTTGAGGCTCGAATAGGCAAAGCCCGGCGCCGTGCCGGATTGGCGGCCGATCACGCCCGTCAGCGCCGGTCCCACCAAATTCTTGGCATCCGGGCCGATGCGATGGCAGGTCATGCACTGCTTGAAAACCTGCTCGCCCTTGGCGGCGTCCTGGGCGATGGCCTCGGCGCCCGACACTGTCATGGCTGCAACGGAGGCTAAGACCGTAATGCGTTTACTGACCACTTGCTCTCTCCCTGAGTGACTGCTTCGCCTTGCTGTGACGATCCAGCTGTCAAGATAGACTTACATTTTATATTATCAACTTGTCTTGTCGATATTGGCGGATTTTTGAGCAGATTTTCAGGGACCCTGGTCTGCCGTCGCGCCCTCGATGCTGACTAAACGGCAGAACGAGCAGGGGGTCCGGCGGGTGTAAAGCTTATGTGACAGCCAATTTTCTTCAAACTAAGGTGTTTCTTGACTTGATCGGCTGATTCTGTGCAAGGCTAAGGGAGCATTTACAGGTTCCAAGCGTTGGGTGTCAGGTAACGTTGGCACATTGCGTGCATTAAGCGCACTGTCACTGCTTCGACAGTCCGCTGGAGCAACCCTCCGCTCGCAGAAAAGATCGGCAGATACCAGGAATGGCCGCCTTACCGACCGTACAGCCTGACATCACCCTCCTTCTCGACATGGATGGCGTGATCCGCGAAGCGACATTGTCGCCGGCCATGAGCGCGGAAAGCGTCGACGGCTGGCTCGGCCGCCCCTGGGTCGAGATCGCCGGCGAAATGGGCGGCGACAAGGTCAAGCGCATGGTCGACGATGCGCGTGTCAGCGGCATTTCGGCGTTCCGGCAGATCAATCAGCGTTTTCCCAGCGGCCTCGAAATCCCGATGGAATTTACCACGGTGCTGCTGGGCGGCCGGGCCGGCATGCTGGCGATCGGAAAGAACCTCCAGGCGGTTGCCGAGCTGCAGTCCCGCCTGATCGCCGCTCAGCAGACCATGGAGCGGGACTACTGGAAGCTTCGTGAAATCGAGACCCGGTACCGGCTGGTGTTCGACGCCTCCAACGAGGCCGTGATGATCGTGTCGACGGCCAATTTGCGCATCATCGAGGCCAACCGCACCGCCGTCGAGGCTTTGAATTCCTCGCGCCGCCGCAACGAGGACCTGGCCGGACGCGAATTGCTGCACGAGGTGGCAGCGAACGATCGCGAGGCCGTCCGTGAAATGCTGGCGCGGATACGTGAGCGCGGCAAGGCGCTGAGCATTCTGGTGCATCTCGGTGCCGAGGCGCGGCCGTGGATGCTGCGGGGATCGCTGATCACGGCCGAGCCCGGGCATGTTTTTCTGCTGCAGTTCACCGCCGCGACCGATTTGTCGGCGCCGGCGGAGCGCAACGACCAATCGATCGTTGAAGATCTGGTCGACCATCTGCCCGACGCCTTCGTGGCGCTGGATGCCACCGGAATCATTCGTCACGCCAATCAGGCGTTTCTCGATCTGGTGCAGGTCGGCTCCAAGGGCTCCGCGATCGGGGAGTCGCTGGGCCGCTGGCTCTGGCAACCCGGCGCCGATTTGAACGCGCTGCTCGCCAATATCCAGTCGCACCGGACCGTCCGGCTTTTCACCACCACCATTCGCGGCGAACTCGGAACCGACACCGAGGTCGAAATTTCGGCCGGCGCCAGCCAGGGCAGCGAGCACAATCATATCGGCGTGTTGCTTCGCAATGTCGCCCGCAGGCTTCCCTCCAGCGGCGAAAGCGACCTGTTGCGGACCGCGCTGGGTTCGATGAGCGAGCAGATCGGAAAATCCTCGCTGCGCAAGCTGGTGAAGAATACGGTCGGCATCGTCGAACAGCATTACGTCAAGCAGGCGCTGGAACTTGCGGGCGGCAACAGGACGGCGACTGCCGAACTACTGGGATTGAGCCGGCAGAGTCTTTATGCAAAGCTCAGCCTCTACGGCCTCGACGACAAGGGGCCGGGCTCCGAGGAAACCCCAGAGGATTAATTGGCGTTGCATTCCATCGCTATCCCAGCGTTCGGAAAAGCCGATCTTTCGAATTGCGAGCGGGAGGAGATCCATCTCGCGGGCTCCATCCAGCCGCATGGCGCCCTGCTGGTCGTCAGCGAACCGGATCACCTGATTATCCAGGCCAGCGCCAACGCCGCCGAATTTCTCAATCTGAAGCAGGTGATGGGAGTCCCGCTCGCGGATATCGACGGCGATCTCCTGATCCGGATCCTGCCGCATCTCGATCCGACCGCGCAGGGCATGCCGATCGGCGTCCGCTGCCGCATCGGCAATCCAAGTGCCGAATTTGATGGGCTGTTGCACCGGCCGCCGGCGGGCGGACTGGTGATCGAACTCGAGCGCGCCGGACCGTCGGTCGACCTGTCGGGGCAGATCGCGCGGGCGCTGGAGAAGATTCGGATCGCATCCTCGCTCCGCGCGCTGTGCGACGAGACCGCTTCGCTGTTTCAGGACCGCACCGGCTACGATCGGGTGATGGTGTACCGCTTCGACGACGAGGGACACGGCGAGGTCTATTCGGAGCGGCGCAAGCCCGAACTCGAGGCCTTTCTCGGCAATCGCTATCCGGCCTCGGATATTCCCCAGATGGCGCGGAGGCTGTACGAAACCACCCGGGTTCGTGTGCTGGTCGACGTCAATTACGATCCGGTTCCGCTGCAACCGCGGCTGTCGCCGCTGACCGGCCGCGACCTCGACATGTCGCTGTGCTTCCTGCGCAGCATGTCGCCGATCCACCTGCAGTATCTCAAGAACATGGGAGTCGGCGCCACGCTGGTGGTGTCGCTGGTTGTCGGAGGAAAGCTGTGGGGGCTGGTGGCCTGCCACCACTACGAGCCCCGTTTCATTCACTTCGAGCAGCGCGCGGTTTGCGAACTCCTTGCCGAGGCGATCGCGACCCGCATCGCCGCCCTGGAGAGTTTCGCGCAGAGCCAGTCGGAAATCTTCGTGCAGCGGCTCGAGCAAAGAATGATCGAGGCGGTTTCCCGCGAGGGTGACTGGCGCGCGGCGATCTTCGACTCATCGCAATCGATCCTGCAGCCGCTCGGCGCCAGCGGCAGCGCGCTGATCTATGAAGGCCAGATCATTTCGTCAGGCGAAGTGCCGGGGACGCAGGAAATCCGCGAAATCGGCGAATGGCTGGACGCCAGACGCGGCACGGCGGTGCTGGCGACCGCATCGCTGGGTCTCGAATTTCCGGAATTCGCAGGTATTACCAAGGTCGCGAGCGGCATCGCCGTGACGACGATCTCGGACAATCCCGGAGAATATCTGATCTGGTTCCGTCCCGAACGTATCAGGACGGTGACCTGGGGCGGCGACCCGCTCAAGCCGTTCGTGATCGGTGACGATCCCAGCGATCTTTCGCCGCGGCGGTCATTCGCACAGTGGCACCAGCTGGTGGAGGGGACGTCCGAACCGTGGACGGCCGCGGATATTGCCGCCGCGCGCCTGATAGGTCAGTCGGTAACTGACATCATTCTGCAGTTCCGTGCCGTACGTACGCTGATCGCGCAGGACCAGCTCGAGCAATTCAGCCGGCACGTGCGGGTCTCGGAACAGCCCGTCATCATCGCCGGCATCGACGGCAAGGTCCTGCTGATGAACGGGGCATTCAAGGCCCTGCTGCCGGAGGATCATACCGCGACCGCGCGGCTCGACGACCTGGCCGGCGCATTTCAGCAGCCGGAGGATTTTCTGCGCAGCGTCGGCGAGCTTCTCGAGCATCACCGTGCCTGGCGCGGCGAATTGCTGTTGCGTGGCGAAGGCAACCGGGAGAAGCCGCTGATGGTGCGGGCCGATCCGGTGCATCCATCCCGTGAACGGGTGCTCGGTTTCGTCCTGATCTTCTCCGATATCACCGACCGCAAAGCCGCCGAGATAGCGCGCAGCCGTTTCCAGGAAGGCATCATCCAGAGTCATCGGATCAACAGCGTCCGGCTCGATTCCAGGACCGACCTTGTCTATCAGAACCTGCTGTCCTCGGTGGTCGAGAACGCGCAGCTTGCGGCGCTCGAAATAACCTACGGTGTCGAAACCAGCCGGATTGCCGAAATGCTGGAAAGTGTCCGCAACTCGACGCTGCGTACCGCCGAAGTGCTGGAGCATTTGATCTGGCACTCATCGCGGACGTCCGGCGACGACAAGAGCGATCGGTAGATCCGGCTGCAGCCGGCGCTCATTCCGCGGCAGTTGCCGCGATCGGATCCGGCGACAACAGCGCCTGGACGGCACATGACAGATCGATGTTGAGCGAGAAGGCGATGGCGCCTTCCTCGACGATGGCCTGAGGGTCGGTCGCGTGCGCACCGGCGGTGTCCAGAGCATTGCGAAAATCGGTCTTGAGAACCGCAAGGTCGGGAAACCGCGGAAAATCATAGAAGGTCAGTTCGGCTGGTTTCAAATTCAGCGACCGTGCCAGCAGCCGCTGCAGGATTTGCCCGCCGCTGAGGTCGCCGAGATACCTCGTGTAAGCATGCGCGATCAGCCGCATGCCATCGCCGTCAGCCACTTTCGCGATCCGACGCGCGTAAATGTCGCCGGCGCCGAGCAGCGCTATGTCGCGTTTCCAGCCATGGCCGCAAAGCGCGGTGAGGTCGGCCTCGATGGCGGGCGCGCGGTCGAGCCTGAATTCCGCCAGCGCCCCGAGGCGAGGCGAGCCGCGATGCCGTTCGAGGCCTTGTTCCATCGCCTGATAGGCGGGGAGCAGGTTGCGCAGCAGCAGAACATAGCCTTCGAGGCTGGCTTCACCGCGCAGCAGGTCGCGGATGATGCCGGTCCGCTCGGCCTCGACATGCAGAGCCTTGGTTCTGAGATAAAGGGCGGTGACGACGCTGACCGGCGACGGGTTGTCCGATATGGCAACCGGCATTCCTGTTTCTCCACGTTTGCCCATCGGCATTGATCGCCGAATGGCCTTCAACGATGTCGCCGGGCGTGTGAGGCGCTCAAACCTGCCGCTTCATCTGTTCGATCAGGCCGCGCGCCAATTGCGGCGCGGTTGCCGCGTCTGCCGACATCATATCGGCTCCCATGGATGCCACAAGCTCGGGATGCGTCGTCATCATCGGGCCGCCGAGCATGATGCCGACATGCCTGTTGCGCGAGTCGCGGCGTATATCGCGGATATCCTGCTTCAACTCATCGAGCCGCCGATCGCTGCTGACCGAGAAGCCTACGACGTCGAACCAGTGATTGTGAACGAGGGAAGTCAGTTCCTGATGCGATGAGAACGGACCCGTGCACAGGTTCCAGCCGGCGCGGCGGAAGAATTCCGCCACCATGGACAGTCCGAAACTATGCTGCTCGCCGGGAATGATGGTTAGCAGCACCGTCTCGCCGCCATGGCCGTGGCCGCCTTCATTGTAAAAATCCTCACCGAGACGGCGCATAATTTGCTGCAGGCGGCCGACACCGAGCGTAACGCTGGCAAAGTCGGTGACGTCTGACTCCCATTGCGTGCCGAGCAGCCGGGCCGTGGGCGCCAGCAGCTCGAGAAAGATCGACTCGACCGATATGCCCTGCGCCAGCAGGGTTTCAACATGAGCGAAGGCGGCGCGGTCTTCGTTTGCCAGCACCAGGACAGTGAATTGCTCGACAGCGTTCGGGCCTGATTGGTCGGCGGTTTCCGCGGGTTTAGAAGTTGGCAGGCTGCGAAGCGCCAGCACGATCCTGGGGATGATCTGCGTCTTGATGGTTTCGACGACGGCCACCGGCTTCAGCGCGGGACGGAATCGCCAGATCGGCGCCTGTAGCCGCTGCCGCGGCAATTTGTGGCGTGCCGTCGCGCCGTCTGTCGTTGTGCCGGCTGAGAAGGATTGCTCGTTCACGTCCGTCATTTTTCACTCCCCAACCATTAAGTCTCTGGTTCCCAAAACCGTCAAGTTTAATTTACGTATGGTTTAGTTGACAGTTCTTAGAACGGAGTTTAGCCTTCTCATCAGTTGGCCCGCACTTAGGGAGTGGCGCGGTGCATTTTCGAGAAGCGGAAAATCAGGATTTGCCCCTAAACGGTGAGCGAACGCCGCCCGCATCTCGTCATCCCCAGTCGTCATCGCATCATCGCGGCGGCGAACTGTCAAATAATCTTTACACTTTCAGCGGTGAAACCGTCGCTGCGCCTGCGAACACCGCCGCGCGCTCGTCCGCGCTGAAAGTCCCGGACCACTCGCCAAAGCAACCACTTAAGACGCTCTACACGCCGGAACAGCGCATCCGCCGCGATGCAACAAAGTGGACGCTGGTGCAGGGGATACTGGCGCCTGTTCAGTTCGCGGTATTCCTGATCAGCCTGGTTCTTGTCGTCCGGTACCTGACAACAGGCGAGGGATTCTTCATTGCCTCGGCGTCGATCGTGCTGAAGACGCTGCTGCTCTACGCCATCATGGTCACCGGCTCGATCTGGGAGCGGGAAGTCTTCGGCTGCTACCTGTTCGCGCCCGCCTTCTTCTGGGAGGACGTCTTCAGTTTCCTGGTGCTGGCGCTGCACACGGCCTATCTCGTCGCGCTGTTTGGCGGCTTCGGCGATCCGCGCCAGCAAATGCTGCTCGCATTGGCCGCCTATGCCTCGTACTTCGTCAACGCCACGCAGTTCCTTTTGAAACTGCGCGCGGCGCGCCGCGATGAGCGCATGGCGCTTTCAGCGGCTGCTTCCGGCTCCGGGAGCCCCGCATGAACGCCCACACCAACGCGCCCGTGCAGGGTTGTTCGACCGGTGCCGCGAAAGAGGTCGCGCCCCATCCGGTCCGCCGCGAGAGCGGCCAGCGCGAGGTGTTCTGCGGGCTGACCGGGATCGTCTGGCTGCATCGCAAGATCCAGGACGCCTTCTTCCTGGTGGTGGGTTCGCGCACTTGCGCGCATCTCATTCAGTCCGCGGCCGGCGTGATGATCTTCGCCGAGCCTCGATTCGCCACCGCCATCATGGAAGAGAAGGATCTCGCCGGGCTCACCGACGCCAACGACGAACTCGACCGCATCGTAACGCTGTTGATCGCGCGGCGGCCGGACATCCGGCTGCTGTTTCTGGTCGGCTCCTGTCCTTCAGAGGTGATCAAGCTCGACCTGTCGCGCGCCGCGTTCCGGCTGTCGCGGACCTTTTCGCCCGCCGTGCGGATTCTTCATTACTCGGGCAGTGGCATCGAGACAACATTCACGCAAGGCGAGGATGCATGTCTCGCCTCGCTCGTTCCCGGACTACCCCCCTTGGGAACGGGCGAGGACCAGTTGCTGATCGTGGGTTCGCTGGCCGACGTGGTGGAGGACCAGTTCGTGCGCCTGTTCCAGGCGCTCGGCATCGGCCCGGTCCATTTCCTGCCGCCGCGCAACTCGACGGCGCTGCCGGCCGTCGGCCCGAACACCAAATTCCTGCTGGCACAGCCCTTCCTCGCCGACACTGCACGGGCGCTGGAAGAGCGCGGTGCCACCCGGCTGGCCGCGCCGTTTCCGCTCGGCGTCGAAGGCACTACGGCGTGGCTGCGCGCGGCGGCCGACGCCTTCGGGATCAAGGACGAGACTTTCGTGACCGTCACGCAGCCCTATCGTAGCCGGGCGGGCAGGGCGCTGGCGCGTTACCGCGATGAACTCGCCGGCCGCAGCATTTTCCTGTTCCCTGATTCGCAGCTGGAAATCCCACTGGCGCGGTTTCTGTCGCGCGAGCTCTCGATGCAACTGATCGAGGTCGGCACGCCCTATCTGCACCGCGAGCATCTGGCCGAGGAACTGAAGCTGCTGCCGTCAAACCTTGCGCTGACCGAGGGCCAGGACGTCGACCTGCAACTCGATCGCTGCCGCGCGGCGCGGCCGGACCTCGTGGTGTGCGGGCTCGGCCTGGCCAATCCGCTGGAGGCCGAGGGCATCACGACAAAATGGTCGATCGAACTCGTGTTCACGCCGATCCAGGGTTTTGAGCAGGCGGCCGATCTCGCTGAACTGTTCGCACGCCCGCTGGTGCGTCGCGCGAAACTGGTGGCATGACGATGCAGCTCACGGTGTGGACATATGAAGGACCTCCCCATGTCGGCGCGATGCGCGTCGCCACGGGGATGCAGGGCCTGCACTACGTGCTGCATGCGCCGCAGGGCGACACCTATGCGGATCTGCTGTTCACGATGATCGAACGGCGCGACCGGCGCCCGCCGGTCACCTACACGACTTTCTCCGCGCGCGACCTCGGCGGCGACACCGCGGAGCTGTTCAAGACGGCCGCGCAGAATGCCTATGACCGCTTCCAGCCACAGGCCATGATCGTCGGTGCTTCCTGCACGGGCTCGCTGATCCAGGACGATCCCGGCGGCCTCGCGCGCGCCTTGAACTTGCCGATCCCGGTGGTGACCGTCGACCTGCCGGCCTATCAGCGCAAGGAAAACTGGGGCGCCGCCGAAACCTTCTATCAGCTGGTGCGCGCATTGGCCGGTCCCTCGGCGCCGGCGCCCGGCAGCAAACGGCCGGAGCGTGCGGCGGGCGTCCGTCCCCGCTGCAATCTGCTCGGACCGGCTGCGCTCGGCTTTCGTCACCGTGACGACGTCACCGAAATCAGCGGGCTGCTCGGAAAGCTCGGCATCGATGTCAACGTCACCGCGCCAATGGGCGCAACGCCGGCGGATCTCGCAAGGCTCGGCGACGCCGATTTCAACGTGGTGCTGTATCCGGAGATCGCGGGGCAGGCGGCCTCCTGGCTGCAACGGACGTTCGGCCAGCCGTCGACCAAAACCATTCCGATCGGCGTATCGGCGACCCGTGAATTTATCGAGGAAGCAGCAGGGCTCGCCGGCGTCGATCCGACCGCGGTGCTGGCGGCGTCGTCCACGCGGCTGCCCTGGTATTCGCGATCGGTCGATTCGACCTATCTCACCGGCAAGCGGGTCTTCATCTTCGGCGACGCCACCCACGCCGTCGCCGCCGCGCGTATTGCCTCCGACGAGCTCGGCTTCAAGGTGGTCGGGCTCGGCACCTACAGCCGCGAATTCGGCCGCGAGATTCGCGAGGCCGCCAAGCTCTATGGCGTCGAGCCGCTGATCTCCGACGATTATCTCGAGGTCGAGGCCAGGGTCGCCGAGCTGCAGCCCGAATTGGTGCTCGGCACCCAGATGGAGCGTCATATCGCCAAGCGCCTCGGCGTTCCCTGCGCGGTCATCTCGGCGCCGGTCCACGTGCAGGATTTTCCGGCCCGCTACGCGCCGCAGATGGGTTTTGAGGGCGCCAATGTGATCTTCGACACCTGGGTGCATCCGCTGATGATGGGCCTGGAAGAACATCTGCTGGCGATGTTCAAGGACGATTTCGAGTTCAAGGACGGTGCCGTGCCGTCGCATCTCGGCGCAGGCCATGCCGCGCCGGCCAATCCGATCACTGTCGCCGCCGCCGATCCGGCTGCACCGGCCATGGTTTCTGAGATTTCCGTCATCTGGGCTGCCGACGCCGAGAAGGAACTGCGAAAAATTCCCTTCTTCGTTCGCGGCAAGGCCCGCCGCAACACCGAACGCTTCGCCAATGAAAACGGCGTTGCCACCATCACCGTCGAGACGCTGTACGATGCCAAAGCGCACTACGCCCGCTGACGCGACACCGCTTCGTGTCGTCGTCGTGACCATGGACAGTCATCTGTCCGGCGCGGCCGCGCGTGCGCGAACGGCGTTGAAGCGCGACTTTCCGGGGATCGAACTGACCGTCCATGCCGCCGACGAGTGGGGCACCGATGAGGCCGCTTTGGCGCGCTGCCACGCCGACATCGCGCGGGGTGACATCGTCATCGCCACCATGCTGTTCCTCGACGACCACGTTCGGGCTGTCATGCCGGCGCTGGTCGCGCGACGCAGTCATTGCGATGCGATGATCTGCTGCATGTCGGCGGCCGAGGTGGTGAAACTGACGCGGGTCGGCAAGTTCGACATGTCGGGCGAGGCGCTCGGCGCCATCGCCTGGCTGAAGAAGCTGCGTGGCAGTCGCAAGGGCAGCCCCGGCGGCAAGGGCGAAATGAAGATGCTGCGGCAGCTGCCAAAGCTGCTGCGCTTCATTCCCGGCACCGCGCAGGACATGCGCGCCTATTTCCTCACCTTGCAATACTGGCTCGCCGGCTCCGAGCAAAACATCGTCAATATGGTCCGGCTGCTGGTCGACCGCTATGCGGATGGTCCGCGCCGCGGCCTGCGCGGCATCGTCAAGGCGGCGGCACCGGTGGAATACGCCGATATCGGCGTCTACCACCCCGGCATGAAGGGCCGCATCGCCGACGCGGCCGATGGGTTGCCGGGGGTAGCGAATGAACGCGGCGCCGTCGGGATTCTGCTGCTGCGCTCCTATTTGCTGGCCGGCAATTCAGGTCATTATGACGGCGTGATCGCGGCCTTCGAAGCCAAAGGCTTGCGCGTCATCCCGGCTTTCGCCAGCGGGCTCGACCAGCGTCCGGCGATCGAGCGCTTTTTCATGAAGGACGGCCGCAGCGCGGTGGATGCCGTGGTGTCCTTGACCGGCTTCTCGCTGGTCGGCGGTCCCGCCTACAACGACTCCAGGGCGGCCGAGGACATTCTCGCCAAGCTGGACGTTCCCTATCTCTCCGCGCATCCGGTCGAGTTCCAGACGCTGGAGCAATGGGGCGCGTCGGATCGCGGGCTGATGCCGGTGGAAAGCACGATCATGGTGGCGATCCCCGAACTCGACGGCGCGTCGGGGCCGATGGTCTATGGCGGCCGTTCCGATGGGGCAGGGACGCCCTGCACCGGTTGCGAGCGCGCCTGCACCTTCGCCCGCTCGGAGACCGGCGGCGACATGCATGTCTGCAGCGAGCGCGCGGAAATGCTGGCGTCGCGCACCGCGCGGCTGGTGGCGATACGCCGCTCCGAGCGCAGCGAGCGCAAGGTCGCGATCGTGCTGTTCAATTTCCCGCCCAATGCCGGCAATACCGGTACCGCGGCGTTTCTATCGGTGTTCGAATCGCTGCACCGGACGCTCGGCGCCATGAAGCGCGAGGGTTATCAGGTCGATGTGCCCGCCACCGTCGATGCGCTGCGCGAGCGTATCGTGGTCGGCAATGCCGCGCGTTTCGGCGCCGACGCCAACGTCCACACGCGCATTTCGGCCGGCGACCACGTCCGCAACGAAAAATGGCTGCGCCAGATCGAGGCGCAATGGGGGCCGGCGCCCGGCAAGCAGCAAAGCGACGGCAGCTCAATCTTCGTGCTCGGCGAGCGCTTCGGGAACGTCTTCGTCGGGATCCAGCCCGCCTTCGGCTACGAAGGCGACCCGATGCGGCTGTTGTTCGAGAAGGGCTTTGCGCCGACCCACGCCTTCTCGGCATTCTATCGCTGGCTGCGCGAGGATTTCGGCGCCGGCGCGGTGCTGCATTTCGGCACTCATGGCGCGCTTGAATTCATGCCGGGCAAGCAGACGGGTCTCTCCGGTTCGTGCTGGCCGGACCGCATGATCGGCGATCTGCCCAACCTCTATCTCTATGCCTCCAACAACCCGTCCGAAGGCACCATCGCCAAGCGCCGCTCGGCGGCGACGCTCATCAGCTATCTGACCCCGCCGGTGGCGCATGCCGGGCTTTACAAGGGGCTGGTCGAGCTGAAGGCCTCGATCGAGCGCTGGCGGGGATTGCCGCCCGCTGAAGAAACCGAGCGTGCCGGTCTGGCGACCCTGATCCAGGCGCAGGCCAGCACGCTGGAACTGGCGCCGGCCGAGCCGGCCTGGACCGACGCGACGAAAGCGATCTGCCAGCTGTCCGACGCCGTGCTCGAACTTGAATACACCTTGATCCCGCATGGCCTTCACGTCGTCGGCGAGGCGCCTTCAGCCGAGCAGCGCGTCGAGATGCTGCAGGCGGTGGCCGATGCCTCACATGGCGCCCGCCCGGACAGGTCGTTGCTGGAAGCGATCGTGCGCGGCGACGCCACATTGCCCGCGGAGGCCGACGCCGCACTGTGCAAAGAGCTTGCCGCAGTTGATGTTCTGATCGCGCAGGACCACGAGATCCCAAGCCTCCTGCAGGCGCTCGATGGCAAGTTCATCCGTCCCGCGCCGGGCGGCGATATCTTGCGGACGCCGGCCATTCTCCCGACCGGTCGCAACTTGCACGGCTTCGATCCGTTCAGGATCCCCAGCGCCTATGCGGTGCAGGACGGCACGCTGCAGGCGCAGCGGCTGATCGATAAACACGTCGCCGAGGGCCACGGGTTCCCGCAGTCGGTCGCGATCGTGCTGTGGGGCACCGACAATCTCAAGAACGAGGGCGCGCCGATCGCGCAGGCACTGGCCTTGCTCGGCGCCAGGCCGCGCTTCGACAGTTACGGCCGGCTGGCCGGCGCCGAATTGATCCCGCTCGAACAGCTCAATCGCCCCCGGATCGACGTCATCATCACGATGTCCGGCATTTTCCGCGATCTGTTGCCGCTGCAGATCAAGCTGCTGGCCGAGGCGTGCTTCCTGGCGGCATCCGCGGATGAGCCGGTCGAGCTCAATCTCGTCCGTAAGCATGCACTCGCATTCCAGGCCGCCAACAACTGCGATATGGAAACCGCGGCGTTGCGGGTGTTCGGCAATGCCGACGGTGCCTACGGCTCCAACGTCAATCATATGGTTGAAAACGGCCGCTGGGACGACGAGGACGAACTCGCCGAAACCTATACGCGGCGCAAGAGTTTTGCCTACGGCCTCAAGGGTCAGCCGGTGCAGCAGACCGCGCTCTTGAAGAACGCGCTGGCGACCGTCGATCTCGCCTACCAGAACCTCGACTCGGTCGAGCTCGGGGTGACCACCGTCGATCATTATTTCGACACGCTCGGCGGCATCAGCCGCGCCGTGAAAATCGCCAAGGGCGGCGCGTCAGCCCCGGTCTATATCGGCGACCAGACCCGGGGCACCGGCACCGTCCGCACGCTGTCGGAGCAGGTCGCGCTGGAGACCCGCACCCGCATGCTCAATCCGAAATGGTACGAGGGCATGCTCAAGCACGGCTATGAGGGCGTGCGCCAGATCGAAGAACACGTCACCAACACCATGGGCTGGTCGGCGACAACAGGCGAAGTGGCGCCCTGGGTCTACCGGCAGCTCACCGAGACCTTCGTGCTCGATCCCGAAATGCGTGAACGGCTCGCCACGCTCAATCCCGTCGCTTCCGCCAAGGTCGCGAACCGGCTGATCGAAGCCCACGAACGCAAATACTGGTCGCCCGATCCTGACATGCTCGATGTCCTGCGCAGGGCAGGCGAAGAGCTCGAAGACCGCCTCGAAGGCGTGGGAGTTGCCGCATGAATATCCTGACCAAGCCATCGACCCTCAAAAGCCCGTCCTGTTGCGGCGACGGCGAGGGCAGCGTGCAGGTCCAGCTCGACCCCAAACTCAAGATCGGCACCGCCAAGGTGTTTTCGGTCTACGGCAAGGGCGGCATCGGCAAGAGCACGACCTCGTCGAACCTGTCGGTCGCCTTCTCGAAGCTGGGCAAGCGGGTGCTGCAGATCGGCTGCGATCCCAAGCACGACTCCACGTTCACGCTGACCAAGCGGCTGGTGCCGACCGTGATCGACGTGCTGGAATCCGTCAATTTTCACGCCGAGGAGTTGCGGCCGGAGGATTTCGTCTTCGAAGGCTACAACGGCGTGATGTGCCTGGAGGCTGGCGGTCCGCCGGCCGGCACCGGCTGCGGCGGCTATGTCGTCGGCCAGACCGTGAAACTGCTGAAAGAGCATCACCTGCTCGAGGACACCGACGTGGTGATCTTCGACGTGCTCGGCGACGTCGTGTGCGGCGGCTTTGCTGCACCCCTGCAGCATTCCGACCGGGCGCTGATCGTCGCCGCTAACGATTTCGACTCGATCTTCGCGATGAACCGCATCGTCGCCGCGATCGAGGCCAAGTCGAAAAACTACGGTGTGCGGCTCGGCGGCGTGATCGCCAACCGCAGCAAGGATACCGACCAGATCGACCGTTACAACGAACAGGCCGGGTTGAAGCGCGTCGCGCATTTCCCCGATCTCGACGTCATCCGCAAGAGCCGGCTGAAAAAGTCGACGCTGTTCGAGATGGACGAGACGCCGGAATTGAAGGCGGTCACCGACGAATATATGCGGCTCGCCGCCGAATTATGGGCCGGCACCATCGCGCCGCTGCCGGGCAAGTCGCTGAAGGACCGTGAAATCTTCGATCTCCTGGGGTTCGACTGATGTCCGTCACCACGTATATCGAGCGCCGCGGCGAGCTGCAGACCTATTTTGACCGCACCGCGGTCGATGCCTGGGCCCGGCTGACTTCCGACGCCCCGGTCGGGCGGATCCGCGCCACCGTGCGCGCCGGCCGAGACGAGATGCGCAACACGCTGCTGTCGTGGTTGCCGGCCAACCTGAGCGGCGCGCGGCTGCTCGATGCCGGCTGCGGCACCGGCGCGCTGTCGATCGAGGCGGCGCGGCGCGGCGCGCGGGTGGTCGCGATCGATCTTTCGCCGACGCTGGTGTCGGTGGCGCGCGAGCGCATCCCCGGGGATCTCGACGCATCGACGATCGAATTCAGGTCCGGCGACATGCTGGACCCGAAGCTCGGACGATTCGATTTCGTGGTCGCGATGGATTCGCTGATCCATTACCGCCCCGCGGACACCTGCCGGATCATGGCGGGCCTGGCCGCGCGTACCTCGGAAGCGCTGCTGGTGACATTCGCCCCAAAAACCCCGGCGCTGGCGGTGATGCATGCGGTCGGCCGGCTGTTTCCGCGCGGCGATCGCGCGCCTGCCATTGAGCCGGTGGGCGAGCAGAAATTGCGGCGGCTGCTGATGTCGGACGAGGGCCTCGATCAATGGCGGCTCGGCCGCACCCATCGCGTCAACAGCGGCTTCTACACGTCGCAGGCACTGGAGATGAGTCCGCGATGAACCCGGTTTCGGCGACATTGGCAAAAGGCTGGATGCGTATCGGTAAGCGGTTCCTGCCGTTTGCGGATGCGGCGACGAAGGAGCTTCCGCTCGGTCGTCTGCTGCGGCTGTCGCTGTTTCAGGTATCGACCGGCATTTCCATCGTGCTGCTCAACGGCACGCTCAACCGCGTGATGATCGTCGAACTCGGCGTTTCCGCGCTGCTGGTCTCCCTGATGGTGTCGATCCCGCTCGTATTCGCCCCGTTCCGCGTGCTGATCGGCTTCAAATCGGACAATCACCGTTCGGTGCTCGGCTGGCGCCGGGTGCCGTACATCTGGATGGGCACGCTGGTTCAGTTCGGCGGGTTCGCCATCCTTCCCTTTGCGCTGCTGGTGCTGTCCGGCACCGGCGAATATCCTGCCGTCTACGGCCAGTTCGGCGCCGCGCTGGCGTTCCTTCTGGTCGGCGCAGGCATGCATACGACCCAGACCGCCGGCCTCGCCCTCGCAACTGATCTGGCGACACCGGAGTCACGGCCGCGCGTCGTGGCATTCCTCTATGTGATGCTGCTGATCGGCATGGCCGGCAGTGCGCTGATCTTCAGCGAGTTGCTGCGCAATTTCGACGAGATCCGGCTGATTCAGATCATCCAGGGCGTCGCCGTCGTGCAGCTGCTGCTCAACATCGCAGCACTCTGGAAGCAGGAGGCGCGCAACCCGGAACTGACGTCGCCCACGCGCGCGCGGCCCGACTTCCAGCAGTCCTGGGCCAAGTTCCGCAAGTCGGGCGGTTCGGTCCGTGTCCTGGTCGCGCTGGCGCTGGGTACCTCGGCCTTCTCGATGCAGGACATCCTGCTGGAGCCGTACGGCGCCGAAATCCTCAAGCTGACGGTCGGGCAGACCACCGCGCTGACCGCGTTCTTCGCATTGGGCACGCTGGCGGGGTTTGGCCTTGCCGCGCGCGCGCTGGGGCGCAACGCCGACCCCTATCGCATCGCCGGCTTCGGCGCGGTGGCCGGCGTGTTCGCATTCTCCGCCGTGATCTTCGCCGCACCTCTGCATTCGGTATTGCTGTTTCGGATCGGCGCCGCGCTGATCGGCTTTGGTGGCGGGCTGTTCGCGGCGGGAACGCTCACGGCGGCGATGGCGCTGGCCCGCGATGGCGAGAACGGATTGGCGCTCGGCACCTGGGGCGCCGTGCAGGCGACCGCGGCCGGCGGCGGCATCGCGCTCGGCGGCGGCATTCGCGACGCGGTGTCGTCGCTGGCCTCCAGCGGTGCGCTGGGCCGCGGGCTCACCGATCCATCGACCGGATACAGCGTCGTCTACCACATCGAAATTGCCCTGCTGTTCGCCACGCTGGTTGCGATCGGCCCGCTCGTGCGCACGGCACGGTCGGGCCCTCCGCAACCGTCATCCAAATTCGGCCTCGCCGAATTTCCAGGTTAACCACCCAGAGGGAGATCATCCCATGCAACCCGGCGCTTACATGGACCTCGCACAGGTCACGCTTTACGTCTTCTGGATCTTCTTTGCCTGCCTGATTTTCTACCTTCGCCGCGAAGACAAGCGCGAGGGTTATCCGCTGGAGTCCACGGGAAGTGGCGGCGGGATCGCCCACGGCTTCCCGCGCATGCCCGATCCGAAAACCTATTTGCTGCGTGGCGGACACACCGCGACTTTGCCGAACCACAAGAACGACCGCCGCGATGTCGCGATCGCTCCGATCGCGAAGTGGCCGGGTGCCCCGGGGGAGCCGACCGGCAACCCCATGCTCGATGGCGTCGGGCCGGGCTCCTGGGCCGACCGCGAGGATGTTCCCGAACTCAACATCGACGGCATTCCCGCCATCGTGCCGTTGCGGCTGGCCGAAGGCACCTTCCTCGAGCCGCGCGATCCCGATCCACGCGGCATGAAGGTGATCGGCGCCGACAACGAGATCGGCGGGGTCGCGACCGATGTCTGGGTCGATCGCGCCGAGGCGCTGATCCGTTACATTGAGGTCGAGGTCACCGCCGCGACCGGGCCGAAGCGGGTGCTGCTGCCGATGCCGTTCTGCTTGGTCAATCACAAGCGCGGCCGCGTCACCGTGCAGGCGATCCTCGGCCGTCAGTTCGCCGACGTGCCGGTAACCGCCAGCCTTGACCAGGTGACCAAGCGGGAGGAGGACCGGATCGCCGCCTATTACGGCGCCGGCACGCTCTACGCCACGCCCTCGCGACAGGAGCCGATACTGTGAAACAGGACCATCAACAGTTCAAGGAACTGGAGTTCAAGGACTCGGAGTTCAAGGACTCGGAGTTCAAGGACTCGGAGTTCAAGGAGCTCCCCGCGCCTTTGCCGGCCGGCGAGCGCGTGATCTGGCAAGGCAAGCCGTCGTTCAAGGGCTTGGCGTGGCGGTCGTTTCACATCCGGGAGGTCGCTGCGTATTTCGGCATTCTGCTGCTCTGGCGGCTGGGGTCGAACTGGTCCGGCGGCATGACGGCGGGCGAGGCGGCGGTGTCCGCGCTGTGGCTGATCGTTCCGGCGATCAGCGCCATCGCCGTGCTTGCGGGCCTGGCATGGCTGTTCCGGCGGGCCGCCTGCTACACCATCACCAGCAAGCGGGTGCTGTTCCAGTTCGGCGTCGCACTGCCGATGACCATGAACATTCCGCTCGGCAAGATCGCCAATGCGGCGCTCAAGACCAACCGCGACGGTTCGGGCGATATTCCGCTGAAGCTCGCTGACGACAAGCGGGTGTCCTACCTGCTGCTGTGGCCCCATATCCGGCCGTGGCGGTTGACGGCGCCGGAGCCGATGCTGAATGCCGTTCCGGACGCGGCCATCGTCGCCGCGCGGCTCGCGGAAGCCTTGACCGGAAAACCCGGGCCATCAGCCATCTCACTGGCGCAGTTCGATAACGATTCCACGACCAGCGCCGTCGCCCAAGCGCCCACCACGGTGGCAGCCTGAACGGAGAATATCCATGAGCCATGCCATTCATCAGCCGGTCGTTCCCAAGGGAGGCGTGTTCGCCGCCGCGGCGCTGGTGCTGTTTGCGCTCGCCTCCGTCACCACGGCGCGGCTGACCGGCGTCGGCGAGGTTCGCATGACGCCGCCGGCCGCGGTCGAAAGCCGCGATCTGCAATTTGCCGACGGCAAGAATGGGACCGTGCTGGTGTACGACGCCCGGGACCATGAACTGGTCGACACGCTGGCTCCGGGCAGCAACGGCTTCGTTCGGGTGGTGCTGCGCGGGCTCGCCCGCGAGCGGAAACTGGGCGCGATCGGCGCAGAATCGCCGTTCCGGCTGACACGCTACGTCAACGGCCAGATCACGCTGACGGACACGGCCACCGGCAAGCAGATCGACCTTGATGCCTTCGGGTCGAGCAATACCGAAGCATTCGCGCGGCTGATGAACCTGCGAGGGCGCGCAAAATGAGCATGATATGGACCGGCCCCCGCAAGCAGTTCGACGTGCCGTGCACGGTGGAGATCGAACAGACCTCGGAGACGCTGCACGCGCATGTGGTGCTCGACGGCGACATCCAGATCAGGGCCGGCGACGAGGTCAAGGTGCATGACGCCCCGACCCGCGTCGAATTCGGCGAGCGGCTGGTCGTCCGCCGCACCGCGACGGTGATCCGTGGCGGTCCGCTCGATCGTCTGCGCGCGCGCATCGAGGGCTATCTCGAATTGACCGAACTCTACGAAGTTAGTTTTTCGGATGGGAGAGCATCATGATTCCGATGGAAGGTGGCACCCAGGGCCAGCTCAGGAACAGCCGGCATGTCGGCTCCAGGGGCAATGTCGACAGCACCGAACTGGCGCGGCAGGATACCATCCTCAGTCCGCGCTTCTACACCACGGATTTCGACGCGATGGATCGCCTCGATGTCAGCCTGGTGCGATCCGAATGGGACGCGGTGATCAGGGAACTGCGTGCCGACTACAACAAGTCGCACTTCGTCAAGACCGACGAATTCAAGAACGACCTTGAAAGTCTGCCGCCCGAACTGCGCAAGGAGTTCAAGGACTTCCTGGTCAGTTCCCTGACCGCCGAATTCTCCGGCTGCGTGCTTTATGCCGAGATCAAGAAGCGCATCAGGAACAGGGAAATCCAGGAATTGTTCGGCTTCATGAGCCGGGACGAAGCGCGCCATGCCGGCTTCATCAACGAAATCCTGAAGGATCACGGCATCGGCGTCGATCTCAGCTTTCTCGCAAAGGCGAAGAAGTACACCTACTTCCGGCCAAAATTCATCTTCTACGCGACCTATCTGTCCGAGAAGATCGGATATGCCCGCTACATCACGATCTACCGGCAGATGGAGCGCCATCCCGAACGCCAATTCCATCCGATCTTCCGCTGGTTCGAACTGTGGTGCAACGACGAGTTCAGGCACGGCGAAGCGTTTGCGCTGCTGATGCGCGCCGACCCGTCATTGCTGCGCGGGCATAACAAGCTCTGGATCCGGTTCTTCCTGCTGGCGGTGTTTGCGACCATGTATGTGCGCGACCACATGCGGCCGGCGTTCCACGACGCGCTCGGCATGCACCCGACCGACTACGATATGCAGGTGTTCCGCATCACCTCGGAAATATCGAGGCAGGTTTTCCCCGTCGTCCTCGATATCGACGATCCGCGCTTCCTGGCCGGCCTCGAGCGCCTCCGGGTGATTTCGGAGAAGATCGCCGACGCCAGGGCGCAGGGCGGGCTGATTTCAAAGCTGAAACGCGCCGGGCTCGCAGCGGCGGCGGCGCTGGCCTTCGGTCGGCTGTTCCTGCTGCCGACGAAGGCCAACGAGTTGCCCCGTGAAATCAGTCTGCGGCCGGCGTGGTGAGAGAAGGCATGAGCTCCTACATCGTTCCGCCAATCTACGCAGCCTTCGTCTGGTGGTTCTCCACCGGCGCGGTGTTGCTGCTGGTGGGCCGTGCGGGAAGCTTGCACGGCCTGCGGGTGATCAGCGCGGCCGGCCTGTTGGCGGGATCGTTGTGGGGTCTTGCGCTGACCGCCGGCGATACCAGCGCCGGCGGCGCCTACATCGCCTTCACCAGCACCATCCTGCTGTGGGGCGCGCAGGAGATCGCGTTCCTGGCGGGATGGCTCACGGGTCCAAGGCCCGAACCATGCCCGGCGGACGCGCGCGGTGTCCGGCGCCTTGGCCTCGCGCTGCAGGCGATCCTCTACCATGAGCTGGCGCTGCTGGCGTGCGGCGGAGCGGTTCTCGTGCTGACGTGGAACGGCGCGAACCAGGTCGGGCTCTGGACTTTCGCGACGCTGTGGGTGCTCAGGCAAAGCGCCAAGATCAATCTCTTCCTCGGCGTGCCCGTCACCAATGACGAGTTGATGCCGGACGCGGTCCGGTTCCTGAAGACCTATTTCGCCCGCCGGCCGGTCGGCGCCTTCTTCCCGGTCTCGGTGACGCTGGCAACGGCCGCGCTCGTGATCATGATCCAGCGCATCGCCGAGGTCGCCGCGACCCCCTTCGAGATCGTCAGCCTGACCCTGGTCTCGACCTTGTTCGCGCTCGGCGTGGTCGAGCACTGGTTCATGCTGCTGCCGCTGCCGGCGATCACGCTGTGGGGCTGGGGCATGCGTTCGTCTTTTCGGCCGGAGGACAACATCATGGAACAAGGACCAGACACCAAGGCTGCCATGGCAACGCCCAATCTCGTCGTGTTGTCGAGCGTACGGCCTGAAGCGCCCGCGAAATCCCAGTCGGTCTGCGCGCGGCAGCGGCTCGAGGACCAGTTTCGGCAGCGATTCAACGAGCAACATGCAAGGAACGATCTGGCGACGGCTCTCAGTATCGGTACTGAGCCGGCGGCGACGGTTAACGGGAGGACGTCATGAACTACGAAGCTTATTTCCGCCGGCAACTCGAAGGCCTTCATCGCGAAGGACGCTACCGCGTATTCGCCGACCTGGAGCGCAAGGCGGGCGCCTTTCCCCGTGCCAGGCATCACCACCCCGGCGGCGCCGGCGAAGTCACCGTGTGGTGCTCGAACGATTACCTCGGCATGGGCCAGCATCCCGCGGTGCTGGCGGCGATGCATGAGGCGCTCGACAGCTGCGGCGCCGGGGCCGGCGGCACCCGCAACATCGCCGGCACCAACCACTACCACGTGCTGCTGGAGCGCGAACTGGCCGACCTGCACGGCAAGGAATCGGCCCTGCTGTTCACGTCGGGTTATGTCTCCAACATGGCCGCGATCAGCACGCTGGCGTCGCGGATGCCCGGCTGCACCATCCTGTCGGACGAGCTCAACCACGCCTCGATGATCGAGGGCATCCGGCACAGCCGCAGCGAAACGCGGATCTGGGCGCACAACGATGTCCGCGATCTCGAGCGCAAATTGAGCGATCTCGATCCGCATGCGCCAAAATTCATCGCGTTCGAATCGGTCTATTCGATGGACGGCGATATCGCACCGATCGCCGAAATCTGCGATGTCGCGGACAAATATAACGCCATGACCTATCTCGACGAAGTCCACGCCGTTGGCCTCTACGGTCCCCGCGGCGGCGGCATCGCCGACCGCGAAGGGCTGAGCCACCGCCTGACGGTGATCGAGGGCACGCTGGCAAAGGCGTTTGGCGTGATCGGTGGATATGTCGCCGCGTCGGCGACGATCTGCGATTTCATCCGCAGCTTTGCCTCCGGCTTCATCTTCACCACATCGCTGCCGCCAGCGGTGGCCGCCGGTGCCCTGACCAGCATCCGCCACCTGAAGGCCAGCGCGGGGGAACGCGAGCGGCACCAGGACCGCGTGGCTCGTCTGCGCCGGCGGCTCGACGAGGCCGGCGTCGCACATCTGGATAATCCCAGCCACATCGTGCCGGTGATGGTGTGCGACCCCGTGCTGTGCAAGCAGATCAGCGACGTCCTGATCGACCGCTACGGCATCTATGTGCAGCCGATCAACTATCCCACGGTGCCGCGCGGCACCGAGCGGTTGCGCATCACGCCGTCGCCGCACCACACCGACGCCGATATCGAGCATCTGGTGCAGGCGCTGGCGGCGATCTGGGCCGAGGTGGGTCTGGCCAAGGCAGCCTAGAAGGCGGCGTGATCAGCGCTTGGCGCGGGCGGAAGAGCGGGTGAGGCGAATCCTGCCGTGGGTGCGCGGCAGGAATTGCGCTCCCTTGACGCTGAGGAAGTCGAACATCGCCTGCGCCGGCGGCAGCAGGACCTTGTCCTTGCGGGAGAGCACGAACCATTGCCGCACCACGGGCAAGCCTTGAACATCGAGCGTCACCAGCCGCCGTTCGTCGAGTTCGGTCGCCACCGTATGCGCGGAAATAAACGCGATGCCGAGACCGGCGATCACGGCCTGCTTGATGGTCTCGTTGCTGCTCATCGCCATGCCGATGGTCGGCCGCACCCGCGCGGATTCGAACAATTGCTCCATCAGCCCGCGCGTCCCGGAGCCGGGTTCGCGGGTCAGAAACGTCTCGCCGGCAAGCTCGCTCAGCGCCAGCCGCGCCTTTTTCGCCAGCCGGTGCCCGGTGGGTGCGATGATGACATGCGGGTGATTGCCGATCAGGTGCACGTTCATGGGAATGTCCGCCGGCGGGCGGCCCATGATGGCGAGGTCGAGATCGTAGCCCCGCAGCGCGGTGCCGATCTCCTGCCGGTTGCCGATCGAGAGCGAGACGTCGACCTTCGGATACAGCCGGGAAAACCCGGAGATCGCGAACGGCACGAAATATTTGGCGGTGCTGACGGCGCCGATCGAGATGCGTCCGGCGGTATTGCCCGCGATCATGTCGAGCGAGGTTTCACACGACGCGATCGCGGCCTCGATGCGTTCGGTGAGCGCCAATACCTCGCGGCCGGCATCCGTCAGCAGCATCCCGTCGCTGCTGCGCTGGATCAACGGCAGCCCGGCGAGCGCCTGCAGATTGCGGATCTGCAGCGTCACCGCCGGCTGCGTGAGGTGCAACTGCCTGGCCGCGGCGGTGACCGATTTGTGTTTCTGCACGGCGGCGAGCGCGCGCAACTGGCGGATGGTCAACTCGCGCAGGAATCGACTCGCCATCGCAGCGCCTCGTATAAGAAATACTTTGCCCATCCCAAAGATAACAAAATTTCACTAATTCGGCAAATTGCGCTTCCTTTGCCGTGCGACTTGCCGAACCGGCGATCCGCAGCGGGAGTGCCTCGAAGAGGGCGCGCAGGGAGACGGCCATGGACGAGCGCGTAAGCCTGCGTTCGCATCTCGATCGCACGGCGTCGCAGACGCCGCATGGCGCCGCCGTCGGCGAGGTGGTCGAGGCCATCGCCGCCGCGGCGATCAAGCTCGCGGCCCTGATCGCCGACGGGCCGCTGGCCGGCATCACCGGCGCCAATGGCGGCACCAACACCGACGGCGATCAACAGAAGGACATCGACGTCGCCGCCGACGACATGATGCTGACGGCGCTGCGCCGCGCGCCGGTCGCGGCGGTTCTTTCCGAGGAGGCGGCCCTTCCGGTAAAGTTCGATCCGGAGGCGCCGCTCTGCGTCGCGATCGATCCGCTCGACGGATCGGCCAACCTTGAGAACAACATCTCGGTCGGCACCATCTTTTCGATCCGCCCCCGCGGCAACGACGTTCTCTCGACCTTTTTCGAGCCCGGCACGGCGCAATGTGCCGCCGGTTTCATCGTCTATGGCCCGCAGACCACCTTCGTGCTCGCCCACAATGCCAGCGTCGATATCTTCATCCTCGACCGGCGCACCCAGGAATTCGTCCTGATCAAGCAGGGCGTGAAGGTCGCAACCGACACGCCGGAATTCGCCATCAACGCCTCCAACCGCCGGCACTGGCATGGTCCGGTGCGCGCCTATATCGATGAGTGCCTGGCCGGAACCCATGGCGGCGGCGAGGCGGATTTCAACATGCGCTGGATCGGCTCGCTGGTCGCGGAGTCGCTTCGCATCCTGGTGCGCGGCGGCGTGTTTCTCTATCCCGCCGACGCGCGCCCGGGATATCGCGAGGGACGGCTTCGCCTGCTGTATGAAGCGCATCCGATGGCGCTGGTGATGGAGTGGGCGGGCGGGGCTGCGACCACCGGCCGTCGGCGAATTCTGGAACTGGGAGCGAAGACGCCCCACCAGCGGGTGCCGCTGATCATGGGCTCCGTGCGCGGCGTTCGCGACGTCGCCGCCATTCACGAAGGCATCGAGCCGATGTTCGACAACAGCGATGCGCCGCTGTTTGCGCGTCGCGGCCTGTTCCGGTGAGTTGGGGCAAATCGCATGTCGCGCAGCCATCCCATCATATCGATCACGGGTTCATCGGGGGCCGGCACCACGTCGGTGAAGAAAACCTTCGAAAACATCTTTCGCCGCGAGAAGGTCGCGGCCGCCTATATCGAGGGTGACGCGTTCCACCGCTACAACCGCGTCGAGATGCGGACGAAAATGTCGGAGGAGGCCGAGCGCGGCAACAAGCACTTCAGCCATTTCAGCCCCGAAACCAATTTGTTCGAGGAACTTGAGCGGGTGTTTCGCGATTACGGCGAATCCGGCACCGGAACCACGCGTCATTACGTGCACGACGACGACGAGGCCAAGCTGTACGGCGCCGATCCCGGCACCTTCACCGAATGGGGGCCGCTGCCGGAAAAGTCCGACCTGCTGTTCTATGAAGGCCTGCACGGCGCCGTCGTGACCGAGAATGTCAATATCGCACAGCATGCCGATCTCAAGATCGGCGTCGTGCCCGTGATAAATTTGGAATGGATCCAGAAGCTGCATCGCGACCGCAGCGACCGCGGCTACAGCCAGGAGGCGGTGACCGATACGATCCTGCGGCGGATGCCGGACTATGTGAACTACATCTGCCCGCAATTCGCCGAGACCGACATCAATTTCCAGCGGGTGCCGACCGTCGATACCTCGAATCCCTTCATCGCGCGCTGGATTCCGACGCCGGATGAATCGATGGTGGTGATCCGCCTGAAGAACCCGCGCGGCATCGATTTTCCGTATCTGCTGTCGATGATCCCGAACAGCTTCATGTCGCGCGCCAATTCGATCGTCATCCACGGCTCGAAGCTGGACCTCGCCATGCAGCTGATCCTCACCCCGCTGATCCTGCAATTGATGGAACGCAAGAGGCGCACGGTATGACCGCTCCCGCTCTGTCCTGCATCGCCCGTCCCGATATCTCGCATGCCGAAATGGCCAACGCGATCCGCTTCCTGGCGATCGACGCGGTGGAGAAGGCCAAATCGGGCCATCCGGGCATGCCGATGGGCATGGCCGACGTCGCCACGGTGCTGTTTTCCCGTTTTCTGAAGTTCGATCCGCTCGATCCGGCATGGCCGGACCGCGACCGCTTTGTGCTTTCCGCCGGCCACGGCTCGATGCTGCTCTATGCGCTGCTGTACCTCACCGGCTACGAGGGCGTGACGTCGGCCGAACTCAGGGCCTTCCGGCAGTGGGGATCGAAGACGCCGGGTCATCCCGAATACGGCCACACGCCGGGCGTGGAGACGACCACCGGGCCGCTCGGGCAGGGCCTTGCCACGGCGGTCGGCATGGCCATGGCCGAGCGGTTGCTGAACGCCCGTTTCGGCAATGAGTTCGTCGAGCACTACACCTACGTGATCGCAGGCGATGGCTGCCTGATGGAGGGCCTCAGCCATGAGGCGGTCTCGCTGGCCGGGCATCTGCGGCTCTCCAGGCTGATCGTGCTGTTCGACGACAACGAGATTTCCATCGACGGCGCAACATCGCTGTCCTGTTCGGACGACCAGCTGGCGCGGTTCAAGGCGTCCGGCTGGTCGGCCTGCCGGATCGACGGGCACGATCCCGAGGCTATTGCACAAGCGATAGACCAGGCGAGAGGCAGTGACCGTCCGTCGCTGATCGCCTGCCGCACGGTGATCGGCTTTGGCGCGCCGAACCGCCAGGGTAGCGAGAAAGCACATGGTGCACCGCTCGGCGCCGACGAAGTCGCAAACACCCGGGCCGCGCTCGATTGGCCTCATGAACCCTTCAGCATCCCGGAGTCCATTCTCAGGGAATGGCGCAGGATCGGCGAACGCGGCTATACCGCCCGTCGAAACTGGATCGAGCGAACCAGGAGCCCGAGCCCCCTCGCGCGCTCGCCCTTCCACGATGCCCTGAACCGGCATTTGCCTTGCGGCTACGCCGAGGCGATGACCGATATCCGCGATCGCTTCGCGGCCGAAAAGCCGAACGTTGCGACACGGCAGGCCTCGCAGCTGGTGATCGACGCGATCGCCGGATCGCTGCCGAATTTGCTGGGCGGCTCGGCCGATCTGACCCACTCCAACCTGACGCGCGCCAAAACCCACCGGCCGGTGCGGGCCGATGCCTTTGACGGCAGCTACATTCACTATGGCGTCCGCGAGCATGCCATGGCGGCAGCGATGAACGGCATCGCGCTGCATGGCGGCTTCATCCCGTACGGAGGCACGTTTCTGGCCTTTGCCGATTACAGCCGTCCGGCGATCAGGCTGGCCGCGCTGATGGGCATCCGGGTCATCTATGTCATGACGCATGACTCGATCGGGCTGGGCGAGGACGGCCCCACCCATCAGCCGGTCGAGCATCTGGCGTCGCTGCGCGCGATTCCCAATCTGCTGGTGTTTCGGCCCGGCGACGCCGTCGAGACTGCCGAGGCCTGGGATTGCGCCTTGCGGGCGCAGTCCAGCCCGTCGGTATTGTGTCTGTCGCGGCAGGCGGTCCCCACGTTTTCTGAAGGGGGCGGGGTCGTCAATCAGGTGGCGCTGGGGGCCTATGTGGTGGTCGAGCCCGAGGGCGATCGCGACGTTACGCTGATTGCCACTGGCTCCGAAGTGTCGATCGCGCTCGATGCGGCCGAGCTGTTGGCGCAGGACAACGTCCGCGCTGCCGTGGTCTCGGCGCCGTGCTTCGATCTGTTTCGCCAGCAATCGCGCGAGTACCGCGCAAAGGTGCTGGGACGCGCTCCCAGGGTTGGCGTCGAGGCCGCGGTCGAGGGCGACTGGGCGCATTGGCTCGGCGACGGCGGTGCGTTCGTCGGCATGACCGGCTTCGGCGCGTCCGCTCCGGCCGAAGTGCTGTACCGCGAATTCGGCATCACGGCTCAAGCGGTTGCCGCGGCGGCGCGCGACTGCCTGGCGCGATCGAAGGTGGCAATCATCCATTCATGAGGTCCCGGCGGGACAAAGGGGAATAGCGATGGCACGGATTACGCTGAGGCAATTGCTGGATCACGCCGCCGAACACGGCTACGGCGTCCCGGCATTCAATATCAACAACATGGAACAGGGCCTCGCCATCATGGATGCCGCGGCCGCGGTCGATGCGCCCGTGATCATCCAGGCGTCGCGCGGCGCGCGCTCCTATGCCAACGACATCATGCTGTCGAAGATGGTCGACGCGCTGGAGGAGATGCATCCGCATATTCCGCTCTGCCTGCATCAGGACCACGGCAACGAGGAGGCGACCTGCGCCACCGCGATCAAGCACGGCTTCACCTCGGTCATGATGGATGGATCGCTGAAGGCCGACGCCAAGACCGCTGCCGACTACGACTACAACGTCGACATCACCCGCCGCGTGGTCGAGATGGCGCACTGGATCGGCGCGTCAGTGGAGGGCGAGCTCGGCGTGCTCGGTTCGCTCGAGCATGGCGGCGGCGAACAGGAGGACGGCCACGGCGTCGAGGGCAAGGTCAGCCACGACCAGTTGCTGACCGATCCGGATCAGGCGGTCGATTTCGTCCGGGCCACCAGGGTCGACGCGCTGGCGATCGCGATGGGCACCTCGCACGGCGCCTACAAGTTTTCGCGCCAGCCGGACGGCGACATTCTCGCGATGGAGGTGGTCGAGCAAATCCACCGCCGGCTGCCGAACACCCATCTGGTGATGCACGGCTCGTCGTCGGTGCCGCAGCCGCTGCAGGACGTCTTCAACCAGTTCGGCGGCGAGATGCCGCAGACCTGGGGCGTGCCGGTCGAGGAGATCGTCCGCGGCATCAAGCACGGCGTCCGCAAGGTCAATATCGACACCGACTGCCGGCTGGCGATGACCGCCGCTTTCCGCAAGGTCGCCAACCAGAACAAGAGCGAGTTCGATCCGCGCAAATTCCTGAAGCCCGCGATGGACGCGATGCGCGACCTCTGCCGCGAACGCTTCGAACAATTCGGCACCGCCGGCCATGCCGGCAAGATCAAGGTCATCCCGCTGGCGGAAATGGCCAGGCGCTATCGCAGCGGCGCGCTCGATCCCCGCATCGGGATGGCCGATGCCGCCGAATGACCTGATGATTTCGATCGCCGTCCGCGTACGCACAACAAGGAGAACGACATGAACGACCAATCGATGACCGTCCGCGGCAAGGATCGCTACAAGTCCGGCGTGATGCAATACAAGAAGATGGGCTATTGGGAGCCCGACTACACGCCGAAGGACACCGACATCATCGCCCTGTTCCGGGTGACGCCGCAGGAGGGCGTCGATCCGATCGAAGCATCCGCAGCAGTCGCCGGTGAATCCTCGACCGCGACCTGGACCGTGGTGTGGACCGACCGGCTGACGGCCGCGGAAAAATACCGCGCCAAGTGCTATCGCGTCGATCCCGTGCCGAATTCGCCGGGGCAGTACTTCGCCTATATCGCCTACGACCTCGATTTGTTCGAGAACGGCTCGATCGCCAACCTGTCGGCCTCGATCATCGGCAACGTGTTCGGCTTCAAGCCGCTGAAGGCATTGCGGCTGGAGGACATGCGGCTGCCGGTGGCCTATGTGAAGACCTTTCAGGGCCCGGCCACCGGTATCGTGGTCGAGCGCGAGCGGATGGACAAGTTCGGCCGACCGTTGCTCGGCGCCACCGTGAAACCGAAGCTCGGGCTTTCCGGCCGCAACTACGGGCGCGTGGTCTACGAGGCGCTGAAGGGCGGACTCGACTTCACCAAAGACGACGAGAACATCAACTCGCAGCCGTTCATGCACTGGCGCGAACGGTTTCTGTACTGCATGGAGGCGGTCAACAAGGCGCAGGCCGCCTCCGGCGAAATCAAGGGCACCTATCTCAACGTCACCGCCGGCACGATGGAGGAAATGTACGAGCGCGCCGAATTCGCCAAACAGCTCGGCTCCATCATCATCATGATCGATCTGGTGATCGGCTACACCGCGATCCAGTCGATGGCGAAATGGGCGCGCCGCAACGACATGATCCTGCATCTGCACCGGGCAGGGCACTCGACCTACACGCGGCAGCGCAACCACGGCGTTTCGTTCCGCGTCATTGCCAAGTGGATGCGGCTGGCCGGCGTCGACCACATTCACGCCGGCACGGTGGTCGGCAAGCTGGAGGGCGATCCCGCGACGACGCGCGGCTATTACGACATCTGCCGCGAGGACTTCAATCCGGCAAAACTGGAGCACGGCGTGTTCTTCGACCAGAGCTGGGCCAGCCTCAACAAGATGATGCCGGTGGCGTCCGGCGGCATTCATGCCGGCCAGATGCATCAACTGCTCGATCATCTCGGTGAGGACGTCGTGCTGCAGTTCGGCGGCGGCACCATTGGCCATCCCATGGGCATCCAGGCGGGCGCCACCGCCAACCGGGTGGCGCTGGAGGCGATGATCCTGGCCCGCAACGAAGGCCGCGACTACCTGCACGAAGGGCCGGAAATTCTGGCGAAGGCCGCACAGACCTGCACACCGCTGAAATCGGCGCTGGAGGTCTGGAAGGACGTCACCTTCAATTACGAATCCACCGACATGCCCGACTACGCCCCCACCGCCAGCGTCTCGATGTAAGATGTAAGGAGCAGGACCATGCGCGTGACCCAAGGCTGTTTTTCATTTCTGCCCGATCTCACCGACCAGCAGATCTCCGCCCAGGTGCAATATTGCCTGGCCCAGGGCTGGGCGGTGAACATCGAATTCACCGACGATCCTCATCCCCGCAACACGTTCTGGGAAATGTGGGGCCTGCCGATGTTCGACCTGCGCGACGCCGCCGGCGTGCTGATGGAGCTGAACGAATGCCGCAAGGTCTATGGCGATCGATACATCCGGATGTCGGCGTTCGATTCCAGCCATGGCTGGGAGTCCGTGCGCTTGTCCTTCATCGTCAACCGGCCGAAGGAGGAGCCCGGCTTCCGGCTCGCGCGGCATGAGGTGGAGAGCCGCCAGATTCGCTACACCACGACATCCTATGCCGCCGACCGTCCCGAAGGCGCGCGTTACGGTGACAAATGAACTCGCCGGTCCCGTCCGTCGCGTCGCCGGGGGATGAGCCGTCGCCGGTGGAAACCGTCGACCTGCGCCGGGAATTCGCCGAGGTCGGCATCGGCGAGGTGCTGGACCAGCTCGATCGCGAACTGATCGGCCTGAAGCCGGTCAAGACCCGGATCCGCGAGATTGCGTCGCTGCTGCTGATCGAGCGGATCCGCAAGCGCATGAACCTGACCTCGGGCGTGCCGACGCTGCACATGTCGTTCACCGGCAATCCCGGCACCGGCAAGACCACGGTGGCGCTGCGGATCGCCGCTATCCTGCATAAACTCGGCTTCGTCCGCCGCGGCCAGGTGGTGTCGGTGACGCGGGATGAACTGGTCGGGCAATATATCGGCCACACCGCACCCAAGACCAAGGAGATATTGAAGAAGGCGATGGGCGGCGTGCTGTTCATCGACGAGGCCTACTATCTGCACCGACCCGACAATGAGCGCGACTACGGGCAGGAAGCGATCGAGATCCTGTTGCAGGTGATGGAATCGCAGCGCGAGGATCTGGTGGTGATCCTCGCCGGCTATGGCGACCGGATGGACAAGTTCTTCGGCAGCAATCCCGGGTTCCGCTCACGCATCGCGCACCACATCGACTTTCCGGATTACTCCGACAATGAGCTGCTGGCGATCGCCGAACGGATGCTGCAGGACATGAACTACAAATTCAGCTCCGACGCCCGCGAAGCCTTCGAGCGCTACATCACCTTGCGCAAGACCCAGCCGCTGTTTTCCAATGCCCGCTCGATCCGCAACGCGCTGGACCGCATGCGGTTGCGCCAGGCCAACCGGCTCGTTGCCGACCTCGACCGCGTGCTGACCGCCGACGACATCATGTCGCTGGAGGCATCGGACGTGCTCGCGAGCCGGGTGTTTTCGGCGGCGGCCGGCAACACCGGGTGAAACATTGATCGGCATCAACCAACTGGCCCTGCGACGGGCCATGAAATTCATGCATACGATAGGCGCCATCGGACAAATGGGGGCGATGGCGTGCCTGCTCGTGCTGTTGAGCTTCGTTCCGGCACCGACATCGCTTTCCGAGTATGCCTTGATGCGCGGCGCGATGGGGGGCATTGCGACGTGGATATTCCTGCCCTCGCTCGGCCTCGTGTTGATTACCGGTCTGCTGGCGATCGCCCTCAACCCCGGCTATCACAGCGCCGGCTGGGCGTGGGTCAAGCTGTTCTCGGGTATCCTCGTATTCGAATGGGGCTTTGCGGCTGTTCAGGGGCCGATGCAACAGGAAGCCGACCTGAGCGCCCGTGCCCTGGCCCACGAGGTCGATCCGGCCATTCTTGCGGCATCGCTGGGCGCCGAGTGGAATTCACTCTGGGTGCTGCTGGCGGTTGCGACCGTGAATGTGATTCTCGGCATCTGGCGGCCGCGTTTCACTGGGCTCCCTGACTGACGGGATGTCGGTCAGCGCGTAACGCGCTGGACAGTGTGCATATTGCTTGGAACACGACTGCGCCAAAGCGCGGCAGGGCTGGTCAAGGGAGGATGCATGAGCGAGGCGATCGCGTCATCGGGTTCGCCGCTGGATCGCGCCAGGGAACTGATCGTACGGTCGCGTGCCCTGATCTTCGACGTCGACGGCACGCTGGCCGAAACAGAGGAGGTTCACCGCGAGGCTTTCAATGCCGCCTTTGCCAGAGCCAAGCTCGGCTGGCGTTGGGGACGCGTTGTATACAAGGACTTGCTTCGGGTGACCGGCGGCAAGGAACGGATCCGCGCCTTCGATCGCTTGCGAGCGGAGCCGCCGGCGCTCTCCGACGCCGAGATAGCCGAGCTGCACCGGCTCAAGACCACGATTTATGCCGATTTGATTGCAAGCGGTGGCTGTGCGCTCCGCCCGGGCGTAAAGGCGCTATTGATCGCAGCGTTAGCGCGAGGTCAGCGTCTGGCGATTGCGACGACGACCTCGCGCGGCAATATCGAGGCGTTGCTTGCGTCCGCGCTGGGTCAGGACTGGGCGGACTTTTTTGCCGTGATTGTCGCCGGCGACGAGGTTTGCGAGAAGAAGCCGGCGCCGGACGTCTTTCTGGAAGTGCTGTCTCGATTGAGGCTGCCGGCGTCGGAATGCCTTGCGATCGAGGATTCCGGAATAGGCCTGGTTGCGGCGTCGAGCGCCGGAATTCCGGTGCTGATCTCGCGCAGCGCCTACTTTCGAAACGACGATTTTTCGGCCGCGCTGCTTGCCATCGATGATTTGACCGAGCTGACGGTGAACGACATTGTGGAATGAAGGCATGGCGCGCAAGGCCGGCGGATCCGACGCGGCGTGAGCTGCCGAGATCGCTGCTCGACGGGTTCCATGACCATGCGATGGCTCGGGACGGGCCCGGGACCTGGCCGGCGCGACCACGGTCTGTTCTGGCTGAAATAGCTGATATGGCTGGCTGGCAGATGTCGCCAGCGACATCGAAAAGTGCAGATTCTACAGGGGTTTCCGAGGAAAGAACTGGTGCTGCCAGACAGGATTGAACTGTCGACCTCTCCATTACCAATGGAGTGCTCTACCACTGAGCTACGGCAGCATGCCCCGGATGAGAGAATCGGCCCAAAGGCCCTGCAGAGCGGGCCGATCCTTGCCACAAGCCCCCCGCATGCGCAAGCGCGGGAGGAGCCTGCGAGACCCTCAAAAACGGATGAAATCGGCGTCTGGCGGCCGAGATCGCCTTGATCGGGCCAATTGCGGGATATCCGGTTCCCGATTTCCTCCGCCGGATGGCCGTAGCGGCCTGATCGGGCCGATCATGCCCCGAATTCGATCATTTCGCCCGGAACGCCGGATTGGCGAGGTCGATGCCTCCCAGGCGCAAACCGCGGTATGTTCCGGCGGCAGCGCGGCCGGCAGGTCGCCGCCGCATTCGCGAAAAAGCACGACCATTGCAACAGGCCCACGATGACGGATGACAAGAACCAGCGGGAGAGCCCTGCGAAAAATGCGCGGCAGGACCGGCTGAAACTGGCGCTACGCGAAAATCTCAAGCGGCGAAAGTCGCAGGCGAGGGGGCGAAGCGATGCCAATGCCACGCCTCGCGATGACGGCGGCGCCTCCCTGGATGACGAAGTCGGCAGGAACCCGGGCGAGTAGCTGTCATGCGGAAATCCGGAGGATATGATTGACTGCGCACGATGTGGCCCGTGACATGCTTGTCCACAGCGATGCGGTTTTGGCGAGCGAAAGGCGTGAGACATAGATGGCGACAGATTCCACCACCGGAAATGGCGCGAATGACGGTGTCTCGTCGATTGCGTTCCCTCGCTATGAGCAGACATTTCCGGAATTGACGGCGCACGAAATCGCGCGGATGCGCCGGTTCGGCGAACTCAGGACCTACAGGTCGGGCGAAACGCTGTTCGAGACTGGCAAGCCTGGCCCCGGCATGTTCGTCATCCTGTCCGGTCATGTCGCGATAACCCAGCGCGACGGCCTTGGCCGGGTTACCCCCGTCATCGATCAGGGGCCGGGCCAGTTTGTCGCCGAAATCGGCCAGCTCTCCGGCCGGGTCGCGCTGGTCGACGGCCATGCCGAGGGAGATGTCGAGACGCTGCTGATCCCGCCGGAGCAATTGCGGGCGCTGCTGGTTGCCGAAGCCGATCTCGGCGAGCGCATCACGCGCGCGCTGATCCTGCGCCGGGTCAACCTGATCCAGGGCGGCGTCGGCGGCCCGGTACTGATCGGCGCCCACACGCTGGGCGACATGGCGCGGTTGCAGAATTTTCTCGGGCGCAACGGGCATCCCTACCATGTGCTGGATCCCGCCGCCGACAAGGACGCCGCGGATCTCGTCGCGCGCTATGCGCCCTCGCGCGCCGATCTGCCGCTGGTCATCGTTCCCGACGGCTCGGTGCTGCGCAACCCCACCGAGTCGGCCCTTGCCCATGCGATCGGGATGATCGGCGGCGAGGACCACGACAAGCTGTACGACGTCGCGGTGGTCGGCAGCGGCCCGGCAGGGCTCGCCACCGCCGTCTATGCGGCTTCCGAAGGCTTGTCCGTCGCCGTGTTCGACGCCCGCGCCTTCGGCGGCCAGGCCGGCGCCAGCGCGCGAATCGAAAACTATCTCGGCTTTCCCACCGGCATTTCAGGCATGGCGCTGGCGGGCCGCGCCTACAATCAGGCGCAGAAATTCGGCGCGCAGATGCTGATTCCGGTCTGCGTTACCTCGCTGGATTGCTCGCGAAGCGATGGCGCGCTGGCGCTGTCGACCGACTGCGGAGCGCTGATGCGCGCCCGCTCCGTCGTGGTGGCGAGCGGCGCGCGCTACCGGCGGCCGGACATCGAGAACCTCGCCAGTTTCGAGGGCCGCGGCGTCTGGTACTGGGCTTCCCCGATCGAGGCGCGGCTCTGCGCCGACCAGGATGTGGCGCTGGTCGGCGGCGGCAACTCCGCCGGGCAGGCCGCGGTGTTTCTGTCGGGCCACGCCCGCAAGGTGTACATGGTGATCCGCGGCGGCGGCCTCGGCGCCAGCATGTCGCGCTATTTGATCGAGCGGATCGAGGCCACGCCGAATATCGAACTGCTTTTCAATACCGAAATCGTCGGGCTCGACGGCAGCGAGGAGGGGGCGCTGGCGCAGGTGCGCTGGAAGAGCCGCCTCGGCGGCGACCCGACCGCCGTCGATATCAGCAACCTGTTCCTGTTCGTCGGCGCCGATCCCGCTACCGACTGGCTCGACGGCTGCGGCGTCATGGTCGATCGCGGCGGCTTTGTCGTCACCGGGGCGCAATGCGGCAAGGGCGATAACCGCCCGCCTTCGGCGCTGGAGACCTCGGTGCCCGGCGTGTTCGCGGTCGGCGATGTCAGGTCGGGATCGGTCAAGCGGGTCGGCGGCGCGATCGGCGAGGGCGCACAGGTGGTGGCGGCGTTGCACGGCTTTCTCGCCGATGCGGCGCAACCGGGGCTTTAGCCGCCGCAGCCGCAAACTCCGACCTCATCCTGAGGAGGCGCTTCTTCAGCGCCGTCTCGAAGGATGGCCGCGAGCACCGAACTGGTGGCCATCCTTCGAGACGCACGCGCACGGGCGCTTGCTCTCAGGATCAGGTTGGAATATGCGGCAAGTGAGGGACGACGGAATGTCAAAGGGCTGCAGCCACATCGCCGGCATCCAGGACGTCACGCCGAGCGCGCTCGGTTGCGAGGAATGCCTGAAGAGCGGCAGCCGCTGGCTGCATTTGCGGATCTGCCGCAGCTGCGGGCATGTCGGCTGCTGCGACGATTCCCCCAACAGGCACGCGACCGCGCATTTTCATGCCACCGGTCATCCCGTCATCGAGGGCTACGATCCGCCGGAGGGCTGGGGCTGGTGCTACGTCGACGAAGTGCTGTTCGATCTGTCTAGACGAAAGACTCCGCACAACGGTCCGATCCCGCGATATGACTGATTCCTCTTTCAACGAAGAATGTGGAAATCACGCATGCCATGCGCGCTGAAAATTTGTCGTGCCGTCATTACTGTCACATCGTTCGCATTATCGCTCGCACTGGTTGGTCCGGGCCCCGCCCTGGCGCAAGCTCCGCAAAGCAAGTTTGCCGAGGTCAACGGCGTCAAGCTGCATTATCTCGTCGCCGGCAAGGGCGATCCCGTCGTGCTGCTGCACGGTTTTGCCGAAACCAGCCATATGTGGCGGCCGCTGATCGCCAAACTGGCGGACAGGCACACCGTGATCGCGCCTGATCTGCGCGGCTTCGGTCAGTCAGCGGCGCCCGCCGACGGCTACACCAAGGCGGCGATGGCGCGGGACATTCATGCGCTGGTCAAAAATCTCAAATACGATCGTATTCGCCTGGTCGGCCACGATATCGGGCTGATGGTGGCCTATGCCTATGCGGCGCAATATCCCGCCGAGGTCGACCGTCTCGTGCTGATGGAAGCCTTCCTGCCCGGCGTCGGCGAATGGAACAACGTCTTCCTGCTGCGCGATCTCTGGCATTTCCACTTCTTCGGCAAGACGCCGCTGGCGCTGGTCACCGGCCGCGAGCGGATCTATCTCAATCATTTCTGGGACGATTTCGCGGCCGATCCCGCCAAATCCGTCTCCGAGGCGGATCGCAAGTTCTATGCCGCCGAATATGCCAGGCCCGGCAACATGAAGGCCGGCATGGAAGTTTTCCGCGCGTTTCCGAAAGACGCCGAGGAATTCGCCGGATTCGCCAAAACCAAACTGACGATGCCGCTGCTTGTGTTGTCCGGCGAAAAGGCCGGCGGCCCGTTCCTGATCGAGCAGGGGAAGATGGTGGCGACCAACGTCGAAGGCGTGCTGGTCAAGGGCAAGGGCCATTGGTTGATGGAGGAAGCGCCCACCGAGGTGGTTCCGAAGCTGGTGGAATTTCTGGATCGCTAGAGTCAACAAACGTCGCACGCGACATAACGTCATCCAGGCGCGGCAATTGCATGACTGGTGCACGGATGCGTGAATGGCAAGTTCCGGCGGGCGGTCGTAGCATTGAGATGATCATATCAAGGGGGAGAGCCACATGATTCTGGGGTTGAGTACATCCACGTTCGTCACGGTGCACGTCGTCATCAGCCTGATCGGCATCGTAGCCGGCGTCATCGTCATGTTCGGGATGCTTGGCTCGAACCGGATGTCGGGGCTGACCGCGATCTTCCTGTCGACCACGATCCTGACCAGCGCCACGGGTTTTCTGATTCCGCCGCTGGTGACGGAGAAGTTCCTCCCCTCGCATCTGTTCGGCTTTCTTTCGCTCGGGTTGCTGGCGGTCGCCTGTTTCGCGCTGTACGGCAAAAAGCTTTCCGGCGCGTGGCGCTGGATCTATGTGCTGACCGCGCTGATCTCGCTTTATCTCAACGTGTTCGTGCTGGTGATCCAGAGCTTCCTGAAGGTACCCGCACTGCATGCGCTGGCGCCGAGCGTGCCGCCGGCCGAGCCGCCGTTCGCGATCACGCAAGGCATCGTGCTGGTGTTCTTCGTCATCGTGATCATCGGCGCGGTCAGGCGTTACAGGCCGGTGCCGGTGTTCGGCTGAATCATTCTTCGTCATTCCGGGGCGGCGCGGAGCGCCGAACCCGGAATCTCGATCAACATCCTCCAGATTCCGGGTTCGACGCTGTGCGTCGCCCCGGAATGACGGTGTAAAAAAGGAGTCCCCATGCCCACCATCACCACCAAAGACGGCACCGAAATCTTCTACAAGGACTGGGGCAGCGGTCAGCCCATCGTGTTCAGCCACGGCTGGCCGCTTTCAGCCGACGACTGGGACACGCAGATGCTGTTCTTCCTGAACAACGGCTTTCGCGTCGTCGCCCATGACCGCCGCGGCCACGGCCGCTCCAGCCAGACCGGCGACGGCCATGACATGGACCACTATGCCGACGATCTCGCGGCCCTGACGGCGCATCTCGACCTGAAGCAAGCCGTTCACGTCGGCCATTCCACCGGCGGTGGCGAGGTGGTGCATTACATCGCACGGCACGGCGAGAGCCGGGTGGCGAAGGCGGCCATCCTCAGCGCGGTGCCGCCGCTGATGGTGAAAACGCCGGCCAATCCCGGCGGCCTGCCCAAGGACGTGTTCGACGGATTGCAGGCCGCGCTGCTCGCCAACAGGTCGAATTTCTATCGCGACCTGCCGTCGGGTCCGTTCTATGGCTACAACCGGCCGGGCGCCAAACCCTCGGAAGCCATCATCCAGAACTGGTGGCGCCAGGGCATGATGGGCGGCGCCAAGGCGCACTACGACGGCATCGTCGCCTTCTCGCAGACCGATTTCACCGAAGACCTGAAGAAGATCACGGTGCCGGTGCTGGTCATGCATGGCGACGACGACCAGATCGTGCCCTACGTCGATTCCGCGCCATTGTCGGCCAAGCTGCTGAAGAACGGGACGCTGAAAACCTACAAGGGCTTTCCGCACGGCATGCCGACCACGGAGGCAGCGACGATCAACGCCGACCTGCTGGCGTTCATCAAGGGATGAACGGAGTTCACCCAGGGATGAACGGAGTTCACCCGGACATGAAAGTCATCCTGTTCGGCGCCAGCGGCATGGTCGGGCAGGGTGTGCTGCGCGAATGCCTCGTCGATTCCGGCGTGACCAGCGTGCTCTCGGTCGGGCGCGGCCCGACCGGCCGGCAGCACGCCAAGCTGCGTGAAATCGTCCACGGTGATTTCACGGATTTTTCGGCAATCGAATCCGAACTCACGGGATATGACGCCTGCTTCTTCTGCCTTGGTGTCTCCTCGCTCGGCATGGATCCGGAACGCTACCGGCACCTGACCTACGACGTCACCATGGCCGCGGCGACGACACTGGCCAGGCTCAATCCGCAGATGGTGTTCACCTATGTCACCGGCCGCGGCACCGACTCCACCGAGCAGGGCAGTCGGCGATGGGCGCGGGTCAAGGGCAAGACCGAGAACGACCTGCTCAAATTGCCGTTCCGGGCCGCCTACATGTTTCGTCCCAACGGCATCCAGCCGTTGCACGGCGTGCGCTCGAAGACCGGCTGGATCAACGTCCTCTACGCGGTGTCCGCGCCGCTGTTGTCATACCTCGTCCGCGCCACACCGGGCATCATGACGACGTCGGAAAAACTCGGCCGCGCCATGATCAAGGTCGTGCGCGAGGGATATCCGAAGCCGATACTCGAGAGCGAGGATATCAACGCACGGTAATCTTCTCCCTCTCCTGCTTGCGGGGGAGGGCCGGGGTGGGGGTGCTTCAGCACACCGGCGCCAGCGGAAAGATTCCCCCACCCGCCGCGCTCTTCGAGCGCGTCGACCTAAGAGCGAGCTTCGCTCGTCTCGACCCCCGCAAGCGGGAGAGGTAAGTCTCGCCTCACCCCGGCACGAAGGCCGTGCCCGTCGCATCCGTGATCGTCTGCACCGGCGCGCCGTACAGCGCTTCCAGCTTCTCCCGCGTCAGAATTTCTCCCACGGGTCCCTCGGCAATCCGCTCGCCGCCGCGCAGCAGATAGGCGCGGTCGGCGGCGCGCAGGGCGTGGTTGGGATCGTGGGTGGTGAAGAGCACGCCGAGGCCGGAGGCGGCCAGCGCGCGGATCTCGCGCATCACCTTGCCCTGGTTGCCGAAGTCGAGATTGGCGGTCGGTTCGTCCAGCACGATGAATTGCGGCTGCTGCGCCAGCGCGCGCGCCAGCAGCACCAGCTGGCGCTCGCCGCCGGAGATCATGGTGTAGGGCCGCTCCGCCAGTTCGGCGATGCCGAGCCGTTCGAGCATGTGAGCCGCGACCTTGCGGTCTTCGACGCTCGGCCGCGCGAACAGGTCGCCATGCGCGGTGCGGCCCATCAACACCACCGCTTCCACCGGGAAGGCAAAGGTCGCGACATGGGTCTGCGGCACATAGGCGATCAGTCGGGCGCGCTCGCGGATGCTGCGCGACGCCAGCGCCGTGCCGTCGAGCCGCACCTCGCCTGATTTCGGCGCCAGCAGCCCGAGCAGCGTTTTCAGTAGCGTGGTCTTGCCGCCGCCGTTCGGTCCCAGCAGCGCCAGTACCTCGCCGGTCCCCAGTTGCACGTCGAGGCCGCTGCCGACCGTGCGGTCGGGATAGCCGATGCTCAGCTGTTGGCCCTCGAGGATCATGACCAGTTCTTCTGCACGCTGGCCAGCAGCCAGATGAAGAACGGCGTGCCGATCACGGCGGTGAGAATCCCTAAGGGAATCTCGACCTGCGCCATGGTGCGCGCGAGCGTGTCGATCAGCAAGAGATAGCCGCCGCCGAGGATCGCCGCCGCCGGCAACAGCCGCGCGAAGTCAGGGCCGACCAGCGACCGCGCCAGATGCGGCACCACGAGGCCGACCCAGCCGATGATCCCGGCGGTGGCGACACTGGCGGATGTCACCAGCGTTGCGGCGGCGACGATGGCAATGCGCAGCGGGCCGGTGGCGACGCCGAGCGCGCGCGCCTCTTCTTCCGGCAGCGACATCACGTTCATGCGCCAGCGCAGCGCGATCAGCACGGCCGTCCCCATGGCTACCGGTCCGAACAGCGGCAGCAGGTCCGAAACCCCGGTCGCCGACAGGCTGCCGAGCAGCCAGAACGTCATCGCCGGCAATTGATTGTAGGGATCGGCGAGATATTTCACGAGGCCGACGCCGGCGCCGAACAGCGATCCGACCACGACGCCGGTCAGCACCAGCACCAGGATCGGATCGCGCGAACGCACTGCCGCGCCGATCGCATAGACGATGCCGACCGCGACCAGCCCGCCGAGGAAGGCGATCGCCTGGATCGCGAACACGCTGAGCGACAGATAAATGCCGACCACGGCGCCGAGCGCCGCGCCCGACGACGCCCCCAGGATATCGGGCGACACCAGTGGATTGCGAAACAGCCCCTGGAACGCGGTGCCGGCGACCGCGAGCGCCGCTCCCACCAGCATCGCCGCGATCACCCGCGGACCGCGAACCTGCCAGATCACGCTTTCGACCGCGGGCGCCACGTCGGCGCGGTGGCCGGCTGCCTTGGCATAGAGCACGCTGAGCAGGTCGCCGAGGCCGACCGGATAGCGGCCGACGGTCAGCGCCAGCAGCAGGCCCGCGATCAGCACCGCGATGGCGATGGCAAATCCGGGCACGGCGGAGCGTGTAGGGTTCATGCGGCGAACGCCATCAATCCCGGCCCGCAAGTACATGGTCGATTTGCGCGGCTGACGGCGTCACATGATAGAACCGGGAGTAAAAATTCTGCGTCAGCGCGCGCAAATCTTCCGGAAACCGTTCCGGATAGAGAATCTTGGCGAGCCACCACAGCCCGATCAGCCGGTTCGCAGAGGGTGGAAAATCCACCCAGCCGAACGGCATCTTGGGTGACAGATGCACGCGATTGTCGCGCACCGCCTTGACCGCCGCCCAGGACGGATCGCTGCGCACCGATGCCGCGAACTCCTGATCGATGGTCACGATGACATCGGGATTCCACAGCAGGATTTGTTCGATCGAGACATTGGCGAGCCCCCCCTGGGTTTCGCCGGCGACATTGCGGCCCAGCATCTCGATGGTCTCGACATTGATCGAACCGCCGAGCCCGGTCGCAAGCCCACGCGGCCCGCGCGCGTAATAGACCCTTGGCCGGTCGCCCGTCGCAATCGAATCGACGCGGCTGAGAATGGTTTTCAGCGTATCCTCCGCATACCGCGCCAGCTTCTCGGCATCGTCGGAGCGGCCGATCAATTCGCCGAGCGAACGGTAGGTTTTGGCGATCGCGGCAAAGCGGCCGTCCAGCAGTGCATAGGGGATGCCGGTCTGCTCCTGCACCCGATCCGCCAGCGAGACGAAGGTGGCGCTGGTCGATCCAATGTCGACGATCAGATCGGGTTTCAGGGCCAGTACGGTTTCGAGGTTGGCGGTGTTGCCGCGTCCGGTGATGCGACCGACTTCCGGCCGGGTGCAGATCTCAGGCAGCATGTAGGCGCACTCTTCCCTGCGGTTGGCGCGCGGCCAGCCGATCAGCATCTCCGGCGCCAGCGTATAGAGCAGGATCGCCGCCGGCGGTCCGGCGGGAAACACCCGCGTCACCTTGGGCGGAATCGTCACGGCGCGTCCCGCAGCGTCGGCGATGGTCGCAGCCAACGCGCGATGCGGCGCGACCAAAGACGCCGCCAGGCCCGCGATCAGGGTGCGGCGACTGACCTTGCACGCGCCTGGTTTCATGACATGCCCCTACAAAACCCTACAAGTCGGACATGCATTAAATAGCGGGACATCAGATGATAGGCGAGCGGCCTTCGCAGATCGAAACCGGGAAGCCTCGCTTCCCCGACCTTCGTTCGCCCTGCATCAGGCTGCACGAATTCCAGATCGAGGGGGCCGTCGACCAGCCGAGCGAAACTTACGACGGCGGTTGCCGCATTGGCCGGACCATCAGTGCGCCGATCAGTATCTGGCGATGACCGGGCCGCCCCAGCGATAATTGATGCGGGCGGTGACGAGGTCGACGTCCTGATGAATGCGGTCGCTGGCGTAAGCCGTGCCTGCCGGTGCGAGTGTGCCGTTATTGGTGAAGGTGATGAACCTGTCCTGCATGAACATGTGATCGTATTCGACGGCGAAGGACCAGTTCGGCGCAAAACCATATTCCAGGCCGACGCCGATCACGCCGCCCCAGCGGGTGTCGTTGACGGTGTTGCTGATCTGGAGGCCGTTGGCGGTCAGATAGCCCCAATAGCGATCGGACGTCAGCGCGGCGCCGCCCTTCAGGTACAGCAGCGCGTTGTTGAAGGCGTAGCCGATCTGGCCTGTGAACAGTCCGAAGGCGTTGACGTGCGTGGCGTTGGTGACGGCCGGGAACGGGATGCTCACATTGCTGCCCTTGAAATCAGCCCAATTGCCCTGGGCTTCGAGGCCGAACACGATGCTGGAGCTCTGGAAGCGATAACCGACCTGGCCGCCGGCGGTGCCGCCCTTTGCATCATGGCAGCCCTCGGAAACATTGAACGCGCCGGCCGCATTGCTGAAATCCCAGCATTTCTGGCTCGATCCCCAGCCGCCATTGGCGCCGAGGTAGAACCCGCTCCAGTCGTACATCGCGATGACAGGCGCCTTGCTGTAGGGACGGGCCGCGATGTCGGCGGCCGAGGCCGATGTGACCATGGCGAGCGCGCCGACGGTACCGAGCAAAAGCTTGCGCATGACATGTCCCCTGGGTCGATTCCGCGGCGGCGAATCAATTGATGTGACAGCCTACGCGTCGCGCCCCCGGAGATTGTCTCTTAATTGGTACAGTGCGGAATCAAATGGTTGGCGGTGAGCAAAATAGACCAATGCCAGGATCTGACGTTTCTCCGTAGTTCTGCGAGGGAGCGCTCATCGCCGTGAGGGGTCTTTGCCGTGCATGTAGCGACCGGCCTGCCGCTCAAGCCCATCAAAATACCTCAAATTCCAAAGATTTTGCCTTGGACAGCCCTTCGGCCTATACCCTGTGCATAGCAAAAAGCAGGATTTGGCATGGATCGCATTCGCATCGTCGGCGGCAGCAAGCTCAATGGCACGATTCCGATCTCGGGCGCGAAGAATGCCGCACTGCCATTGATGATCGCGGGGCTGCTGAGCGAGGAGACGCTGATCCTCGACAACGTGCCGAGGCTGGCCGACGTCGTCAATCTGCAGCGTATTCTCTCCAATCACGGCGTCGATATCATGTCGGCCGGCAAACGCCCCGGCGATCGCGAATATCAGGGCCAGACCCTGCATATCTCGGCGGCGAACATCATCGACACCACCGCGCCCTACGAGCTGGTGTCGAAAATGCGCGCCAGTTTCTGGGTGATCGCGCCGCTGCTGGCGCGGATGCACGAGGCCAAAGTGTCGCTGCCCGGCGGCTGCGCCATCGGGACCCGGCCGGTTGATCTGTTGATCATGGCGCTGGAGAAACTCGGCGCCGGCATCACCATCGACGGCGGCTATGTGATCGCCAGGGCGCCCGGCGGCCTCAAGGGCGCCGCGATCGACTTTCCAAAGGTGACCGTGAGCGGCACCCATGTCGCGCTGATGGCGGCGACGTTGGCCAAAGGCACCACTGTCATCACCAATGCCGCCTGCGAGCCGGAAATCCTTGACGTCGCCGACTGTCTCAACAAGATGGGCGCGCGGGTCTCCGGCGCCGGCACATCCCGTATCGTGATCGAGGGCGTGGCCAAACTGCACGGCGCGCGGCACACCGTGCTGCCTGACCGGATCGAGACCGGCACCTATGCGATGGCGGTGACGATGACCGGCGGCGACGTGCTGCTGGCCGGGGCGCGGCCGGAGCTTTTGCAATCGGCGCTCGACGTGCTGACCCAGGCCGGCGCGGTCATCACGGTCGACAATGAAGGCATCCGGGTTGCCCGCAATGGCGCCGGCCTCAAGCCAGTGACGGTATCGACCGCGCCGTTTCCGGGCTTTCCGACCGATCTGCAGGCGCAGCTGATGGCGCTGATGGCCTGCGCCGGCGGCGCCTCGCATATCACCGAGACGATCTTCGAGAACCGCTTCATGCATGTGCAGGAGCTGGCGCGGTTCGGCGCGCGGATCAGCCTCGACGGCGAAACTGCCACCATCGACGGCATCGCCAGGCTGCGCGGCGCGCCCGTCATGGCCACCGACCTGCGTGCTTCGGTGTCGCTGGTGATCGCCGGGCTGGCTGCCGAGGGCGAGACCATGGTCAACCGGGTCTATCATCTCGACCGCGGTTTTGAGCGGCTCGAGGACAAATTGTCGGCCTGCGGCGCCACCATCGAACGTATCAGCGGGTAGGGCGCAAACGATAAGGCATCAGCGGTGAACGCCCAGCTCAAATTGATCGCACTCGACGCCGACGATCTCGCGGTGATCTCGGCGCATGTGCAGGATGCAAGGGTGCAGGCGTCGGACATCGTCTGGCGGCAGGGCGAAAAGCGGCTGGTGGTCGGCATGCTCAGGCTGGACTGGGAACAGACGCTGGCGGGCGAAACCTCGCCGCGCCGCCTGATCGCGGCGCTGCGGTTCGACCGGGTGCTGTCGTGCAAGTCGCGCAATATCGATCTGCAGGCCCCGCAGGCCGCCCTTGAGCTTGTGGGAATCGAGTTTCATCCCGGTGAAGCCCCCGGCGGCAGCGCGCTGCTGCTGTTCGCCCATGGCGGGGCGCTGCGGCTCGATGTCGAATGCCTCGAATGCGAGCTGACCGACCTCGGCGGCGACGATCTCGGCGCCGCCGATCTCGGTGAAGACGCGGAATCGGGGCTGGGGGCGTGAGAAGGCCCGTCATTCCGGGGCATCGCGCAGCGATGAACCCGGAATCTCGAGATTCCGGGTCTGGTGCTGGCGCACCATCCCGGAATGACGAAGAACCGGCCTAAGGGTTGACGGCGGTTTGTCGCCGCGCCATTGAGCAGTAGTCCCTTGGAAAGCCGCCATGCCCGTTCGTCTCGACCATAGCAGCGCCGATTTTGCCCGCCAATTCCAGGGCTTTCTCGGCGCCAAGCGCGAGGTATCGGCCGATATCGAGGCGGCGACCCGCGCCATTGTCGACGACGTGGCCGCGCGTGGCGACGCCGCGCTGATCGAGGCGACGCGCAAATTCGACCGGCTCGAACTCGACGCCGGCGGCCTCCGGGTGACCCCGTCCGAAATCGACGCCGCGGTGAAGGCCTGCGACGCCAAAACGCTCGACGCGCTGGCCTTTGCCCGCGACCGCATCGAGGTGTTTCACGCCAGGCAATTGCCGAAGGACGAGCGTTTCACCGATGCGCTCGGCGTCGAGCTCGGCTGGCGCTGGAGCGCGATCGACGCGGTCGGGCTCTATGTGCCGGGCGGCACCGCGGCCTATCCGTCCTCGGTGCTGATGAATGCGGTGCCCGCCAAGGTCGCCGGCGTGCCGCGCGTGGTGATGGTGGTGCCGTCGCCGGACGGCAAGCTCAATCCGCTGGTGCTGGCGGCGGCCCATCTCGGCGGCGTCACCGAAATCTACCGCGTCGGCGGCGCGCAGGCAGTGGCCGCACTGGCCTATGGCACCGCGACCATCGCAGCCGTGGCCAAGATCGTCGGCCCCGGCAACGCCTATGTCGCCGCCGCCAAACGGCAGGTGTTCGGCAAGGTCGGCATCGACATGATCGCCGGCCCCTCCGAGGTGCTGGTCATCGCGGATGATACAGGCAATGCCGGCTGGATCGCGGCCGACCTGCTGGCGCAGGCCGAGCACGACGTCAACGCGCAGTCGATCCTGATCACCGACAGCGTGCGGCTCGCCGACGAGGTCGAGCGCGCGGTGCAATCGCAACTCGCCACGCTGCCGCGGGCCGATATCGCGCGGGCCTCGTGGGACCAGTTCGGCGCCATCATCCTGGTGAAAAACCTCGATGAGGCGGTGCCGCTGGCCAATGCCATCGCCGCGGAGCACCTGGAGATCATGACGCGGGATCCGGAGGCTTTGTCGGCGCGGATCCGCAATGCCGGCGCGATCTTTCTCGGCCCCCACACCCCCGAGGCGATCGGCGACTATGTCGGCGGCTCCAACCACGTGCTGCCGACCGCGCGCTCGGCAAGGTTCTCTTCCGGCCTCGGCGTACTTGACTTCATGAAGCGAACGTCGATCCTGAAATGCGGGCCGGACCAGTTGCGGGCACTGGGACCGGCGGCGATGACGCTGGGCAAGGCCGAGGGCCTCGATGCCCATGCGCGCTCAGTGGGACTGCGCCTCAACCTGTCATGACCCAGCTCCCGCCAGACGAGGATTCCGACAATCGCATCGTGGCGGTCACGCTCGACGAGGAATCGATCGGGCGTTCCGGGCCCGATATCGAGCATGAGCGGGCGATCGCGATCTACGACCTCGTGGAAAAGAACCTGTTCGCGCCCGAGGGCGCCGACCACGGGCCGTTCACCCTGCATATCGGCATCACCGGCAACCGGTTGATGTTCGACATCCGCCGCGAGGACGGCACGCCCGTGGTGGCGCATCTCTTGTCGCTGACGCCGTTCCGGCGGATCGTGAAGGACTATTTCATGATCTGCGACAGCTATTACCAGGCGATCCGCACCGCCACGCCGGACAAGATCGAGGCCATCGACATGGGCCGCCGCGGCATCCACGACGAGGGCTCGCGCACCCTGCAGGAACGGCTGAAAGGCAAGGTGCGGCTCGATTTCGAAACCGCCCGCCGGCTGTTCACGCTGATCACCGTTCTGCACTGGAAGGGCTAGTCTCCCATGGAGACGCCGCCGCGCGCGCGCACCCCGCAGGCCGTGCTGTTCGCATGCGGTCTCAACAGCGTGCGCTCGCCGATGGCCGCAAGCCTGCTGCAGCAGATGTTTCCGCACGCGCTCTACGTGAAATCCGCCGGCGTCCGCAAAGGCGAGCTCGATCCTTTCGCGGTCGCGGTGATGGCGGAACTGGGCCAGGATATATCCGGCCACAAGCCGACCACGTTCGAGGAACTCGACGACTGGGAGGGGCTGAATTTCGACCTCATCATCACGCTGTCGCCCGAGGCGCACCACAAGGCGCTGGAGCTGACCCGCACCGTGGCGGCCGACGTCGAATACTGGCCGACCCACGATCCCACCGGCGCCGAAGGCAACCGCGAGCAGAAGCTGCAGGCCTATCGCGAGGTCTGCGACACCCTGCTACTGCGCATCCGCAAGCGGTTTTCCAAGGTCGGCGCCGCGAGCGGGTAGAACACCGCGAGGCCGTGTTCCTTCCCTCTCCCGCTTGCGGGGGAGGGTGCCGAGCCCAAGGGTCGGCGCGAAGCGCCGCCCGAGGCGAGGCGGGTGGGGGCTCTCTCCGCGAGTCCCGCCGCTGACGCAGGCCCCCACCCCGACCCTCCCCCGCAAGCGCGGGAGAGGGAGCGCGCCGAGCCTTGTTCCGGCGGAGTCGCGCCCGTTTACCGGCGACATCGGTGGTTGTTTCACCGAATGCCTTCCGATAGGTTCCGCGCAAATTCCGCCCCGCCCTCCCGCCGACGAATCCCCGCATGCTAGGCCGTCCCAAATTCGTTCTCGCCTCCGGTTCGCCGCGACGGCTCAGCCTGCTCAACCAGGCCGGCATCGAGCCCGACGCGCTGCGTCCGGCCGATGTCGACGAGACCCCGAAGCGGGGCGAGCTGCCGCGCGCCTGCGCCAATCGGCTGGCCCGCGCCAAGGCCGACGCCGCGCTCAAATCGGTGCAGCTCGACGACGAACTGCGCGGCGCCTTCATTCTCGCCGCCGACACCGTGGTCGCGGTCGGCCGCCGCATCCTGCCCAAGGCCAATCTGGTCGACGAGGCCTCGCAGTGCCTGCGGCTGCTGTCCGGGCGCAACCACCGGGTCTACACCGCGATCTGCCTGGTGACGCCGAAGCAGGCTTTTCGGCAGCGCCTGATCGAGACCCGGGTGCGCTTCAAGCGTCTCAGCGAGGACGATATCCAAGCCTATATCGGCTCCGGCGAATGGCGCGGCAAGGCCGGCGGCTACGCCGTGCAGGGCATCGCCGGCTCTTTCGTGGTCAAGATGGTCGGCTCCTACACCAATATCGTCGGCCTGCCGCTCTACGAGACGGTGACGCTGCTTGGCGGCGAGGGCTATCCGATCCGCTTCGGCTGGCTCAATGCCAGCTGAGCCGCCCAAACCGGGTGCTCCCGGCCAGGGCGCCGCCAGGAAGTGCCCGATCTGCGGCAAGCCGGCCGTGGAGGCCTCCAAGCCGTTCTGCTCCGAGCGCTGCCGCGACGTCGACCTGAACCGCTGGCTGAGCGGCTCCTACGTCGTTCCGGGCCGCCCCGAGGCCGACGAAGAGGCCGATTAGCAAAATATCGAAAACGAGCCCATGCAAAGATACGGGGTGTCGCCGGCAGGGCCGCGCCGGCCGCGTGAACCGCGGCAAATAAGCCTGATTTCCCAACAATTTGGCTGAACATGGCAAGCGGGCCGCGCCCGGCGAAGCCGAAAGGCGAAGCCGGGTGGACATGCCCCCCCGGCCTGACTATAAACCGGCGCTCCCGGGCCATTGCCGGGCAGTGCCCGGGTAGCTCAGTTGGTAGAGCATGCGACTGAAAATCGCAGTGTCGGTGGTTCGATCCCGCCCCCGGGCACCATTTTAGAACGACTGGTTGACTTCTCCTTCGACGCTACGCACCTTCGTTGCCCGTCGCCTGAGCCGAGGTGCAATCTCAGGTCATGAAACAGCCGATCATCTCATGCAGCCCCGACATCATGGGCGGCTCCGCCGTGTTTCACGGGACCAGAGTCCCGGTGCAGACCTTGCTCGACTATCTCGAAGCCGGCGAGTCGATTGACGATTTCCTCGAAGGGTTTCCGTCGGTGACGGGGCAGCAGGTGATCGCATTCCTGGAGGAAGCCAGGGCGCGAATGGTCGATGCGGCCTCGTGAGAATTCTGATCGACGAATGCGTCGATTGGCGCCTCGCCCGCGGTATTTCCGGACATGGCGTGAAGACCGCCCGCCAGATGGGCTGGACGACCATCAAGAGCGGAGAATTGCTGGCGCTCGCGGCAGCCGAATTCGATATTTTGTTACGGTGGATCGGAATCTGTCTTTTCAACAGAACCTGGGTTCGTACCCGCTCGCGGTGATCTTGCTTTGCGCGACATCCAATCGGCTTGCCGACTTGCAACCGCTGCTACCGAAGCTGCTGGCGGCCATCGAACGCGCGCAGCCTGGTATGGCCGAATTCATTGGCGCGGATTAAGGAAGGCGCTGCGTATCAGACGTGTCAAATGAGTGCACTGTCACCGAAACGCCCCCGAAATTCCCGTAATCCCTACGGGCTGCCGCAACTAGCGATAGAACGGGCTCGATTTCCGTGCGAGTAATAGCGGCGTTTCATCCGTATCGCGCACTGGCAATCCCATGATGGTTCGAATTGGCTGCTGCCTGTCCGTGATGCTTGGCTTGTTTGCGTCCGCAGTTGGTGCGCAATCGCCGGGCTTTCTGCCGCCTTACTATCTCGATGCGCTTCATTACGAAGGAAAGCCGCTCGCGCCGATTTCGCAAGGTGAAAAGGACGGCGTCAAACGCGCGGTATTCGAGAACCAAGGCTCGGTTTCCGTCACGATCGAGCAAGTGCCCTGCGAGCGGGTGCAATGCGCTGCGTTGCTGGAAACCAATCTCAAGCGGCACAGTGAACGGATGGGCGCCGGCGGAGCATTCCGGGTCGTATCCGCCTCCGAATATGTCGCTGCATGGAGCGATGATTCAAAATCCATCCTGGTGTACTTCGCAAAGCTTCCAGCCGCAGTCGAAGTATGGACCCGCGTGATCCGACAGACTTCGCCTGCCGCCGAAGAGTCGTACATTTCCGAAGTGCGCAGCGTCCTCAACAGGCGCCGCTACGAAGATGCCAGACAACGCGGGAACGTGGATACCGGCATCTGGTCCAACGAAATCGCGCAACATGCCCGCGATCTGCGCTCGGCGAAGAAAAACGATGAGGCACTCGCGGTGCTCGCTCAGTTGATCGCCTGGGCGCCGTCAAATCTCGGCGCGCAAATCGATTTTGCGGAAATGACCAAAGACACTACGGCCGCCCGTGCGAGCGCGCTCGTCGTATGGGACAATGCGGAGGACGAAAGGCTGCGTGCGCGTGCCGCCAGGATAACCGGACTGGCCGAGCCGAAGCTCGAAGCACTGCCTGTCCTGGAAAGAGGATTGAGAGGCCTTCAGGTGGTGTTGGTTCCGCTTCCACCGTGCGACATCCGGTTGATCGAAGAAGCCGCTCGTCAGCTCTCCTCGAGCCTCGAGCTTCCCGTAAAGCTTGCAAGGCTGCCGGTCGACTGGAACTGGCAGGCGCCGGAGCGGGTCTACGGTGAGCGGGACATGCGCCGAATGATCGTTCAAAAATCCGGTGGTCCTGTCGACTTCGGAGGATGGAGCAAAGACCGCTACGCAACCGAGCTCGCCAAGCATGCCGCGAGGGATGATCCACTGGCACGATACTGGACTGCGAATCTTCTGAAATCGCTTGCAGAAAAACCCGGTCAATACGACGCAGGCCGATATCTCGCCCAGCTTGGCGCCATTCTGAAACCATTTCGGAATGACGACCCTCGAACGATGTACGTCGGGGTCTCGGGCCAGGACATCTATTCGGGCGACGTCAATTTCTTGTTCAGCGGAGCGGCCGTCGTCGAGGGAAACCTGCTCAGCCTGCTATCCTATGCGCGGATGCAGAAAGATGTGACCGGTGAGCCCTTCGAATCGAGAAAAAGGCTGGCGCAACGCCTGGCCAAGGAACTTGTGCCGGCCGCATTGAAGCAGCTTCAAATCGCCCGTCCCGCCGACCCCACCGATCCGTATTCCTATTCGGATGGTCTTCAACGACTGGATGAGAAAACCCTGATCTTGTCGACGGGCACGCGTGAGGCGCTGGGCAAATTTCGTACGCCATAACGACGCGGTGGATGGGACGCCGAGCCCGCAGGGTGGGTTGAGCCCTTGCAAAACCCATCGCATGCAGGGATTGCCTCGACGGGTTTCGCTTCCGCCTTCGATGGATCGAACTTCTTCAGAAGCGATCGCTCAACCCATCCGCCAATGGCAACCCGTCAGCCCGCTGCAGCCTGAAGCCGCGATCTTCGCGGCTAATTATACGATGCGAGGCCGGCCTTGTTCATTCCGAGTGCGATCTGGTTGGCCAGACGACTGGTCGGCACCGGAAGGCGCTGGCGGGACTGCTTTTCAGCCGCTCTCCGGTCGAGGTCGTCCAGGTCTTCCAGGGCCGCTTGCAGGGCGGTCTGTATCCCGGCGAGTTGGACCTTGCGGAGCTGTCGTTGAGTTTCATCCATGTTGAACGCCGTCGCTGCATGATGCGAAGAGGCCGCCGCAGCGACTTCCTGTTGCTCGATTTGATCAGGCTGCCAGCGCGCCGACCCTTCGCCGCCGATAGGCGACGAACCCAACGCCAGCAAATCCCAGGATCATCATGGCCCAGGTCGAGGGCTCGGGAACGCCGCCGGCGATGTTGAGCGAAACGCCGCCGGCGTTGTCGGGTCCATAGTAATCGAGGACGAAGAAATTCAGCGTGGTCGTGGAGGCCAGGGTAAACGTGGCGAGGTAATTGTCCGGGCCGCCTGTCGGATCCAGCAGCGGAAGCACGGGACCACCCGGACCACCATAATTGCCGGCATGCGCCCCGGCCGAGCCGGCCTGGGTTGAATAAATGCCGCCGGACCCGCCGACAAAGAACACGTTGCCGGTGCCGTTGCCATTGTCGGTCGTGATGCCGAAATTCCATACCCAGTTGGCGGCACCATTATATCGCCAGGCCGAATAGTTTCCGGTCAGGTCGCCATTGGTGATGGTATAGGTGCCCGGTCCGAACGTATACGTCTGCGGATTGATCAGATTGACGGTCGCGTTGGGCGGCAAATATTGTGCGCCCATGCTGCAGGCGTTTCCACCGCTACAACCGGAGACGGTAGCGTCAATGTTGATGATGATGGCCTGAGCTGGAACGGCGGCCGCGAAAAAGGCAGCTGCCGCCGATGCGAAAATCGCGTGTTTAATTAACGACATTTCAAATGCTCCCTATTAAAAATTTGTTAAAAATTATCGGAGGGGAGCAGTTAGCTGTCAATCAACCGAAAGGTTGAAGTTGCCTGGCCCGCAGGATGGTGAGCTCTTGCGAAAACCCATCGCGTGCCGGGATTGCGTCGACGGGTTTCGCTTTCACCTTCGATGGATTGAGCTTCTGCAAACGTGATCGCTCGACCCATGCTACGGCCTAGAGCATTTTGCCGCGGCCATTCAGCATCGCGGGAATCCGAAACCTCGCGCCCTCAAAAACGATAATCGAGGCCGATGCGGGCGATGTGGGCGCGCAGGTCTGCGCCGACCTGCATGACCTGGGTGAAGGCAGGCGTATTGCTGAGCGGGACGGCCACGGACACCGAACCGAAATCCACATAGAGATACTCGGCTCTCACCGACCAGGTCCTGTTCACCGCCCATTGCGCGCCGCCGCCGGCAATCCACCCAGTCCGTAACCCGGACGTGCCGCCGGAGCCGGTGCCGCCCGGGAATGTCGCGTCGATCGCGTTGTCACGATAGCTGCTGTTGAAGCTGAACCGGGTGAGGGCGAGGCCGCCCGTCGCGTAAAGCAGGATGTCGGGCCTGATCGTTACGCCAATCCGTCCGCGAAACGTGGCGAGCCAGTCGGCATTCATGCTTTCGGTCACGCTGTACTGCGTGCCGAGGAAGGCGCTCGGAAACGTGCCGCTCGACGTGACCGACTTGCGTAGCGAGAACGCGCCGACATCGGCCTCGGCACCATATACCAGCGTGCCGGCCTGCCAGTTGTAGCCGGCTTGCACGCCTCCGCTGAATCCGGTCGATTGCAGCCGGCCCGTTCCGCTTGCCGCCACGGTTGTGCCGTTCGCCGCCGAGGGATCAGGCGGCAAAACGCAAAATACGCCATCGGCGGCATCGGGCACGCAATTCGGCGCGGTCGTGAAGCGGCTATTGCCGAAGGCCGCGCCGACATTCAAACCGACATAGGCGCCATCGAAGCGCGCGGCCAGATCATCGGAACGCGCCGGCGGCGCCAGGCCCACAAGTCCGGCGCAGCCGACCAGCGTCATCATTGCGATCAGCTTCACGACTCGACCTCGCACATGTCCCGAGAATCATCTCTACACGAACGAGCAGCAGGTCGTGAGCCAAATTATCCCGATCGCAGCCTTCATTCACTCCGCGCTGACGGCGGCCGAAAGCAAGCGGACGCTCTGGAAGCAGAATTCGCCGATTGACGCTGTTTGGGCTCAAGTTCGACGTCGACGCCCGCGGGCGGCCCGGGATGGCCGCCGCGCCGCCGGTGCGGGCGAATCTAACCCGCCAGCGCTGCCGGCTCCGCCGCGGCGTCCTGGACCACAAGCGGGATCGTCATGCTGCGCATGTTGCGGCGCTTGCGGTGGAATTCGAGGACGCATTTGGCCGTCCGGGTCTCCAGCCGTTCAAAGTCTTCGCGTGCCTGCGCGATATCCCGTTCGGACATCCTGCGGTCCGCTGCCCGCATCAGCAACAGCGCCTTGACCGTGGCCCAGGAGCAGCCGGCGGCCTTGGCGATGACCTGCACCACGCCGGGGTTCTCGTTGAGGATCGCCCGTTCGGCGGTCTCGATCGGACAGTTGGCGAGAACCGACAGCGCCATGGCCGCGCGTTCGAAATTTTGCGCGCGCGCGGCCGCATGGACGCTGCCTTCGCCGAGGTCATGCCAGTTCTGCATTTGCTTCACCCGCCACTTGGCCTTGGCGTGATCCCGCGACTTGTTGCGAAGCTCCAGATTGATGTCGTCGACCACCTCGGTCACCGCATCCTTCACGGCATCGGCAAGCCTCGGATTAGCCGCCCGGATCCTGGCGCAGACCGAAGCCGAGGCCGTCTCGAGAAGCTTCAGGAAGTGATGCCGGGGAATGTCATCCCGCATGCCGACCCGCAGCGCGAGCTGGGCATCGTCGACGGCGCGCGCGACCAGCTCGTGAAAGCTGCCATCCGAAAAACGGGCGCCGGCGTTGTCCGCGACGGTACGCACGACCTCGGGTTCGCCGCGCTCGATGAGGATTTCGGTGATCGCTTCGCTGATCGTTCGACGGCCCGCGATGGCCTGAAGATGACCCTGGCCCTGGGTGCGGGCGTTGTCGACGAGGTCGGAGTCGCTGAGCGCTTCCGACTGGCTGAGAACCGGAGCGGCCACGGCGATGGCGTCATCGAAGGCAAACGCCCGAACCAGCCTTGCCGGCGCGTCCGGATCGGTTGCGACACGACGTGCGAGCTTGACCCGGGTTTCCAGCTCGATCGCGGCAACGAGGGTCTTGAACACCTCGTCGAACAGCTCGATCTGCTTTTTCGAATGACGACCGGATCCGGCGACGAACAGGTCGGTGATGCGCGTGAGCGCCCTCAACTGCCGTTTCGTGAGCCCGGATACCGCAGTGTTCTGAATTTCGCTGATCAGGGAGGTTAACATGGTCATGATGGGTCTCGGATGCTTTGCCTTGAGGCCGGCCGACAGAAGGTTGTTCGGCATCTGTTACCGGCCGCGCGTGAAAATAGCGGACTCCAATTGCCTCACAGATGATTCAAATTTGTTGCAAGCTCGAGCACACTTAGCCCGCAGTTTTTCGGGGGCTGCCAGTCTGCCGCGGCGGCATATTCGGCGAGCTGGAGCCGATCAGGTATTGCCGCCGCAATTTCGTATCGGCGCGTGGATCGGGACCTCGCGCCCTCAGGCGCTCGAAGCCGATAACCAATGCGCGCATGCATTCGAAATGATGCGAGTGTTGAACCGCCCAACGCGTATTCGACCCGGCGCAAACAAGTTCATTGAGACTATTGGAAGCCGATGCGCGGTTTAGACGAAGGTCTCTCAACCGTTCGATTGAGGCGGTGGCGATAGCTGATTGACGAGCGACCGCTGAAAATTAAAAATTGGTTACTTTGAAGCTTAAACTCTCGTTCAATTTAAATTAACCAGCCGAGTGGGCCAAGATCATGAAAAAAATCGCGTTAGCTTTGTCGTGCATTGTCATTACGTCGGCCGCTGCAAAGGCCGATATTGTGTTGCCAAATCCGGCAACGCTGGGTTCGCTTCAGGTAACAGGCAACATCACCCTGACCAGCAACGTCAGCGGCAATCCCAATAACCAGGCAGTGACGGCGCCGGGAAACTACAGCACGTCGTACACCTACAGTAATGGCGGGCAGGCGAGCGGTGAGGTCACAGCCGGCAACAATCAATCAGCCAATGTAAGTGTGCATCTGGCGGCTGGACCGGGCACCGGGTATGACGGCGGTGTGGGGGCGCGCGCGGTCACGGTGCTGAACTATAAAATGTATATCGGCAGCGCGAGCACCACCAGCGTGCTGCTCGATGTACTCGCGCAGGGCGGCGTTTCGGTTACAACCTCTGCCGGATATCACACCCCTCCTGGAGGTGGCACAACTGAGTTATACTCTCGATTTAACATAACCGGAGGTCCCTCGAATTTTTTCGGAGGAAGCAGCAATGTTTTCGGCAACGATATTGCCACCCTGTCGCCAGCGAGCTGGTCGATCGATGACCAATTCACGTTCCAGACCAATACCTACTACAACGTGTCGCTGACGGCCTGGGTTCAAACCAATATCTATGCCGGTGGGGTCGCCGATCTCTCGGCCTTCGTCGATCCGATTTTTACGATCGCGTCGCCGAATGCGGACCAGTACCAGTTGTTCTTCAGCTCGGGCGTCACCAATGAGGTCGCCGGCGCCGTACCCGAGCCTTCGACCTGGGCGATGATGATCCTCGGCTTCGCTGGCGTGGGCTTCATGGCCTATCGTCGGCAGTCGAAGCCGGCATTGATGACGGTCTGATCACCCATCATTTCGCCAGCGAGTGGAAAGCCGCCTCCGGGCGGCTTTTGTTCGCGTGCGATGCTGTCCGCCACTGCCTGTTCCGGCGCGGTGCAGCCCGTGATGCCTGATCAGCGGGAGCGCTTCGGCAGTTTCGGGAGTCTGCCGGGGACGAATTTTGGCATCGGCACCTCTGCCGCCCGCGGCTGTTGTTCGCTGAAAAGCAGCATTCCCTCCAGGAGCACGCCTGGAAACTGTTCCGTCGTTCCCACATAGGTGGCCACTTTGCCGGCGCAGGTTCCCTCAAGCTTCAACTCGACTTCCTGTTCGTCGCCGAACACGGTTGGCAGTCCTTCGGTGTGCCTTCTTGTCGTGACGGTCGCGGTAAATCGATTTCCATCCACGTCGCAAATGCCGTCATAGGTCATGACACCGTCACGACCCCAGATCTTTCCGTGGGCGAGATGGACGATGCCGGTACCCTGGCCGAACGGGGTGTTGAACCACGCCGCATAAGTTCCGTCCTTGAGCATGAGAGGAGTCTCTCCCAGAGTGTTCGCGAGAAACATCATCGACATGATTAGCTCTAAGACCAGGTTAATGTAATTCCGATGCCCGCGCGCAACGGGTATGCGCCCGGCAGACGCCCGTCGCCCGAAACGAAAAAGCCGGCAGTCGATCAAGACCGCAATGACGGTGACAGTGCGCAGCGCGGTTCAAGCCCAAGGCGTCATCCGCCGTCATGCAGCCCGGAGTGGTGCCAGGCCGTGCGCTCGCCCGGTTTCCATGACGCAACCTCCCTCGAACGGAGGACGCGGCGCGTCGCCGATTTCCGCATCGTGCTCCGCCACAACATCGAAAAAGGAGCCCTCATGCGTCAGTCGATTGTTCTTGCCGTGCTGGCTGCGGCCGCGCTTCCCACCTTTGCCAATGCCGGCGACGACCAGTACGCAACGGTGCAGCCCGAGGCGCTGCAATGGAGGGCCGCGGCGGCCTATGCCAAGGGCGCCCAGCTCGCGGTCATCAAAGGCGACCCGACCAGGGAAGGGCCGTATGTCGTTCGCCTGAAGGTGCCGAAGGATTTTACGATTGCGGCGCATACCCACCCTCATGACGAGAACGTGACGGTCATGTCAGGCAGCTTCCATATCGCCGCCGGCGACAATTATGACGAGGTCAAGGGCGAGACGATCAAGGCCGGTGGCTGTTCCTTTGTCGCCAAAGGCATGATTCACTACGCGTTCTTTCCGGAAGAAACCGTCATCCAGCTGCACGGCATGGGGCCGCGAGGCATCACCTATGTGAATCCGGCCGACGATCCGCGCAAACAGTAGGCCGCGAGTGGTGCCGCATTTTTCGTCAGCCGCGACGAAATGACATACCGACAGGCCGGCTGAGGCATCGCCGAAACACACAACCGCCAAAAAAGCCGATCACTCTGTCGCTGGTGATTGCGCGCCGTGGGCTCGCAATCGAGTACGCGGCCCAAGGCGCCATGGCGCGGCTGTTACCGTCGCGCCGTTGCTGCGTAGCTCAGCCAGATCACGGGATCTCAAGGGAACGAAAGCACGCAGCGCGTGGCGCCCTGCGTCGTAGCCCAACCCGGCAAACCCAATCGAAAGGACGGAGCGATGAAGCTGAATTCCGCACAGGTCGAGCGAACCATGAGCCAGTTCGAAGTCCAGGCTCTTCCCGACAATCATCCCGCGATTCCCGAACTGAACGAATTGTTCGGCGAGCACACTTTCTTGCTCGACAGCAATGGCCTGAATATTCTGGAGCCGGCTGACGGGGCGCCGCGGGGAGGCGTTCAGACCGCCCGGGTCGTCAATCTCGCGAACTGGAGCGGCGATAATCTCACCAAGCTGGCGCCGCACGAGCCGCAGCCGACCGGCGCCATCGTCGAGCTGCCGATGTCCAGGCATTGATCAACTGCTTCGGCAAGCGCTCGCAAACAGAAAGGGCCCCGGATGCGTCAAGCATCGCGGGGCCTTTTCCCTGCGTGCGCGGTTCAAGGCCGGGAGCCGGTTACCCATGCGCGCTGTCGTCGTACGTCGAATTCCATTGCTGGATATGGCCGGAACCTTGCCCCCGTATCACGCGCGGCGGTGGGCTTTCTGTCGCACAGCCTGGCTGATCGCGCCGCCGAGCTGCCGTACGGCCAGGCTGTTGAGCGGGAATTCCAGCACGACATGGACCAGGCTCAGCGCCAGCAGCACGGTGAAGCCGAACGTATAGTCGTAAAAATACAGCGCCGTGGACGCCGCACTTGCCGCGGCAATCAGCGCCAGCCGCCTTGCCGGAATATCGGCCCAGCGGATCACCTCGGCTTTGATGAACCAGTTCAGATAATGGTAGGTGTAGACGAAGGCGAGCAGGGCGGTCAGGCCGGTGTCGAGCTTCAGGTTCGCCACGCCGAACAGTCGTCCCAGCGCCGGCGCCACATTGCCGAAATATTCCTGTCCGACCCTGGCGAAGGCCGGGACCTGGGTCGCGGCCGACGGCGGCACCGCCAGCAGCAGCCCGATCGCGGCGACATACAGCACGACCAGCACCGCCTGCATCCGGCTGCCGGATTTGAGCGCCCCCAGCGTCATGAACACCAGCGTGAACAGCGACACGTGGATCAGGGTCGGCAGCAGGATGCCGAGCACGGCCAGCGACGGTCCGTTCATGGCCATCACGATGGTCAGCCCGATCGCGACCATCATCAGCGCGGTGCCCTGCAGCGCGGTGGTGGCTGCGGCCAGCAGCGCGCACACCACGAAGGCTCCCCACATGACGAAGCCGAACCAGGATGCGCTGTCGACCAAAGCGGCGATCACGGCGACGGCGGCCAGCACGATCGGGATGCTGCGATGCGGCAGGAAATACTTGCGGTCGTGCAGCCACGAAATTTCAGTGAAGTAATGCGCCGGACCGAGCACAACATAGGACAGCAGCAGCAGCTCGAACGGAATGAGATAGGTGACGCCCAGCGCCGTGAGCATCAATCCCAGATGGATGGCGTCGGTGGCGCGGGGCATGATCAACTCACCTGAGACAGGGCACGGATCGCGGCGGCCGGCTGACGGTCGGCCCCGGGAACGAGGCTTGATGACGGCGAGTTCCTGTCGGGTATGTCGTATCGGCGCGCGAGAACGTTCAGCCCGGATTGATATTAATGGAGGGCTTCGCCCGCGTCCTGACCCATCCTGCAACCCGGGTGGCCGACGTCACCAGCGGGGGAATGATATCAGCCGATCTCCGATGATCCGATGCGGGCATCCGCCCGCCTCAGCCTCCGTACAGATACCTCGGCAGCCACAGTGTCATGCCTAATTCTGATTGCGGTGACAGTGCGATAAATATTTCCGCCCGGTCAGGAGGTGCCCCGAATTCGAGCTTCGCTCTCACGCCGCCTCGTAAGACGCGATCTTCCTGATCTGCGGCGCCAGCACGTCTTCCGCCGTTTCGAGATCGAAGCGCGCCTGAATGTTCATCCAGAACGCAGCACCGGTCTTGAAGAATTTTCCGAGCCGCAGCGCGGTGTCGGCCGTAATCGGCTTTTCCTCGCTCGCAATGCGTTCGATCCGGGTGCGCGGCACGTTCAGCGCAGCCGCAACCGCGTAAGGTGTCAGCTTGAGCGGAACGAGAAATTCTTCCCGCAGGATTTCGCCGGGATGAATTGGCGGAAGTTTCTTTGCCATGGGCGAGTTCCTCGGAACGGGACGCCGCGTCGGTCTACCTAAACATGATCCGCTGGCATCAGGAAGTGTGCCTGATGGTTCGAGACGCATGCCAGCAGCGCAAGGCGCTGCCGTCATGCTCCTCACCATGAGGTGCCGGGGGGTAACCGCTCCGCCCCGCCTCACCCCCCGTACAGATACCGCGGCAGCCACAGCGTCATGCCGGGCCAGATGTACATGATGACCATGCAGATGATCACGATGAACATGTAGGGCATCATGCCCGAAAAAATCTGGTTCAGCGTGACGTGCTTCGGCGCGACGCCTTTCAGGTAGAACGCCGACATCGCCACCGGCGGCGACAGGAACGCCGCCTGCAGGTTGACGAATACCAGCACGCCCCACAGGATCGGGTCGACGTTGAAGTGCTTCAGCATCGGCAGGAAGATCGGCACGAAGATCACGATGATCTCGGTCCATTCCAGCGGCCAGCCCAGCACGAAGATGATCGCCTGCGACAGGATCATGAACTGGACCGAGCTCAGGTTGAGCGACAGCACCCAGCTCTCCAGCAGCGCCTGGCCGCCGAGAATGGCGAACACCGCCGAGAACAGCGCGGAGCCGACGAACAGCCAGCACACCATCGACGTGGTCTTGAGGGTGAGGAACACCGCCTCCTTGGTCTTTTTCCAGTTCAGCGTGCGGGCATGGAAGGCCAGCAAAAAGGCGCCGGCGGCGCCGACCGCCGCGGATTCCGTGGCGGTGGTGATGCCGAACAGGATCACCGCGAGCACCACCACGGTCAGGATGCCCAATGGCATCACCGAGGTGATCAGCAGTCGCAGCACTTCGAACTGCTCAGCTTCCATGATCCAGTAATAATAGAACAGCAACAGCAGCAATACGGCCGCGGTGAGCGCGAAGTACAGGTAGAATCCATCCGGCGGACCGGACGCCGATGGCGGGGCCGTGGTTTCGCTCTGCAGGTTGCCCATCCGCTGCAGCACTTCCGGCGCGGCCTTTTTGGCGGGGCCGGATTGTTGCGCGGTGCTGCCGAGTTCCTCGAGCTTTTCCTCGACGGGGGCGCTGGCCGGCGCCGACTGCCCGAGCGGAACCGGGGCCTCGCTGCGCTCGATGGCGGTGGGCGCGTCCGGCTGCTGGTGGATTACGACGTACCACCAGATGCTCCACAAGGTGCCGAGCGCCAGCACCAGCGGCACCAGCACGAACCCAAGGCTCCGGAGGATTTCCGCGTAGCCGAGCCGCGCGCCGTCGACGGTGATGGCAAGGGCTTTTGAAGGGGCGACGGTGGCGGCCAGGAACGCCGGCAGCATCTTGCGCGAATACAGATTCCGGAATTGCGCCACCCAGGGCCGGATCGGCACCCGGGTTTCGCTCTCCGGCAGTTTTGGCGCGATTTTCGGGTTAATCAGCGCCCAGCCGATGATGTAGACGAGATAAAGGAACGCCAGGAAGAAGCTCGGAAACATCGCTGCGGCGTAGAGTTTCACCACCGACTGCCCGGCGACCGCCGCATAGACGATGATCATCACCGAGGGCGGGATCAGGATGCCGAGCGTGCCGCCGGCGGTGATGACGCCGGAAGCAAGCTTCACGTCATAACCGGCCTTCAGCATCGGGTTGAAGGCAATCACACCCATCAGCACCACCACGGCGCCGACCAGGCCGGAGGCGATGCCCCAGAAGGTGCAGACGATCAATGAAGCGACTGCGAGCGCCGCCGGCACCCGGCGGAACGCCAGCTGGATCGCGTAGAACATCTTGTCCACCAGCGCGCCACGTTCCATCACGTAGCCCATCAGGACGAACAACGGGATCGAGATCAGGACGTCGTTGGTCATGGCGCCGTAGGTGCGCTGGACCATCAGGTCGAAGATGTGATTGTCGGCCCAGGCCTCGCCGCCCCGGTAATAGGCGAAGAAGCCGAAGAACATCCCGAGCCCCATCAGCGTGAATGCCGTGGGGAAGCCCATGATGATGACGACGACGATGAGTCCGAGCATCAACAGCCCGAGTGCGGGATCGCTCATTTCAGCAGATCTCCGCCCATGCCGCGCTGGCGTGCGCTCTCTTCGATGCCCTGCGCATGCTCGATCGCGTTGCGGCGCGTTTCGTCGTCGACATGTTCGCTCAGCGCCAGCTGCTCCTCGACGACGTCGATTTCGCTGACATCCTTGAGGCGGCTCGGCCACACGCCGGTCTTGAGGCAAATGACGCAGCGGGCGATTTCAGCGGATCCCTGCAGCAGCAGCAACATGCCGGCCAGCGGGATCATCGCCTTGAAATGATAGACCGGCGGCCCGTCCGCGGTGACGTTGGAATGCTCGTTGATGCGCCATGACAGCGCGGCGTAATCCCAGCCCGCATAGGCCAGCGCCGCGATCCCCGGCAGGAAAAACACGATGTAGAGCACGAGGTCGAGCCCGGCCTGGGTGCGCGGCCGCATCGAGGAATAGAGAAAGTCGCCGCGGACATGGGCGTTTTGCGCCAGCGTATAGGCGCCGCCGAGCATGAACGCCGCGCCGTACAGCATGTTCGACGCATCGAAGATCCAGGCCGTCGGCATGTTGAGGATGTAGCGCTTGAAAACCTCGGCGCAGACGAGAAGCATCAGCCCCATCACCAGCCAGGCGGCGGCCTTGCCGGCAACCGTGCTGATGCCGTCGATGGTGTGCAGAAAACGGTCGCTGTTCATGAGAGCTGGACTATCTGGTGAAAGGATGATCCGGACGAGGTCGGGTATATCGGCCGACCTGAAATCCGGCGCCGCATTCGACCGCGTTCACGTCGTGAATTATTGGGCGGAGAATACAAGACCCCGCCCCGGATTGTCATCCCGGGCGGGGTCGGTTGGCTTCTATCGGCTCAGGTCTTCTTCTTGGCGTTGGGTCCGAAGTAGTGGTTGTACGCCATGCGGCGGTTCACCACGGTGTCCTGCTCCCACTGCGTTGCGCGCTTGGCGAACGCCAGCTGGGAGGCGACGATTTCCTTGAACAGCGGATTGTCGGCCGACTTCTTCTCGACGACCTGGTCGTAGATGTCGAGCTGTGCCTGCAGAACCGAGTCGGGGGTCTTGTAGAACTTGACGTTATCCTTGGTCTGCATCTCGGCGTAGTCTTTCGAATAGCGGTCGATCGCCTTCCACGCCATGTCCTGTCCGGCCGCTTCGGCGGCGTTGTCGAGGATCGCGCGGATCTTTTCCGGCAACGCGTTGTACTTGTCCTTGTTGAACATGATCTCGAACTGCTCGGCGTTCTGGTGGTAGCTCTGCAGCATGCAGACCTTGGAAACGTCCGGGAAGCCGAGAATGCGGTCCGACGAGGCATTGTTGAATTCGGCGGCATCGAGCAGGCCGCGGTCGAGGGCGGCGACGATTTCACCGCCGGGCAGTGCGTTGACCGCAGCACCCATGCCGGTGAACACGTCGATCGAAATGCCGACCGTGCGGAACTTGACGCCCTTCATGTCGTCGGCCTTGGTGATCGGCTTCTTGAACCAGCCGAGCGGCTGGGTCGGCATCGGCCCGTACGGGAACGAGACCACGTTGGCGCCGATCGAGGCATAGAGCTTCTCGAGCAACTGCTTGCCGCCGCCATATTTGTGCCAGGCGAGCAGCATGTTGGCGTCCATCGCATAGCCCGGGCCGGAGCCCCACAGCGCCAGCGCGTTCTGCTTGCCGTAGTGATAGACCAGCACGCCATGGCCGCCGTCGAGCGTACCCTTGGAGACCGCCTCGAGCAGGCCGAAGGCCGGCACCACGGCGCCTGCCGGCAGCACGTCGATCTTGAGGTCGCCGCCGGTCATGTCGTTGACCTTCTTGGCGTAGTCGAGGGCGTATTCGTGGAAAATATCCTTGGCCGGCCAGGTGCTCTGAAAGCGCATGCTGGTCGCGCCCTGCGCGCTCACGATGCTCGGCGCCGCGACGGTCGCGGCGGCTCCGACAGCGGCCGTTTTCAGGAAGCGGCGGCGCGTGGCTGTGGTGTCTTTCTTGGATGTCATACGTTCTCTCCCCGTTTTGAGCCGATCCCCCTGGAGACCGCACCCTCTATTATTGGCAGCGACACAAAGACTTATGCAGGGTTTTGGCAAGAAAGTTGAGGACGTTGCGACGCTTCGACGCGCCCCCGCCCCAAGACGTTGACAACCTAACTTCGGATTTATTCCGGTCGAATAGAACTTTAGTCTGCGGTCAGCGGAAATCGATCGCGCGCAGGATCACGCCGGGAGGATTGCCCTCCAGTTCGACGGCGCTGAATTTTTGCGCTGCACGCGTTTCGATCCGGTCGAGCAGCCGCAAAAACTGCTGCTCGCGCTTTTCCGGCGGCGTCCGGGAGGAGCCTTCCAGTGCATCCATCGCGTCGGTCGAGATGGCGCAGGCCACGCTGGCCTCGTCGTTCTTCATGGTGAAGCGCACGACCATCCGGTTGAAATCGTAGTCCTGAAACTGGCCGGTGGTCAGCGCCATGTCGAAATGCTCCTGGCAAAAAAAACTTCTGGATCAACGTTCCGTCAGCCGGCGACAAACTTCTTCTTGGCCGGCGGCGGATTGAGCTCGAGGATTTTCGACAGGCAATCTTCCTGGGTGGTGTGGGGGCCGGTGACGAAGGTCCCGCTCACCTTGGTCGAGTACCAGCCCGACACGACGCCGAGGCGGGCGGACTCTTCGGGTTTGACGTGACGTGCGGAAAGAATCTGCATGTGGCTTCCTTGCCGTGAGGCGTCGGCGGAGATCGCCGGGCGCGGGGAGGGGTTCCTTCCGGCAGGCGCGCGACTCGCGCGATCCAATGCGCATTGGATCGCTTTCGCGCGTTTTCGCCGGTTTATGTTGCAAATCGTCGGTTCGCAGCCTCGGAACACAGCCATGCATCCGGCAGAGGCGAACCGGGATCACCGTGCGCCTATTGAGGCCGAATAGCCATGGTTTTCTCAGCTCGCCGTCCGCGCCCTTCGTCCCTCGATCGGATAGGCCGGATCGTTGAAGCCCGGCGTCGAGGGATGGCCCGACGCGACCAGCCGGTCGATCAGCGCTTCGTCCTCGGCGGTGAAGTGGTAGTCTAGGGCCTTCACATAGTCGTCCCACTGCGCTTCGGTGCGGGGGCCGGCGATCACGCCGGACACGAAGGACGAGTTCAGCACCCAGGACACCGCGAACTGCCCCGCGGTGATGCCCCTGGACTCGGCATGCGCGCGGATCTGTTGCGCCAGCTGCAGCGATTCCGGCCGCCATTCGGTCTGCATCATGCGCTTGTCGTTGCGCCCGGCGCGGCTGTCCTTGTCGGGGGCGGCGTCGGGAGCGTATTTGCCGGTCAGCACGCCACGCGCCAGCGGGCTGTAGGGCACGATGCCGAGGCCGTAATAGTTACAGGCCGGAAAATGCTCGACCTCGGGCATCCGGTTCATGGCGTTGTAATAGGGCTGGCTGGCCACCGGCCGCGCGATGCCGAGGTCGTCGCAGATGTTGCAGATCTCGGCGACCCGCCAGGCGCGGTAATTCGAGACGCCGAAATAGCGCACCTTGCCCTGGGCCATCAGATCGCCCATCGCGCGCACGGTCTCGGCCAGCGGCGTCGAATGGTCTTCCTTGTGCAGGTAATAGATGTCGATGTAGTCGGTGCCGAGCCGCTTCAGGCTTTCATCCGCCGCCTGCAGCACCCAGCGCCGCGACAGCCCGCCGCGATTGGGATCGTCGCCCATCGAATTGGCGAGCTTTGTCGCGAGCACCCAGCTGTGCCGGGAGTTGGAGATGGCGCGGCCGACCACCTGCTCGGAATTGCCGCCATTGTAGCCGTCGGCACTGTCGATGAAATTGACCCCGGCCTCGCGCGCCTTGGCGATGATCCGGTTCGAGGTGGCCTCGTCGGTCGGCCCGCCGAACATCATGGTGCCGAGGCAGATCGGCGAAATCTTCAGGCCGCTGCGGCCGAGGGAGCGGTATTGCATCGACAAAGTCCTCACAATCACGGTGCCAGATACTCCCTCGCCCCGCGCTTGCGGGGAGAGGGTTGGGGTGAGGGGCTCTCTCCACACACTCGGACTCGCGGATAGTCCCCCTCACCCGGCGCTTCGCGCCGACCTCTCCCCGCAAGCGGGGCGAGGTGAAGAAGGCAGCGTCGCTTCTTACTCGGTCTTCAATATCTTAAACACGCCGCTGGCCATGGCGATACAGCGTTTGTCGACGGTCACCTCCGTGGTGATGAAGATCAGGCTGCGGGTGGCGCGGACCACGCGCGGTTTCGAGACCAGGGTCTCGCCGATCTTGCCGGCTTCGACGAAATGGGTGTCGAACTGCACCGTCGCCATCGTCGGCTTGCCCGAGACATAGCGGGCGGTCATGCCGCAGGTGCGGTCCGCGAAGGTCATCAGCACGCCGCCCTGCACCATGCCGCGGCGGTTGTGGTGCTTGTCCTGGGTGACCAGTGCGTATTCGTGCTCGCCGTCGACGGCGCGCTCCCACAGCGGTCCGATCAAGTGCAGAAAGCCCGAGGTCTCGACCACGGTCCAGCCGTCGGATTTGAGTTTTGCGGCGGCTTTGTCAGTCATGTCGTCCTGTCCGTGCCCTCTGGGGCATTGATGTTTTGAAGGCATTTCATCAAACGCGGACGTGTTGTAGTCAAGCGGGATGGAGCGGCCATTCGACCATGCCACACGACGGGACATCGCGGCGCGCTGCGCTGATTTCGCGCGGCTGCCGTCGGGCGAACCGCTGCCCGCGCTGAAGCGGGCCGCCGTCGCCGTCGCGCTCACCGGCGCTGAGGCTTCCGGCGGCACCGCGCTGCTGCTGACCCTGCGCGCCGCCGGCCTGCGCGCCCACAGCAACCAATGGGCGCTGCCCGGTGGCCGCTGCGACGCGGGCGAGACGCCTGAGCAGGCCGCGCTGCGCGAGTTGCACGAGGAACTCGGCCTCGAACTCGGCGAGGCCGACGTGCTCGGCCTGCTCGACGACTATCCCACCCGCTCCGGCTATCTGATCACGCCTGTCGTGCTGTGGGCGGGCTCCGGTGCCGCGCTGTCGCCAAACCCCGACGAGGTCGCCTCGGTGCATCGCATCGGGCTCGACAGCATCGAGGATGCCGACGCCTTCTCCTTCACCAAGATTCCCGAAAGTACCCGGCGCGTGATCCGTTTCCACCACGCCGGCCAGTTCATCCATGCGCCGACCGCAGCCCTGATCTACCAGTTCCGCGAAGTACTCGCCGGCCGCGACACCCGCGTCGCCGAGCTGGAACAGCCGGTGTTTGCGTGGAAGTGACTTCGTCATTCCGGGACGGTCCGAAGGACCAGACCCGGAATCTCGAGATTCCGGGTTCGATGCTGCACATCGCCCCGGAATGACGGAGTGAGTGGAAGCCGGCTTGCGAACATCTCCCCTTTCGGCGACCATGCCGCCAACAACAAAGGGAGGTGCCGAATGCGCATCTGGAACGCTCTTCTCGCCACTGCCGCCGTGCTCGGCATCAGCTTCGGTTCCGCCCACGCGCAAACCTTCCCCAACCGTCCCATTACCCTGGTGATTCCGTTCACACCGGGCGGCTCGACCAGCATCGTCGGCCGCGGTGTGGCCGACAAGATGAGCGAACTGCTCGGCGAAAAGATCATCGTCGACAACCGCCCCGGCGCCGGCGGCACGGTCGGCACCAAGGCGGTGGCGAAAGCCGAGCCCGACGGCTACACGCTGGTGCTCGGCTATACCGGCACGCTGGCGATCGGCCCCTCGCTCTACAAGAATGTCGGTTACGATCCGCGCAAGGATTTTGCGCCGATCGGGATGATCGGCAACGCGCCGAACTCGCTGGTGGTCAATCCGTCGTTTGCGGCCAAAACCGTCGCCAAGCTGATCGCGTACGCCAAAGCCAATCCCGGCAAGGTCAATTTCGGCTCGGCCGGCGCCGGCACCGCCAGCCACATCACCGGCGAATATTTTGCCCGCGCCGCGGGGATCACGCTGGTCCACATCCCCTACAAGGGCACCGGCCCGGCGCTGACCGATTTGCTGGGCGGGCATATTCCGATGGCGTTTGCGCCGATCCCCGCCTCGCACAGCAATGTCGCGGCGGGCAAGCTGCGGGCGCTCGCGGTGACCAGCTCGACCCGCTCCAGCCTGCTGCCCGAGGTGCCGACCATCGCCGAGTCCGGTCTGTCCGGTTTCGACGCCTCGCTGTATTACGGCCTGGCGGCGCCGGCCGGCACGCCGCGGCCGATCATCGATAAACTCAACAAGGCGCTGCGCGACGCCCTGGCCTCCGACGAGGTCAAGAAGCAGCTGGCGCTTGACGGCACCGAGATCACCCCGGGCACGCCGGAGGACTACGCTGCCTTCATCGACAAGGATGAAAAGAAATGGGCCGGCCTGGTCAAGGCCAGCGGCGTCGAACAGGAGTGAGCCTGGCGGAAGCACGGTTTCGGGGCTGACTTCGACGGCGGGCTTGCTAAACAGGGCGAATGCACACCTCAGCGATTCGGTTTTGCCTTCGCTCTTACCTTGGGTTCCCCATGCTCGCGCTGCTGCTGCTGGCGCCGCAGGCGGGGGCGATGGACGCTGCCGTGCTGCCGCCGGCCGCCACCGAGGCGATGGCGCAGGCGGCGTCGCCGCAGGCGGTCGCCGAATATCGCCGCAAGCTGCGGGAATATGAGGCCGCGCGCGCCGCGTTCGAGCGGGAGGCCGAACCCTATTGGAGCGCGATTGCCGAAAAACGGCGCGGCCGCAACGCCAAGCGGCGCGAGCGCCAGGCCATCGGGCTCGACGATTATGTCCTGACCCAGCCGCCGCTGTACGACGGACCGAAGCGGCCGGTGAATCCGGAACCGGACGATACGCCGCCCCGCGAGCGCAAGCCGCTTCCTGTCGTCGCCGATTTCCTGAGGGCCGCCGCGGCGCATTTCCAGTTCACGCCGCAACGGCCCGCCAGCGAGGTCGAGTTCAAGCGCGCCTATGGCCGCACAGCCCTGGCGTCCGGGCTGACGCGCGAGCAGATCGTGCGGGTCTATGCGTTCGAGACCGGCGGCAACGGCAATCACGACATGCAGTCCGGCCTGAGCGCCTCGCGCCCGGGCTCGCGCGCGATCTCGACCGCGGTCGGCTACAACCAGCTGCTCACCACCAACAGCGTCTCGCTGCTCGCCGAGCAGGGCCATGACATCGTCAAGGCCCTGGCGGAAAAGGCCGCGCGGCTGTCGGGGCCGGCGCGCGCCGCGATGGACCACAAGGTGGCGATATTGAAACGGATGGTGGCGTTCACCCGTTCGGTGCCGGTGCAATGGTCGGAGCACGAGAAACTCGCCAACACGCCGCAGGGCTGGGGAGTCCATGCCATGGTGCTGGACATCGACGTCGGCCCGCTGCTGCAGACCCACAAGCTGCTGACCTCGGTGCTGTTCGCGCGCGCGAAGGGCTACACAAGACCGCTCAGCGCCGCCGAACTCGAGATGATGAACCTGACCGGCGACAGTACCGGCCTCGACATGGTGACCATGCCGCAGGCGATGCGCGAGCAGGTGCCGACCTCGAATTTCTTCCAGCGCGGCGGCTACGAGCGCAACCCGGTGGCGATCCGCCACAACACGGTGGCCAAGCTTCTGGCGATCACCGACAGCCGGATGGACGCCAACAGCAACCTGCCGGGCGCGAAAGAACTGGCGGGAGCGTTCTAGCTAAAAAGGGCTGGCCTTCTTCCCCTCTCCCCTTGTGGGAGAGGGTGGATCGGATGCGCGCAGCGCATTCGAGACGGGTGAGGGGTTGGCTCAGCGAGAAACATTGCCCGCGGATAGAGACCCCTCATCCGGCGCGCTCTGCGCGCCACCTTCTCCCACAAGGGGAGAAGGAAAGAGGACTCAACCCGGCCCGAACATGAAGGTGCCGTCGCCCTCGAGATAGGGGCCTGTGCGCATATAGAGCTGGCCGTTCTGGCCGATGAAGAACAGCGTGCCCTTCGGCACTTTCTTGGCGCCCTTCAGCAACGTGCCGGCATTGTTGGTGCCCATCTTGTAGGAGAAGGTCTTGCCGTCCTTGCCGTAGCCGTAGCCCATGTCCGGCTTCAACTCCCAGGGGGTGGGCGCCGCGGCCTGCGCCAATGCTGATGTGGACGAGGCGGCCACGAGCGCGGCTGCCACCAGAACGGTCTTGCTTGAAATTCTCGTCATCGCATTCTCCCAGCAACCGGTTCGAAAAGGCCGATCTCGATTTCTTGAACAAATCACGAACGCCATTCTTCCGTCAACGCGCCCGTTCGCCGCATCGCAGTTCTCCCGGGGACTTTTCCAGGCGACTTTGTGATTTCCCGTTTCCGACTTCGCGACTATGTTCCGGTTTCGGTCTAGAACCGCTATTTCCGGAAGAAAGCTCATAGGATGATTCGGATGAACCACGTGATGAAGATTTCTCTCGGCGTGGCGCTGGCGTCCGCGACGCTGGCCCCCGTGGCGCAGGCCGAAGATTTCAAGCTCAGCAACAACCAGAGGATTTCCTGCAGCCGCGGCCTCAGCCCGGGCAAGCTCAATACCGCGACCTGCAAATCCTACGCCTATATCTTCAACGTCAAGACCTCGGAATATTTTCGCTGCCAGGTCAGCCTGGCGCTGACGCGGGACAACAAGGAAGTGATCAACGTGCAGAGCGACGGCAACTGCGCCAAGAAGCCCCGCATCTTCGACACCGACTCGAACTATTCGTTCGACGCCACCGAGACCGAGCCGCCGAACACCAATTCGTTCTTCGGCACCGGCGGCTACGCGGTGTGGGCCAGCGACAACACCGCGCGCAAGGTCCGCGGCTGCATCATCATCTCCTCCGGCCTCGGCTCCGACATCTCGAAATGCCTCGACATGAAGTTCGAGTGATCGCGCGCAGCCCCTCGTCCTTGAATGATCAGGATGCCGGGCCGGCGGCGATTGCTGCCCTCGGCGCGGCGGGTGCCACGCCATCCGGCCGCGTTTCCGGCATCAAGGCGCAAAAACCGATCAACCCGACCGCCGACACCGCCGCCAGGAACAGGAACGCGGCGCTGTAACCGGCGCCGACCACGATGAACCCCGCGGCCGCCGCGCTCAGCGCGCCGCCGAGACCGGCCGCGGTGGCGATGGCGCCCTGGCTGACATTGAAGCGGCCGGTGCCGCGCGTGAGGTCGGCGACGATGAGGGGAAACAGCGCCCCGAAAATCCCCGCGCCGACGCCGTCGAGCAACTGCACGCCGACCAGCCAATAGGGATCGTCGGACAGCGGATAGAGCGCGCCGCGCAGCGTCAGCACGGCAAGGGCGGTGGCAAAGATCGGCTTGCGGCCCCACACGTCGGCCTTGCGGCCGACCAGCATGGCGACCGGCACCATGACCAGTTGTGCCGCGACGATGCAGACCGACATCAGGGTGGTGCCGAGATCGCGATTGACCAGCGCCAGCTTCTGGCCGACCAGCGGCAGCATCGCCGCATTGGCGAAGTGAAACAGCACGGTCGCGGCGGCAAAGATCAGCAGCGGCCGGCAGGTCAGCAGCACCTGGAAGCCGGAGGGCTCGTCGTCGTGAACGGCGTCGCGCTCCGTTGTGTGATCCAGTCCGCGCGCGACATGGTCGTCGATCGCGTCTGCCGGGATCGACAGCGTGGCCAGCACGCTGGCGACCGCCATCGCCGCCATCAGCCAGAACACCACGACGGGTCCGAAAAAATACGCGGAGGCGCCGGCCAGCGTCGCCGCCACGGCGTTGCCGGCATGATTGAAGGCCTCGTTGCGGCCGACCCTGCGGGCAAATGCCCTGGGACCGACGATGCCGAGCGTCACCGCCGCGATCGCGGGCGCGAAGATCGCGCCGGCCGCCGCCGCGATCGCCTGCGTTGCCGCCACCAGCGCGAATTGACCTGACAATGGCAGCGCGACGCAGCCCAGCGTCACCACGACGGCGGCCGCCACGATCAGCGCGCGCTTGGCGGTGCTGCGGTCGATCAGCGCGCCGGCCGGCGTCTGCGCCACGATGCCGGCGACCGCGGCGATCGACATCACGACGCCGATCGAAGCCTGATCCCATTTCTGTTCGGTGAGGAGATAGATCGCGAGGTAGGGCCCGAGTCCGTCCCGCACATCGGCGAGAAAGAAATTCAGCGCATCCAGCGGGCGCGTGACGTCGGATGATTCTACCTCGGCCACATCTGTCTCGCGCGTTATGTCCGCGAGCCAACGGCGCTGGGCGGGTCAGGTTCCGGGGTGGTGGAGAAATGACCAGCGCACCATCTTCCTTTCGCCTCTCCCCGCCCGCGGGGAGAGGCCGACGCGCATCGTCAGATGCGCGGCGGGTGAGGGGGACTTTCCGCGAGTTCAAACCGTGGAGGCAGGGGAGAGGGAGAATAGCTAGCCGCCGATGCCCTTTTCCTTGAAGTACTTCAGCGCGCCGGGATGGAACGGGATCGGCGAGCGATCCTGCACCTGGTTGTCGATCGAGAAGCTCAGCGCTTCCTTGTGCACGGCGACGATATCGTCCTTCTTTTCCACCAGCGTCTTGACGATCTTGTAGGCGTCGTCGTCGCTCATCTTGTTGCCGGTCACGATCAGGTTCCAGACCTCGGTGATGGCGTTGTCCTTGTCCTGTCCGGGATACGAGCCGGCCTTGATGGTGCTGGCGGTGTAGAGCTTGCCGTATTTGGCGTTCATCTTCTCGGCCGTCTCGGCGTGGTCGATCAGCTTCATCTTCATGCCGGGCGTGGCCGCGAGGTCGGTCACGGCGGCGGTGGGAATGCCGCCGACCCAGAAGAAGGCGTCGATCTTGCGGTCCTTGACCGCGTTGACGGATTCGGCGACGCCGAGCCGCTCGCGCTTCAGGTCCTTGTCCTTGTCGAGGCCGGCGGCCTCGATGACGCGAAACGCCATCACTTCGGTGGCGCTGCCGGGCGAACCCGTGGAGACGCGCTTGCCCTTGAGATCGGACATCTTCTCGATGCCGGTGCCTTCGACGGTCACGACGTGCATGCGGTTCGGATAGACCACCAGCAGGGCCTGCAGCGGTACCTTGCCGCTGGTGAACTTGTCCTTGCCCTGCAGCGCATCGAGTGCGGCGTCGGCCATGGTGAAGCCCATCTCGCTCTGACCCGAGGCGATCAGCTTGAGATTGTCGACCGATCCGCCGGTGACTTCCGCGGTGGCCTGCACGTTAGGCAGGTTCTTCGACAGCACGTTGGCGACGGCGCCGCCGAGCGGATAGTAGACGCCGCCGGTGCCGCCGGTGCCGATCGCCATGGTCTTCTGCTGGGCGTGAACCATTCCGGCGAGCGCGAGCCCCGCCGATAGGGTAATCGCCAGTATCGCCGCGGTCTTTTTTGTTTTCGTCATCATTAAGTTCACTCCCTGATTGTCAAACTGTGAGGGCCGGTCGTTTCGGTGCCGGTGTTCTGGCCTGCCACAGCAGCACGCCGAGGCCGATGATGAGGCCGGGCACGTAAGTGTAGCTGATGTCGCGGCCAATGATCGATTCGACTATCGCCTCGATCAGGCTGGGGAACACCAGCAACAGTCCCGATAGCAGAAGCAGGGCGCCCTCGATCGGCTTATTTTGTCGCAGCGCCCAGTTCTGCGCAACCGCGGCGAGCGCCACCAGCCCGAGCGTTGTCTTGATTGTGATCTCGACGATGTCGACCCACGATCCGCCCTTGGGGATGTTGAGCAGCAGGCCGACGCCCTGCGGGTCGAGCACGAACACGAACGGCACCAGGAACGCCGGCAGCGTGTATTTCCACGACTGCAGCGTGGTCTTGTAGGGACTGCCGCCGGTGATGGCCGCGGCCGCGAACGGCGACAGCGCGGTCGGCGGCGACACTTCCGACAGCACGGCATAATAGAAGATGAACATGTGGGCGGCGTAGTCGGGCACGCCGAGCTTGATCAAGGCGGGGGCGGCGATCACGGCGCAGATGATGTAGGATGCGGTCACCGGAACGGCGAGGCCGATGATCCACACGATCAGCGCGGTATAGATCGCCGTCAGCAACATGCTGCCGCCGGCATAGGCGATCACGATCGACGAGAATTTGAGGCCGAGGCCGGTCAGGGTCACGACGCCGACGACAATGCCGGCGCAGGCGCAGGTGGTCGCGGCGTTCAAGGCGCCGATCGATCCGTCGGTCAGCGCCTTCACCAGCTTCGTCGGCACCAGCGCAGTTTCCTTGCGCAGAAAACTCAGCGCGAAGGTCACGGCGGTGGCGTAAAATACCGACAGCGCCGGCGAATAGCCGATCACCATGAAGAAGACCACGGCGAGCAGCGAGATGAAGTGGAAGCCGTAGCGCTTCGTCATCTGGCCGAGCGACATCTCCGGCTTGAAGTCGACGTCCTTGGCGCCGTATTTCTTGGCGTCGAGTTCGACCATGATCAACAGCGACAGATAATACAGACAGGTCGGAATCGTCGCCATCCAGATCACGTCGAGATAGCTGATCTTGAGGAACTCGGCGATCAGGAAGGCCGCCGCCCCCAGCACCGGCGGCGACAGGATCGCGCCGAGCCCGCCGGCCGCCAGCAATCCGCCGGCGGCGTTCTTCTCGAAACCGGCCTTGGCCAGCATCGGATAGGCGACGGTGCCGATCATCACGGTGGTGGCGACGCCGGATCCGGAGGGGCCGCCGAGCAGGAACGACGACAGCACCACGGTGCGTCCGGCGCTGTTCGGCTTGCCGCCCATCAGCGCCAGCGAGAAGTCGATGAAGAATTTGCCGGCGCCGGATTGCGCCAGGAACGCGCCGTAGATCGTGAACAGGATGATCAGCGTGGCGGAGACGTCGACCGCGACGCCGAAAATGCCTTCCAGCGTGATGAAGAGGTGGCCGACCAGCCGGGGCAGTTCGTAGCCGCGATGGGTCCACGGCGCCGGCAGATAGGGACCGAGCATCGCATAGGCGATGAACATCACCGCCACCACAGGCATGATCAGCCCGGTGGTGCGGCGGGTCGCCTCCAGCACCAGGATGATGAAGACGATGCCGACGATGACGTCCCAGCGGTCGGGCGAGGTGGCGCGGTCGGTGAAATCCTCGCCGCCCCACAGCGCATAGACGATGGTCACCACCGCAAAGATGCCGGGGACCACGTCCCACCAGCGCACCCGATTGCGAAACCGCGTCGCCAGCGGGAACAGCAGGAAGCTCAGCACCAGGGTGAAGGCGACGTGGGTGTAGCGCAGTTCCTGGGTTGGAACGATCGCGTAGGCGGCGTAGAGGTGGAACAGGCTCATGACCACGGCAATGGTGGTCGAAACCCGTCCCCACCAGCCCATCAGCCGGTTGGCCGCGCCCTCGTCGGCCTCGATGAAGGCCTCGGCCCGCTGCAGCGCCTCGTCGGAAATGGCGACGACATCGTCATTGGGCGATTTGCCCGGCATTGGTGTGTCTTTGGCCATGCTTCCCCCGAAACGCTTTTGACATGGCTGGCCTGGCCGGCCGCACCCTTGATCGCGGCGCATTGATCCCGGTTTTCGGCAACCGTTGCAAGGGCTTCCGGCAAGAGATTTGGATCGGGTGGTCCGCAGCCCGGATAGAGCCCTTGCGAAATCCGGGGGGATTCCTGCGCGTTTTCTGGCACCGCTCCCGGATTGCGCCCGCGGGCACGCCGAAGGCGTGACCCGAGGGCTCCATCCGGGCTACAAGTTCCCAACCATTTCAAACAGGAGAGAAGTCGATGGAACGGCTCAAGGGCAAGACAGCGATTGTGGTCGGCGCCGGTTCAATCGGGCCGGGCTGGGGCAACGGCAAGGCGACCGCGGTGACCTTCGCGCGCGAGGGCGCGCAGGTGTTCTGCGTCGACCGCAACGGTGCGGCTGCGCAGGAAACCGTCGATATCATCACGTCGGAAGGCGGCACCGCGGTGGCGTTCACCGCCGACGCGTCGCGATCCGCCGATGTCGAGGCGATGGTGGCGGCCTGCCTCAAGACCTATGGCCGCATCGACGTGCTCGACAACAATGTCGGCATTGCCGAGATGGGCAGCGTGGTCGAGGTGACGGAGGCGGAGTGGGACCGCGTCTTCGCAGTCAACCTGAAAAGCGCTTTCCTCGCCATGAAGCATGTCATCCCGGTGATGGAGAAACAGGCCGGCGGCTCGATCATCAACATTTCCTCGATCGCCTCGATCCGCCATCTCGGCATCTCCTATGTCAGCTACGGCACCTCCAAGGCCGCGATGAACCAGATGACCAAGACGACAGCGGTCGAATTCGCCGCGAAGCACATTCGGGTCAACGCCATCCTGCCGGGCCTTATGAAGACGCCGATGGTCGAGCATTCCGCCGGCATCGCCGCGAGCTATGCCAATGGCGATGTCGAGGCGATGTGGCGTGCGCGCGACGCCCAGGTGCCGATGGGGCACATGGGCGACGCCTGGGACGTCGCCAACGCCGCGCTGTTCCTGGCCTCCGACGAATCGAAATACGTCACCGGGCTGGAATTGATCGTCGATGGCGGCATTACCGTGAAGGCGGGGAGTTGAGACCAGCAACAACTCCCTCGTCGTCCCTGCGCCCCGTGCGCAATTGCGCACTGGGCAGGGACGACGGTGCTACTGCGCCATCGCCAGGATTCCGCCCGCCAGCGAATGCCACGCCGCCGTGGTGCTGACCGGCCAGTTCAGCAGCTTGATGGCGATCAGGACAATGCCGCCGTAGACATAGACCGGATGCGGACGCCCGCGGGTGCGCCAGTCGTGGACGATTGCGACCACCAGCAGCAGGTAGGCGACGAAGGCCGGCGGCACCGTGACCAATACCGGGGGCGGGCCGACGGCGCCGGACGGCGCCAGGAAGGTCAGGAACCAGCGCGCCACCGCGGCGTCGAGCAGCGAGATGCCGGCCAGCAGCATCAGGCGCTTGTGGATTTCCTTCTGCCTGACATAGCCGACCGCCAGCGTGAACACGACGGCGAAAAACAGCATGCCGCTGAGCGGAACGATCACGAACGAAATTCCCTCATAGGTCATGCCGATCTCGGCCGAGCGCTTCATCGCGCTGACCGCCACCAGGAAACCGGAGATCACCATCGCGGTCGCCAGCGACACGCCGATCATGCCCATGGTCCGGTGCCGCACCACCTGGCCGGAGGCGGCGAGCCAGCTCTGGAACGCGAAATACAGCGACCAGGCGAAGAACAGCAGGCCGTGAAAATGCACCGCCGGCAGCGGCGGAAACTTTCCCGCGGCCATCGGCATGAAATAGGTCGGCGCGAAGCCGAGAAAGGCGACGGCAGCGCAGGACAGCGCCATATAGAAGTAAAAATATCGTGCGTGCGAGGTCGCGATCGCGCGGATGGGTTTGTCGTCGGTGAGGGTGGTCATGGCGAAATTGAGTCTCCGAAATCGAAATCTTCGAAAAGCGAACCAATGAGTCTCTGGAACCGCATTTTGGTTCAACGATTTTGCTATCCGGCGTAGCCGCCGGAATCGAGAAATTGCTGCTCTTCCGGCGTCATCCTTCGCCCCAGAATGGGATTGCGGTGGGGAAAGCGGCCGAAGCGCTTCACGATGTCGCGATGACGATGTGAATTCGCGGAGTCCAGCAGCCCGAGATGACGGCCGAGCGCCACGCTGCGATCCTGATCGGCGAGATCTTCGGAATGGGCAAACGGCAGATAGAAGAATTTCCGCAAGTCCGCCGGCATGGCCTGGTCGTGGCCGGCGTCGATCGCGGTGGCCGCGATCCGGCGCGCGGCAGGGTCGGTCGCATACATCCGCAACGAGCCGCGAAACGCGTTGCGGGGGAATTGATCCAGCAGCAACAATAGCGCCAGCGCGCCTTCAGGCGTCGCGATCCAGTGTTCGAGATCGCCGCGCGCGGCGGCCTCATGCGCCTCGAGAAACCGATCGCGGAAACGGCGGTCGAAATCCGCATCCTTGGCGAACCACAGGGAAGGACCGGCCTGCCGCCAGAATTCGTTGACGTCCGCCGCGGTCGCCGAGCGCGCCAAGGCGCCGCCGGATCGCAGGTCCCTGCCGGCATGAAACTCCTGTTCGACGAAGGCTTCGCGGCTGGCCGGCATCGCCGGGACGGAGGCGAATTGATTCACGTCTGGCATGTATGCTCCATGGATCGTTGCGTTGACGATGGACTGCCGCGGTAGCCCGGAACGCAAAAATCGCAATTGGAGGGCGTTGAATCCAGTGATATGATTTAACCGATATGCTGAACCAAATTAACCTGGCTCGCGCCGATCTCAATCTGCTGACGCTGTTCGAGGTGATCCTGCGGGAGCGCCATGTCGGCCGCGCGGCGCTCCAGCTCAATCTGACCCCGTCGGCCGTGAGCCATGGTCTCGGGCGGCTGCGGCGGATGCTCAACGATCCGCTGTTCCTGCGCACGCCGAAGGGCGTGGTGCCGACGGCGCGCGCGCTGGCATTGGCTGCGCCGGTCGCCGATCTGCTGGCGCAGGCCCGCAACGTGCTGGCCAGCGCCGCGCCTTTCGATCCCGCGACATCGAACCGGCGTTTCGTGATTGGCGCGCCCGATGGGTCGGTGTTCCTGGCGCCGTTGCTGGCGATCCTGCGCGCCCGCGCGCCCGGCATCGACATCGGGTTGCGGCAGCTGCTGCCGCCACAGGGCGGCCAGTCGGTCGAGCAGGCGTGGACGCCGGTGTTCGCCGAACTGGAAACCGGGGTGATTGATATCGCGGTGGCGCCGATTGATCGCGCGCCGCCGCGCTTCGTGGTCCGCACCATCTATGACGAGGATTTCGTCGTGGTCGCGCGCAGGGGTCATCCGTTCGCCGCGCGGCCGACGCTGCAGCGGTTCTGCCAGATGCTGCATCTGGTGGTCTCGAAGACCGCCGATCCCCATGGCTTCGTCGACGACGCGCTGGCCGGGCTCGGGCTCACTCGCCGCGTCGCGCTGACCGTGCCGGATTTCGCCTCGGCGCTTTCGACGGTGGCGGAAACCGACTTGATTTCGGCGATGCCGCGGCGTTTCGTGACGATGCATGCCGCGCGCTTCGCGGTGGTGAGCAGAGAGGTTCCGCTGCGCTTGCGGTCATTTACCATCAAGGCCGCGGTGCCCAAGGTGGCGCTGATGGATGCCGGCCTCGCCTGGCTGTTCGAGGTGTTGGGCGAGGCGGTGGACGGCCGCGGCGCGAAGGCCAGGCGCAGGGCGGAGGCGCGCGCCGTATCATGAGCGTGTGGACGCAGCTTCGAGTCATCGCGGTGGCCGGCCTCGTGTGCTGGGGGAGTTGTCCCGCGAGGGCGACCGGCGCCGACCCCACCGGCGATCCGCAGGTCGACCCCGCGCCCTGCCTTGCCGCCGCGGCGGCCGGTGATGCCGACAAGGCCATCGCGGTGTGCGGCACCTTGATCGACAACGAGAAGACGCCGAAGGCCGACCGCATCAAGGCCCTGATCGCGCGCGCCGGCGCCTGGCAGCGCAAGGACCTGACCGACCGCGCCATCGGCGACTACGACATCGCGCTGCGGCTCGATCCGACGCTCGCGGACATCTTCAACACACGCGGCGAACTCTGGCGCAGCAAGGGCGACCGGCGCCGCGCGCTGGCCGATTTCGCCGCGGTCATCAAGCTCAATCCCGATCACCCGACGGCCAAAGCCAGCCATAGGGCGCTGGCCCAGGAGTTGGAGCGCATCGGCGTGCAGCTGGCGGTGGCCGGCAAGCCGAGCTTCAACTGCGCGACATCCAACCGTCCGGTGGAGAAGGCGATCTGCGCCAATCCGGAGCTGGCCGATCTCGATCGCGAGATCGATGGCGTGTATGCCCTGGTGGTGCGCGAAGCCGGCCGCCTCGGTCCGCGCGAAGGCCCCGCCCTGCAGCGCACCCTGCGGCGCGAGCGGGACCAGTTCATCGCCCGCCGCAACGCGGGCTTCGGGCGGCCGGATTACGATCTGCGCAAGGCGATGAAGGACCGGCTGCGGCAACTGGTCGGGGCCGACGGATTCTAACCGTCCCGCAACCGCCGGGCTTTCGAACCTGGCGGAACTTCAGCGCGACCAAGCGTCGACGCGATGTTGGCGTCCCGCGCAGCCCTTTTCGAGAGCCGGTCATGCGATCGTTCGTTCCGCCGTTTGCCGCAGGCGCGGCCTTTGCCGCCACCCTCCTGTTGTCTCCAGCCGCCAGCGCCGAGGCGGCCGCCGAGCCGCCGGTGATTTGCGCGGCGCTGACGGATGCCGCGCCGGCAAAACTGATCGAGAGCTGTACCGCGCTCATCGACAACGCCGCGACGCCGGAGGCCGACCGCCTCGACGCGATGATCACCCGCGCTGTCGCGCTCGATAATAGCGGCGAGACCGGCAAGGCGCTGGCCGAGATCGACGCGGTGATTGCCAAAGACCCCCAACGGGCCCGCGCCTTCCGCGCCCGGGGTGAAATCCTGCGTCACGACGGCAAGATGGAGGCCGCGTTGGCGGCGCTGAACCAGGCGATCCGGCTCGAACCGGAGAACGCCAACGGCTATGTCCACCGTGGCAACGCGTTCAATAATCTGCGCCGATACGATCGCGCCATCGATGACTACAACGAGGCGCTGCGGCTGAAGCCCGATTTTGCGCAGGCGTTTTCGGATCGCGGCGCGGCCTGGTATTTCAAGGGCGAGTATCACAAGGCGATCGCCGATTACGACGAGGCGATCCGGCTCGATCCGAACCGGGCACGGACCTTTACCAACCGTGGCGCCGCTTACAAGAAGCTCGGACGCCACGACCTCGCATTGCGGGACGATACTTCGGCGATCGCGCTCGATCCGACGCAGCCGGAATTCTTCGACAATCGCGGGCTGCAGCTTGCCGGTGACGGCGATTACCGCGGCGCGATCGCCGACTACGACCAGGCGATCAAGCTGCAGCCGCAGGCGAAATTCCTCACCAACCGCGGCGATGCGCATCAGGCGCTCAAGGATTATGACCGCGCCATCGCCGATTACGACGCGGCGCTGAAACTGGATCCGAAGTTTCAGCGCGCTTACAACAACCGCGGCGCGGCGTGGGTCAGGAAGGGCGACCGCGTCAAGGCGTTGCGGGACTATGCCGAGGCGGTGCGTCTCAATCCCTCCGACAAGACCGCGGCCGAAAACCACCGGGATGTCGCGGTCGAGATCGAACGGCTGGGGGCGCTGACCTCGAACAAGAATCTGTCGAGCTTCAATTGCGCCACCGCGAAGCGCCGGGTGGAAAAGGCCATTTGCGCCGATCCGGCCCTCGCCCAGCTCGACCGCAGCATCCATGACGTGTTCCTGAAGGTGGTGGCCAGCGCGGAATCCGACAGCCACCGCGCCGCGCTGGCGCTGACCCGGCAGCAGCGCGACTTCATCGCCAAGCGCAACGCCTCGTTCGGCCGTCCAGGCTATGACCTGGGCAAGGCGATGGCGGAGCGGCTGGACAAGCTCGAAGCCATTGCCCGGCAATAGCGCCAGCTGCACGGCAAAGACTGTTCGGCCTCGTACAGCAGCCATGCGGTGCGGCGCGAACAGGATGATTTCCAGCGCCCGCCGATTGACTTGAGGTAGCATCCTGAGGATGCTACCTTAGATCGAGCGTAAGGTTCGACCGAGGCTGTTTCCAGGCATGGAGATCCGCCATGACGAATAGCAGAAGCCTGTCGGCAGCGCTGGCCCTCATCACATTATTGTTCGCAAGCGAGACGGCCACCGCGGGCGGCATGCATGTCCGCGAGGACACCATCGAGATCAACGGCGGACCGAACCGGGTTTTCAGGCCCAGCGAGGTGGTCACGCTTTCGTTCGAAGCGGTCGACTACGAGTATGGAGCCAACAGGTTCAAATCCATCTTTTTGGGCGTGGCGCCGGCTGCGCAGGATTTGAGGCGGGCGACGCGCGCGAATATCGCGCCGTGGCGGCTGTTCTGCGCCCGCATGAAGGATGCCAACAAGCTCTATCGGGCCTCCAAGTTTGTCCCGGCGACACGACCTGACGACGATTTCGACGGCCTGATGCGGGTCCAGATGAAATTTCCCGCGCCGCTGGCCCCGGGAAAATACCAGATCGTCTACAATCAAATCCCCGCGTTTTCCTCCGACAGGCTGGTCGCCACGGGAGGGCTCGGCGAAGTCATCGAACTCGGCGGAGCGGACCGGCCGCACGCGGAAGCCGCCATTTTGCCGTTCGTGAAGGCTTTCAAACAAATCATCACATTCACGGTATCGGGGCAGGCAGGGGCGGTATCGAGCCAGACGCAGGCGGAAGACTCGCTCACCGTGTATCTGAGGGCCAATGGCGAGCAGCCGATCTATGCGAATATCAAGGGCGGCATCACCGAAAAGCCGCTGGAGTTCTCCTGGTATGTCGGCCCGGAGTTCAAACTCGACAAGAAGAACGTCATTTTCCGCTACATGATCTTTCCGATCGATTCGGATTGGTCGGCCTGGACCACGGCCGACAGCGTAAAATATCACTTCCTGCCAAGAGGGACCCTGAATTTCCGCGTTGAAGCAAAGTACGACGACAGGAAGACGTCGTTCGTTTCCCAGCCGGCCAGGTTCAATTTCGTCCTGCTCGACCACCTCGTTGCGAAGGCAACTTCTGCAACGCTTTCCAAGGGACCCAACGACAAGCAGTTCGAGTCGGGGGGAAAGGTCCTCGAAACCAAATTGGCGTTCGAGACGGTATACGCGAAGAGCCGCGCGCTCATTGTCGGGGTGCATAAATTCGATGACAATCTGAGTTTTCGGGAATTCCCTGCCGACAAGATTCAACGCGATGTCGATACGCTCGAAAAGGCCCTGCTGAGCAACAGCTTTGCGGTGACCAAGCTGTTCGCGGACCGGTTGACCCGTGACGAGATCATGACCGCGATCGATGCCTTCGTGAGCGCGTCGAGCGAGAATGATCGCCTGTTCATATATTTTTCGTCGCATGGCTTTGCCGACAAGAACTCACAGGCCGACGGCTACATTGCGACCAGCGATTGTCAGTACAGTTCACCTTCCGTCAGGTGCATCCGGTTGGCCGACATAGGCCACCAGGCCAAGCGGGCCCTGGAAGGCAGGAAGGTCCGGCAAGTGCTGATCGCCGTGGACAGCTGTTTTTCCGGGCTTGGCGTCATCAGCAAGGCGGCCGGAATTCCGGATTTTTCGCGGCTCGCCGTTGCGCCGGGAGCCTACATGCTGACAGCGGGGATGGCGGATCAACTCGCCCAGATCGATCCCGACCTGAGAATGAGTACCTTCACCCACTTCCTGGCGAAGGGATTGCAGGGCGACGCGAACCTGTTCGACAAGAACGGAATCATTTCGCTCACCGAGCTGTTTCTCTACACCCAGTACAATGTCGCAAGACAAACGGATTCCAAACAGATCCCGATGCTCGGAAGGTTGAGCGGTGATGGCGAAATGCTGTTCCGGCCGCAATACAACGCGAAATAGGGAGCACAGCCCATGGCAACAACGTCCAGGCGCAACATGCTTCGTACACTGGCCGGAGGTTTGGCGGGTACGGCCGCCCTCGCAAATGCAGGCGCGTCGGCGGCAGGATTGTTGAACGCGCCGGATACCACCCAGAAGGAGTGGTTTGACGATGTATTTTCCTCGGGCAAGGCCGTCAGCGGCGGCCTGCACCTGTATCGGTTTTCCGACGAGATCTACGCGCTTACGAAGCCGATCAGCTGGATTCCGAATCCCGGCTCGGCCAGGGATCTGAGGAAAGTGGAGGTTCCGGCAGGGTTCATTACGGATTTCGCCAGCGTGCCGAAGATATTCTGGTCTATTTTGCCGCGCGATGGCGTGTACGTGTATCCTGCGATCATTCACGACTACATGTACTGGATGCAGGAGGCGGCCAGAGAGCAGGCCGACGAAACCCTGCGGGAGGGCATGCAGGACTTCAAGGTTGATATCGTTTCCATCAATGCAATCTACTGGGGCGTTCGGGCCGGCGGAGGAGCGGCGTGGGCCGCGAACGCCAAGCTGAGATCGAGCGGGGAACGGCGCGTCATCAGGAGATTTCCGGAGGATCCGCTGGTGAGCTGGTTCGACTGGAAAAAGGATTCGACCGTCTTCTGAATGGCGGACGTAGCTGCCGACATGGCCTGCATCGGCCCGCGGCAAGCAAGTGCATGCTCCGGGGCCTGATCTTTCCTGGCTCCGCTCAGGCGCTGTCGGGCGTTTTCGCCTTGAATTGATGCTGCCGGACGTGACAATAGCGCCAAGCAAAATTTGCCTGTATTTGATCTCGCTCATGGCGGGGCTGGTCCGGGCCCTCCACGTCTTGCCTTGCCGATGAGACGTGGATGCCCGGGACCCACCGGGCATGATACGAAAGACGGGGGAGCGACGCCATGAACATCCAGAACACCAGCCGGTATCACGAGGTCCATGCCCGCTCGCTGCGCGACCCCCAGGGTTTTTGGGGCGAGGCGGCGCGCGAGATCGACTGGATCGAGCCGGCGAAAAAGGTGTTCGATCCCTCCATGGGGCTGTATGGCCGCTGGTTCGCCGGCGCCATGGTCAACACCTGCTACAACGCGCTCGACCGCCACGTCGCCGGCGGCCGCGCCGATCAGCTGGCGCTGATCCACGATTCGCCGCTGGCGAACGTCTCGGGAAAAAGCGCCATCACCAAATTCACCTATGCCGAGATGCTGCACGAGGTGAAGACGCTCGCCGCCATCATGCAGGATTTCGGCGTGACCAGGGGCGACCGCGTCATCCTCTATATGCCGATGGTGCCGGAAGCCATGATGGCGATGCTGGCCTGCGCGCGGATCGGCGCGGTGCATTCGGTGGTGTTCGGCGGCTTCGCCGCGAAAGAACTCGCCACGAGGATCGAGGACGCCAAGCCGAAACTGATCTTCTCGGCGAGCTGCGGGCTCGAGCCCGGCCGCATCGTGCAGTACAAGCCGCTGCTCGACGAGGCCATCAAACTGTCCAGCGAGAAGCCCGCGACCTGCATCGTCCTGCAGCGGCCGCAGCATGCTTGCGATCTCGTCGCCGGCCGCGATCACGACTGGGCGAGCTTGCGCGCCACGGCCATCGCGGCCAAAAAGTCCGCCGACTGCGTACCGGTGCTGGCGACCGATCCGCTCTATATTCTCTACACCTCCGGCACCACGGGCAAACCCAAGGGCGTGGTGCGCGACAATGGCGGGCATCTGGTCGCGCTGAAATGGTCGATGTTCAACCTCTACGGCGTCAAGCCCGGCGAGGTCTGGTGGTGCGGCTCGGACATCGGCTGGGTGGTCGGCCACAGCTACATCATCTACGGCCCGCTGCTGCATGGCGCGACGTCGATCATGTATGAGGGCAAGCCGGTCGGCACGCCGGATGCCGGCGCGTTCTGGCGCGTGATCAGCGAGCACAAGGCGGTGGCGCTGTTCACCGCGCCGACCGCGTTCCGCGCCATCAAGAAGGAAGATCCGGACGGCAAATTCATCCGGCAATATGACCTCACGAAATTCCGCACGCTGTTTCTGGCCGGCGAGCGCGCCGATCCGCCGACGGTGGAGTGGGCCGAGCAGCAACTGAAGGTGCCTGTGATCGACCACTGGTGGCAGACCGAAACCGGCTGGTGCATCGCCGGCAATCCGGTCGGCCTCGGCATGCTGCCCGTCAAACACGGCTCGCCGACGGTGCCGATGCCGGGCTATCGGGTCGAGGTGGTGGACGAAGCCTCCAAACCCTTGCCCGCCGGCACCATGGGCTCGATCGTCATCAAACTGCCGATGCCGCCGGGCTGCCTGCCGACGCTGTGGGAGCAGGACGAGCGCTGCAAGGAAGCCTATTTCGACGAATTCCCCGGCTATTACAAAACCTCCGACGCCGGCTACATCGATGAGGACGGCTACGTCTTCGTGATGGGCCGCACCGACGACATCATCAACGTCGCCGGCCACCGGCTCTCCACCGGCGGCATGGAGGAGATCCTGGCCGCGCATCCCGACGTCGCCGAATGCGCGGTGCTCGGCATCAAGGACGCCATCAAGGGCGAGGTGCCCTGCGGTTTCCTGGTGCTGAAGGCCGGCGTGACGCGCAGCCATGCCGAGATCGAAAAGGAAATCGTGGCGCTGGTGCGCGAAAAGCTCGGGCCCGTCGCGGCCTTCAAGCTCGCGATCACGGTGGGCCGGCTGCCAAAAACCCGCTCCGGCAAGATCCTGCGCGGCACCATCAAGAAGATCGCCGATGGCGACCAATGGGCGATGCCCGCGACCATCGAGGATCCCAAGGTGCTGGAGGAGATCGAGGGCGCGCTGAAGGGCAGGGTGTAATTGCAACGTCGTCATTCCGGGGCGCGTCGTAGACGCGAACCAGATGTGCAATTGCCCATCGGGGAATCTCGAGATTCCGGGTTCGATGCTTCGCATCGCCCCGGAATGGCCACGAGCCGTCATGCCCGGGCTTGACCCGGGCATCCATATTCTTCGAAAAATGCCTTGTTTTTGATGGATTGCCGGGTCAAGCCCGGCAATGACGAATTCGGACGAATGGATACAGCATGCGATGCAACCCGGCAAAACTTCTTCCACTCCTGCTCCTCGCGCCCCTGCTCGCAGGCTGCCTGGAGCGCGGACAGCCGACCATGGCCGACACCTCGGGCGACGACGACGCGTTCTGTGCCCGCAGCCACGCCGTCGGCTCGACGGACTTCGTCAACTGCCGCAAGGACCGCGACGTCCAGCGCGCCAACGCCAATTCGCGCGCCGACAAGCGGCAGCGCAACCTCGGCGAATACATGCTCAACAACCCGACACGGCCGTAAAGCAGCATGATCCGGAAAAGTGGGAACCGGTTTTCCGAATAGATCATGCTCAAGACAGAGGAGATCATCATGAACGAAGACAAGTTCAACACCAGCCTGCGCGGCTTTCTCAAGAAGGTCGGCATCACCTCGCAGCGCGAGATCGAGAAGGCGGTGCGCGAGGCCGTTGCCGATGGCCGTCTCAAGGGCAATGAAAAGCTGCCGGCGAAGATGGTGCTGACCATCGGCGGCGTCAGCCTGACGCACGAGATAACCGAAGAGATCGAACTGGGCTGAGGGGATCCGGCGTCTTTCTTCCCCTCTCCCCTTGTGGGAGAGGGTGGCCGCGATGCATAGCATCGCGGACGGGTGAGGGGTCAGCTCAACAAGTAGTGTGCCCGCGGATAGAGACCCCTCATCCGGCGCCGACTTCGTCAGCGCCACCTTCTCCCACAAGGGGAGAAGGGAAGAGGTGCCTCCATTTCATGAAGGGACAATCACCATGCCTGTCGACGTCAAGGCCGCCACGGACCGCCTGATACGCTTTCTCGCCGTCGAGGGCGTGACCGGGCAGGAGGCCGCGATCGGGCGCGAGCTTGCCGCGGCCCTGAAAGAAAGCGGCTTGCCCGATGACGCGATCCGGCTCGACGACGCCAACAGCCGCATTCCCGTGCCGACCGAGACCGGCAACCTGATCGTCGACCTGCCGGGCCGCGGCGCGATGCACAACCAGCCGCGGATCATGTTCATGACCCACATGGACACCGTGCCGCTGTGCGCCGGCGCCAGGCCGAAGCTGACGGGGCGCAAGATCGTCAACGAGGCGAAGACCGCGCTCGGCGGCGACAATCGCTGCGGCTGCGGCGTGCTGGTGACGCTGGCAGCCGAACTGGCAAGGCAGCAGCTCGATCATCCGCCGATCACGCTGCTGTTCTGCGTCCGCGAGGAGAGCGGGCTTTATGGCGCGCGCCATGTCAAAACCGCCGACCTGGCCTCGCCGGTGATGGCCTTCAACTTCGACGGCGGCTCCGCCTCCAATGTCGTCATCGGCGCGGTCGGCGCGGATCGCTGGCAGGTCGAGATCTTCGGCCGCGCCTCGCATGCCGGCGTAGCTCCCGAGCGCGGCATCAGTTCGACCATGATCCTGGCGCTGGCGCTGGCCGAGGTGAAGGCCGGCGGCTGGTTCGGCAAGGTGACGAAAGGCAAGGGGCAGGCGAGCAAGCAGGGCACCAGCAATGTCGGTCCGGTCACCGGCGGCGAAGGCCGGCCGGCCGGCGACGCCACCAACGTCGTCACCGATTATGTGCATGTGCGCGGCGAGAGCCGCAGCCACGACGGCAAGTTCTTCCGGGAGATCACCAAAGCCTACAAGGCGGCGTTCGAGAAGGCGGCGAAGCGTGTCACCAACAGCGACGGCAAGTCGGGCCGGATCAAATTCAAGGCCGAGACCGACTATTATCCGTTCCGCATGAAGGAAAGCCTGCCCGTGGTCAGGCGCGCCGCCGCGGCCGTCTCCGCCCTCGGCGGAACGCCTGTGATCCGCACCGCGAATGGCGGGCTCGATGCCAACTGGATGGTCCGCCACGGCATTCCCACCGTGACTTTCGGCGCCGGGCAGAACGAGGTACACACGGTCGACGAGTGGATCAATCTCGACGAGTACGACCGCGCCTGCGCGCTCGCGGTCCAGCTCGCGACCACGCGATAAGCATCACAACGCCAAAGGACATCACCCCATGGATATCAAGGTACGCGACTCCAACGGCGCGCTGCTCGCCGAGGGCGACAGCGTCACGCTGATCAAGGACCTCAAGCTGAAGGGCTCCTCGACGGTGCTGAAGCGCGGCACCATGATCCGCGGCATTCATCTCACCGACAACGCCGACGAGATCGAAGGCCGCACCGACAAGGTCAAGGGCTTGGTGCTGCGCACGGAGTTTCTGAAGAAAGCGTGAGGGGGGCCACCCGGAGTTGAAACTTTAGATTGCCTGTGTCAGCCTGTACTCAAGACGCGGCAATCTGGCCCGCCAGGCTGATTAATGAGCGTGGAAATCGAATTTCCTCTGGAGTTTCTGGTAGCCGGAACACCGGTTTCGCTTCAGGCCAAGCGGCGTGAATCGATGGATCAGTGGAAGGCCCGCATCGTCGAGCCAGCAGATCGACCTTGCCGGAGGGGCATTTTGCATCCGGAAGTCCGATAGCCGCAACCCTGTTCTACTTTCCGGATGCCGAGATGGCTGGCGATGTCGATAACATAGTGAAGCCCGTGCTTGATGCCTTGGGCAAGCATATCTATTTGGATGATCGGCAGGTCCAGCGGGTCCTGGTTCAGAAATTTGAACCTGGAAACGTGTTCGGATTTGGAGCACCCAGTTCGACGTTGCAGGATGCGCTAAACAGAGCCAAGCCGGTTCTGTATATCCGGCTATCGAACGATCCATTCGAGGATCTTGCATAATGAGCATTTCCGGAAGCAGCGAGGCCGAAGTCATCGAGAGTCTTCTGCCGGGCTATGAGGCGGAAGGATTCGACTTCTATGTGAATCCGTCTCCTTCGATCCTCCCGCCTCTCATGCGGACTTACAGGCCGGACGCCATTGCCCTGAGGAAGGACAAGAAAATTGCAATTGAGGTCGTCGGATCGACAGCCAGCTCCGAAGAGAAGATAACGGCGCTACAATCGCTATTCGCCGACCAGGCTGGTTGGGAGCTTCGCGTCTTCTATGCGTCGCCAATGGCGTCCGACAAGTTGCTGGAGATAGCTTCGATCCCTGCAATTAACGAGTCGATTCAACGCGTTGTTGATTTGAAAGCGGCTGGACACGAATTGCCGGCCCTCGTGATGGCGTGGGCAACATTTGAAGCCGTTGGAAGGGCCTTGCTACCAGATCAGTTTCGACGACCGCAGACGCCTGCTCGCCTCGTCGAGGTGCTCGGCTCGGAAGGATATATTACGCCCGAAGAAGCCGACACGCTAAGAGCCGCCAGCAAGATCCGGAATGCCGTCGTTCACGGGCAACTTGATTCCACGGTAGATCAAAAAATGCTGGAAAGCTTGGTTTCGATTCTAAAGACGCTGTGCAAGCTGCTGCCGGCGGGAAGTTCGTAAGGGAGATTTCTCTGATCTACCGCGACAAATTGCCGAGCTTGGTCCCGATCGCCACCGTCATCAGGCCGAAGCCGGCATAGGCGAGATATTCCGGATGGTGGCAGAACGTCTGCGAGGTCGAGCAGACCTCGCCGGCCCATGACATTCCCAGGGAAATCTGCGAAGCGGCTTGCTTGTACAGGAACGCGGTGCCACCGAGCAGGATCGCCAGTAGAAAAGAAATTTCCGCCATTGTTCGAATCGCCCTGTCGTCAGCCGATCTTGTCGGCTTTTGACGCCCAAAAGTATCTCCGGGTTAATACGGGGGTTTGTCGCGGCTGCCACAGCGCGCCGGGTCGGCTGATCGATGCCGCGAGCGAATGTGACGGGATGTGACGACCCGACGGGCAAATCACTTCGGTTTATCGGAAGTCATGTCAAGTCCTCGAACTAAAAATATTTCTGTTTCTCAGAAGTTAAAATCAGGTTATATCAATAGCCATTCCGTCCCGACAAGAGGGGCATTGCGCAAGGTCACCAGTGCGGGGCGGGGACGCGGTGGACGTGGATGGCGCTCTAGACCCGGGCGCTGGAAGCGGACGAGCGAAATCGTGTGGTCCCGACACCCCAAGGGCTGGTGTCAAGTTCGCGGCTTAAGGCAGCGCGGGCGACGGTGGCAAAAGCGCATGGCTCACCGAGGAGAGCACGTTATAAGCCGTAAACCATTGCGCGGGGAGTGCCGGGTGATTCCGGTGTGACCTGACTAACGCGTGTGCCTTCTACCACTACCCATTGCACACGCGGCTATCGGGCGCATCGGGCGCCCGGCCTCCCCGCGCCCTCTGATTGCAGAGGGCGTAGAATAAATGGCAAACCTCGGGCGAAACGCGCCGCGAGATCGAATGCGCGCATCTGATGTTTGAAATTTGAACCAAGCTCTCATCGCGTCATTGCGGGGAGCCCTTGCGACGAAGCAATCCATCGATCAACCAATAGCACTGTGAAATGGATTGCTTCGCTTCGCTCGCAATGACGTTGATAGACCTCAGTTCAAGACTGCTGGCGTACCCGCTGCTGCCTTACGCACGACTCCACCTCACTCCGCCGGCGCTTCGGCTTCCGCCTCGTCGCTGCCTTCACCGGCGCCGCGGCTCATCATGAACCCCAGCCCGATGCCAGCGATCGCGAGGATCGGGATCAGCTTCTTGATGCCGATGGCGCGAACCACCTGGAGGCCGGCGGCCAGCAGCATCGGATCGGCCAGCATGCTGGAGGCCGCCGATTTTGCGGAACGTGCGGCTTCCCTTGCCGCCTCCCGCGCGGCTTGCTCGGCGCGGGCGCGCAGCCGGTTTCTGCGCACCACGTAGCCGACCGCCGCGATCAGCGTGACCACCAGGAACACGCCGGCGCCGGCGAGACAGGCTTCGACCGGGCCATATTTCTGCAGCATGAACACGAACAGCGCCGCGCAGAGAAACGATATCGTGACCAGCAGCGCGAACGCGGCTGCCGCCACCAGCGACGTCTGGCGCACCGCGATGCCGGTGCTTTCCTTGAGATCGTCGATCATTCGTCCAAACATGAAACGCCCCGATTTGAAAACAATTTGAACGAAAGCGATGGCGGCGCGTCGGCGCCGCCATCCGGTCAGATGTTGGATAGTCGCGTCACGCCGTTACCGGCGCGATTTTATCGCTTCCACGCCGCGCCGATCAGGAAGCCGATGCCGAGCGCGATGCCGACGGTCGCCAGCGGGCGCTGGGCAATGGTCTCTTCCAGCGATTCCTCCAGCGAAGAGGCGGCGTCATAGGCCGAATCCACCATGGCGCTGCCGCGCTCCGACAAATCGCCATAGGCGGACCTGCCGCGCTCGTACAGATCGTCATATGCCGAATCGGCGTTGGCGCGCGCTTCCTTGTAGCCGCGGCGCGCCTGCTTGCTCGCGCTGCCGGCGAAGGTGTTGAGCACGTCGGTGATCTGGTCGGTCAGGGCGGAAATATCGTTTTTCACGGCTGCTACATCCTTTTCGAGGCATTGGTATTTCGTAAGCGGGAAACGTCCGGGTTTGCGGGAAGTTCCAGAGCGGAAGCGGCTGCGGGGATCAATGCCCCGGCAGCTGCGGCGAATCGTCGGGCATCAGGTGCACCTTGATGATCAGCGCCACGATCAGGATCGGCGAGGCCAGAAAGGCGCCCATCGGTCCCCACAGCCAGGTCCAGAACGCCAGCGCGATGAACACGGCGAGCGCATTCAATTGCAGGCGGCGGCCGACAATGACCGGCGTGAGAAAATGACCTTCGAGAAAGGTCATGCCGGCAAACAGAGCGGGGCCGAGCAGCCCTCCGGCCAGGGTCGGGAAGGCGACCACGCCGACCACGGTCAGAATCACGAACATGAACACCGGGCCGATGATCGGGATGAAGTTCAATGTCGCGGCCAGCGCGCCGAGCGCCGCCGGGTTCGGCATCCCCGTCGCCGCGCAGATAATGCCGGTGGCCACGCCGACGCCGATGTTAATGGTGGTGACCATCAGCAGATAGCCGCCGAGATGCTCCTCGATCGCATTGACGATGCGCAGGGTGCGCAGCCGCGATTCACGGTCACCGAAGGTCATCACCAGGGCGCGGCGCAGATCCCGCCAGCTGGCGATGAACAGGATCAGCGTCACCAGGAACAGCAGGAATTCGGCGAAGGTCGGCGACAGGAATCCAACTGTCGGCTGCACCCATTCGATCTTGGGCAATTCGAAAGAGGCGCCGGGCAGGCTTTCCGATCCGCCGAGCGACAGCTGCATCTGCTGCCACAGCCGCAACGGGCCATCGAACACATGAAGCTTGTCCTTCATGAGCGAGCCGAGTTCGGGAAGCCGCGCGCTCCATTCGATGACGGGGGCGGCGATCAGCCCGACCATGAAGGCGACGACGGCGCAGGCCGCGGCCACGATCAGGACCGCGGACACGGCGCGCGGGATGCGGTGCTGTTCGAGCCAGCGTGCCGCCGGGGCCAGCATGGTGCCGACCACGAACGCCATCAGGACCGGGAGGAAGAACGCCTTGGCGGCATAGAGCACGGCAACAATGCAGATGATGAGAAGTGCGACCAGCGCGATGGCCACCACCTCCGCGCGGCGGATCACCGGCGGCTGATCATTCCTGCTATCGGGCAGCGGCTTGCCCTCGAATGACGACTTGCCCGAGCCTTCCCTGCCCGAGTTTTCCTTCGAGGTGTCCTTGCGCGAATTTTCCTTGGCCGAGCGTGGCTTGCCCGCGCGTTCCGAGGTCGTCCCTCGTTCATCGGGAAGGATACTCAACAGGCTCTCCCCCGCGCTAAGGCGAATGTGAACAGGCATCGCGATCCGGTCACGAACCGGGCGACAGGCCGGCATAACCCGCGGGGGAACCGAAGGTTCCATCGCAAGAACGTGAAGTCCCGGCGGGTTGACACCTCGTCGATCGCCTGAGTCGAACGGAACCATGCAGCCCCGGCCGGGTTGATTGGCCAGAGCATCACGTGATGCGCATCGCATTCGGGGCAGGTCATGACACAGACATTCGCAGGCAAGCTTTCCAGGCGCGCGACTGGCGCATTGGTCCTCGGCGCGGCGCTGCTGCTTTCGCCCGCCTTGCTCGAAACCGCGAGCGCCCAGGTGCTGGGCTACGCCTCCACCGCGCCGATGGCGTTTCCCTCCGACAATTTGATGGTCCAGCCCTCGGACGAAGGCGACGACAGCACCGCCGTGATGCCGGAGCGCCTGAAGCGCACCATCGTGGCCTTCGACACCCGCGAAGCCCCCGGCACCATCGTGATCGATACCGGCAACACCTATCTCTATTACGTGCTCGGCCAGGGCCGCGCGGTTCGCTACGGCGTCGGCGTCGGCCGCGAAGGTTTTACCTGGTCCGGCGTGCAGAGCGTCACCCGGAAGGCGGAGTGGCCGGATTGGCATCCGCCGGCTGAAATGGTGGCGCGCCAGCCCTATCTGCCCCGCTTCATGGCAGGTGGCCCCGGCAATCCGCTCGGCGCCCGCGCCATGTATCTCGGCTCCAGCGTTTACCGGATCCACGGCACCAACGATCCCTCGACCATCGGCAAGTTCGTCTCCTCGGGCTGCATCCGCCTGACCAATGAAGACGTCGCCGACCTGTTCAACCGCGTCACCGTCGGTACCAAGGTGGTGGTGCTGCCGAAGAACGCGCCGCATATGGCGACCCGCAGCCCGGCGACCAGGACCACGATCAGCGTTCGTCCGGCGGCTCAGCGACCCGTCGCCACGACGGACGTCCCGGGCCGGCAGGCCATGAATCTTTCGACGTCGTCGCTGAATTGATCGGGAGACCGCGATGAACCGGCTTTCGGGCAAGCGACTGGCGTGGGGTGCAACGGCGTTGCTCTGTGTCTCCGTGCTCGCGCCAGCCGCGCAGGCCCAGGATTTTTTCTCTCAGCTGTTCGGCGGCTTCGGGCGCGCCCGCGAGCCGCAGATCCGCATCCCGTTCGGCAACGAAGGCGAAATGTTATCGCAGCGCGAGCCGCGCTCGCGCAGTTACGGCGGCGGCCAAGCCTATTGCGTGCGGACATGTGACGGGCGCTATTTTCCGGTGAACGGGCCGGACAATGCGAGCCGGGCCGAGTCGTGCAACAGCTTCTGCCCTGCCAGCGACACCAAGCTGGTCTACGGCAGCAGCATCGATAATGCCGCGACCGAAAACGGCAAAGCCTATTCCGAACTGCCGAATGCGTTCCGCTATCGCACCGAATTGGTCGCCGGCTGCACCTGCAACGGCAAGGACCAGATCGGCCTGGCGCCGGTCAAGATCGATGACGATCCGACGCTGCGCAAGGGCGATATCGTCGCCGGCGAGGCCGGACTGATGGTCGCGGGCCGTCCCGACCGGCGCGGTGCGTCGCTGAATTTTTCGCCTGCCTCTGACCGCATTCAGGCGCGCTATCAGCGCGTGCCGGTGTTGGCGAGGGAGTAACAACAAAACTCGTCATGGCCGGGCTTGACCCGGCCATCCATCATTCAGGACATCGTGAAAATAAGACGTGGATGCCCGGGTCACGCCCGGGCATGACGACGTTATTCTGTGCGATCACGCCGCGCGAATATTGCCCAGGAACTGGGTCACCTGATTGCCGAGCTGCTGGCTCTGCGTTTCCAGCGTCTCGGAGGCGTGCTTGACGTCATCGGCGGCTGACGCGGAGGCGTCGGCGTCGGCTTTGACGCCGGTGATGTTGTCGGAGACGTTCTTGGTGCCTTGCGCCGCGAATTGCGTGCTGCGGGTGATCTCCTGGGTGGCGGCGCCCTGTTGCTGGACCGCGGCCGCGATCGCGGTCGCCACCTCATTGACCTCGCCGATGATGCTGCCGATGCCCTTGATGGCATCGATCGCGTCGCCGGCCACCCTTTGGATGTCGGCGATCTGCTCGGAAATTTCGTCGGTCGCCTTGGCGGTCTGGCTGGCCAGCGATTTGACTTCGGAGGCGACCACGGCAAAGCCGCGGCCGGCTTCGCCCGCGCGCGCCGCCTCGATCGTGGCATTCAATGCCAGCAGATTGGTTTGCGCCGCGATGGTGTTGATCAGGCCGACCACTTCGCCGATCCGGGCTGCCGATTTCGCCAGTCCCTGAACCGTGCCGTCGGTGTCGCGTGCCTGGCTGACCGCGCGGCTGGCGATCCCGGCGGCATGCGCCGCCTGCTGGCTGATGTCGTTGATCGAGGCGCTGAGTTCCCCCGCAGCCGAAGCCACGCTTTCGACGCTCATCGAGGCCTCGCCGGAGGCCTTTTCGGCGATCTGGACGCGTTCGTTGGTCTGGCGGGAAACCGCCGACAGGCCGGTCGAGGTCGTTCTCATCTGGCTGGAAGCGTCGCCGAGCTGCTGCAGCGTCTGGCGCACCGAGCTTTCGAATTCGCCGACATAGGTTTCGATCGCCTGCTGGCGCGCGGTGGCGCCGGCATTGCGTTCGCGCTCCTGCGCTTCGATCCGCGACTTGTCCTCGGCCTGCTGCTTGAAGGTATTGAGCGCGCCGGCCAGCGCGCCGATCTCGTCGACGCGTTGCTCATAGCCGGTTTCAACCGACAGGTCCCCGGAAGCGACCTTCAGCATGGCGTCGCGAATGTTGTGCAGCGGCCGGATGACGCGGCGGGTGACCGCGATCATGGCGCCCAATGTCAGCATGAGCGCGCCGGACAGCAGCACGAGCTGCAGGATGAGTGAGGTCAGCGCCGCCGCACGCTGCTGCGCTGTATGTTCCTTGGCGGCGTCGAGGGCGGCCTCGGCGACGTTGACCGCGGCGCCGAGACGTCCGACCGTGATCGGGCTCCACTGGTTCGCGGTCAGTTCGGTCTTCTCGCCGGCCAGCAACGCCGTCAGCAGGCGCTCCCGCAGTGCGAGGTAGTCCGGATCGAAATAGGCCTTCTTGGTGGCGGCGATCGCGCTCGCCAGCGCCGGCGGCAGTTGCATGCCCGACGCCGCCAATTCCAGCGCGTTCCAGGCGGTGTCGGTGCCGCCGGAGAATTTAGTGAAGGCGACGCGGACTTCCGGCGCGCTGCGTCCGGCGGCGAGCCCTTGCGAAATCAGCAGCGAAGCCTCGCCGCCGGTGTTGCGCAACAGCCAGGCGGTCTGCTTGATCGCCAGCAACTGGTCGATGGTGGCGTCCTGATGGTTGACCGCGGCGGCGAGCGAAGCGGACAATTTGTCCAGCGTCACCAGCAAGGCCTGCGTCGTATCCATATATTCCTTGGTCAGCGCCGCGCGGCGCGAGGCCTTCGGCTTGCGGACTTCGTCCCAGAATTCCTTCTGCTGCGCGGTCAGCGCCTTGAACAGGCGATCGAACTCCGGCACCAGCGTCTTCTGCGCGGCGAATTCGATTGTCGGAAGCGACCCAAGGGCGCCGGCCATCGCGGGCATTTCCGCATCGCGCAGGCTGCGCAGATATTTTTCGATATCGGCGTCCATCGGCTGATCGGCATTGAGGAGCCGGCTGGTCGTGGACCGATCGGTGCGCAGATTATGCATCGCCTTGAAGAGGTTCGCCGACGTGTCGGCGACCACCGCGATGCGGCTCGTGACCTGCAGGCGGCCCCAGGAATCCCAGGCGTTGAGCGAAAACCCGACGACCACGCAGAATGCGGTGGTCAGGATGACGATCTTCAGCAGCGCGGATACGGTCAGACGATTCAGCATGGGGCCCCCCGGGATTTCGTCCATCTGAGCCGAGACTGGTAAAGATTTAGACAGTGCTGCTAACGTAAAACTACTGGACCACTGAAATCATTATGATTTTTCCGCGAAAATATGGTTCCACCACCGGAACCCGACTGCATTATGGGCGTTGAATGAGCAGCCAATCGCGCTTTCACGACGCCTCAGGGGACCCGCATGCTCATCAGCGCACTCGTTACATTTCTCGTCGTCATCCTCATTCTGTATTTGATCAACCTGTTGCCCCTCGACGGCCGCGCCAAGCAGATCTGCCGGGTCATCGTCATCGTCATCGGTGTGATCTCGCTGCTCAAAATGCTCGCGGTGTTCTAGGTCGATCGCGACACCCACGAAAAAAAGCCCCGGCCAAGGCCGGGGCTTTTCTGTGATTGCGTCAGCGGAATTACTTCAGCGTACCAAACCAGTCGTCCACATCCTTGCGGATCTGATCCTTCGCGAAGCCATAGCGCTGTTGCAGCTTGCCTTCGAGCTGCTCCCGGCGACCCTCGATCACATTGAGATCGTCGTCGGTGAGCTTGCCCCATTTTTCCTTGGCGGCGCCCTTGAACTGCTTCCAGTTACCTTCAACCCGGTTCCAATCCATCGTCCATCTCCTGTTGAATTGAGATGGATTAACAACGGGGAGCAAAGCGAGGCGTTCCGCGGGGGAACTGCGGCAGACTGTCGTCGGCCTGCCGCGGTTGGTTCACATCGATCAGCCCGCCGCCTTGGCTTCCCGGCGCCGTGCGGTGAGGATGAACTCGGTGTAGCCGTTCGGCTGTTCGCGGCCCTTGAAGATCAGGTCGCAGGCGGCCTTGAAAGCGACGCCGTCGAAACCAGGCGCCATCGGCCGGTACTCGGCATCGCCCTTGTTCTGTCCGTCCACCACGACCGCCATCCGCTTCAGCGATTCCATCACCTGTTCTTTGGTGATGACGCCCTGGTGCAGCCAGTTCGCCAGATGCTGGCTCGAGATCCGCAAGGTGGCGCGGTCTTCCATCAGGCCGACGTCGTGAATATCAGGCACCTTTGAGCAGCCGACGCCCTGGTCGATCCAGCGCACGACATAGCCCAGAATGCCCTGGCAGTTGTTGTCGATCTCCTGCTTCACGTCGTCGGGCGCCCAGTTCGATTGCGACACCGGAATGGTGAGAATATCGGACAGTTTGGCGCGCGGGCCGCCCTTGGCGAGTTCCTGCTGTCGAGCCGGCACATTGACCTGATGATAGTGCAGCGCGTGCAGCGTGGCCGCGGTCGGCGACGGCACCCAGGCAGTGGTGGCGCCGGCCTGCGGGTGGCCGACCTTCTGCGCCAGCATGTCCGCCATCTTGTCGGGTGCGGCCCACATGCCCTTGCCGATCTGGGCATGGCCGGGCAGGCCGTCGATCAGGCCGTTGTCGACGTTCCAGTCCTCATAGGCCTTGATCCAGGGCTGCGCCTTCATGTCGTTCTTGCGGATCATGGGGCCTGCTTCCATCGAGGTATGGATTTCGTCGCCGGTGCGGTCGAGGAAGCCGGTGTTGATGAAGCAGATCCGCTTCGAGGCGTTCTGGATGCAGGCCTTGAGGTTGACCGTGGTGCGGCGCTCCTCGTCCATGATGCCGACCTTCATGGTATTTTCCGGCAGACCGAGCATCTTCTCGACCTGGCCGAACAGTTCGCAGGTCAGCGCCACCTCGTCGGGGCCATGCATCTTCGGCTTGACGATGTAGACCGAGCCGGTGCGGCTGTTCTTCGTTTTCGAAGAGCCCTTTAGATCGTGGATCGCGAGCAGCCCGGCGACGGCGGCGTCCAGAATGCCCTCGGGAATTTCCTCGCCTTTGCTGTCGAGCACCGCGTCGGTGAACATGTGATGGCCGACATTGCGCATCAGCAGCAGGCTGCGGCCGTGCAGCGTGAGGTCCTTGCCGTCGGCCGTCTTGTAGACGCGGTCGGGATTGAGCGCGCGCTTCAGCGTCTTGCCGCCTTTCTCGAAGTCGGCCGACAGCGTGCCGTCCATCAGGCCGAGGGTGTTGCGATAGACCAGCACCTTGTCTTCGGCATCGACGGCGGCGACGCTGTCCTCCATGTCGAGGATGGTGGAGACCGCCGATTCCAGGATCATGTCGGCAACGCCGGCCGGATCGTCCTTGCCGATCATGTGGCTGCGGTCAATGCTGACGTCGATGTGCATGCCGTTGTTGACCAGCAGGATCGCGGAAGGTGCCGAGGGATCGCCCTGGTAGCCGGCGAACTGCGCGCTGTCCTTCAGCGCGGTGGCGTTGCCGCTCTTCAGCTTGACCGCGAGCTGGCCCGATATCACGCTGTAGGCGGTCACATCGGTGTGGCTGCCGGTCGCCAGCGGCACGGCGGCATCGAGAAAGGCCTTTGCCTTCGCGATGACCTTGTCGCCGCGGGCCTTGTTGTAGCCCTTGCCGCCTTCGCTGGGATCGTGCGGGATCGCATCGGTGCCGTAGAAGGCATCGTACAGGCTGCCCCAGCGCGCGTTGGCGGCGTTCAGCGCGTAGCGCGCGTTGGTGAGCGGCACCACCAGCTGCGGCCCGCAGATTTTTCCGATCTCCTCGTCGACATTTGCGGTCTCGACCTTGTGGGTCGCGGGCTCCGGCAAGAGATAACCGATCTCCTTGAGGAAGGCCGTGTAGGCGTTCATGTCGAACGGCTTGCCCTTGTTGGCGCGATGCCAGCCGTCGATCTTCGCCTGCAGGGCGTCCCGGAAGGCCAGCAACTCACGGTTTTTCGGCGAGAGATTCTTGAGAATATCCGCAAGCCCGGCCCAGAACGCATCGGGCGAAATCCCGGTTTTCGGGGTCGCCTCCTTGGCGATGAAATCGAACAAGACGGGGGCGATCTTCAGACCATGGGCATCGATACGATTCATGATGGGCTTTCTCGGCGAGAATTGGCGGTTACAGGCTGTTTTCTGAGGCGAACACAGCAAAAGGCACGCCAAGGGCAATTTCTGCAGCCCTTTTAGCCATAAAGCCGGGTCGCTGAGAAGGCCCCAAAAGAGCGTCCGAAAGTCTCAGATATTGGCCGCGAGATCGACCACTTCGTCGAACAGGATGCCGGTTTTGGCCAGCATCCGCTCGATTTCGTCGGTGGCGTCGGGGACCGGGCGCGTCGAGGTGTCGATAACAAGTTCGCAGTCGGTCGGCGGCTGGTAGTCGTTGCCGGTGCCGGTAAACCCGTGCAGGGCGCCCGCGCGCGCCTTGGCGTAATGGCCCTTGGGATCGCGGCTCTCGCACACCTCGACCGGAGTCGCGACGTAGATCTCGCGGAACGCGGTGTCGGCGATGCGGCGCGCCGCGGCGCGGTCTTCGCTCGCCGGCGACACCGCGGCGACGATGGCGATGTGGCCGTTGCGCGCCAGATGGACCGCGACCTCGGCGAGCCGGCGAATGTTCTCGCTGCGATCCCTGGCGGAGAAACCGAGATCGCTGTTGAGGCCGGCGCGCAGCGTATCGCCGTCCAGCAGCACCGGCGAGCCGCCGGCACCGAACAGCCGGCGTTCCAGCGCGCGCGCCAGCGTCGACTTGCCGGAGCCCGGCAGTCCCGTCAGCCAGACCACCGCGCCGTGATGACGGTAGCGCGCCGAGCGTTCGTCGGGCCGCAACGCGGATTCCACCGGCACGATGTCGACGGGAATGGCGCGCTGGCCCGAGGCGACCGACAGCACCAGCCCGCCGCCGGCAATGCGGCCGTTGACCTCGATGACGAGGCGTCCGGTGCGCGAATTGTCGGTGTAGGGGTCGGCGGCGATCGGCTGCGCCAGCGAAATGTCGATCTCGCCGACATGGTTGCGCGCGATCGCCCTGGTCTCGACGCTGGCGAGTTCGCCGGGGTCGACCGCCTTTTCGATCGCGACCACATTGGCGCGGGTCTCCCGCGTGCCGAGCCGGACCAGAATGGAGGCACCCTCCACCAGCGGCTTGTCGTGCAGCCAGAAAATCCGCGCGCGAATTCGTCGTGTATCGCGCGGCGCGCTGCCGGCATGGGCGATGACGTCGCCGCGTTCGACGAACAGCTCGCGGTCGAGCGTGATGCCGACCGATCGCCCGGCGCCCTGGCTGCCCTGCACCGGGGTAACCGGCCAGCTCTCGACGCTGCGAATTCGGGCGATCTTGCCGGCGGGCATGATGACGATGTCGTCGCCGGCGGCAAGGCTGCCGGATTCGATGCGGCCTGCCACGATGCGGCGGTCGTCGAATTTGTAGATCGCCTGCACCGGCAGCCGCAGCGCCAGCGTTTCCAGCGGCCGTGCCGGCTCGAGCGCATCCAGCGCCTCGACCACGGTGGGACCGTCATACCATTCGATCCGCGGCGTGCGCCCGGCAACGCCGTCGCCGTCGCGCGCGGAAATCGGAATCACGGCCGACGGCGTCACGCCGAGGCCGGTCAGATGCGCCGTGATCTCGTCGCTGATTTCCTTGAACCTGATGGCGCTGAAATCGACCCGGTCCATCTTGTTGACGACGACCGCGACCTGTTTGACGCCGAGAAGATGCAGCAGATAGCCGTGGCGCCGGGTCTGGTCGCGGACGCCTTCCAGCGCGTCGATGATCAGCACCGCGCCGTCCGCCTGCGAGGCGCCGGTGATCATGTTGCGCAGAAATTCGGCGTGGCCGGGCGCGTCGATCAGCACCACGTCGCGCGAGCGGGTGCGGAAGCTGATCTGGGTGGTGTCGATGGTGATGCCCTGGTCGCGCTCGGTCTGCAGCGCATCCAGCAGGAACGACCATTCGAACGGCATGCCGCGGCGCGCGCTGACCGCTTGCAGCATTTCGAGCTTGCCCTCGGGCAGGCTGCCGGTCTCGTGCAGCAAGCGGCCGACCAGCGTCGACTTGCCGTGGTCGACATGGCCGACGATGACGATGCGGACCTGCGGGCGCGTGGTGCCGTTCGGCGTAGCCAGTGTCGCGGTGGGGAGGATCATGTTCATGGCAGCACTCAACTCGATTTCCGTCAGAGGTAGCCGGCAACACGCAGCCGCTCGAAGGCGTCTTCGGTTTCATGATCCAGCGCGCGGCCCGCCCGTTCCGGCACCCTCGTGCCGTCGAGCTCGATCAGGATTTCCTCGATCGTCGAGGCGGTCGATGCCACGGGATTGGTGATGTCCTGATCGCCCAGGGAGCGGTAGCGCTTGCCGTCCTTCGCCAGGTACAGCGGGATGATCGGAATGTTCTCGCGCCTGGTGTAGGCCCAGATATCGGCCTCGGTCCAATGCAGGATCGGATGAATGCGCAAATGCGCTCCCGGCGGCGGCGAGGCGTTGAACTGGTCCCAGAATTCCGGCGGCTGATCGCGCACATCCCATCCGCCCTCGGTGCCGCGCGGCGAGAACACCCGTTCCTTGGCGCGGGTAGCTTCCTCGTCGCGGCGAATGCCGGCGATCAATCCGTCGAACCCGTACTTCGCGAGCGCGAGCTTCAACCCCTCGGTTTTGCGCGCGGCGGACCGTGCGGCCGGCGGCAGGGTCGGGTCGATGGTCTCCAGTGGCGGGCAGGGTTCGATCTTCAGATCGAGCTCCCATTCCTTGCCGTAGCGATCGCGAAAGGCGTACATCTCGGCAAATTTCTTGCCGGTATCGACATGCAGGGCCGGGAACGGCACGCGGCCGAAGAAGGCCTTGCGCGCCAGCCAGATCATGACGTTGGAATCCTTGCCGAGCGACCACAGCAGCGCCAGCTTCTTCAGCCGCGCGAAGGCTTCCCTGAAAATGTAGATGCTCTGCGCCTCGAGCGCGTCGAGGTGGTCCATGCCGGGGGGAGGCAGGCGCCCATCGGACGAAATTTGGGCCGGGATTTGCAGGGGGGATGATCCATTTGGCGGATCGGTGCGGCGCGACCGGGCGATGGCGGAATCGTTGTCGAGAAGATGCATCTCTGCCCCTTGGCCTCTGGAGGCTAAAATTCTATAGTTGCACTGCAGTGGAGAAGGAAAAATTTCTCTTTGCGGGCATTGAATGAGACATATATAGAAAATAATTCTAGTCAACCCCGCGCGTTGGGGCAGCGAGTGTCGCATGCGATTCCTGCCAGTCTTTCTCGACCTGCAAACCGGACCGGTGCTGCTTGTTGGCGCCGGCGATCTGGCGCGGGCGAAATTGCGCCTGCTGGCGGCGGCGGGTGCGCGGATCCGCTACTTCGCGGTCGACGGTCATCATGATGTGAGCGGGCTGGCCGCTGACGACGTGGCGCGGATCGAACTGGCGCAAGGCGATCCGCTGACCTCGGATCTGCACGGCGTGGTCGCGATCCTGTGCGCGGGCGCCGGCGACATCGGGGTTGCGATGTCCGCGCGGGCCAAGGCGGTCGGTCTTCCCGTCAATGTGATGGACGACCTCGCCCATTCGACTTTTATTTTCCCCGCCATCGTCGACCGCGGCGACGTCGTCGTTGCCGTCGGCACGGGCGGCACTTCACCCGTGGTGGCGCGGCGCGTACGTGAGCGCATCGAGGCGGTGTTGCCCGCCCGGATCGGCGATCTCGCCACCTTCATCGGAAGCTGGCGCAAAACCATCAACAGCCGCATTCCCCAATCCGCGTTGCGCCGCCTGTTCTGGGAGCGCGTGGTCGATGGCCCGATCGGTGCGCTGGTGCTCGCCGGGCGGAAAGACGAGGCTGAAGCCGAACTGAAGAATATTCCTGACGCAGCCGCCTTTGCCGGCGCGCAGTCATCAGGCAAGGCCGAGGGCAGGGTGACGCTGGTCGGCGCCGGCCCCGGTGATCCGGACCTTCTGACCATCAAGGCGCTGCGCGCGCTGCAGGACGCCGACGTGGTGTTTTACGACGAACTGGTCTCGCCGGAAATTCTCGACCGGGTGCGTCGCGATGCGTCGCGCGTGCCGGTCGGCCGCCGCGTCGGCAAACCCGGCATCGGCCAGGACGCCATCAACAAGCTGCTCATCGAATCCGCCAGATCGGGCCAGCGGGCGGTACGCCTCAAGGGCGGGGATTGCTTCGTGTTCGGCCGCGGCGGCGAGGAGATCGAAGCCTTGCGCGAGGCCGGTGTCGCCTATTCGATCGTGCCGGGCATCACCGCCGGCATCGGCGCCGCCGCGCAATTCGAGGTGCCGCTGACCTTCCGGCACGAGGCGCTGCGCATCACCTTTCTCACCGCGCACAAGGCGCGGGATGCAGAAACCGTCGACTGGTCGACCCTGACCGACGCGAAGATGACGGTCGTCGTCTACATGGGAATGACCGCGGCGCCGTCGGTTCGATCGGGCCTGCTGGCCGCCGGTCGCTCGCCGCAAACGCCGGTCGGCGTGTTCGCGCGCGTCACACGGCCGGATGCGCAGGCTGCGGTCGGAACGTTGCAGGATCTGCCCGACCTGATCGGGAGGATCGACGGCGGTCCCGCCATTCTCATCATCGGCGACGTGGTCGCGCATTCCGCGCCTTGGCGCGAAGCCAATCTCAACCGAGTCCTCTCCAAACTGCTGGAAGCCGCCGAATGACCTCTCCGCTTGAACAGAAGAAGATCCGAATCGCCGGGCCGTCGATGGTCACCGCCAACCGCACCTGGGACGGCGTGGTCATCTATCGCACGTCCGAGCATAGCTGGTCGGCGGACCTTGCCGACGCCGCGATCGTGCGTACTTCCGATGAGGCACGCGCGCTGCTGACCGAATCGACCGCCGACGACGTCGGCGCGATCGGCGCCTATATCGCGCCGGTCGAAGTCCGAGACGGCGGTGCGGTCAAGGGCGGCAATCTGCGCGAACTCATCCGGTCGGAAGGCGTCACCATCGAGCTTCCGGTTCCGGCATAAGGCTTTTATCATGTACGCATATGACGAGCTCGATCGCACCATCATCAATGAACGCGTCGAGGAATTCCGCGATCAGGTGAAGCGCCGGTTGTCCGGCGAACTCACCGAGGACGAATTCAAGATGCTGCGGCTGCAGAACGGCGTCTACCTGCAACTGCACGCCTACATGTTCCGCGTGGCGATCCCCTACGGCACGCTGTCGTCGAAGCAGTTGCGGGCGCTGGCGCATGTCGCGCGCAAGTATGATCGCGGCTACGGCCACTTCACCACGCGGCAGAACATCCAGTTCAACTGGATCAAGCTTGCCGAATTGCCCGATGCGCTGGCCGATCTCGCCGAGGTCGGCATTCACGCCATGCAGACCTCCGGCAACAACACCCGCAACGTCACCTCGGACCAGTGGGCCGGCGTGGCGCCCGGCGAGGTCGAGGATCCCCGGATATGGTCCGAATTGCTGCGGCAGTACACCACGCTGCATCCGGAATTCTCCTTCCTGCCGCGCAAGTTCAAGTTCGCGATCACCGCGTCCGATCACGACCGCGCGGCGATCAAGGTGCACGATATCGGCCTCAGGCTCTACAGGAACGCCGCCGGCGAGACCGGCTTCGAGGTGCTGGTCGGCGGCGGCCTCGGCCGCACGCCCTTCATCGGCAAAACGATCAAGCCGTTCGTGCACGGCCATGATCTGCTCAGCTATGTCGAGGCGATCCTGCGCGTCTACAACCAGTACGGCCGCCGCGACAACATTTACAAGGCGCGCATCAAGATCCTGGTGCATGAGCTCGGCATCGAGAAATTCGCCGCCGAAGTCGAGCAGGAATGGCTGCAGATGCGCGACAGCGCGCTGGCGATCGATGATTCCGTGATCGAGGACATCCGTTCCCGCTTCACCTATCCGGCCTACGAAAAGCTGCCGCATATGCCGGAGGAGCTGAAGAAGGCGGCGCACGACCCGCATTTCGAGGCATGGCACAGGAACTCGACCTTCCCGCACAAGGCGCCGGGCTATGCGATCGTAACGCTGTCGCTGAAGCCGGTGGGCGGGCCGCCCGGCGACGCCACCGCCGACCAGATGGATGCCATCGCCGATCTCGCCGACACATATTCCTTCGGCGAAATCCGCGTCGGCCACGAGCAGAATCTGGCGCTGCCCCATGTCGCGCGGCGCGACCTGCCGGCGCTGTGGAAGGCGCTGGACAGGATCGGCGTCGCCACCCCGAACGTCAATCTGGTGTCCGACATCATCGCCTGCCCCGGGCTGGATTATTGCTCGCTGGCCAACGCCCGCTCGATCCCGATCGCGCAGGAACTGACCCGGCGCTTCGCCAATCACGAGACCGCCAACATGATCGGGCGGCTGCACATCAACATCTCCGGCTGCATCAATGCCTGCGGCCATCACCACGTCGGCCATATCGGCATTCTCGGCGTCGAGAAGAACGGCGAGGAATTTTATCAGATCACGATCGGCGGCCGCGCCGACGAGAAGGCCGAGGTGGGAACCCTGATCGGGCCTGCGGTGCCGTATGGCGATGTCGCCGACGTCATCGAGGATATCGTCGAAGCCTATCTCGCGCTGCGGGCGCGGCCCGACGAACTTTTCGTCGATACCGTGAAGCGGCTCGGCGTCGAACCGTTCAAGGAGCGCGTCTATGCCACTCGTTAAAGGCGGGAAGATCACGACCGATCCGCTGCTTCACGTGGCCGACGACGCCGACATTCCCGGTGAAGGCGCCATCCTGATATCGGCCGCGCGATTTCTGGAAGCTCCCGAAGCGCTTTCGGCGCGCGAGCCGCGAACCGGCGTGATCTGGCCGAACAACCGCGACCTCGACGATCTCGTGCCCTGGCTCGACCGGCTTGCCGCGGTGGCGCTGGTATTTCCGACCTTCAGGGATGGCCGCGCCTACAGCCAGGCGCGGTTGCTGCGGGAGCGTCATGGCTACAAGGGCGAGTTGCGCGCCACCGGACAGGTGCTGCGCGACCAGTTCGTCTTCATGCTGCGCGCCGGCTTCGACGCCTTCGAGGTGAAGAAGCAGGCCGACGCGGAGGCCTTTGCCGCCACGGTCAAGCGCTATTCGGTGTTCTACCAGCCGACCGGCGACGGCCGCCTCACGGCGCTGCACCGGCGCATGCAATTGCGCCATTCCGAGAGTGCCGGCCAGTGAACGCGCGCGCGCAGCAGGCTGTGTCCGAACAGCAAGCGCGCGGTCTGCCGCTGGCCGGGCAACTCGCTCCCGATTTGCGAACCGCTTCGCCCGCGGAAGTGATCGCGGCCGCCCTGCAGCTCGTCGGCCGCGAGCGCCTCGCTGTCGTGTCGTCGTTCGGCACCGAATCGGCGGCGCTGCTCAAGGTAGTGGCCGATGTCGATCCTGCGATACCGGTGGTGTTTCTCGATACCGGCTGGCTGTTCGAGGAGACGCTGGCCTATCGCGATACCCTGATCGCGACATTGGGGCTGCGCGACGTCCGTTCGATCAGGCCGCTGCAGCAAACGCTGTCGCGCGAGGACCCCGATCGTGAATTGTGGTTCTCCGATCCCGACGCCTGCTGCCGGATCCGCAAGGTAGAGCCGCTGGCCCGGGCACTGGCGCCGTTCGCGGCGTGGATCAACGGACGCAAGCGTTTTCAGGGCGGCCTCCGCGCCGACATTGCCGTGGTCGAGGACGACGGCGCCAGGCTGAAGTTCAATCCGTTCGCCAATGTCTCGCGCGAGGAGATCGAGGCGATCTACAAGCTCGCAAAACTGCCGCCGCATCCGCTGGCGGCATCGGGTTATTTCTCGGTCGGGTGCATGCCCTGCAGCAGCCGGACCTCGGCGGACGAGGATGCGCGTGCCGGCCGCTGGCGCGGCAGCGCCAAGACAGAATGCGGCATCCATACCGTCAAGGCTTCATAGACCGACGAGGCTACACTGGCGCTTGCCCACGGTATGAGACCTTTGCCGGCAAGCGACTGACGCCGAACGGGTAGAGACCCTGCCGCCGAACGTGGTGAAATCCGGTCGGGCTGCCGCCGATCACCCTTGTTCGCACGGGGGGCATTCTCCAAAAGGGGGCGACGCGGTATCGGTGGTTTCAGTCCAAATTTCGCGGCGAAACCTATACCATGCCAGCTGGTGCTCAAATTCTGTACAACGAGTATCAATTCGTGCTGGCATTGATCACGCTGGTGGCGAAGACCATTCTCGAGCGGCATCTGGACGAAGGACAGCTACCTGGTGATTGAAGTCAAGAATATCGTGAAGAAATTCGGCACGTTTGCAGCCCTCGACAATGTCGATCTGAAGGTCGCTAATGGCGAGCTGCTGGCGCTGCTCGGTCCGTCGGGCTCGGGCAAGACCACGCTGCTGCGGATCATCGCCGGGCTGGACTGGCCCGACGCCGGCGAGGTATCGTTCGACGGCGAAAATGCACTGGCGCACGGCGCCAGCGAGCGCCACGTCGGATTCGTGTTCCAGCATTACGCGCTGTTCCGCCACATGACCGTGTTCGAGAACGTCGCCTTCGGTCTGCGGGTGCAGCCGCGCGCGATCCGCAAGGACGAGGCCGCGATCCGCGCGCGGGTCAAGGAATTGCTGGATCTGGTGCAGCTCGACTGGCTTTCCGGCCGTTACCCGAGCCAGCTTTCCGGCGGCCAGCGCCAACGCATCGCGCTGGCCCGTGCGCTGGCGATCGAGCCGCGCATCCTGCTGCTCGACGAGCCGTTCGGCGCGCTCGACGCCAAGGTGCGCAAGGAACTGCGGCAATGGCTGCGCTCGCTGCATCACGAGATCAACGTGACCTCGATCTTCGTCACCCACGACCAGGAAGAGGCGCTGGAAGTCGCCAACCGGGTGGTGGTCATGGACAAGGGCCGCATCGAGCAGATCGGCACGCCCGGCGACGTCTACGACAATCCCGCGACCGCCTTCGTGCACGGCTTTATCGGCGAATCCATCGTGCTGCCGGTCGAGGTGCGAAACGGCAGCGTCGAGTTCGGCGGCAGGCCCTTGAACATACCAGCTGATGGCGTCACCTCCGGCGCCTCGAAACTGTTTGTCCGCCGCCACGACATGGCGATCGGGCCGGCCGGCAGCGGCGCCTTCGATGGCGAGGTACGGCATGTCCGCACCTTCGGCCCGATCCAGCGCGCGGAAGTGGCGCTCGCGGCGGGCGAGGGTACCACCGTGATCGAGATCGACGCGCCCCGGGACCGCGCGCTGCAGGCGGGGGATATCGTCAGCCTGCACCCCCGGCGGTATCGAATATTTGCGGGGTAGGATTGAGCCCGTCATTCCGGGATGGTCCGCAGGACCAGACCCGGAATCTCGAGATTCCGGGTTCGCTCGCGTTGCTCGCGCCCCGGAATGACAGTTAAAATTCAGCGCGTTCACCATTCAGCCACGGTTCCTGTGCAACAACCCTTCCATGGGGACCCTTCACATCACGCGCGCGATGGCCGCGCTTATCGGGCTATTGGCGCTGGGCGGCTGCGCGGGCGACGTTGCTCCCGTGACCGAGCAGCCCACCATGTATCTCAGCATGGCCAATGGCGGCGCGAAACTCGATCCGCAGGCCGCGGCCTCGATGATCTCGCTGTACCGGCAGAACAACGGCCTCGGCAGCGTGGCGGTCGATCCCGACTTGATGAGGCTCGCCGAGCAGCAGTCGCAGGCGATGGCCAGCCGCAACAAGCTCGACCACGACGTCAAGGGACCGCTGGCGAAGCGCCTGAATGCGTCGGGCTACCCTGCGACGGTGGCGGTTGAAAACGTATCGGCCGGCTATCACACCATGGCAGAAGCCTTTTCGGGCTGGCGCGACTCGCCCCCGCACAAGGCCAATATGCTGAAGAACGGTGTCACAAATTTAGGCATCGCGGCGACCTATGCTCCGAACACCAAATACAAGGTGTTCTGGACGCTCATTCTGGCATCACCGGACAAGCGATAACCACGGCGTGATCTGTAACGGCGGTTGGCTGATTGACGCCGCCGCCAACTGATGTTTGATCTGAGATCATGACGGATAACCCCCATCCCGCGTCGGCCAGGACGCCCGCAGAAGCGCAGCGCGTGCTGGTGCTGCAGGGCGGCGGCGCGCTCGGCTCCTATCAGGCCGGCGCCTATCAGGCGCTGTGCCACCATGATTTCGAGCCGGAGTGGATTGCCGGCATCTCGATCGGCGCCATCAACGCGGCGATCATCGCCGGCAATCCGCGCGAGAAGCGGGTGGAGCGTCTCAAGGAATTCTGGGAGATGGTCTCTGCGCCGGTCTCCTGGAATCCGATTGCGAAGGGCGATCGTGCGCGATCGCTGTTCAACGAAACCAGCGCCGCCCTGATCGCCACCTTCGGCGTTCCCGGCTTCTTCACGCCGCGGATCCCGCCGGCGCCGTTATGGCCGGTGGGCAGTCCGCAGTCGCAGAGCTATTACGACACCGCGCCGCTGAAGCAGACGCTGCAGCGGCTGGTCGATTTCGACCGTATCAACGACCTGAAAACGCGGCTCAGCATCGGCGCCGTCGGCGTTACGTCGGGTAATTTCGTCTATTTCGACAATTGCGAAATGAAGAAACTCGGCAAGAAGATCGGCCCGGAGCACATCATGGCCTCGGCGGCGCTGCCGCCGGGCTTTCCGTCCGTGGAAATCGACGGCGAACATTTTTGGGACGGTGGCATCGCCTCCAATACGCCGCTCGACTACGTGCTGGATGAGGAGACCAGCCGCGATCTCCTGATTTTCCAGGTCGACCTGTTCAGCGCGCGCGGCGACCTGCCGGTTTCGCTGCTCGAGGCCGCCGAGCGCGAAAAGGACATCCGTTTTTCCAGCCGCACCCGCATGAACACCGACAAGAACAAGCAGGTTCACAACGCCCGCATGGCCGTGCGCGACCTGATCGGCAAGCTGCCGGACTATCTCCAGAACGATCCGTCGGTCGAGCTGTTGCGCCATGCCACCAGGGAAAACACCGTCACGGTGGTGCATCTGATCTACCGCAGCAAGATTTACGAGTCCTCTTCCAAGGACTACGATTTTTCACGCGTCGGCATGGTCGAGCATTGGGGCGCCGGCGAGCGCGACGTTCATCTGTCGATGCGCCACAAGGACCGGCTGGAGCAGCCGCAATCCGGCGAAACCATGGTGACTTACGATCTCGCTGTGGACGGCACCCTCAACGGCAACAAGGAGTAGATGGAATATGGGTATTTTGACAGGCAGGACTGCGGTCGTGACCGGTTCGACCAGCGGCATCGGATTGGCCTATGCGCGCGCCTTCGCCGGCGCCGGCGCCAATATCGTTCTCAACGGCATGGGCGCGCCCGCCGACATCGAGAAGGAACGTGTCGCCATCGAGACCGATTTCAAGGTGAAGGCGGTGCATTCGCCCGCCGACATGACCAGGCCCGCGGAAATCGCCGCCATGGTCGCGCTCGGCGAAAGCACCTTCGGTTCGGTCGACGTCCTCGTCAACAATGCCGGCATCCAGTTCGTATCGCCGGTCGAGGAATTCCCGATCGAGAAATGGGACGCCATCATCGCCATCAACCTGTCCTCGGCGTTTCACGGCATTCGCGCCGCGGTACCCGGCATGAAGAAGCGCGGCTGGGGCCGCATCATCAATACCGCCTCGGCGCATTCGCTGGTGGCATCGCCGTTCAAGTCGGCCTATGTGTCGGCCAAGCACGGCATCGCCGGCCTCACCAAGACGGTGGCGCTGGAGCTCGCGACCCACAAGATCACCTGCAACTGCATCAGCCCCGGCTACGTCTGGACCCCGCTGGTCGAGAAGCAGATCCCGGACACCATGAAGGCGCGCAACCTGACCAAGGAACAGGTCATCCGCGACGTGCTGCTGGAAGCGCAGCCGACCAAGGAATTCGTCACCTCGGAGCAGGTCGCCGCCCTTGCGCTGTTTCTTTGCGGCGACGATGCGGCGCAGATCACGGGCGCCAATTTGTCGATCGACGGCGGCTGGACTGCGGAATAGGCGAAACCTGTAGGCCAAGTGCGATTACGGCTTGCCGTCCGCTAGCGTAAAAACTTTACGTTGCGCACCGCGGCGATGCATTGGCGATTGATGGAGACAGCCGGGCTTCGCTGACAAGGCCGGTGTCATCCAACAGTCGTAACTCCTCGTTAACCATTCCTCGTTTCGGCGGCTGAGGCCGAATTTTTCCGGATTGGAATTGGGGAGTTGAGAATGCGTATTTTGAATGTCGGGGCGGCGCTCGGATGCGCCATTCTGTTCTCCGCCATTGGCGGGACTGCCTCGAACGCGGCCACGATCGATAGCTTTGATGGTGGCTGGTATCAGAACAATGGTCTTGCCTTGAGCAACTCCAACAGCATCTACGTTGGCTGGAACCCGAACACCGGAGCGACCTACAACAACTGGGTTGGCTTTGACCTCACCAGCGTTGCTGGCCAGAACATCACCAGCGCGACGCTGACTTTTCGCAGTGGAAACGGAACATACGGCGGCACCGACGCGAGCGAAACGCTCGGACTGTTCGGTTATGGCGGCAACATCAATTCGGTTACGAGCTATCAAAGCAGTGCCGCCATCTACACCGATCTGGGTAGCGGCGTGAGCTATGGCCAAGCCACCATCGCCAAGGGACCGATCCCCCAGTTCACGATAACGCTGTCGGCGCAGGCTATCGCCGACATGATGGCCGCCGCGAACAATGCATTCGGACCATAGATTCATCGTCGGCGGTTCGCTGTTGACGGTGGCTGGCATGCATGATGGCAACAATTGGTACACGGATGGATCTTTGTTCCAGCTTTTCGGAGCGAATTCCGGACTTGCGCAGCAAGCGTTCCTGAACGTGGAAACGTCCGTGGCCGCCGTTCCTGAACCGTCGACCTGGGCGATGATGATCCTGGGCTTCGCTGGCGTCGGCTTCATGGCCTATCGCCGTCGCAAAACGGCGGCGCTCGCTGCCTGATCAGATCGAGATCGAGAACACGAAGACCGCCTCTGGGCGGTCTTTTTGTTTGGCCATCCGGATCAGCATGCGGTTGAGCGATTACCGAACGCCAGCACATGCAGCCCGAGGCGCTTCCGCACGATCCAGAACAGCAGCACGGTCTCGAACACCAGCGCGATCGAGGTCGCGGCGGCAGCACCATGGCCGCCGAATTTCGGCACCAGCAGGATGCACAGCACCAGGTTCGCCACGAAGGCCAGCGCATAGGCCAGCGCGCAGATCATCTGGTGGCCGAGCATGTTGAGCAGCCGCTCGACCGGGCCGATCGCGGAACGCACCACGAGGCCGATGGCGGCGATGAACATGATGTCGTAGCCGACCACGAAGTGCGGCCCGAACAGCCACAGCAGCGGCTTGCCCAATGCCAATAGCACGATGGTTGCGGCGAGCGACGGCCAGAATGTCCATTTGATCGCGTGGGCGACGTAGGCCGACAGCCGCGCCTTGTCGCCCTGCGCGTGATACTCGGCGAAGCGGTGCGCCGTCGTCGCCGACATCGCGTAATGAATGAACGACACCAGCGCCAGGGTCTTTACCACGGCGAAATAGACGCCGACCTCTTCCGAGGAGCGGAACTGCTGCAGCACCAGCACGTCGGTATAGGACAGCAACAGATAGAAGCTTTCCACCAGCAGGATCGGCAGCGAGACCGCAAGCCAGCCGCGGAAATCGTAGGCTTTCGGACCGGGCTCGACATGGCCGCCGAGCCGGCGGTTCAGCACGATCAGCTGCCCGATCATTGCTACCCATACCGCGGCGGCGCTGGCGAGCATCGCGGCGGTGGCGCCGAGATCGAAGCCGAGTGCAAAGGCGCCGGCCGTAAAGCCGATGATCAGCGACTGCCGCACGATGAATTGCGGCATCAGGCCGAGCCGCATCCAGTCATGCGAGCGCGCGATGCCATCTTGGGTATTGGCGACCACGAAGGCTGGCAGCGTGATGCAGCCGATGTAGAGCGGCACCACCGAATTCGGATCGAGCCATGGCGACAGCACCTTCACGATGCAAGCCAGCAGCGCCGAGACCATGGCGGAAACCGCAAACGTCATCCAGCGGCTGCCCGCCAGGAAGCCACGCAGCCGCGCCGTGTCGCCACTGGCGCGATATTCCGGAATGATCTTCTGCGCTGACGCCGAAATGCCGAAATCCATCATGCTGCCGAGCAGCAGCACCCAGGTCCAGACATAGACATAGACGCCGTAATCCGAGCCGCCCATCCAGCGCGCCAGCAGGATCTGCGACAGGTACGCCATCGCCGCGCTGACGACGCGAATGATGAACACCGTGCCGGCGAGGCGTTTTGTGACGGAGGCTTCGCTGGTGCCGCCAAGAAGCCGGCCGAACATCGACCGCAGCCGCGCGGCCCGTCCTGCGGGCAAGGCTGGTGCGGAGTCAGTGTCCATCACGGCCACAGCGAAAATCCCTGAAGCCGCGTCGGGCGCGGCGATCATCCGACCTATCAACTATTCGTTAAGAATAGGTTGGATCGCCGGCCGGACGGACAATGGCCGAGGCCGGCGAACCGGATTTCGCTGTCAGATCAGGTGTCATGCCGGCGCGATGCCGGGCGATTGCAGGTATCGGTATTGACTGGGCGACATCGAATAGGCTGCCTTGAAGCGGCGGCTGAAATGGGCAGCATCGCAAAATCCGCAGGCCAGCGCGATCTGCGTGATGGATTCGCGCGCGAGCAGCGGATCGAGCAGGTCGCGCCGGGCCTTCTCCAGCCGCCTCGACCAGATCCATTCGCTCACCGTCCTGTTCTGCGAATGAAACAGGTCCTGCAGATATCGCGACGATATGCCCATCATCGCCGCGACCTTTTCGCTGTTGAGTTGCGCGTCGTTCAGGTTCCGCTCGATGAGGTTTTTTGCGCGAAATGCCAGCGCGGCCCGCGCCGGGGTATCATTGAGCGGCTGGGACGCCGTCAGATCGCCGAGGGCCGTGGTGACCAATCCAAGGCAAACGTCCGATAACCGGGCAGCCGTCACCCCGCCCACCTCCGAGACGATCGATGCCGTATTGCGGAGGAACGGAGCGACCAGCGAGCCGAGCGGGCTGGCCGCGGCGATCCGTGTTGCCGTGACCGCTTCCGTGGGACCTATCCGCCGGACCATCGCCTTGCGGGGCAGGTGCAGTACGATCTGCTCGAATTGCGCCTCGAAGCTCAGCGTGTAGGGCCGCGTGCTGTCGTAGCACGCGAAGTCACCCGGCTCGAGAACTGCCTGCCGTCCATCCTGCGCGACAGCGCCGCGGCCGTGGATCTGGACGCTGACCAGGACGACCTCCTCGCGTGCGTTGCGGATCCGGCTTCTGGTGCGGTCGACGATCTGCCCGTCGGAACGGACGCGCGAGAAGTGCATCTCGTCGCACTGGGCGGTCGTGATCTCTCCGAAAAACGGCGCTTCGGAAATCGCACGGCAATCCAGCTCGACGAAGGTGTCGCAAACCGCGTCGCGCCAGAATTGAAGTCGCCTTGTTTCGGCAACCGTCGAGGTCGCCAGAACGACCTGCATCGCGCACCTCGCAGCCTGCAACCTGGCCAAAGGCTATCACATCGGATCGGCTTTGCAATTGCGGCGCCAGGCACTGCGCGAGGAAACAACATTTCCTGCGGATACAGACAAGCGCGTCTCTAGCGTTGCGCTAGCCTTGGCGACGTCGGCACCGGCGCCTTATCGTCGGCTGCCACCAGCCATTGGTGTCGACATTGCCCAATCGGCAGTCACGGAGAAGGCGATGAGCCTCTATCACGAAAAGCAGCGCGGACTGCAGGACGCCTTCGATACAAGGAGGCTGGCGGATGTCATCGCAAGCAGCAACCTCCACGACACGCTCAATCCGCTGGATGAGGCCTTCATCGCCGGCAAGGATTTTTTCTTCCTCGCGACGGCCGATAGCTCGGGAAAGCCGAGCTGCTCGTTCAAGGCGGGACCTGCAGGCTTCGTCAAAATCGTCGACGAGCGAACCCTGGCGTTTCCCTGCTATGACGGCAACGGCATGTACCTCTCGATGGGCAATGTGCTGGCCAATCCCAAGGTAGGCATGCTGTTCCTGGATTTCGAGAAGCCGAACCGCCTGCGGGTCAGCGGCGAGGCATCGATTGCCGAAGGCGATTCCCTGCTTGCGGGGTATCCGGAGGCCCAGTTCGTCGTCCGGGTCGCGGTGACGGAAATCTTCCTGAACTGCCCGCGTTACATTCCAAAACTCAAGCGCGTCGCCGACTCGCCGTTCGTGCCGGTCGCCGGAAAGCGGACGCCGTTTCCGAACTGGAAGCAGATCGATTTCGTGCGCGAGAGCTTGCCGGAGCGGGACCGTCAGACGGCCATGCAGATGCCGGCCATCGATATCATGGACTACATCAAGTCGATCGAGGAATCCTGAACCGACCACACCGCACCGACACAGGAGCAGACCATGGCGTTAGCCCATCCGAAATTCAAGGTAGCCGCGGTGCAGGCCGCACCGGCCTTTCTCGATCTGGACGCATCGGTCGAAAAGGCCGTCCGGCTGATCGACGAGGCCGGCGCCAGGGGTGCCCGCCTGATCGCCTTTCCGGAAACATGGATCCCGGGCTACCCATGGTGGATCTGGCTCGGCGCCCCGGCATGGGCGATCATGAAAGGTTTTGTCTCCGCGTATTTCGACAACTCGCTGGCCTATGACAGTGCCGCGGCGGAGAAATTGCGCCAGGCCGCCAAGCGCAACAACATCGTTGTCGTGTTGGGGCTGTCGGAGCGCGATGGCGGAAGTCTCTACATCGCACAATGGATCATTGGGCCGGATGGTGAAACCGTCGCGCAGCGTCGCAAGCTCAAGCCGACTCATGTGGAGCGTTCGGTGTTCGGCGAGGGCGACGGCAGCGACCTTGCCGTGCACCAACTCGAGATCGGCCGGGTCGGCGCGCTGTGCTGCTGGGAGCATCTGCAGCCCCTGTCGAAATACGCCATGTACGCCCAGAACGAGCAGATTCACATTGCGGCGTGGCCCAGCTTTTCCCTTTATGATCCGTTCGCCCATGCGTTGGGGGCCGAGGTCAACAACGCCGCCAGCAAGATCTACGCGGTCGAGGGATCGTGTTTTGTCGTGGCACCTTGCGCGACGGTTTCAAAGGAGATGATCGAGCTGTTGTGCGATACGCCCGACAAGCATGACCTGCTGCATGCCGGCGGCGGATTCGCCACCATCTTCGGACCGGACGGCGCACCGATCGGCGAACGGCTGGCGCCGGATCAGGAAGGGCTGATCTATGCGGATGTCGACCTGGGCATGATTTCGGTCGCAAAGGCGGCCGCCGATCCTGCAGGGCATTATGCGCGGCCCGACGTGACGCGGCTGCTGTTGAACAAGCGCCGGGGCAATCGCGTCGAGACCCTGGCGCTGCCCGTCGATCAGTCGGCAGACCTGCAACAGGCCGCGACGGGCAACCCGGGAGGGTTGGCACAGGCGGCCGCCGAATAATTCGGCGCGCGCCGTTGCACCCGCGTCTTCCGATGCGGCCAATACCGTCATTCCGGGGCATCCGAAGCATGACCTCAGATGCGCAATTGCGCACCCGAGGCCTGTTCCTTCGGATCATCCCGGAATGACCCTGCGGGTCAATTCAAGTTCACATTGAACTCATAGGCCTTGTCGGCGCCGACCACCGTGAACTTCAGCGCGGCGCCTTCCGGGGTCGCGCCCGGCGGCAGGCCGTCGAGTTCGAAGCCGAAGCGCTTGACCCCGGGGGTGCCGCCCTCGATCAGTTTCGGAACCGGCAGCGCCCAGTCCGGCGTCGGTCCTTCGACGAACAGGCTGACCTCGCGGGCGTCGGGCACCGCCACATCGACCAGCACATTCGCCTTTCCGTCGCGCTTGACGTCGCGGATGGTCAGCGGATTGGGATCGCCGATGGTGGCCGGCTTCGGTACGGTGTCGAGCGCGGCGAACAGCGCGCTGTCCTCGGCGCTGGCCACGCTGGTGAAGGCGAGCTCCGCCTTGGCTTCGACCGGGATGCAGAGTTTTTCGCACACCGCGTAATTGATCTCGGCGCGCAGCGTTACCGGCTTGTCGGCATTCTTGGCGACGATGCGCAACGGCAGCACGACCTGGTTCTTGTAGCCCAGGGATTGACCGCCGGCGCCGTCATCGAACTTCATCGGGGCCGGCCACAGCACCGTGACGGCTTCGACATTGTCCGATTTGGAAAAATCGAAGCGCGGCGGCACGCCGGAATCGCCGGGCGTCCGCCAATAGGTTTTCCAGCCCGGCTGCAGCTGAAATGCGATGCCGCCGAGCAGCACCGCGCCGCTGCGCGAACCTGCCAGCAGCCGGACCGCGGAATGGCCGTCGCGCTGCCATGGCGACGAATCCTCGGCGCGGGCCTCCGCCGCCAGGGTTGACAGGAACAGGGCGGTGGCCAGGCCTAGCGCGGCAGGCGGGGGAACTATGACGATCATGAGACGTCTTTACAGCCGGTCAGGACGGCAAACCATTGAATTGCTTGTGATGCAGGACGAAATCGGCCGCGAAGCTTGATTGACAGAACGGCCACCCAATATCAGGATGTACACTGACATGAGAGTCCCTGCGGATGGACCCTGAAGGCAAAAGACCCAAGGCTGAAAGATCCGGGACTGCTCGCCGCCAGGCTGCCGGCGCTGGCGACCATTCGTCCGAGGGCGGCTATCTCGACGGTCAGCTCCTGATCGCGATGCCCGTGATGGGCGATCCGCGCTTCGAGCGTTCGGTGATCTATCTCTGCGCCCATTCGTCCGAAGGCGCCATGGGCATCATCGTCAACCGCCCGGCCGGCAGCATCGACTTTCCCGAATTGCTGGTGCAGCTCGACATCATCAAGAAAGCCGACCAGATCAAGCTGCCTGAAAACGCCGAGAGCATGAAGGTGCTGAAAGGCGGCCCGGTCGAGACCGGTCGCGGCTTCGTGCTGCATTCGAGCGATTTCTTCATCAAGGACGCGACGCTGCAGATCGACGACGGCATTTGCCTGACCGCGACCGTCGACATTCTCAAGGCGATCGCCCGGGGCGCCGGCCCGAAGCACGCGATCCTGGCACTCGGCTATGCCGGCTGGGCGCCGGGACAGCTGGAGACCGAAATCCAGGACAATGGCTGGCTGCACTGCGACGCCGATCCCGACCTGATCTTCGGCCGCGACGTCGAGGAAAAATATCTGCGCGCGTTGCGCAAGATCGGCATCGATCCCGGCATGCTGTCGAATGAAGCGGGGCATGCGTAGCGGCGGCCAACACGACTGTATGTCGATTTCTGCGAGAGGACGTTAAAGCCAGATCAGAGCGCGGTGCGCTCCCTCTCCCGCTTGCGGGGAGGGCCGGGGTGGGGCTCTCTCGGCTGGGATGATCTGGCAGAGCGATTCGCGGAGGCAGCCCCCACCCGCCTCGCGTTGCTCGGCACCCTCCCCCGCAAGCGGGAAAGGGATGAAGCTACTCCGCTGCCTGCTGCATCACCGTCGGCTCCGTCCCGGCTACCGTGGCCCTGCGCATGTCGCGCGGCTGCGACTGGTCGTAGCGGCGGACGCGGTGCATGGTCTGGCGGTTGTCCCACATCACGAGATCATGCAGCGTCCATTGATGGACGTGGACGAATTCCGGCCGTGTGGCGTGCTCGTTGAGGTCGCGCAGCAGCAGCCGCGCCTCCGGCATGGTCATGCCCTTGATGGCGCCGGCATGCGACGACAGATACAGCGACTTGCGGCCGTGCACCGGATGGGTGCGCACCAGCCGCTGCAGCACCGGCTTGAACAATTCCTTCTCCTCGTCGGTGTAATCGAGGAAGCCGAGCGATCCCCGCGAATACATCAGCGAGTGCTCGCAGATCATGTCCTCGATCTCGGCCCTGGTCTCGTCGTCGAGCGCGTCATAGGCCGCGCGCATGTCGGCGAATTCGGTGTTGCCGCCCTTCGGGTTCACGACGCGGGCCGACAGCAGGGAGAATTTCGCCGGAATCGAGCGGAACGAACTGTCGGAATGCCACAGGCAATTGCCGAGGTTGAACAGGTTGATCCGGCTGTCGCGCGGCAGCGGCTTGCCGTCCTTGCCGAGGTTGGAGACGTCGTTGAGTCCGGTCTGCAGCCGCGAATCCTCCGGCTTGACCACACTGCCGCCGCGCGGATTTTCCCGCTCGCCGAAATTCAGCGCGAATGCCAGCTGCTGCTCATCGGTAATGTCCTGATTGCGGAACAGCAGAACGGCGTATTTGTCCATGCCGGCCTCGATATCCTTGGCCTCCCGCGGCGTCAGCGGCTTGCGCAGATCGACCCCCGAAACCTCGCCGAAAAAATGCGGGTGAAGCTGCCGGATCGTGATGGCCATGGCGCGTTTCTCCTGATCGAGGCGAGCGGTTATTCCGCCCTGTTTGGGCAAAAAACTACTCCCTGACCGGATGATGTCAACGGATTGCGGCGCATGCGACGCATCCATCCTGTCATGCCCGGGCCTGGCCCGGGCATCCATCAAGCCTCGCAAAGCCCGTCTTCGAAGGCGACGGCTTGCCGGGTCCAGCCCGGCAATGACGAGCGTCAGGCGTTGCGGGCCATCAGGCCGCCGTCCACCGGGATCACCGCGCCGGTCAGGAATGACGCCGCCGGCAGGCACAGGCTCAGCGTCATATGGGCGACTTCCTCGGGGTCGCCGTAGCGGCCGAGCGCGGTGCGGCGCCTGGCGTAGATCGTCTTGTGCTCCTCGGAAATCCGCTCGGTGATCGCCGTCCTGATCGGGCCCGGGCAGATGCAGTTCACGGTGATGCCGTCGCGTCCGAGTTCCACCGCGAGCGACCGGGTCAGGCCGGCGACGCCGGCCTTGGCCGCCGAATACGGACTGTGCATGGCAGTAGCCCCGAGCGCTTCGGTGGAGGCGATATTGACGATCCGGGGGCTTTTCGACCGGCGCAGATGCGGCAGCGCGGCGCGGATGATGCGCGGATGCGCCGTGAGCATCACGGCAAGTCCCCTGGCCCAGGCGTCCTCATAGCCGTCATCGTCGATCGCCACGCGCACCGAGATGCCGGCATTGTTGACGACGATGTCGAGCCCGCCGAAATGCGCGGCGGCGGCATTGACGACGGTGTTGATGTCATCGCGATTGGCGACATCCAGCGTCCAGGCTTTGGCGCTGCCGCCGGCGGCGATCTCGTCCGCAACCGCCTGCGCGCCATCCGCGGCATAGTCGGTGACGGCGACGTTGGCGCCTTCAGCCGCGAACACCAGCGCGGTGGCGCGGCCCATGCCGCTGGCGGCGCCGGTGACGAGCACGGTCAATCCCCTGACCGAGCGGCTGAGTTGCTTGAAGTCAGACATCGAATACTCGCGGATGAGGCCTTGCGGCTTGCAGGATTGACAAGGCTGGCACCGATCCCCAGAGAGGTCAAACCAGGGAACGGGAGGCGCGCGATGAACGAACTGGATTTTACGGCTAAGCAGGTTCTCGTGGTCGGCGGCTCCAGCGGCATCGGCAACGGCATCGCCCAGGCGTTTCGCGCCAGGGGCGCGCGCGTGCAGGTCTGCGGCACCCGCGCCTCAGTGTCGGATTATTCGCCGGAAGAGGGATCGCATCTCGATGGTCTGGAGTACGTGCGGCTCGACGTCGGCGACGCAAAAGCGATCGAGAATTTCAAACCGTCGTTCGACCGGCTCGATGTGCTGGTGCTGGCGCAGGGGGCGGTGATCTACCGGCGCGGCGAATTCGTAATGGACGGATTTCGCAAGGTGCTCGAGGTCAACCTGATGAGCCTGATGGCCTGCGCCGGCAAATTCCATGACATGCTGGGTGCCGCGAAGGGCTCGCTGATCATCGTCAGCTCGACCGCCGCCTATCACTCGACAAAGGGCAATCCGGCCTACAACGCCTCGAAGACCGGCGCCATGGGCCTGACCCGGACGCTGGGGCAGGCATGGGCGGAGGATGGCATTCGCGTCAACGGCATCGCGCCCGGCCTGGTCGATACCAAAATGACAAAAGTGACGACGGCGAATCCAAAGCGGCTGGAGGGCGCGATCGAGCGGATACCGCTGAAGCGGCTGGGTACGCCAGCCGACATGGCGGGCGCCGCGCTGTTTCTGGCCTCGCCGCTGTCATCTTACATCGTGGGTCAAACCATCATCGTCGATGGAGGACTTATTCTCTAGGAACCGGAGCGGGTTTCGTCAGTTAGCTCGGCGAGAATCAGCTCAGGAGTAAACACGATGGACAAGGATCGAATTGCCGGATCGGCCAAGGATTTCGCCGGTAAGGTTGAGGGCGCCGCCGGCAAGGTCGCTGGGGATGCCCAGACCGAAGCGTCGGGCCGCATGCGCGAGGCTGCCGGTACCGTGCAGAACCTGTACGGTCAGGCCAAGGATGCCGCGCGTGATGCCACCGAGGCTGCCGCCGGTCTTGCCAAGGATGTCTACGACAGCAGCGAGACGCTGCGCGAGGGTTCGGAAGCCGTCGCCAAGAAGGTACAGGATAATCCGCTCGGCTCGCTGCTGATCGCGGGCGGCATCGGCTTTGCGCTGGCCTTGCTGATGACGCGTCCGCCGCGCCGGCCGCCGGCGCGCTGGCGCTATTGAGGCTGACAGTTCTCTGGTCATTCCGGGATGTGCCGTCCAGGCGCAGACCCGGAATGCAAAGGTCAGGAACGACGTTAACGGCCAGATTCCGGGTTCGATGCTTCGCATCGGCCCGGAATGACTCATGCCTAATCGTTAACGCGCAAAGAAGCCCGGGACTGAAGCCGATCGCCCGACGTTGCCGGGCGGACGGGGTGGACCCGGAGCGACCGGTCCGCGCTGCGCCGGCGGGGGCGGCGCAATCTGGCGTGCCGCTGGCGCCCCACCGAAACCGAAAATGTTGCCAAATGCCGGGGTCTCCGGCTGTACCGGGCGCAGGCGCTTGACCACGGGCTTTGGCGGCGCGGCGGGAGCGGCCGCCGCTGCATCCGGCGTTGTGGATGCCACCGGCGTATCGCCCTTGGCCTGTTCGCGTCCGACCTCGCGGCGTGGCCAGACGAAATCGTCGGCGCGGCCCGCGGGCGGCGCCAGGGGCTCGCCCTTGACCAGCGTACGCGCCGCCAATGCATCGACCGCCGCCGGCCGCGAGCCCGGTCCCCCGAGCAATTGATCGGTGCCGACGGAGGAGGCGACGAGCGGCAGGATCGGTCCGGCCAGCGGACGCGGCGCCGGCTGACCGGGCAGCGCATTGGCGTCGGGTGTCGCAGGTTCGGTCGGCAACGCAATCGGGCCGGAACGCGCCGCCATCAGCCGGGTGATCTCGCGTTCGGCATAATGCGCAAGCTTGCGCGCGCCGGCCTTGGTGAAATACACGCCGTCAGCGGAGCGCAGCCGGCGGATCTGACCTTCGAAGTCGGGGCCCTGCTGCAGGAAGCGGCCGGCTTCATCGACGAATCCGTCCCAGACGTCGACATAGGTGATGCCGGCCTTGCCGGCGGCGTCGCGGTACAGCGAATTCAGGAACAGCGTGTCCGACATCGCCTTCGGGCCGCGCACCGCGGGCAGGCCGACCCACAGCACCGGCACGCCCTTGGATTTCAGGACGGCGATCATCTCCTCGATCTTCTTGACGTAGAGTTCGACCCAGCGTTCATCGCGAAACTCATGGAGACCGCCGGTGCGCGCGCTTTTCTCCGGTGCCACGATCGAGGGCACATCGCCGTCGGCATCGTCGGCGGCCTCGGCATCGGCCGGCTTGCCCTCGGGCTTCGCGTTCGCGCCGGCCAATTCATCCGGCTTCGCCGGAGGCTTCGCATCGCCGGGTTTGGCATCGGTCTTGGCATCGGTTTTGGCGCGCGGGTCCTTCTTGTCGCCCTCTTTTTTGGACTTGTCGGCCGCCGGTTCGCGGATGGCGGCGCGGTCGTTGAGGCCGAGCATGACGACGATGGCGTCCGGCTTCTCGGCGGCGAGAATGCCTTTTGCCGCGGCCGCCCAGTCGGCAGGCTCGCCCCTCGGCTGATACCTGATCAGGCCGGAGACGGTCCTGTGCTTGCGGATCACGCCCATGTCCGGCTGTTCGGAATAGGCATCCTCCAGACCATAGGCGAGCCAGTCCGCCATGGCATCGCCGAGCACCAGCACATTGCGTTCCGGCACGATCGATGCGTCGCGCTTCGCAGGCGATGGCGCTCTGGAGGAATCCTGCGGCCGCTGCGGCGCCGGCTGCTGAAATGGCGCGAACAGGTCGCCGCCGAACCAGCCGCCGCCACCCCGCTGCGGCGGCGCCTGCCGGGGTGGCCCGCCGAAATTGAAAAACTGCGCCGACGCCGGCCCGACGATCCCGACCAGCAGCGCCACCGCAACCGCCAGCGCGATCAGCGGGCCGCTCTCGGTGAATACCACCCGGAAAATGGACTTCCCGAAAAAGGATTTGGGCTTTTGCATTCGGATCGATCGCAATTTGCAGGTCAGGCCATCGCTATACTAGCGGAATCAGGCCGCAAGCGGGCAGATTTCCCGCCATAGACCGGGCTTCGGCCGCGGCCGTCAAGGCCGTTCCGGAAATGTCCTGTTCAAGGTTACTTTCTGCGGCCGGGAGCGGCGTTTTACCGCGCCCTGAGCCGCTCCAGCACGCCTGCGGAGGCAAATCCGTCCGCCGGCGCCCCGATCGACGCCTGGAAGCCGCGCAGGGCCTCGCGGGTGTGGCCGCCGAACTGCCCGTCGGGGGTGCCGCGGTAGAAGCCGCGCTGGGCCAGCAATTGCTGCAGCTCCAGCCGCTCGGCGCGTGACAGAGTGCGTTCCTGCCGCGGCCAGGGCTGCACGAACGGCGCGCCGCCGCGCAGCCGGTCGGCGAAATGACCGATCGCCAGCGCATAGGCCTCCGCCGGGTTGTATTTCATGATCACCCGGAAATTCTGCAGCATCAGGAAGCCCGGCCCCTCGGCGCCGGCCGGGGCCAGCAGGTAGGCCTTGTCGTTGGGGCGGGGGTACGGCTTGCCATCCGCGCGCCTGACGCCGAGATGTTCCCATTGCGCTGTTGTCATCGCCTTGGCGCGGTCGGCCAGCAGGAAGTTGAATCCCTTGGGGATCACGATCTCGTAGCCCCAGCTCGCGCCGGTCTGCCAGCCGTCCTTTTTCAGGTTGTTGGCGGTCGAGGCGATCAGGTCGTAGGGATTGTCGACCACGTCGCGGCGGCCATCGCCGTCGGCGTCCACGGCAAAGCGCTTGAACGCGGTCGGCATGAACTGGGTCGGTCCGAACGCGCCGGCCCAGGAGCCGCGCAATTGCTCGGGGCGCAGATCGCCGCGATGCAGGATTTCCAGCGCGACCAGAAACTCGTCCTTGAAGTATTTCTGGCGTCGGCCGATGCAGGCCAGCGTCGCGGTCGAATTCAGCACGCTGCGGTCGCCCATCTGGGTCGAGTAGTTCGATTCGATGCCCCAGATCGAGGCGACGATGTAGCGGTCGACGCCGTAGGCTTTCTCGACCGCGTCGAACTGCGGCTTGTATTTGGCGAGCACCTCGCGGCCCTTGGCCATGCGGTTGTCGTTGACGAGAATGTCGAGATATTCCCAGACCGATTTGGTGAATTCCGGCTGCGAGTCCATCAGATCCATGATGCGCAGATCGGGCGCGAGCCCGGCGGTGAACCTTTGAAAACTCTCCTGCGAAATACCGCGCCGTGCGGCATCCGGCCACATGCCGGCAACGCAATTGTCGAAGTTCGCGGCGGCTTCCCGGATCGCCGATGCGGTCATCAAGGGATGGCCGGAAGCGCCGTCCTCGCCGGTCCAGGGCAGGGGCGTGGTGCTCCCCGCAGCCGCGGGTTGCGCCTGTGCCGGCGCGGCCGATTTGGGTCCGGAGAACAGATTGCCGAACGGGTTGGAAAGCCCGCCGCCGGAGGATTGGGCCCGGGCCGCGCCGGCGAACAAGAGCGTGGCCGTCAGCACGACCGCGCCGGCCCGGCTCATCTTCGATATTCTCGTCTGCTGCATGGTTTTCCCCGAACATCCAGTTCCAGAAGGCCCGGTCACGGTTTCCAATAACTTAACAATGCTGAGAATTCCGGGCGGGGATCCAGAGCTTGTTCTATTGCCGGTGCAGCGTTCGCCTTTCCGGCAGGCATGCCCGCAGCGAGATCCTCAACTGCAAAGCAGGTCAATTCAACGCGCTGCAAGCAGGGTGGATCCGAAGACCGCATCGATCCTCATTGCCACCGGCCATTCACCATGAAATATCAATGTCAGCAGGCAACGGGCTCGGCAAGGCAGAAATCTGATCGTTGATGGCTTCGTATCAGAATGCATTTATCTGCGCGGGCCTGGCTGCGGCTTTCTGGACCTGCATCGGCCTTTCGCTGTCGGTGCGTCTGATGCCGCGTTCGCTTGCCTGGCCGGTGGCGCCCGCGCTTGGCTGGGCCGTTCACAGCGCGGTTGTTTTCCCGATATTTGGCATTGTTGGGATGGCGAGGGTCACGGTGGTTGCTGTCACCGCCATAGCCTTGCTCTCAGCCTTGCTGAGCCTGTTGCGAGGGGCGAGGCCAGTCAGCGACGAGACCGATAACGGTTGCATCCCGCTCTGGGCCGTAGCCGGCGCCGCCATGCTGGCGACCGCCGTCATGGCGCAGTTGCTGCCGCAGATCACTGGGAGCGGTGTTACGTTCACGGACGTCATCTTCGATCATTCGAAGGTGGCGATGATCGACGAAATGGCCCGCCTGGGCGTTCCCGTCCGCAATCCGTTTTACGGCGAGAGCGACGGCATGGACCGGCTCTCCTATTATTATCTGTGGCATTTTTCAGCAGCGGAACTGGTCGTCTTGACCGGCTTGAGTGGCTGGGAAGCGGATGCCGGCATGACCTGGTTCACGGCATTCTCGTCGCTGACGCTGATGATGGGCCTGGCCGTATTTGCCAGCAAGCGCCCGGTCGCGGCAGGCTGGGTGTTGATCCTTGCAACCGCATTTTCCATCCGCCCGCTCCTGAGCATGCTGTTCGGGCGGGAAATAACATACGCCGTCACCGGCTGGCCGGGCGGCCTCGGCGGCTGGCTGTTTCAGATCACCTGGGCGCCGCAGCATGTCGCATCGGCAGGCTGCGTTCTGATTGCAGTTTATCTGCTGGTCGATCTATCCCGTCGGCCGACTATGCCGACGGCGATCGTGCTTTCGCTGATCGTGGCGGCTGGCTTCGAGAGTTCAACCTGGGTTGGAGGCGTGACCTTTGTCATTTCCGCCCTCGCGCTTGGTGCAGCCCTTCTGTGGAAGGCCGAGCCTGCCGTTCGCCTGCGCTTTATCCTCAGCGCTGTTGGCGCTGCTGTCGTGGCAATGGCTATCGCGTCACCCTTTATCTACGATCAGTTTCGCGCGTCCACCGTTCGCGCCGATGTCTTTCCGGTGGGCTTCACGCACCTCGATGTGCTGGGTGAAGAAACCCCCCAAAGCCTGCGTCGATGGCTCGATATTCCGGCCTACTGGACGGTTTTTCTCTTCACCGAGTTTGCGGCATTCTACCCGACCGGCATCATCATGATGGTATTTTTGATGCGAGACCGTCTGCTTGCACAGGCCCAAAAGGCCTATCTGGCATCATTCGGGATTCTCGCACTCGTCAGCCTTTGCGTCGGAGGCCTGCTGACCAGCCAATTGGCCGGCAATAACAATGATCTCGGCTGGCGCAGTGTGTTGCCGGCAATTCTCGTTCTGATCATTTCATGCGCCGCCGGCCTGTCGAGATATCTGCGGTCAATGCGACCGGCTTACGCCTTTGCTGCGGTCGCCCTGATCGGGCTTGGATCTTTCGGAGGTATCGAAAGCCTGCTTTACGGCATCACGCGTCAATCCAGGGAGCCGTCGCCTGCGTTCGCAAACTCGGTCGGGATGTGGGAGGCGGTGCGAAAGCATTCCGAGGCTGACGAGCGTATTGCCAACAATCCGCTTTTCCTTGCCGAAGTAACGCGCTGGCCGATCAATCTGTCGTGGGCGCTACTGTCCAACCGGCGGTCATGTTATGCCGGACCCGCCTTCGGACCGTTCGCCCCGCGCACCAGGCGCCCCCGAAATGAAATAGATGCGCAGTTCGAGCGTGTGTTTTCTGGCCGTCCGGAACCGGACGATCTCGATCAATTGGCCAATCAGTACAATTGCAGTGTCGCCGTGGTTACGTCGCAAGATGGTGCCTGGAGCAGCGATCCGTTCGCGGCGAGCCCGCTCTATCGTCTGGTCGAAACCGAAGCCGGATTTTGGCGCATTTACAAGCGCCACGAACGGTCCACCAGCCGCTTGTCCACGCCCTGACGTTCGCGCGCCTACAGGCCGGCCAGTTCGTTCATCCCGTCCTGAAAATCAACCTTCGGCCGCCAGCCCAGTTTGTCGCGCAGCTTGGAAGAGTCGGCCGTGATATGACGGACATCACCCAGCCGGTATTGGCCCGTCACGATCGGTTCTGGACCGTTGAGGGCGCGCGCCAGCGCGGCCGCCATCTCGCCCACCGTGCGCGGCGTGCCCGATCCGACGTTGAACGCTTCGACACCGGTCACGGAATTCTCGCAAGCGGTGACCGTGGCTGCCGCGATGTCCCTGACGTGCACGAAGTCCCGCCGCTGGCCGCCGTCTTCGAACACCTTCGGCGCTTCGCCACGGCGCAATGCGGAGGTGAAAATGGCGGCGACGCCGGCATAGGGGGTGTCGCGTGGCATCCCGGGACCATAGACGTTGTGATACCTCAGTGCCGCGACTGACCCGCCTGTCGTGCGGGCCCAGTTGCTCGCATAGAATTCCTGCGCGAGCTTGCTCGTCGCATAGGCGTTGCGCGGATCCATCGGCGCATTCTCGTCGACCAGGGCGGTATCGAGCGGGCGCCCACACACCGGACAAGGCGGCTCGAACTTGCCGACGGACAGGGCAGCCTCGATGCGCGGCCCCGGTCTGACCGCGCCATGTTCGGCGCAGTGGCCGATGCCCTCGCCATAGACCACCATGGAGCTTGCCAGCGTCAGCCGCTTCACCCCCCGACGGGCCATGCAAGCCAGCAATTCGGCCGTGCCGGTATCGTTGGAAGACGCGTAGTCGGGCAGATCGTTGACATCGACACCGAGTCCGACCTTCGCAGCCAGATGCACTACGGCTTCCATTCCGCTCAAGGCGGTCTCCACGGCGGAGGTGTCGCGTACGTCACCGATTCGCATCTCCGCCCCGTCCAACGGCCTTGTCTTGCCTTCCGGATGGACGTCCGGCCTGAGCGAGTCGAGCACCCGAACCTCATGACCGCGGGAAAGCAATTCACGCAACACATGACGCCCGATGAAGCCGGCGCCGCCCGTCAACAGAACGCGCATACTCTGCCCTTTGCCATGACCAAGACGCCCAGATAACTATACTTGCTAGCTCGAAGCCGTAGTCGCCTTGACGTGGCTGCGCGTGGAACGGTTTTGCAACGACATCGCCAGCCGGAGAAAGGTCGTCGCGATCTTCCAGGCCGCTTTCAATCCTGCGACGAGATTTCCCGATACCTTGGATTCGCCGCCTTGTCGGCAACGGTGATCCACGGGTACCTCGAGTATACGAAGTCCGGCGGCGGCTACCCGCATCTGCATTTCCAGATTCCAGCCGTATGTCTGTTCGCCCATGTTGAGTGAGCGCAGGTTATCGACGCGGATGGCGCGAAACGGGGACATGTCGGTGAATTTGGCGCGGTAGGTTAGCTTGAGCAGGATTCCGGCGAGCCATCCGGCAACGATCTGCTGCGGTGTCATGCTTCCCGGTTCACGCTTGCCGCGCAGCCGTGAACCCATGACGAAATCGGCATCATCCGCCGCAACCGGCCCGACCACGGCGTGCATAAATGCCGGAACGTCGCTCCCGTCACCGTCCAGGAAACAAATGATATCCGCATCGGGCCGAACCGCGGCTACGCCGGTCGCGCACGCTCGACCGTATCCCGGCTGCGGTTGGCGCACCACGCGGGCGCCTGCCAACGATGCCCGTTCCGCCGTCCGGTCCGTTGAACCATTGTCGACGACGATCACCTCATCGACATTCTGCGCCAGCACCTCACGTACGACGCCTGCGATGGGATCCTCCTCGTTAAGGCACGGGATCACGACGCTTACTATTTTTGCTCCGGATGGAAATTGCATCGTTACATCGATTCCGCCAACCGGCCTTGCCGTTCGCGGACGAATTGCCGGGTCGCGGGTGCGCTAGCGCCAACGAGGCCTTGCCTCGCGAAAGAAAGTTGGCGGCCGGACAATTCATCCTCGAGAATTTGCAATGAAGATGCATCGTCGACATCGTACCAGCCGGGCACGGTTTCGACCGTCAAACCGATTTCCCGCGCGCGCTCGAGGGTCAGCCGGTAGACGTCGGCGGTGCTCCACGGAATGTCCGCGAACAGCCGGGCGTGCGGATGGGACAGGCCGATCAAGGTATAGCCGCCATCCAGCGCCGGGCTGAGCGTGACGTTGTCGCCGCGGCGAACAGCATCGGCCGCTTGCAACAGGATTTCCTTTGGCAGGGTTGGAGAATCTGAGTTGACCAGAATGGCCCCGGCATGGCCCGCGCCGAGCAGGTCCCTTATGCCTTGAAGGAGACGGACGCCGAAATCACCTTCCGCCTGAAGGGCGAGACGGCAATCATTTGGAAGCAATTGCCTGAGAGCTTGTTCAGAACCGCTGGGCGTATAGACGGCATAAGGTACGATATTGCCCTGGTGGGCCGTCGCCTGGATGGTGTTTGACAGGTCCTTAATGAAGCAACCCGACAGCAACGCGCATTCTTCGGGGCGCAATGGCGGAGAAAGCCGAGTTTTGGACGCCCCCGCAATGGGGGTCTTGCACATGATCGCGATGGCCACAGTACTCATGTTTGTCTTTCCTCCACCGCTTCGCGTCATCAATAAGCAATGGCGAGTGCCTGGATGAGGTCCGAATACAGGTCATCGGCGTCCTCCAGACCAACCGAGAGCCGAAGAAGGTCCAGCGGGCAGGGCGAGCCGGCCCCTTCGATCGAGGCGCGATGCTCGATCAGACTTTCAACACCGCCGAGCGACGTGGCACGCTTCCACAGCCGCGCCCGCGCGGCCACCGCGATCGCCGCCGCCTGACCTTGCTTCATCCGAAGCGACAACATGCCGCCGAAACCACCGATCATCTGACGTGTGGCAACTTCATGACCTGGATGGTGTTGAAGTCCAGGATAGAGGACGTCGGCGACGGCGGGATGGCCGAGCAGTTCTTCGGCGAGCCGGGACGCCGTTTTGGCCTGGGTCCGTACCCGAACGTCCAGCGTTCGCATGCCGCGGGTCAGCAACCATGCATCAAAGGGTCCGAGCGCCGAGCCTTGGGCCATCCGCGCCTTTTTGATCGAACTCCAGAGATGACCGCTTTGCGCCGTCGCCAGCGCACCCGCCGTGACGTCAGAGTGACCGTTGAGATATTTGGTGGCGGAATGCATGACGATATCCGCTCCGAGCGACAGCGGCCGGGTAAAAACAGGTGTCGAAACCGTTGAGTCGACGCACAGCATGGCGCCCGCGGCATGGGCAATTTCCGAAACCGCTTCAATGTCGGTAATCGTCCAGAGCGGATTGCTCGGTGTCTCGACCCAGAAAATTCCGGTTCGGCCGGGCTCGATGGCGCGTTGGACGGCGCCCAAATCGGAGGTGTCGACGAAAGTCACACTGTGTCCGTACCGCCCGATTTCCTTTAGCCAGGACCGCATGCCCCAATACATCACTTCGGAGGCGACGATGTGGGTGGGGCGGTCCAATGCCAGGAAGACGCTGGTGGCAGCGGCCATGCCCGAGCCGAACAACAGGCCCTCGTCGGCGCCTTCCAGTGCCGCGATCACATTTTCAGCCTGTTGGACAGAAACGTTGTCGGATCGGCCATACACATAGCCGGATCGATATCCGTTGTCGGCATCGCGGATGTAGGTCGTGGCCATATGAATGGAAGGCACCAGGCCCATGGTGACGGGCTCGTGGACGCCAAGCGCCTGCGCGGCCAGCGTTCTCAATTTCAATTTTGGCTTGGTCTGGTCATCCATCTGTCACAAACAATCTAAAAAGTTCCAATAGGTTCCCAAGGTGAGAATAATTTTCTCTCGCTGGTCTATCGCCTTCCCAAACCGATCCTGATCGTTTCGTCCGGCGAGAGCGGTTGCGACTGTCCGGCGGCCCATGTCGGCGCCTGTTCGAATGCCTTGCGGTCCATTTCGACCGCGTTGATCTGGCGGCCGAGGATCACGACAACCTCGATCGGGACGGCCACCGGCCGGCGGCCCCATGCGAGCGGACCGCCATCACGCGCCCAACCGAACCATTTGGCATAAGGCACGATCAGCACGATCTTGTTCGCTGGCGTCCGTGTGACCTGCTGCACATAACCGATCGTGGAATCATTGCCGTCCAGCACCGGAAGGCCGATCAAATGGCCGACCTTGGCCGGCTGCGGGAACCGTTTCTGCATTTTCTGCTCGGGGGACAGTTCCGGCTTGGCTTCGGCACCGCTATCCGCTTTGGCCTTCTCATCTCCGTCGCCTTGAACGGCTGCGGCAACCGTCAAGGTGCGGTCAGGTTCGGCGGCCCGCGCATCCGAGCCCAGCCCGGCCCAGACCGCGAAAATCAACCAAATGAAGCCCGTTTTCGCCATGGATCCGTACTTCCGGCTCTTGGCCAGAGAAAGATTTCCCGCGCCTGTAACAATTACGAATGAGGAGCGTATTTGTTACATACGGCCCAATTTTAGATTGGTTTTGCATAACTCAAATGCGATCGAGCCTGGCGGGGCCGTTCCGCGCGCCGTCATGCCGGGTAACATGGATTGCGTGAACGGGTGGATACCCCCGCCGCTTCGAACCTGAGAGGTCGACGATGCCAGGTCATGCCGGTTTGACGAATCCCAGCCTGACGGAATCGGCCAATGCGAGGCGACTTCACCCGCTTCCCATCCGCGTCATGCACTGGATCAACGCGGTCGCCATGTTCATCATGATCGTCAGCGGATGGAAAATCTACAACGACGAAGTCCTCTTTGGGTGGCTGCATTTTCCGGACTTTCTGACGGTCGGTCCCTGGGCGCAGCACGGCCTGCTATGGCACTTCTTCGGCATGTGGATCATCTTCTTCAATGGCATTGCCTATGTGAGCTACGGCCTGATGACGGGACGTTTTCGCAGGATGCTGCTTCCGATCCGCTGGGGTGAATTCGTCCAGACCGTGCGCGACGCCCTTCGCCTCAAGCTGGCTCACGACGATCCGACGAAATACAATACTGTTCAGAAGCTGCTCTACGTCGGCGTGATCCTTTCTGGAATCGTGGTTGTGCTCTCCGGGCTCGCGATCTGGAAGCCCGTCCAGTTTTCGGAGCTCTACTTTCTGTTTGGCTCGTTTCAAACGGCCCGGCTGGTCCACTTCCTTTGCATGTCGGCGATCGTTCTGTTCCTGGTCGTTCACGTCGCGCTGGCGTTGATCGTGCCGCAGACTCTGGTCGCAATGTTCACCGGCGGACCTCCCGTCGCAAACGTTCAAAAAGACGGGGACTGAAATGATCAAGACGCCTTCGAGGTCCATCTTTCGCCCGGCCAGGCCAATCGACCAGGGCATTTTGCAAACCGATCCCGGGCTTCTGCGTGAAATCGACCGGCGAAAAGTCCTGCGTGGCGCCATGAGCTTGGGCGCACTGACGTTTTTAACCGGATGCAATGTATCGGAAGCCGACCAGGTTCAGGTGGCGCTCAGGGCCGTCTCGCGCTGGAACGATCTCGCACAGAGCGTCATTTTCAGGCCCAACCATCTGGCTCCGACCTATTCCGAGGCAGAGGTGGTCAAGCCGCCGCGCTTCAATGCCCACTACGACGTCGAGGACGTCAAGCCGGTCGATGTGGCCGGCTGGAAACTCGAACTGTCCGGCAGAATAGACGACAAACGTCCGTGGACCGCACAGGACATTTATGCGCTTCCCGAACAGGAAATGATCATCAAGCATATATGCATCGAGGGTTGGGATTATATCGGGCAATGGTCGGGCGTTAACCTGAAGCTCTTCCTGCAGCGGGTCGGGGCAGACCTGACTTCCAAATACCTGACCTTCCGATGCGCCGACGGATACACCGAAGCCCTCGACATGCCGTCAGCCCTGCATGCGCAAACGATGCTCGCGACGAAATACGCGCGCGAACCGATCGCCGACCCGTTCGGCTTTCCCCTTCGTTTGCGAACAGCCACCAAGATCGGATATAAGAATGCCAAATGGCTTACGTCGATCGAAGTAACCAACGATTACCCGGAGACCTATTACAGCAAGGAAGGCTTCAACTGGTTCGGCGGCATGTAGTTTATCGAGCCGGCTGCCGAATCGGGGCTGCAAACCGGCTGCCGACGTGCCATTAGATGCCCATCCCGCCCTCTGAAGGCTCCCCGACATTCCCATGAAAATCCGCAAAGCCGTCTTCCCGGTCGCCGGCCTCGGCACCCGCGTCCTGCCCGCCACCAAGGCGATGCCCAAGGAAATGCTGACCATCGTCGACAAGCCGTTGATCCAGTATGTGTTCGACGAAGCCCGGGAGGCCGGCATCGAACATTTCATCTTCGTCACCGGCCGCAACAAGGGCGTGATCGAGGACCATTTCGACCATATGTTCGAACTCGACGCCACGCTGGCCGCCCGCGGCAACAAGAAGGCCGAGATCGAGATCCTGGCGCGCGACCAGCCCAAAGCCGGCGCCACCAGTTTCACCCGGCAGCAGGCGCCGCTCGGCCTCGGCCATGCGGTGTGGTGCGCGCGCGATATCGTCGGCAACGAGCCGTTCGCGGTGGTGCTGCCGGACGAACTGGTGCTGAACACGCCGGGCTGTCTGGCGCAGATGATCGAGGCCGCCAACCAGCTCGGCGAGAAATCAAACCTGCTGGCGGTGGAAGAAGTGCCGGCCGATATGACCCATCAATACGGCATCTGCGGCGTCGGCAAGCGCCACGGCAGCAACATGTTCGAGGTCGACGGCATGGTGGAGAAGCCGCCGAAGGGCACCGCGCCGTCCAATCTCTCGATCACCGGCCGCTACATCCTGCAGCCGGAGATTTTCAAGATCCTCGAAACCCAGGAGCGCGGCGCCGGTGGCGAAATCCAGCTCACCGACGCGATGATCGGCCTCGCCAGGACGCAAAGCTTCTACGGCGTCGAGTTCGAGGGCGAGCGGCATGATTGCGGCTCCAAGGCGGGCTTCCTGCGCGCCAACATCGCCTTCGGCCTGGCGCGCGCCGATCTGCGCGACGGCCTGCGGGCGGAGATGAAGCACTATCTGGAGAAGTGAGAGGCGATCGTAGCCCGGATGGAGTTAGCGGACGGCGCGAAGCGTCGCCCGATGGCGTAATCCGGGTGCGGGTGTGAGACGGGTCCGGATTTCGCAAGAGCTCCATCCGGGCTACGGGCCGTCACTCGACGTATGCGCCTACGCCACCAGCGAAATCAGCGGCACCGCCGCGACCACGCAACGGTTGCGGCCGCCGGCCTTGGCCGAGTAAAGCGCCTTGTCGGCGGCTCCGACCAGTTCGGACCATGGTACGCCGACGTCGGGCGTCAGGCTGGCGACGCCGATGCTGACCGTGGTGTGCTCGGACCATTGCTGGACTTTCAGCCGGATGGTTTCGGCCACCCCCAGCGCTTCCTCGGCCGACAGCCCCGGCAGCAGCACGGCAAACTCCTCGCCACCGTAACGCGCGGCGCAATCGCCGGCGCGCCGCACCGAATCCGAGATGCAGATGGCGACGCCGATCAGCGCTTCATCGCCGGCCTGATGTCCGAAGGTGTCGTTGTAGACCTTGAAATGGTCGGCATCGATCATCAGCAGCGCGACGGGAATCTTCTGGCGCGTGGCACGCCGCCATTCGGCGTCGATCGAGGCGTCGAACTTGCGCCGGTTCGTCAATCCGGTGAGCGCGTCGGTCGTCGCAAGCTCCTCGAGCTTGTCCTCCGCTTGCGCGCGGCGGCCGATTTCACGGGCGAGAAACAGCGTCACGCCGAGCACGAACAGGATCAGCGCCGCCATGATCGCGGCGATCCGGATCGCCTCGGTGCGCCACAGGCTCAGGATGCTTTCCAGCGGCTTTCCGACCACGACGTTGAGTGGGCCCGCGCCGTCATGCCGGACGTACAGCCGCGGTATCGGGTCCACGGGGCCGGCACCGGCATAGGAGCCGGTATTCATGTTCGCCAGGTTCCAGCTCGGCCGGTCCGCCAGGTTCTTGCCGATGATGTCGAGGTCGAACGGCCGGCGCATGATGACGGTGCGGTCGTGGCGCAGCACGGTGATGGTATCGTCCGGGCCGAGGCTCAGGCGGCCGAACAGGTCGTGAAAATAGCTGAAGCGGATCGAGCCCGCGACCACGCCGAGAAAGCTTCCGTCTTCGCCGGTGATGCGCCGGCTGAGCACGATGGCGTAGGCGCCGCGGTGCAGCATCGGCTTGCTGATGAAAAGGCCGGTGCCGGGATTGTCCCGATGAACCCGGAAGTACTCCTCGTCGCTGCGATCTTCCGGCCGCGGATCGAGGCTCGAGGCATCCATGGTCAGCCGCCCGGCGGCGTCGAACACCTGAAGCGCGCCGAAGTGCTTGGCGCCGGCGGCCCGATCGAACAGGATCAGATGCAGGATCGGTTTGCTGAGATCCTTGATCTCCGGCAGGATCATGCCGCTGGCGGCGGCGCGCAGCGACAGGTCGTAGAGCTCGATATTGCGGTTGATGTCGGAATCGACGCCGGATGCGAGATTCTCCAGCATCTGGCGCGCCAGCGCTTCCTCGCCGCGGCGCATGTCGAGCATGACGTTGGCGCAAATCGCGGAAAAGCCGATCACCGTCGCTACCGACGAGATGATCAGCAGTTTCGCCGACAGGCGCCAAGGCCGCCTGGCCACCGCCTTGCGCCATCCAAATCGCATGGTTCGCTCCCCAGCTCCCAAATGCACCCGGATTCGTTGCCGCCGGCTTAAGTGGCGACAGCGACGCGGTAATGAGTTAACGATTCATTGCCGGGCCGGAAAAGTTCCCCGTTTATGGAAGTGCCGTTCGTGCAGACAAACCACCGAGGACACAAGTGAACGATTACGACCCGCTGCGCGATTACCTGAAACAGCAGACGCTGCCCGAATTCGTGCTGAGCTTCGACAAGATCGAGGAGATCATCGACGCCGCATTGCCGCGCGCGGCGCACCGCGCGTCGTGGTGGGAAACGCTGCGCAGCCCGCAGGAGAAGATGCCGCAGCGCGAAGCCTGCCTCGCCGGCGGCTACATCGCGACCAGGCTTGCGGACGGCAAGAGCGTGCGGTTCAAGCGGATGAAGTGAACGGTTCCCGAGATGAATATGGCTTTCCTTCCGCACCCTGCTAAAGGTCTTGCGCGCCGCCGATCCGCTCCCGGGCTCATCCGTCCGCCGACCGAGGCCGAAGTTTTCCTTTGATGTTTCATGCACCTCGCCGAGGCCTCCACCCGACATGAGCGTGATTCCTTCCGCAGTGTTCGACGCGCAAAGGCTCGCGTTGCTCAAGAGTTTCGACATTCTCGATACCGGCCCGGAGATCGGTTTCGACGATGTGGTGATGCTGGCACGCCAGATCTGCGATACGCCGATTGCGCTCGTCAGTCTGGTTGCGGCCAATCGCCAGTGGTTCAAGGCGGTTTCGGGCCTGGACGTCTGCGAAACGCCGATCGATCAATCGGTCTGCGCGCATTCGCTGCAGCGTGCAGAAACCCTCAATATTCCCGACCTGACGAAGGACGACCGCACCCGGAACAACACGCTGGTCACGGGCGAGCCATTCATCCGGTTCTATGCCGGCGCGCCGCTCGTCACATCCTCGGGCCTTGCCATCGGCACTGTTTGCGTTATCGACACGGTTCCGAGGCCGGGCGGCCTGAACCCGGCGCAATTGGCCGCGCTGGAAGCATTGGCGCGGCAGGTGATGTCGCAACTGCAATTGCGCCGGGCGAAGCTCGATGCGGAAATGACCTCGGCCGAGCTGGAGGCCAGCGAAACCCGTCTGCGCCTCGCCTCGGAAGCGGGCCAGATCGGCAGTTTCGAGATCGATGTTGCGGCCAACGAGATGACGGTGACGGAGCAGTTCTGCCGCGTCTATGGTCTGCCGTTCAACAAGAGCCTGAAGCCCGAAATCGTCGAGGCGCTGGTGCTCGCGGAGGACAGGAGCATCATCTCGACGCGGGACCGGCGCGCCGATCCCGCGCTGCCGCTGGCGGTCGAATACCGCATCAGGAAGGCGGATAGCGGCCAAATCGTATGGATATCACGTCGCGCCCAGCTGACGTTCGACGCGGACGGTAATCCGGTACGAATGTTCGGCACCGTCCATGACATCACCGACCGTAAGCTGGCCGAGCAGCAACTGCGGCATCTCAATGAGGAACTCGGGCATCGCATCAAGAATTCGATGGCGCTGGTCAGCGCCATCGCGTCCCAGACGCTCCGCGGTGCGTCCGACCGGGACGCGGTACATGCCTTCGGGCAACGCATCGGAGCGCTGAGCCGGGCGCATGATGTGCTGCTGCAACAAAGCTGGTCCTCCGCCAGCATGCGCGACGTGATCGAGGGGGCGCTGGCGGTTCACGGCGATGCGGGCCGCTTTGTCGTCTCCGGCCCCGAGGTCAGGCTGGAGCCGAAAACGGCCCTTTCCCTCTCATTGTTGTTTCACGAACTCGCCACCAATGCCGTCAAGTACGGCGCGCTGAGCGTGCCCGAAGGCGTCGTCGAGGTTCACTGGTCGAAAAGCGAGTCCGATCTGATCCTGAGCTGGGTGGAGAAACACGGGCCGCCGGCCGTCACGCCGGAGCGCGCCGGGCTCGGAACCCGTCTGATCAATGTCGGTCTCGGCGGAACAAGCGCGGTGATCAAGTCTTATGCCCAGTCAGGCTTCAGCGCCGAATTCCGCGCACCTCTTACCTTGATCGAGCATAATGCAGCATAAACAGATTGTTCTCGTCGTCGAAGACGAGCCGTTACTGCTGCTCGATGCCTGCGATGTCGTGCGCGAAGCCGGTTTCGAGCCGGTGTGGGCATCGAACGCCGATGACGCCATTCGGATCCTCGAAAACCGCACCGATATCCGGATCGTGTTTACCGACGTCGATATGCCCGGTTCCATGGATGGTATCAAACTCGCCGCTGCCGTGCGGGGGAGGTGGCCGCCGATCCAGTTCATCGTGGTATCCGGGTTTCGCAACGTCGAACTCAGCGAACTGCCGGACCACAGTTGCTTCCTGGGCAAGCCCTACGACAGTCAGAAGGTAATCGACGCTCTGAACAAACTGGCTGTTTGAGGGATCCATGCCACCGCGGCCCCGGCATCTTGATCGTTTCGGTCGACATGTGGTTTGTTCGGGACCTCGGAGCGATCATGACGAAACACCGGATCTATACGACGAGCTTCGCCAGCGTTTATCCATTGTACGTTGCGAAAGCGGAGAAGAAGGGACGCACCAAGGCGGAGGTCGATCAGATCATCGCCTGGTTGACCGGCTACGGGCCGAAGCAGCTGGAAACCCAGCTCGAAAAGCGCACGGACTTTGAAACGTTCTTTGCCAAGGCCCCAAAGATCAACCCTTCGCGCGCCCTGATCAAGGGCGTGGTCTGCGGCGTCCGGGTAGAGGAGGTCCAGGAGCCGACGATGCGGGAAATACGCTACCTGGATAAATTGATCGACGAACTGGCGAGGGGAAAAGCGATGGATAAGATCCTGCGCAAGGAATAATCCCGCTCCTAAGCGATTCCCCAGGCTAACTCGCCGCTTCCAGCCGCTCTTCCGTCAATAGCCGCATCGCGGCATCGGCGTCCATCGGCTCGCCGAAGGCAAAGCCCTGGGCGTATTCGCAGCCGAGCTGATAGAGCTCGACCGCATCCGAATCCGTCTCGGCGCCTTCGGCCACTACGTCCATGCCGAGGTCGTGGGCCAGGGCGATGATCGATTTCAGGATCACCGGGCGGGTGCCGCGGCTGGTGGTGCGGACGAACGACTGGTCGATCTTGATGGTGTCGAACGGGAAGCGCTGCAGATAGGCCAGCGAGGAATGGCCGGTGCCGAAATCGTCCAGCGACAGCCCGGTGCCGAGTTCGCGGATGCGGGTCAGCATCTGGGCGGCGTGCTCGGGATTTTCCATCACGAGCGATTCCGTCAATTCCAGTTTCAGCGTGCCGCGGGCTACCGAGGAGCGCGACAGCACGGTGCGGATGTCGTGGATCAGATCGTGCCGCAGCAATTGCCGCGAGGAGACGTTGACGCTGGCGAAGATCGGCTCGCGCGAACGCATCGCGCGCTGCCAGATCGCGAGCTGCTTGGCCGTTTCATCCAGCACGAACATGCCGAGATCGACGATCAGGCCGATTTCCTCGGCGATCGAAATGAATTCCACCGGCGACATGCGGCCGAGTTTCGGGTGGTCCCAGCGCGCCAGCGCCTCGAAGCCGGCGATCGAACGATCTTCCAGCCGCACGATCGGCTGGTACAGAATGGTGATTTCCTTGCGCTCGATGGCGCGGCGCAGTTCGCTTTCCAGCGTCAGCCGGTCGGTCTTGCGTGCGCGCATCGCCGGCTTGTAGACGTCGATGCGGTCGCCGCCGATCCGCTTGGAGT
>JAZJYY010000054.1:0-11057 GCA_040390145.1 Pseudomonadota bacterium
TGGCGTTGATGTCCTTGAACTCGCCGATCTGGCGGTGGAACGCGACGTTCGGCAGGGTCAGCTTGAAATCATAGCCGGCCGTCGAGATCACCTTGTTCCAGCGCAGCATGCCCTTGGCGCAGTCCTGGGTGTAGTCGTCGCGCAGCCGCATGTTGAGCGCGGTGAGCGCGGGCTCGTCGACCCGCTTGATCACGCCGTCGACCAGCTTGAGCACCGGATAGGTGTCGTTCTTGAGCTGGTGGTCGTCGTCGATCTGGGTCTCGCGGTAGCGGCCCTTGATGCCGGCATTGAAGGCGTTGGCGGCGTTGGTGGAGACTTCCGAGCCGAACAGGTCGAGCGACAGCGTGTAATGCAGATTGAGCTTCTTCTGCATGGTCGGCAGATCGATGACGCCGAGCGCGCGGACTTTGGCGACGTCGGTGGGGTCGCTGATCCCGGCGGCCTTCATGGCTTCGCAGGTGCGCTGCAGGACGCGGCTGATGCCGGTCTCGCCGACGAACATGTGATGCGCCTCTTCGGTCAGCATGAAGCGGCAGGTGCGCGACAACGGATCGAAGCCGGACTGCGCGAGGCTGTGCAGCTGCATCTTGCCGTCGCGGTCGGTGAAGTAGGTGAACATGAAGAACGACAGCCAGTCCGGCGTCGCCTCGTTGAAGGCGCCGAGCATGCGCGGTGAATCGGCGTCGCCGGAGCGGCGGCGCAACAGATCGTCGGCCTCCTCGCGGCCGTCGCGGCCGAAATATTTCTGCAGCAGATAGACCATCGCCCAGAGATGGCGGCCTTCCTCGACATTGACCTGGAACAGGTTGCGCAGGTCGTAGAGCGATGGCGCGGTCTTGCCGAGATGGCGCTGCTGCTCGACCGAGGCCGGCTCGGTGTCGCCCTGGATCACGATCAGGCGGCGCAGCATGGCGCGATGTTCGCCCGGCACTTCCTGCCAGGCCGGCTTGCCATAATTCTCGCCGAACGGAATGACGCGGTTCTCTTCCTGCGGCGCCAGCAGGATGCCCCAGCGGTAGTCCGGCATCTTGACGTAGTCGAACTTGGCCCAGCCGCGCGGATCGACCGAATAGGCGGTGCGCAGATAGACCAGCGACTGCTGGAAGCCCTCGGGGCCCATGTCGCCCCACCAGTTCATGTAGCCGGGATGCCAGCCCTCCAGCGCCTTGAGCACCTGCCGATCCTCGGAGAGATTCACATTGTTGGGAATCTTGGTGGAGTAGTCGACGTTCATGATGTTCATTGGTGAGGCCTCCTGTGTTGGGGCGATCCTGTTTGGCGAATAGCGAGTAGCGAATGGCGAATAGGGAAGGAAATCCATTCGCTATTCGCTACTCGCCATTCGCCTCTTACACCCGCGTCATATCGAACTGCGCCTTCTGGCCGGTGCCGTAACGGCGTAGCGCGCCCTCCTCGCCGACGGCGTTGGGGCGCTGGAAAATCCAGTTCTGCCACGCCGTCAGGCGCGAGAAGATCTTTGATTCCATGGTCTCGGGACCGACGAAGCGCAGATTGGCTTCCATGCCGGTCAGACTGTCGGGGGAGAAAGAGGTGCGCTCCTCGAGGAAAACCCGGACCTCGTCGTCCCAGTCGATGTCGTCGAGCGCGAAGGTGACGAGGCCGAGCGCCTCGGCGGCTTCGGCATCGAGCCCCTCGCCGATTTTGGCTTGCGCGCGCGAAACATCTTCGGGGTCGGCCTGGAAGCGCGACTGCAGCCGCGTCAGGCCGTGGCTCATCGGATAGGGGCCGAAATTCATCGCCGACAGTTCGATGGTCGGAGCGCTGCGGTTGTCGCCCTGACGCGAGCCGATCAGCATGTAGGAGCGGTCGGCCGCGAACACCAGTTCAGCCAGCGTGCCGACGAAGCAGGAGCCGGGCTCGACCAGCGTCACCAGCGTGCGCGAGGTGACATCGATGCGCTTCAGCACCCGCTTCCAGTATTGCCTGATCTCGTTGACCAGCCAGTGCGCCTTGTTGGCTTCCAGGAAGGCGTCACAGGCCAGCACATTGGCGCGGTCGCCATGCGACTTGAACACCAGCATCGCGGTCTCGAGTTCGTTGATGCGCAGATGCAGGATGGCGTCGTCGAGTTCGCGCGCCACCTGCAGCGGCCAGAATTTTGCGCCCTGCCCGATCATGCCGTCGATATCGGCGGGCGGCGCGGTTTCCGGCGCCTGAATTGAAATCGTGGCGATGCGCGCCGCGCGGTCGATATCGACGCTGACAAAACCGTAGCGGATGCCGCTATCGTCGAAGCCGCGGGTCAGGGGCTCCAGCGCGATCGCCTTGCCGTTGCCGTTGCGCTTGGACGCGGCGGCGAATTCCTGGGCGCGTTCGGCGACCCTGGCATCGAGCTTGCTGTTCGGCACGATCTCGTCGACCAGCCGCCATGCGACAGCCCGCTTGCCCTTGATGCCCTCCTCGATGGTGCAGAAATAATCGGCGTGGTCGCGGCGCACCTTGCGCTTGTCGACCACGCGCGTCAGCCCGCCGGTGCCAGGCAGCACCGCCAGCAGCGGCACTTCCGGCAGCGCCACGGCCGCGGCACCATCGTCGGCCATGATGATGTGATCGGTGGCCAGCGCCAGCTCGTAGCCGCCGCCGGCCGCGGTGCCGTTGATGACGGTGACAAAACGCTGGCCGGAATTCTCGGAAGAATCCTCCAGGCCGTTGCGGGTCTCGTTGGTGAATTTGCAGAAATTGACCTTGTGGGCGTGGGTCGCGCCGGCCAGCATGCGGATATTGGCGCCGGCGCAGAACACCCGGTTCTTGCCCGAGCGCAGCAGCACGACCTTCACGCCGGGATGCTCGAAGCGCAGCCGCTGCACGGCATCGGCCAGTTCGATATCGACGCCGAGATCGTAGGAATTCAGCTTGAGCTGGTAGCCCTCGAACAGACCGCCGTTCTCGTCGACGTCCATGGTCAGGGTCGCGACATCGCCTGCGACGTCCAGCTTCCAGTGCCGGTAGCGCGACGGGTCGGTCTGGAAATCGATGAACTTCGCGCCGCCTGCGAGGACGCGATCTTCGCCAGCCATGAGGCCACCCTTGGATTGGTTTCTTGGATCTGCTGATTGCTTAACTCAACATGCACAATAATGCATGTTTTGGGAGCGGTCTACCCCAAAACGCGGAAAGCTGCATTTTGTTTCATGTGCGGGCGGCGGCGCCGATCTTCACCCAATCCGCCTTGGAGAGCTGCGGCAACGCCAGCTTGGCCTGCAGCTGCGCCGACAGCGCAGCGGTCGGGAAGCTGTCGGCAAACCCGTCGCCGCCGGCCACGGCCTTGCGCAGGCTGAGGGCCTTGAGTTCGCCGAGCGCTTCGCCGAGCAGCCGGCTCGCGGCGTGAAACTTCAGCATCCGGAGTTTCAGATTGGCGCCGGCGATCTGGATGCAGGCGCGCAGCAGGATCCGCTCGCGGCCGCCTTGCGGCGCCGCCGCCCACACCGCTTCCAGCACCTGCTGCGACTCCCAGAAGAAGCCGTGGTCGTTGAGAACGAGCCCATAGCGCAGCGCCGGATGGCGCGCCGGGACGAAGTCGCGGAAACGCGGCGGCACCAGCGCCATGACCTGCGCCAGCGTGTCGTAGTCGGCCTTGGCGTCCGCGGAAGTACCCGGGACATAGGCCCAGCGCGGCAGCGGAAGTCCGGCGCCTGATGACGAAGGGATGCTCATCGCGGCATCGCCTGACCAATGTTTTTAAGCGGCGCGCCCCTGCGAGCCTTCATGCGTGTATAAAATGCGTCTTGCAAAATCCGAGATGGTATCCAGCGTCTGCTTCGGCGCCTCGCGATGCGGCGAATGTCCCGCCCCCGGGATAACCGTCACATCGACCGGACAATAACACTCTTCCCGCGCAATCTCGATCTGTCTCATTGTCCCATACTGATCGTCGGCGCCCTGCAGGATCGCAACCGGCACCCTGATATAGGCGAGGTATTCCGAAATATCCCAGGAGCGGAACCTGGAGTCGAGCCAGGCGTCGTTCCAGCCGTAGAAAGCGTTGTCGACATCCTTGTGCCAGCGCGAAAGCTTCGCCTTGAGGTCGGTGGTCTCGTAGGCCTGCCTGATCGCGGCGATCGAGCTCACCGAAATATCCTCCACGACAAAATGCGGCGCGATCATCGCCAGGCCCTGGACGCGATGGTCCTGGTGCGACCCGGCATAGATCGCCGCGATCGAGGCGCCGTCGGAATGCCCGACCAGAATCCCCCTGCGAAAGCCGATCGCTTCGAACAGCTTCGGCAGCACCTCGCGGGCCTCGACATGCATGTAATCGAGCGGACGCGGCAGCGCTGCCGCCGTCGAGGCGCCATAGCCGGCGCGCGAATAGACCAGCACGCCGGCCGAGGTCGCGGCCTGCAGCTCGTCCGCAAAATCGCCCCACAGCCCGACACAGCCGAGACCCTCATGCAACATGACGATGGTCGGCGCCTGGTCCGGCGCCGGCCCGATCATGCGGTATTCGAGCTCGGAGGCGCCGATCTTGAGGAAACCGGAGGGGGCGAGATTGATCATGTATTTCCTTGCTCGTCATTCCGGACAGTTCGCGCAGCGAACTGATCCGGAATCTCGAGATTGTGCATTCGGCGCTCGAGATTCCGGGTTCGCGCTAGCGCGCGCCCCCGGAATGACGATGATTACTTGCTATCACCTTCCCGCAACTTGAACCGCTGAATCTTCCCCGTCGCCGTCTTCGGCAGGTTCTCCACCACATCGATCCAGCGCGGGTATTTCCACGGGCCGATCTTCTGCTTGACGTGGTCCTTCAGCGCCTCGTGCAGGCCGTCCTGCTTCGCGTCCGCGCGCAATACGACAAAAGCTTTCGGCTTCAACAGCCCTTCCGGATCGGCTTCCGGCACCACGGCGGCTTCCAGCACCGCGGGATGGGTGATCAGCGCGCTCTCGACCTCGAACGGCGACACCCAGATGCCGGAGACCTTGAACATGTCGTCGCTGCGGCCGCAGAAGGTATAGCGGCCGTCGGCATCGCGGATGTATTTGTCGCCGGTGCGGGTCCAGTGGCCGGCAAAGGTCTGGCGGGTCTTGCTGCGCTGGTTCCAGTAACCCTCGCCGGCCGAGGGCGCATCGACCAGCAGTTCGCCGACCTCGCCATCGGGCACGTCGTCGCCGGCGTCGTTCACCAGCCGCACCTTGTAGCCCGGCACCGGGCGGCCCGCCGTGCCGTATTTGATGTCGCCGGGCGCATTGGACAGAAAGATGTGCAGCAGCTCGGTGGAGCCGACGCCGTCGAGGATGTCGACGTTGAAGCGCGACTTCCAGGCATGGCCGACCGATTCCGGCAGCGCTTCGCCCGCCGAGGTGCAGACCCGCAGCCGCGTGCCGCCGCGCTCGTTCTTCATGGCCTCGTCGTTCAGCATTGCAGAGAACAACGTCGGCACGCCGAAGAAGATCGACGGGTTGTATCCGTTCATCAGCCCGAACATAGACGCCGGCGTCGGCCGCTCGGAATTGAGCACGGTGGTGGCGCCGACCGACATGGGGAAGGTCAACGCGTTGCCGAGGCCATAGGCGAAGAACAGCTTGGCCGCCGACAGGCACACATCGTCCTCGCGGATGCCGAGCACCTGGCTCGCATAGGTTTCCGCCGTCGCCGCCAGATTGGAATGCAGATGACGCACACCCTTGGGCATGCCGGTGGAGCCCGACGAATACAGCCAGAACGCCGGCTCGTCGGGATGGGTGGCGGCGGTGGCGAAGACATTGCTTTCACCGGCAACTTCATCAGAAAATTTCTTGTGGCCATGCGCGTCCTTGCCGGAAACGACGACGTGTTCGAGATCCGGCATTCGCCCGACCATGTCCTTGACCACGGGCAGCAGCGCTTCGGAGACGAACAGCACCCGGGCGCGGCAATCCGCCAGCACATAGGCGTATTGGTCCGACGTCAAAAGCGTATTAAGCGGCACCGGCACGACGCCGGCGCGGATCGCGCCGAGGAACACCGCGGGAAAATCCACGGTGTCGAGCATGATCATCGCCACGCGTTCCTCGCGGCGCACGCCGAGACGGCGCAGCAGATTGGCGACGCGGCAGCTTTGCTGCTGCAGGCCGCGATAGGTCAGCTCGGAGACGGTGTCGGTGAAGGCGAGCTTTGCGCCGCGGCCTTCGTCAACGTTACGGTCGAGCAGCCAGTTCACCGCGTTGTAGGAACTGCCGCTCATGCCGCGCTCCCAAAGCAAAAGCGTGTCACGACGTCTCCTCCCCAATTTAAGAATTATAATTCATAGAAATGCACTAGACGCGCTTGCTGTCAATCCTCGTCGGCATTATGTTTCCGAAACGGATGCCGCCGCAGCCCCGACAATGACAAGGGATATGACCGAAAATCTCGATCCCGAAACCGGCTTCCTTGAGCAACTCGGCCAGCGCGTCCGCACCATGCGCGCGTTGCGCGGCATGTCGCGCAAGGTGCTGGCAAAAGTCTCCGGCATTTCCGAACGCTATATCGCCCAGCTCGAAAGCGGCAAGGGCAACGTCTCGATCGTGCTGCTGCGCCGGGTCTCCAACGCGATGGGCGCGCATCTCGAAGACCTGATTCCCGCGACCGAACCCTCGCCCGACTGGCCCGTGATCCGCGATCTCCTGCGCAAGGCGACGCCGAACCAGATCGCACAGGCCCGGGAGGCGCTGTCCGGCCAGGGCCACGGCGCCTCGGCGCATCGGATGTCGTTTTCCGGCATTGCCCTGATCGGCCTGCGCGGCGCCGGCAAATCCACCCTCGGCAAGATGCTGGCGAAAAAAATCGGCTGGAGTTTTGTCGAGCTCAACAAGGAGATCGAGGCGCAGAACGGATTGTCAGTCGCCGAGATCATCGCGCTGTACGGCCAGGAAGGTTTTCGCCGCATGGAGCAGGCCGCCCTCGGCCAGTTGCTCGCGCGGAAAGAGCTGATGGTGCTGGCGACCGGCGGCGGCATCGTCTCGGAGCCGTTGACCTTCGACCTGATCCTGCAGTCGTTCTACACCATCTGGCTGAAGGCCAAACCGGAAGAACACATGGCGCGGGTGCGCGGCCAGGGCGATTTGCGCCCGATGGCGGACGACCGCTCGGCGATGGCGGAGTTGCGCACCATTCTGCTGAGCCGCGAGCCGCTTTATGCGCGGGCGAATGCCGTGGTCGACACGTCAGGGCTTTCGGTGGACGCCGCGGCCGCGCGTCTGGTCGATGCGGTGGCGCCGGTGCTGCACAGCGAAGCGAAAATGTTCGCGCGGGGGTGACCTCGCGCTGTTCCGCTATTCACGCTATTCATCCCCCATGAAACTGCTGTTCCTCCACGGCGCGCCGGCCGCCGGCAAGCTTACAGTCGCAAAGGCACTGCTTGAGCAGGTGCCGGGAAGGCTGTTCGACAATCATGCGGCGATCGACCTCGCGCGCACCCTGTTCGATTTCGGCGCGCCCGGATTCTGGGAACTGGTGCATGCCACCAGATATGCGGCGCTCGACATCGCGGCGGAGCACGACGTGGCGCTGGTCGTCACCACCTTTTGCTACGCAGATCCGCTCGACCTGCCCCAGTTCGAGAAATTCGAGGAGGTGATGCAGCGGCACGACGGCGAATTGCTGCCGGTGTTTTTGCACTGTTCAAGAGACGAGGCCGCGCGCCGGGTCGGTAATCCCGACCGGGTGGAGCGGCGCAAGATCACGTCGCCGGCCTACCTGCTCAAGGAACTCGACGCTTACAAATTCACGGCGGTGCCGCGCGCCGGTTGTCTTGCGCTGGATACCGGAGTGAGACCGGCGGAGGCCATCGCGCGGGAAATCATCGGACATTTTGGGCTCGACGCTTAACTCTGCCTTGCGATGAGGCCCGTTGGCTAAGGAAACCGCTTGCAGCGATCCGCAGGCCTAGTAACTTGATTTCAAACGACATTCAGCCTGCCCGCGAGGCCGGAGACCACAACCATGATGAGCCAGGAAGCGAACGACCTGATCACCCGCACCGGCCCGAAGGACCCGGCCGGCAAATTGATGCGGAATTACTGGCAGCCGGCGGCGCTGGTCGACGAGCTGACCGGGCCGCGCCCGGTGCGATCAGTCAAACTGCTCGGCGAAGACCTGGTACTGTTTCGCGACGAGGACGGCCGCTACGGCCTGATCGAGCGCCGATGCGCGCATCGCGGCGCCGATCTCGCGTTCGGGCGGCTGGAGAACGGCGGGCTGCGCTGCGCCTTCCATGGCTGGCTGTTCGACGTCGCCGGAAAATGCCTGGAGACACCGGGCGAGCCGAAGGATTCGCCGCTGTGCAAAAACGTGACGCAGCGCGCCTATCCCGTGATCGAGAAGCGCGGCATTCTCTGGGCCTATCTCGGCGAAGGCGAACCGCCGGCGTTTCCGGAGATCGACTGCTTTGTCGCGCCCGACAGCCACACTTTTGCGTTCAAGGGCCACATCAACTGCAACTGGTTGCAGGCGCTCGAGGTCGGCATCGACCCGGCGCACGCCTCGTTCCTGCACCGCTTCTTCGAGGACGAGGATACGTCCGCGGCCTACGGCAAGCAGTTTCGCGGCGCCTCCGCCGGCAGCGACATGCCGATGACCAAAATCCTGCGCGAATACGACCGCCCGATCATCAATGTCGAGCATACCGAATATGGCCTGCGGCTGATCGCGCTACGCGAACTCGACGGCGAGCGAACCCATGTCCGCGTCACCAACCAGCTGTTCCCGCACGGCTTCGTCATTCCGATGAGCACGGAAATGACGATCACGCAGTGGCATGTGCCGGTCGATGACGAGAACTGCTACTGGTACGCGATCTTCACCTCCTATTCGGCGCCGGTCGACAAGCAGAAGATGCGCGACCAGCGGCTCGAACTGTATGAACTGCCCGACTACAAATCGCGCAAGAACAAATCCAACGATTACGGTTTTGACCCGCACGAACAGGCGACCGCGACCTACACCGGCATGGGCGCCGACATCAATGTGCACGACCAGTGGGCGGTGGAATCGATGGGTCCGATCCAGGACCGAACCAAAGAGCATCTCGGCACCTCCGACAAGGCGATCGTGCAGTATCGCCGCTTGTTGCGGCAGGAAATCGAGAAGGTCGCGGGCGGCCAGAAGCCGATGCTGTTCCTCGACGACGCGCACGCCCGCAGCATCCAGGGCCCCGCCACCATGGACGGCATCGGCCCGACGCGCGGCTGGGAAACCTTCTGGATGGAAGTCGACGTCAAGCGCCGCCGCAGCGCGCCATGGGCCGCACCGGTGCCGCAGGAGATCGCCGACAAGGTGCGGCATCTGAAGGCGGTTTGATGATCGCCGTCCAAAGCATGATCCCCGACAATTTCACCTGCGGAGGCACCCCCACCCCGGCCCTCCCCCGCAAGCGGGAGAGGGGGAAGAGCGATCTGCATCGTCACCTCCTGCCTTCTTACCTCTCCCGCTTGCGGGGGAGGTCGTCGCGCTCGAAGAGCGCGGCGGGTGGGGGAAATCTCTCGGCACGGCCCGGACAGGAGTGACGCGTTGAGTTTTGTGAAGCGTCACGGGCTCTGGTCGCAAGAGCAAAAGGAGGCGGCGACCCGCCTTCGAAAAATCGTCGAGGAGCAGAAGCTGGAAGTGATCCGGCTGTCGTTTCCCGATCAGCATGGCATCCTGCGCGGCAAGACGCTGGTGGCGAGCGAGGCGCTGGCCTCATTGGAGAGCGGCTGCTCGATCACCACCACCATGCTCGCCAAGGACACTTCGCACCGCACGGTGTTTCCGGTGTTCACCTCCGGCGGCGGCTTCGGCATGAAGGAGATGGAGGGCGCCGCCGATGTGCTGATGGTGGCCGATCCCACCACGTTTCGCGTGCTGCCGTGGACGCCGGGCACGGGATGGCTGATGTGCGACCTGCATTTTGCCGACGGGCGGCCGGTGCCGTTCGCGACGCGAAATCTCTATCGAACCGTCCTGGATAAACTCGCACAACGCGGCTACAATTTCGTCGCCGGCCTCGAGGTCGAATTCCACATCTTCAAGCTTGAAGATACAAAAATGTCGCCGGAGCATGCGGGCCAGCCGGGCACGCCGCCCGATGTCAGCCTGCTGTCGCACGGCTACCAGTATCTGACCGAGCAGCGTTACGACCAGATGGAGCCGGTGCTCGAAATCATCCGGCGCGACGTGCTGGCGCTCGGCCTGCCCTTGCGATCGGTCGAGGTCGAGTTCGGGCCGAGCCAGTGCGAATTCACCTTTGCGCCGAAAACGGGACTTGAGCCCGCTGACAACATGGTGCTGTTCCGCGGCGCCGTGAAGCAGATCGCCCGCCGCCACGGCTATCATGCCACCTTCATGTGCCGGCCGAAACTGCCGAACGTGTTCGCGTCCGGCTGGCACCTGCATCAATCGATCGTCGCGCGCGCCGGCGGCGAGAATGCCTTCATGGCCAAGGAGGGCGGCGAGGCGCTGAGCCCGTTCGGTCGCCATTATCTCGCGGGGCTACTGAAGCACGCCCGCGCCTCCACCGTGTTCACGACGCCGACCATCAACGGTTACAAGCGCTACCGCTCCTATTCGCTGGCGCCGGACCGCGCGATCTGGGGACGCGACAACCGCGGCGTCATGATCCGCGTGCTCGGCGGCGCCAATGATGCCGCGACCCGGCTGGAAAACCGCATCGGCGAGCCCGCCGCCAATCCCTATCTCTACATGGCCTCGCAAATCCTCTCCGGCCTCGACGGCGTCGATCGCGCGCTGGACCCCGGCCCGTCCGCGGACACACCCTATGAGACCAAGGCGGAGCTATTGCCGAAGACGCTGCGCGAGGCGGTGTTCGCGCTGAAGGACGATCCGTTCTTTCGCGAAGCGCTCGGCGCGGAATTCGTCGACTACTACGTCCACATCAAGAACGCCGAGATCGAGCGCTTTCAGGCGGAAGTGTCGGACTGGGAGCAGCGCGAATATTTCGAGATGTTTTGATGTCTCGTGGGTTGAGGGAACCCTGCTTCGGCAGTGACGGTGAGCCCCCTCTCCCCTTGTGGGAGAGGGTTGGGGTGAGGGGTTCAGGTCTATCGACGGAGCAAAACCCCTCACCCGGATCGCATCTGCG
>JAZJYY010000055.1:0-54465 GCA_040390145.1 Pseudomonadota bacterium
CATCTCGAATTCGGGCCTGGTCGATCTGGTGTTTCTGGTGATCACATCGCCGGTGTCCGACGACGGCAAGGTTCTCTGACCGCGCGGACGTGAACATCATGCCGGTGTCCGATGCCTACGATGTCGTCGTCATTGGCGCGGGCGCCGGCGGCATGACGGCCGCCGCGGTCGCTGCCGCGGAGGGACTGAGCGTCCTCGTGATCGAGAAGACCGAATTCGTCGGAGGTACCACGGCGTGGTCGGGCGGGATGGTCTGGATCCCGGTCAATGCGCAGATGAAGCAGTCCGATACGGCGGCCGCCGCCGCCGACTATCTCGCCGGCACCGTCCCCGAACCTGACAATGCTGATCTGCGAGACATCTTTCTGTCGCGCGGAGCGGAGGCGATCGATTATCTTGAAGCCAATACCGAAGTCCGGCTGCAGCCCGTCAAAGTGTATCCTGACTATTATCCTGACATGCCGGGCGCCACGGCCGGGGGGCGGGTGTTGGAGCCCGTCAGCTTCGATGGGATGAAACTCGGCAAGCGTTTCACGCGGCTGCGGCCGCCGCTGCCGGAATTCACGCTGTTCGGCGGCATGATGGTCCACCGATCGGACATTCCGCACCTTCGCAAATTCGGACACTCGGTTCGTTCGACGCTGCGGTCGCTGCGCCTGATATCGGACTATGCGCTGCAACGGTTGCGCGCACCGCGAGGCACCACGCTGCATCTGGGCAATGCGCTGGCGGCGCGGCTCTACGCCTCGCTGCTGGCGCGGAAGGTCGAAGTCCTGTTCGGCGCCAGCGTCGATCAGTTGTGGATCGACGGCGATACGGTTCGGGGCGTGCGGCTCAAGAGTGCATCGGGCTCTCGCCTGATCGCCGCGCGCAAGGGCGTGGTGCTGGCGACCGGAGGATTTTCGCACGATGCGGACCTGCGCGAAAAACTCTTTCCTGGCGCCGCCGGCTCCGTCTCCGCCACGTCACCTGCCGGGACGGGAGATGGCTTGCGTCTGGCGATGGGAGGGGGCGCCAGTATCGGCACACGTGTTGCGGATCCTGCCTATTGGGTGCCCGCGTCATTGTTTCGGCGGGCCGATGGCAGCCAGGGCGTTTTCCCGCATACGGTGACGGACCGGGCGAAGCCCGGCGTTATTGCAGTCAATGCGGCGGGCAGACGTTTCGTCAATGAAGCGCTGTCCTACCACGAGTTTGTCCGCGCCATGCTGGCTGACGGCAATGACAGCGCGGGTCGTTCGTTTTATCTGGTCTGCGATCGTCAGTTTCTCCGGAACTACGGGCTTGGTCGTATCAAACCGTTTACCTGGCGTATCGGACGATACGTCAGAAGTGGCGAACTGATCGAGGCGCCTGATATCGGTGCGCTTTCCGATGCCATTGGTGTCGAAAAACCGGTGCTATCCCTGACGATCGACAATTACAATGCGGATGCGCGGGCGGGGCATGACCTCGCATTCGGACGTGGCACGACGATCTACCAGCGCCACCTCGGCGATGCCGGTCATTTGCCCAATCCCTGCGTCGCACCGATCGAGCGCGCGCCGTTTTACGCGCTTCGGATCTATCCGGCGGATCTTGGCACCGCTGTCGGCCTTCGTACCGACGTTGACGCGCGAGTCCTGAACGCGAATGGCGTGACGATCGCCGGTCTCTATGCCTGCGGCAACGACATGGGTTCGATCATGAATGGAAACTATCCGGGGCCCGGGATCACGCTGGGCCCGGCATTGACATTCGGCTATATCGCCGGCCGCCATCTCGCGCGGCAAGGGAGGCAAGCATGAGCAACGCGAACGCCGGTTTCAGCGTCAACACCTACTCCTATATTTTCAACGGTAGCGCCGCCGACACGGTCGCGCGGCTGGCGGATCAAGGCTATGGCGGGGTCGAACTGATGTTCTTTCCCGGCCATCTCTGGCCAGCGGAACTCGACTCCGCGTCGCTGCGCGGCTTGCGCAATCTCTGCGAAACGCGGCTGCGGCTGGTGTCGGTCAACATGCCGAATGTCGATATGAATATCGCCGCGGCAGCCGAGGAGATGCGGAGTTACACGCTCGATCTGCTGGCCCGGTTCGTGCGCTGCGCCGGTGAACTCGGAGCGGGTGGGATCGTTGTCGGTCCGGGAAAACCCAATCCGCTGTTTCCGATGCCGAGGGATCGCATGATCTCGCATTTCTATCGCGCACTGGACACGCTGGCGCCGCTGGCCCGACAGGTCGGCACCAAGCTTCTGATCGAGAACATGCCATTCGCGTTTCTGCCGGACGCGGAGTCGCTGATGAACGTGGTCGACGGCTATGGCGATGACAGCATTCGCGTGATCTATGATGTGGCGAATGCCCACTTCATCGGCGAGGCTCCGGCCGATGGACTGCGACGAGTCCGTGACCGGCTCGGCCTCGTGCATTTTTCCGATACGACACGGCAAAGTTACAAACACGATCCGTTGGGCTGCGGTGATGTTCCGCTCGCGGGCCTGGCTTCGGTCATGAAGGAAATCGGGCATACCGAGCTGCCGATGCTGGAAGTGATCTCGCTTAATGCGGATGCTGACATCGCCGATAGCTGTCAACGTCTGCAGCAAGCAGGATTTGGCTCAAATGCCGGATAGGGCCGCGCTTGCATCGGCGCGATGCCGGCAGCCAGGGCCGCATGCAGTCCGCCGCCGGAATTGTGCCAGGGGTCGCCGCGACTAGGGCGAGGCAATCAGCCCGATGGCAGTGGCCACGATCCAGTGATTGCCCCAACGCACGATCGAGTCGATGCGCCCGACGCCCGGCACGGTTTCTCCGGCGCTTCCGGAGCGGATGCCGTCGGGCCCTTCGAGCACCACCGTTCCGCCGCGAACTTCACGAACCGTCCAGCCCTCGACGGTCGCCGGCCTCGTCTCGGGCGCCGCTACGACCGGCTCACGGGCCGCCGGCGCCGCGGCGGCAAGGCCGGGATTTGCCGGCAGCGCAGCCGTGGTTCGCGGGGCGTCGCCATCCGCTCGCGTGATGAAGGAAGGTCTGGGCGAATTGTTGCTGCCGGCGCCGAGCGAGGCCTGCTTGCGGGTGGCGTCAACCTTGGAGGGCCTGGCCTCGGCACGACGCGGGCTGCCGTCCTTCTGAATGGCGGGATCCGATGCCATGACGGTCGGAGAACTATTCCAGCTCAAACTGCCAGCCCATCCCAACCCGAATCCCGCCACCAGCGCGATCCCGGCAATCCAGATGGCGCGCGTCCAGTCGCGGTTCGGCTTGAGCAGCTGCAAGGCCTCTTCCCTGACGGGGCTGAGATGATCGGAAGGATCCATGCTTGCCGGCGGCAGCTGATGGGCGGCTGCCGGTTCAACGGGCCCAGTATTTCCAAAGCTGTCCAGCTGGCGGAACTGCATGATCGTGGCCTTTCGACCAGCCATGATCATGCCGAAAGCTAAACGCAATCTTAAGAATGCGGGGGGACCCAAACAACCGTCATGGTTTCCAGCGTTCGAGCTTCCGGATGAATTCGCCCAGAAATGTCGCCCCTTGGCCTTGGGCTTCCAGGACCTTCAGGTTAAGCCGCAGCCGCGCCAGGGTTTCGCGCTTGCGATGATCGTCGACGAACTGGGCGCGGTAAATCTCGAGCAGGGCTGCTTCCATCCCGGCAACCGTGTCCTTCTGCTGGTCGATGACGCGAAGCAGGCTCCGCGCGGTATTTTCCAGCAGCTGACGTTCCTCATCGGTCATCAGCGATAACGCCGCACGTCGTTTTTGCCCGGCATCGGCTGCTGCTGGTCCGGGAAAGGCGGCTTGCGATAGTTCATGGTTCGCTCCGGCGTTCGAACTCAAAACCCGGTCGCGGAGCGTTCGTTCCATGAGGACGGCTGAGGCTTGCGAGCAGCACTGCGCCGGGGGCTGGGCAGTCCAGCGCCGGGAGATTTTACCCAAGACCGATACTTCGATACTCTCTTGTGTACGCGGCGGGGACGCCGCATTTGACCAAACGCAGGCGCAAGTCCGGCGGAGGGAAGGCGGGGAAACGGGCATGCTGGAAAAAATCAGGACATCGGCCGAAACCGAGGCGAGATCGTGGATCGCCGACTTCGGCCAGTTGTTGGCAAGGGGTGACGTGGCGGCGCTTGCTGAGCTGTTTGTGACTGATAGCCACTGGCGAAACCTGTGCGGCCTTTCCTGGGAGATCGCGACCTTCAGCGGCGCCGGCAAACTGGCGGGGGAATTATCCCGGCGCGCGCGCGAAGCTGGTGCCGGCGGCTTCGACCTCGACACCGCGTTGCTGATGCCGCGCCGCGCTGTGGTCGCAGGGCAGGAAGTGATCGAGGCTATTTTCCGGTTCGATACGGTGAACGGTCCGGCTGTTGGCGTGGTCCGGCTGCTGCCTTCGCCCGGCGCGCCACCAAGAGCCTGGACGCTGTCGACGGTGCTCGACATCGAGAGGATCAGCGCGGGCAAGTCAGGTCATATCGAGCCCACCTCGCACAACCGCGATTTCGCCCAGCAGAGCTGGCTCGAGCAACGCCAGGCCGAAATCGCCTTCGAAGGGCGCGAGCCCGATGTTCTGGTGGTCGGCGGTGGACATGCCGGGATTTCCACCGCGGTCGAGTTGAAGCGGCTGGGCCTCGATACGCTGGTCATCGACAAGGAAGAGCGCGTCGGCGACAACTGGCGGCTGCGCTATCACGGGCTCAAGCTGCACAACAAGACACCGGTCAATCACTTGCGCTACATGCCGTTCCCGCCGCACTGGCCGGATTACATCCCCAAGGACAAGATCGCGAACTGGCTCGAAACCTATGTCGAGAGCATGGAGGTCAATTTCTGGACCCAAACCACGTTCGAGGGCGCGGAATACAATGAGACGACGCAGCGCTGGATGGCGCGGATCCGGCGCGGCGACGGCAGCGTTCGGATGCTGCACCCCAAACACATCGTGATGGCGACCAGCGTCAGCGGCACGCCCAACATCCCCAAAATCGCGACGATCGAGAATTTCACCGGCAAGGTGCTGCATTCCAGCCGGTTTTCCGCCGGCGCGCAGTGGCGCGGCAAATCCGTCGTGGTGATGGGGACCGGCACCAGCGCGCATGACATCTGCCAGGAGCTGCAGGCCAACGGCGCCGACGTCACCATGGTCCAGCGCAGCCCGACCCTTGTCGTCAATGTCGACCCGAGCGCGCAGCTCTACGACAAGACCTATCTCGGGGACGGGCCGCCGGTCGACGTCAGGGATCTCCTGAATGCGTCGGTGCCGCTGGAAGTGGTCAAGGCCTCGCACAAGATCATCACCAAGGAGGTCCGCGAGCTCGACGCGCCTTTGTTATCGCGGCTGGAGCAGGCGGGCTTTCGGCTCGAATTCGGCGAAGACGGCACCGGCTGGCCGTTGAAATTCCGCACCCGCGGCGGCGGTTATTACTTCAACGTCGGGTGCTCCGAGCTGATTGCCGACGGCAAGATCCGGCTGATCCAGGCTGATGACATCAAGCAGTTCGTCAGCGGTGGGCTGGAGCTCAACGATGGCGCGACGCTGGGAGTGGATCTCGTGGTGCTGGCGACCGGTTACAAGGGCCAGGATCACATCGTGGGTTCGCTGTTCGGCCCGGAGGTCGCCGCGCGGGTCGGGCCGATCTGGGGCTTTGATGCCGACAGCCAGGAACTGCGCAACATGTGGATTCGCACCCGGCAGCCCGGGCTGTGGTTCACCGGCGGCTCGTTCTCGCAATGCCGGATCTATTCGCGCTTCATCGCGCTGCAGATCGATGCGATCGAGCAAGGGCGTCTGCAAAAGGCATTATAGCGCTGGCGCGGTGCTTTGCGGGATTTCCTCTCGCAGGCTGCCGCGTATTCAGCGCGCTGCGAGATTGCGGCGAACCCGCGCGACCACAGGCCGCCAATCCAGCAACATCCGGCCGGCCCATCCGCAGAGGATCGTCAGCAGGAAGACCGTTCCCACTTGCCAAACCAGCACCATCAGGCTTGCGTCCTGACCGTGGAACAGACGAAGACCGAAATTGCCCAATCCGGCTGCCGCCAGGCCCCCCAGCGCCGCCGAAGTATGCGGCCAAAGCGGTGCTCCCTTTCGCAGCATGAGCGCCATCGCCACGGCCGGCAACGTCCCGACCAGTGCGATGGCCGGGATACAGAGGAAATCCGACGTGAAGTTTTGAAGGGCACCTCCGCGCAACCACGCCTCGATACATCCTTCTCCCACACTCGCGAGCCACACCGATAGCGGCGCCAGCGGTAGCAACAGGAATCGGCGGTTGTATCCGGGAACGATCGATTGAAAGGCGGCAACGGCGGCGCCGATCGCCGTACAAAGCGCGGCAGTCTGCTCGACGAGAAATCGAAACTCCGTGAACTTGGCGGCGAGGTCGTCGCGCGGAGCCATCAACATGACGATGACGGCGACATACGGGACAGCCATCGCAAACCATGAAGCCGTCCGGACCCAGGGCGACGGAAGTCTCTGAACCGGATCGGCATGCTCGGTCAAATTCGCTATCAGTCTGTCGGTGTCCATGACTATCACTCTTTGACAAGAGCCTTTCGCAGGTTCAGGACCGCCCGATGAATCGAGATCTTCAGCGCTCCTATCGTGGTTCCGCTGGCCGCTGCCGCCTCCTTGAGTGACATTTCGCGCAGCTTCAACATTTCAATCGCCTTCCTCTGACCTTCGGGCAGGCTCGTTATTGCGATCCTCAACTCCTCCGGGTCGCGATATTCCCCGTTCTCTATATTCGCCCGGTCGTCGGCAAAGGTTACGGGCAGTTCGTCCATCTGGACCTCATTCGATTTCCCCCGGTAGAACCGCCGCGCGCTGTCGATCAGCCTGTTATGAGCGATGGTGGACAGCCACGGCATGAATGGACGTTTGGGATCGTACGTCGCGCGCACCGCGTGGATCGACAGGAGTATCTCCTGAACCAGATCCTCGACTTCCTCGGCCGTGAAGAACTGCCGCCGCTTTCGCACCATCTGGCGCAGTCTGGGTGTGATTTCAGTCAGGAGACGCTCGTAGGCGCGCATGTCGCCGGCCTGCGCGGCCAGCATGAGCGACTCAAGGGGGAGCGAATTCGAATCCCGCGTCATCTCGGCGTAACAGCCTCCGGGTCTCGCAAGAGATCAGGCATATCCATATGAGACGGTATCCGTGTGTCGAAGGCGCAGAATAGCAGAGATCCACCCCTTGGTGTGGCAAAAGCCGATGAAGTCTCCGGTCGGGCATCTGGACCCGCCCCGGAAGTCGGCGTCGGCCATGCTGATTTTTTGCAACGCGGGGTGTAACTTCCGCCGGCTCCGCAGCGAAACTCCCTGGTGAACCGTCCAATTCATCCTCGGAGATACATCGACCATGGTATTGAAATCCTTGAAGACACTGATCGCCTTAGCCCTCCTTGCCGGATCATCGCTGACGGTCCAGGCCGCACAACCGTTCGACGCGAAAGCGTTCCAGCAAGCGCAAGCGGCGGGAAAACCCATCCTCATCGATGTGACCGCGCCCTGGTGTCCGACCTGCAAGGTGCAGCGACCGATCGTCCAGGAAATCGAGAAATCGACGCCGAGCCTGATTGTCTATGAGGTGGATTTCGATAGCGCGAAGGACGTCCTGAAGCGCTTTCGGGTCCAAAATCAGAGCACCCTAATCGTCTTCAAGGGCGGCAGCGAGGTTGGCAGGTCAACGGGGGATACCAATCCCGCCAGCATCAAGGCTCTGGTCTCGAAGGGCTTGTGAGGGTGTCCGAACTGGGCAATCTGGCGCTCAGCTATGCCGCGGGCGGGCTATCGACCCTCTCGCCATGCGTGCTTCCATTGCTGCCGATCGTGCTTTTCGGCGTGCTTGAGAAGCATGCCTGGGGACCGGTGGCCCTGGCTGCCGGCCTTGCAACATCTTTCGCCTTGCTCGGCACCCTGATCGCCTCGGTCGGCTTCAATATCGGCCTCGACCCCGCGACGCTCAGATCCGCCATCGCGGTGCTGATGCTGGCCATGGGCGTGGTGCTGCTCGTTCCCGCGCTGCAGGGAAGACTGGCGGCTTTCGCAGCCCCCGTCGCAACCGGCGGACAGACCTTGCTCGATCGCATTCAACCGTCGGGTCTCGGAGGACAATTCGTGCTCGGCGGTTTGCTCGGCGCGATCTGGTCGCCATGTTCCGGTCCGACCCTGGGAGCTGCGATCGGACTTGCGGCGCAGGGCGACACGGTGATCAAGGCGGCCGCTGTGATGGCGGTGTTCGGTCTCGGAGCCGCTACACCGATCCTGGCGCTCGCCTATGGTTCCAGGCAGGCCATCTTCGCGCGGCGAGATCTGTTAGCCAGGACTTCACGGATCGCCAAACCTGTCATGGGCGCGGCATTCGCATTCGTCGGCGTCTTCGTGCTCACCGGTCTCGACAAGATCGTCGAAACCTCGTTGACCAATGCCATGCCTGACTGGCTGACGACGTTGACCACTCGTCTGTGAACGGGAGGAACCGATGAACTCGATCGTATCCCTGCTGGTCGCTCTGCCGGCCCAAATGGCAGGGCATTTTCGGTGGATCGGTCCGCTGTCCATGCGGCTTGTCGTCGGTTACGTCTTCATGCTGAGCGGTTGGGCCAAGCTCAACAGCCTTCCCCAGATGATCCAGAACTTCTCCGAATGGGGCATCCCGTTTCCGGAGATTCTCACGCCGTTCGTCTCCACCGTGGAATTCGTCGGTGGCGCGATGCTGATCCTCGGACTGTTTACCCGGATTCCGGCGGCCATGCTGACGGTGGTCATGATGGTCGCGATCAAGGCGGCGAAGTGGGAGAATGTGGATTCCCTCGAAACGCTGCTGGGATTCGAGGAAGCCACCTATATGGCCGCCTTCCTCTGGCTGGCGATTGCGGGGCCAGGCGCGGCTTCCCTCGACCGGCTGCTGCTGCGGATGACCGGTCAGGAAGACGAACGTCGATCGTAGGACGCGCGCGCTGTCGGGTGCGCCGGCAGGAAAAAATATTCGGGGCGGGCGTAACTATCCGAATTGCGCAATCGAAACCTGTGACAGGCTACCGATGAAGGATCGAGTCGACAGGGAATATCCGGCCGCGACGACGTCTAGCGTGGGGGAGGTCTGCCGTGGCTCGATCAAGATGTCGTTTGCCGAAGATGCTGCTCGAAATTCCTTGAAGGTCGGGCTTGTTTGCCCGGCGCGATGGGGCCTGTCTCAATGCCAACCCAAACTGGAGGAAATATCATGAAGCTCAACTCGAAGTCCGGTGCCGCGATCGCTGCGGCCGCCGCCACCATGTTCTTGGCCGGCGCCACCATGTCGACCGCGACTTACGCGGCCGGCGAAGGCAAGTGCATTGGCGCGAACGCCTGCAAGGGCCAAAGCGCCTGCAAGGGCGGCCAATCGCCTGCCAAGGGAGCGAATGCCTGCAAGGGCCAGGGATTCGCGGCGATGACCAAGGATAAATGCGAGGCTGCGAAGGGCAAATTCGTCGCCGGCTGACGGCTCGGCTGCATGCTGGAGAGGCCCGGCTTCATCCGGGCCTCTCGACCAAGTCGATTGTTGAACCGTCGACTCATGACAACGATACGGCGGGCCCCTATTGCCGGCGGGTCACTAGCGGAGGTCCAATGAACACTGCTGCCAAATTCTCGCAGCCGTATTCGTCGTCGGCGGCTAATCACCGGATGGACGCGGCAAAGCCGGCATTCCTCGGTTTTGGCCTCGGGCTGCGCGCCCAGCACTATGACGAAATCCTCGGTGGAAATCCGCCGATCGACTGGTTCGAGGTGATCAGCGAGAATTACATGCTGCCCGGTGGTCAGCCGCTCCGGATGCTGGATAGAATTCGTCAACGCTACCCGGTCGTGATGCATGGTGTGTCGTTGTCGATCGCATCGACTGCGCCGCCGGATTTCGACTATCTGCGGGACCTGCGCGATCTCGCGCGCCGGGTCGAACCGAAATGGATATCGGACCATCTGTGCTGGACCGGTGTGCATGGCAAGAACCTGCACGATCTGTTGCCGATACCCTACACCGGCGAAGCACTCGACCACGTCGTCAGCCGTGTCCAGCTGGTTCAGGATTATCTGGGCCGCGCCATCGTGCTGGAGAATGTCTCGACCTACGTGCAATTCAGCACTTCCGAAATGACGGAATGGGAGTTCCTGAGCGAGCTTTCCCGGCGTTCCGGATGCTGGCTGCTGTTGGACGTCAACAACGTCTATGTCAGCGCCTTCAATCACGGTTACGACCCGCACGCCTTCCTCCAGGGTATTCCGGCGGACCGGGTGGTTCAGTTTCACATGGCCGGCCACAGCGAGATGGGCACCCACATCATCGATACCCACGATCAGCCGGTGTGCGAGGATGTCTGGGAACTCTACGCCGCGGCGTTGAAACGTTTCGGGCGGGTTTCGACCATGATCGAGCGTGACGACAACATCCCGCCGCTCGACGAACTCGTGGCCGAAGTCAACCGGACCCGGGAGATCGCCGGGACGGTTCTGGCGCCGAGAAGGACCACGGGATGAACGACCTCGCACGGCTGCAGGATGAATTTCAGCGCGGCATGCTGAGCGGCGACGATTCGGTCCTCGCTGCGATTCTCGACAGCCCGCGGGAAAAGCGCGACGTCCTGTTTGGGGTCTACAGGCATGCTTACGGTTCGCGGCTGATCGAGGCCGTCAGAAACGACCATGAACTGCTGCACGTCTATCTCGGCGATGAGATGTTCGATGAGATGGGATATGCCTTTGTTGCGGCAAATCCCTCGCAGAATCGAAATCTGCGCTGGTTCTCGCGAGCCCTTCCGGCGTTTCTGAAGGATGCGGCGCCCTACAGCAAATATCCTATCCTGTCCGATCTTGCTGCGCTCGAAAGAGCTCTCAACGATGCCTTCGACGCCCAGGATGCTCCGGCGCTTGGCGTCGTCGATATGGCGGATTTTGCCCCGGAGATCTGGCACGATCTCGAATTCAAGATTCACCCCAGCGCCATCAGGCTCGACCTGGCGACCAATGCATCCGCGGTCTGGCGGGCGCTCAAGAACGACGAAGCTCCGCCGGATGCCGTCAATCTGGAACAGCCGTGCCGCCTGCTGATATGGCGCCAGCACGTGATACCGTTGTTCCGCGAGCTTTCTGCCGAGGAAGCGATGATGTGGGACGAGGCGGCGCGCGGAATTCCGTTCGGGGTGCTCTGCTCAATGCTGGCGGCCGATGACAATCCCGAGGAAGCGGCGGCCAGATGTGCCGGCTATCTGCACGGCTGGATAGCGGGTGGACTCCTCACCGCGGTTTCCGCCTGACTCGTCAGAACGGGTTGGTCACGATGCCGCCATCGGCGCGCAGGGCGGCGCCGTTGGTCGCGCTGGAAGCCTTTGAACAGACGTAGCAGATCAGGTTAGCCACTTCTTCCGGCGTGGCGTAGCGCTGCAGCAGCGACGCCGGCCGGCGCTCGGTAAAGGTCTTGGCGGCGAGTTCGTCGGCGGTGGTGCCGAGGCCCTTGGCGCGGGCGGCGAGCCGGACCGGCGCCATCTCGACCCAGGTGGGGCCGGGCAGTACCGAATTGACGGTGATGTTGGTGGCCTTGGTCTGTTCGGCGGCGCCGCGTGCGATGGTGAGCTGGGCGGCTTTCGAGAAGCCGTAATGCACCATTTCCTTCGGAATGAAGATCGCGGATTCGCTGGAGACGAACACGACGCGGCCCCAGTCCTTGGCGTCGAGCATGCGCTTCAGATAGTGCCGGGTCAGCCGTACCCCGCTCATGACATTGACCTCGAACATCCTGGTCCAGTCGTCGTCCTCGATGTCGAAAAAGGCCTTCGGCTCGTAGATGCCGAGATTGTTGACGAGAATGTCGACCTCGGGGAATTGCGCCAACAACGCGGCGCATCCCTCGGCGCGGCCGAGATCGAACACCGCCGCATGCGCTTTGGCGCCGGGCACGTCCTGTTTGACCTTCGCGATCGCATCAGTGACCGAGCCGGCTTCGCGGCCGTTGACAATGACTTCCGCGCCCATTTGCGCCAACCCGATGACGGTGGCGAGCCCGATGCCGCGCGTCGAGCCGGAGACAAGCGCGAGCTTTCCGGTGAGGTCGATGTTCATTCTCTCATTCCCTTCAGGCAGATGAAGCTGCCGGTAGTAGGGCGAACGCGGTCTATCGATAGGGATGCTGCCGCCCGCGAAAACACTTATGCTGGGTTTGCGCCCGGTTGGTCAATCCGATCCAGCGCCAGGAGCAGGGATGCGACGCGGTTCGCGGAGGCGGCCCAATCGGCCAGGCGAATGTAGTTGTCGGTGAACCAGTTGCAGGCACCCTGCACCACGACAAAGGCGGCGGCCGCCTGGACCACCTCGCCGAGCAGCATCGTGCCGGCGACGTATTTCGGCATGCAGAGCAGCAGACCGACAACCGGCGCCAGCAACGTGTTGCTGTGCGTGACCACGGTCAAGCGCATCAACTGCCAGCAATAATCCAGCCACGAGACAATCACCGCCCCCAGCGCCGCGCTGACGGCAGCAAGCCGGTCCTTGATGTTGTCAGGCAATGTCTTGCCTTCACCGCTCTCGCGGATATGGGTTCCTATTGCGCGCAATTCGGCTTCGGCGCGCTTGTTGCCCTCCACGACGCGGGTCAGGCGGCTGCCGATCAGCACCATCGCCGCAGCAACGACGACGGAGTAAACGATCACCGCCACGACGAGGTAGCCGGGAATGGTCACTACCAGGCCGAACAGGTCGATGGTCGAGCTGCCACCCACGGTCCAGAGGATGCCGATGAAGGTGATGCCGGTGATCAGCGAGGAGAACAGTCCGAGCACGAGGTCGACCGGCAGGTCGGTGGCAAGCCTGGCGTCCTCGGCGATGCGATACTCGGGGGCCTGATGCTCGCCCGGCATGAATCGGAGCCGGACATAATGGTCGCGCTCCAGCCAGTATTTGTAGAGATGGTTGCTCAGCCATGCACGCCATTTCCGTTGCAGGGTCATGCGGCCCCAGACCGAGAATACGACCAGCGCGAGGCTGGCCGCGGCCAACGGCAGGAATCGCCATGCCTGCGCCAGCAGCTCTGCGCTATCCTTGCGCTCGACGGCATTGAAGAAATCCCGATTCCAGAAATTCAGCGAGTACTGGGTCAACAGCTGCAGCAGTACGGTGGCGATCAGCAGCACTGTCAGCAGCCAGGCCCACGGGGCTGTCGCGCCGGCCCAGAAGCCGCGCGCGCTCTGCCAGAAGCGGGAGAGCAGGCGTTGCTCGCTGGGAGCGATGTAGCTGTCGCTATTCATGTGCTGGATCGGGCAGGGAGGTGTGCGACATGATCGGCCTGACCATCACCTGCGCAACCAGGCGATGCATGTCCTGCGGCCGGCAAAGGTCGGTCCCCGGACTGAGCAGCGCGGCAGACCCCCCGGCAACTCCGTAGCGAAGGGCGGTTTCCAGACTGTCGTTGCTGGAAAGGCTCCATACCATGGCCGCCAGAAAGCTGTCGCCGGCGCCGGATACGCTGACCGGCTCGATCGGCAGGCCGTTGGCGCGCAGGGCCAGATCGCGCGTGATCAGCAGGGCGCCGTCCGGCCCCATCGAGAGCGCGATCACCTCGACCTGGCCGCGACCGATCAGGTGCCGTCCAGCCTCGATCAGCGACGCATCATCCGAGACGGTTATCCCGGCCAACTCCTGAAACTCGCGGAGATTGGGCTTGATGAGATAGACGCCGCATTCGAGTGCCGGGCGCAGGAAGCGGCCGGAGGTGTCCACGATCACCTTGCTGTGCGCCCTTGAGGCCTGCGCCAGCCGGCCGTAAAAATCGTCCGGTACGCCTGCCGGCAGGCTGCCGCTGGCGATGACAAACGCCGGCCGCGGCTCGATGCGCGCGATCGCGTCCAGGCATTCCTGCCACTCGGATTCGCGGAGCGGCGCTCCCGGGAAGACGAAGCGAAACTGCTCGCGGGTGGTCTCGTCGAAAACCGTCAGATCCTCCCGCGTCTCGTTCTGGACGGGGACCATGAGGCCTCGCACGCCTTCGCGCGCGACCAGGGCGTCGAGCAATTGCCCCGTTGCACCGCCGGCCGCGTAAATGGCCGACACGTCGATGCCTAGGCGCCCGAGAACCCGGGCCACGTTGATGCCGCCGCCGCCGGGATCGCGGCGCGCCGGCGCGCAGCGCATCTTGGTGAAGGGCGCCAGTTTCTTCACCGACGTCGAGGCGTCGACGGCGGGATTGACGGTGAGGGTGACGATGCCCCGCGAGATTTCAGCCAATGCCTTCGACCTCCGCCAGTGCATGCAGGCCGACGAATGCGGCGTCCTCATCCAGAATCAGCCAGGCCGGAATCGGTTCGAGGTAGTCGCGCAGCCGGCCCTTGTCTTCGAAGCGAGCGCGGAATTGCGAGCGGACGAAATATTCCGGCATGTGACGCAGAATACCTCCGGCAATGAATATCCCACCCTGCGCGCCGAGCGTCAGCGCGAGGTTGCCGGCGACCGTGCCAAGCATCGCGCAGAACATATCGATGGCGGCGCGGCTTGTCATGCAAGTGCCCTCGATTCCGGCCCGTGTGATCTCGGCGGCGCGCTGCGTTGGCAGCGCGAGGTCGTCCAGCGCAGCGAGCGTCTGGTGGAGATTTTCCAGTCCGCCACCGGAAAGAACGTGTTCGGCCGAGACATGTCCCAGTCGTTGTCGCAGCAGAGCGATGACGGCGTCCTCGCGCGACGAACTGCCGGCCATGGTGGAATGGCCGCCCTCGCTCGAAAGCACGAGGTGTCCGGCGGCGTCCGGTATGCAGGCGGCCATTCCAAGACCCGTACCGGGGCCCAGCGCGGCCAGCGGCGCGCCCGCGACCGGTTGCCCGCCGCCCAGCGCGAGCAGCCTGTCCGCGGAAAGGTGGGGCAGGGACCACGCCACGGCTTCGAAATCGTTGAGCAGGCGCACGGTGGAGAATCCGTAAGCGGCGCGCAGTTCCTCAGCGTCGATCACCCAGGAACTGTTGGTGAGGGCGCAGTGGCCGTTCCGGATCACGCCTGCCGCACCAATGACGGCGGCACGGATCGTTTCAGCCTCCGGCAGGCAGTCAAGATATGTGCCGAGGGCATCGCGAAAACTTCCGTAGTCGCCGACCGGCATGTGGGCGACCCTCCCTACCGATCCCCTGGCCAGGAGAGCAAATCGCGCGTTGGTCCCGCCGATGTCGGCAAGAAGCACCGTCCGGCTGGTTCGTCCCGCTTTCATGGCTGACGCGACGCCCTGATCAGGTCCGCGTACCAGTGGAACGATGACTTCGGAATGCGCCGCAGCGAGGCGTAATCGACGTAAGTCAGACCGAACCGCTCGCTGTACCCGGACATCCATTCAAAATTGTCGAGCAGCGACCAGACGAAATATCCCCTGATATCGACGCCGCCGGCGGCGGTGGAATTCATCGCGCCGATATAGGCGCGCAGGAAATCGATCCGCTCCGGATCGACCACGGCGCCGGCCTCGTCGGGTTTGTCGAAATTGCCCAGTCCGTTTTCGAGAACATAGATCGGCAGGCGATAGCGCTGATGGACCAGCCGCAGCGTTTCCGCAAAGGCCTCCGGATCGATCGGCCATCCGATCGGCGTCAGCGCTACGCCGGCCGGTTTCTCGCCGAAGTCGCAGCCCAGCATCGCATTGGCCTGCGCCTTCACATAGACCGGGCTGTAGTGGTTCAATCCGAACCAGTCGACCGGGCGGCAGATGCGCCCGAGATCGCCCGGCTGCAGGTGCGGCTCGATCGCCATTCGCATCGATGGCGGATATTCGCCGCGGCATTGCGGATCGGGGAAGGCGTTGTTCCAGTAAATCCCCAGGCGTGCCGCCGCCGTCGCGTCGGCCTCGTCCGCGCTGGAAGGCCAACAGGGCTGCAGGTTGTGGATGCACCCGATCGAGGCGCCCTGGACCTTCGCGCGTAACACGTCCACCGCGGCGCCATGGGCGAGGTTGACGTGGTGCGTCGCCCGGTAAAGACCGGCTTCGCTGCTGCGGTCCCGCTTGCCCAGCGAGCGGCTGAACAGATTGAAGATCGAGGGCTCGTTGAAGGTCGCAAAGCGCTTGACGCGATCGCCGAACCGCGTGGCGATCAACGTGGTGTAATCGGCGAACCACGCGACCATTTCCCGGTTTTGCCATCCGCCGAGATCCTCCAGCGCCTGCGGCAGGTCCCAGTGATACAGGCACAACCATGGTTCGATGCCGGCGGCCAGCAGTTCGTCGATCAGGCGGTCGTAGAAGGCGAGGCCCGGCTCGTTGACCAATCCTCGGCCCTGCGGCAGCACCCGCGGCCAGGCGACCGAGAACCGGTAGGCCTGAACGCCCAGCCGCTGCATCAGTGCGACATCCTCGCGGTAGCGATGGTAATGGTCGCAGGCGATGTCGCCGGTGTCGCGGTTCCTGATTTCACCGTTTTGACAGGTGATGTCCCAGATACTGGGTCCCCGGCCTTCTTCTTTCGTCGCCCCCTCGATCTGGAAGCTCGAGGTGGAGACGCCCCAGATGAAATCCGAACGCAAGGAAGCCGTGGAAGGCAGCTGCGACGCCGGTACGGGACGGTTCGAGTTCACGGTTGACCCTTCCGCCCCGGCGGGAATGCGAGGCACCATGGCATTAGTCCTGCCGGTGACCGGGCGCTCTTGAGATACATCAACAGCGCCGGGCCAGCCGATGCGACAAATAAGCCAACGTTATCTTGCCGTTGAGGTGTTCACTTGCAAAGAACCAAATGGGGTGGACTCGCCGATGATCGCTTCCGGGGCAGCGGCTTCTTTCGCGTCGACCAGCATGACGGCGTGTTCTGGCTGGTCGATCCCGATGGCGGCCGCTTTCTCTCCAAGGGCGTCAACAATGTGCGGTTCGATCCCGACCAGATCCGCCAGACGGCTCGTGCGCCCTATGCCGAAGCGTGCCGGGAGAAATACGGCAGCCAGCACATCTGGCGCGCGGCGGCGGCAAACCGGTTGGCGAGCTGGCATTTCAATACGCTCGGCTGCTGGTCGGATGAACTCGTCGCCGGCGCCGGTGCGTCGCCGCTGGCGACCGCGCCCACCAATGAACTCGGCGCTTCCTTCAAGCTGCACCGGCGCGACCAGGTCTTTCCCGACGTATTCGACCCCTCATTCGCCGCCCATATCCGGGAGCGAGCCAAGGCTCATTGCGCAAGACGATGTCATGACGTCGGACTGCTCGGAACCTTCATCGATAACGAGCTGTACTGGTCGCCCGACTGGCGCGGCGCGGACGAACTTCTCACGCTGTTTCTGAACCTGCCCTCGCACCGTCCGGGCCGTGTTGCGGCCATCGCGCGGCTGCAGGAGCACTATGGAGAATTCTCCCAGTTCAACGCGGTCTGGCAGACGCCGGCGCGATCCTGGCAGGAACTCGCCACGATGGGACGTATTGAGGCGCCGTTTTTCCGAATGTCGCCCGGCGGCCTGAATGACGCGCTCGAGCTCAAGGCCAACCTCGACAACCCCGCCCGCGCGGCATTTTCGGCCGATTGCGACGCCTTTCTGGCCATCGTCGCCGATCGATATTTCGAGGTGTGCGTCTCGGCCATCAAGACCGCCGACCCCCATCACCTCGTCATCGGCTCCCGCTTCGGCTACCAGGCGCAATCGGGGGTGATCGCCGCGGCGGCCCGCTATCTCGACGTGATCTCGTTCAATTGCTACGAACTCGATGCGACCCTCCAGATCGATGCCTATGCCGCCGGCGGCAAGCCGTGCCTGATCTCCGAATTCGCATTCCGCGGCGATGACGCCGGCCTGCCCAACGGCCTCGGCGCCGGGCCCCGGGTCGCCAGCCAGACCGAGCGTGCCCGGTGTTTCGAACGCTATGTCACCGCCGCCCTGCGCAAGCCAAATGTGGTCGGATACCACTGGTTCGAGCACGCCGACCAGCCGGCGGAAGGACGCTTTGACGGCGAAAATTCCAACTACGGCACGGTGACCATCAAGGACGATCCCTATGTCGAGCTCACGGAAACCATGACCAGGGTCAATGCCGCGGCCGAGCTGATTCACGCCGAAGCGCCGCACGGCGCATAGCGACCGGCGCGTCAGGCCTTCGTCGCTTCCGCTTCCAGCACTGCCGCCATCGTGCGAAGCACACTCGACGGATTGACGCTGATCGAGTCGATACCGAGCCTGGTCAGGTAGCGCGCGATCTCCGGATAGTTCGCCGGCGCCTCGCCACAGATGCCGACATGCCGTCCGTTGCGCTTCGCACCGGTCACCGCCAGCCTGAACATCTCCAGCATGCCGGGGTCGCGTTCGTCGAAATCGAAGGCGACGATGTCGGAATCGCGATCGACGCCCAGCGTCAACTGGGTGAGATCGTTGGAGCCGATCGAGAAGCCGTCGAACAGCTCGGAAAATGCATCGATCTGGATGACGTTGTTCGGTATCTCGCACATCACGTAGATCTCGAGCCCGTTCTCGCCGCGCTTCAGCCCGTTGGCCGCCATCGTCGCAATCACGCGCTTGCCTTCCTCGACGGTCCGGCAAAACGGCACCATGATGCGCAGATTGACGAGGCCCATCTCCTCGCGCACCCGGCGCAACGCGGCACATTCCAGCGCAAACCCTTCGGCGTAGGCTGGGTGGCTGTAGCGGGAAGCGCCCCGGAACCCCAGCATCGGATTCTCTTCTTTCGCCTCGAAGGCTTCGCCGCCGAGCAGGCTGGCATATTCGTTGGTCTTGAAGTCGGAGAGCCGCACGATCACCGGCTTCGGATAGAACGCCGCGGCGATGGTGCCGACGCCTTCTGAAAGCCTCTGGATGAAGAAATCGGCCGGGGTCTTGTAGCCTTGGACCAGGCGGGCGATCGCGGTTCTCGTTTTGGCCGAGGCGATCTTCTCGGGCTTGAGCAACGCCATCGGATGCACGCCGATATGCTCGCTGATGATGAATTCCATGCGGGCGAGGCCGACGCCCGACTGCGGCTGCATCGCGGTCCGGAACGCCATTTCGGGGGTCCCGACATTGACCATGATCGGCGTGCGCGGCGCCTTGAACTCGCTGACGGGTGTTCGCGTGACGTCGAAGGCCACCGTGCCCTGATAGACGGCGCCGACATCCCCTTCGGCGCAGGAGATCGTGACATTGGTCCCGGTCTTGAGCTTCTCGGTCGCGTGCGTCGCTCCCACCACGGCGGGGATGCCGAGCTCGCGCGCCACGATGGCGGCGTGGCAGGTGCGGCCGCCCTTGTCGGTGATGATTCCGCCCGCGATCTTCATCACCGGCTCCCAGTCGGGGCTGGTCGCCGGCGCGACCAGGATCTCTCCGGGCTTGAAGCCCGAGAGGTCCCGCGCGCTGGCAATGCGGCGAGTGCGGCCGGATGCGATTTTTTCGCCAACCGCGCGGCCGGTGACGATGACGGAGCCTTTGCCCTTGAGATTGTAGGTCTCGAACAATTCAGCGGAACGCTGCGAGGCCACCGTTTCGGGCCGGGCCTGGATGATGTAGAGCTTGCCGTCGCTGCCGTCCCTGGCCCATTCGATGTCCATCGGCATGGCCATGCCGGCATGTTTCGAATAGTGCGCCTCGATCCGCACGGCAAAGTCCGCGAGACTGAGCACCTCGGTATCGGTGATGCAGAATTTCCGCCGCTCCGCTTCGGGCACGTTCCGGGTCAGCGTCGCGTGCTTGCCGCCGCGCTTGCCGTAGATCATTTTTATTTGCTTCCCGCCGAGCCGTCGCCGCAACACCTGGCGAAAGCCCTGGGCGAGGGTCGGCTTGTGCACGTAGAACTCGTCGGGATCGACCTGGCCCTGGACGATGGTCTCGCCGAGGCCGTAACAGCCGGTGACGAACACCACATCGCGAAATCCGGATTCGGTATCGAGCGTGAAGATGACGCCGCTGGCGCCGATGTCGGAGCGGACCATCTTCATCACGGCGACGGAGAGGAAGACCTTGAAATGGTCGAAGCCGTTGTCGATGCGGTAGGAAATCGCGCGATCGGTGAAGATCGAGGCAAAGCAGCGCCGGCAGGCCTCGAACAGGTCCTTGGGCCCGCGCACATTGAGGAAGCTCTCGTGCTGACCGGCAAAGCTCGCGGTCGGCAGGTCTTCCGCCGTGGCCGAACTGCGCACCGCGACAGCGACGCCTTTGCCGGCTTCCCGCTCCAGCCGCCGGTAGGCTTCCATGATCTGGTCGCGCACCGGCGCGGTATCCATCGCCTGGTAAATGACGGTGCGGGCCTTGGCGGCGGCGGCCGCCAGCTTTTTGATGTTGCGCTTGTCGAGGCCGTCGAGCAGCCGGTGCAGTTGCTCCGCGACACCGGGCTGCGACAGCGCATCGCGGTAGGCGTCGGCGGTGATGGCGAAGCCGTTGGGAACGGCGACCCCTTGGGAGGCGAGGGTCGAATACAATTCGCCGAGCGAGGCGGTCTTGCCGCCGACCAGCCCGACGTCGTTCAGTCCGAGTTCGAGAAACGATCTGATGTAGTTTGCCATGGCGGCAGTAAATCAGGCCGGCCCCCTGGGGATATTGAGCAAGGTCAAAGCGATCGCTCGTAGCGCAGCGCTTCGACCGGTTCCGACCCGGCCCGCTCGGGTGCACGCGGAAAACGATCTGCCGGCGATGACGAAGCGGTTCGCATCGTGCCCCGGCTTCGCGCATTTGAGGGCGGCCAAACGCGAAGCCGACGACTTGTCGATCTTCGAAGCCGGCCATCCGGTCATCGAGCAATCGCACCTGCGCGTCGTCTTCGGGCGATCCTCGAACCATCTATCCAGCGCAGGGCGACCTGCGCCCGCGTGCGCTTGACTCATCCAAAGCCATCCTCTTCTCTGCCTGCGGCCCCGACCTGAGCGGGTCCCCGGGGCCCAGAAAAAACAAGAAAATGATCGCCAGACGGAAATTGTCGCCGACGCATGAAGCACCCTATCGCGGCCTGCGGGTGCTGGACTTCGGGCAGGGCATCGCCTCGCCCTATTGCGCAATGTTGCTGGGTGTCTACGGCGCCGAGGTGATCAAGGTCGAACCGCCCGAGGGCGACTGGTCGCGCTACCTGGGAACCACCTATGGCAGCCACACCGCGCTGTCGGCGGTCTATAACAGGGGCAAGCGCAGCCTGTGCCTCGACCTGAAGCACGCCGAGGGAATCGCGATCGCCAAGCAGCTCGCCGCGGAGAGCGACGTGCTGATCGAAGGTTTTCGGCCCGGCGTCGCCGCCCGTCTCGGAATCGGCTACCAGCATCTCTCGCGCGACAATCCAGGCCTGATCTATCTCTCGATCTCCGGATTCGGGCAGGACGGTCCCTACTCAAAACGTCCGGGCTCGGATTCGGTGGCGCAGGCCTTTTCCGGGCTGGTCTCGGTCAATCTCGGCAATGACAAGATTCCACACCGGGTCGGCCACACCATCTCCGACGTCGCCACCGGGGTATATGCGTTCCAGGCTATCGCCACCGCCTTGTTCGCCCGCGCCACGGTCGGCACCGGCCGCTGGATCGATGTCAATCTCGCGCAGTCGACCGCCGCACTGCTCGGCCACAAGGCCGCGGAGTATGTGCTGGAGGGCGGCACCCCGCGCGCCCTCAATGTGCCGGCCGGCTCCTATCAGACAAGCGATGGCTGGATCATGGTCACGCTGGTGAACGAAGCGCAGTATAAGCGCCTCTGTACCGCGATCGAACGCGAGGATCTCGCCAGCGATCCGCGCTATCAGGATTTTGCCAGCCGCGCGGACTCGGCCGACACGCTGATGGCGCAGTTGCGCGAGGTATTCCCGACTGAAACCAGCGAAACCTGGCTCGGCCGGCTTCATGCGGCGGACGTGATCGCCGAGCGCATCCTTACCCCCGGCGACTGGCTGCACAATGTCCATGTCGAGGCGACGAGGGGCGCCGTCTGCCAGGATACACCGGGCATCGGCAAGGTCTTTGCCGCGCGCACGCCGGGCATCGCGGGACCTTCCGAAGACGACCTGCGGCCGGCGCCCGATATCGGCGCCGACAGTCGCGAGGTGTTGCTTGAGGCCGGCTTCGACGCAGCGGCCATCGACAGCCTGATCAGCGCCGGCATCGTCCGCACCTCTGCCCGATAGGCCGGACCAACAGGAGAGCATGCGCCATGGCTCAGGAACTCGTCCGCTATGCCGTCTCGGATGCGATTGCCGAGATCACGCTCGACCGCGCCCCGGTCAATGCGCTGAGCCTGGCGCTGATCGATGCCCTGCTGGCGGCGCTGCAAAAGGCCAAGGACGACGAGAATGTGCGCGCGGTGATCATCTGCAGCGCCCACAAGGTTTTCTGCGCCGGGCTCGATCTCGACATCATCAGGGGCAAGCGCGCGACCGAGACCAAGGGCTTTCTCGAGCAGCTGTATTTCGCCCTCAACGACATCCAGTACCGGATGGGCAAGCCGACCCTCGCGGCCGTCGACGGTCCGGCGCGGGCCGGCGGCATGACCATCGCGATCTCCTGCGACATGGTTATTGCCGGCGACGGCGCCACCTTCGGCTATCCCGAGATCGACGTCGGCCTGATCCCGGCGCTGCACTTCGTGCAATTGCCGCGGCTGGTCGGCAAGCATCAGGCCTTTGGGCCGTTGTTCCTGGGCGATCCCTTCGATGCCGCGACCGCGTTCCGGATGGGGCTCGTCAGCGAAGTGGTTCCGAAAGGGACCGCGCTGGAGCGCGCGCGGGCGATTGCGCTGCGCTTCGCCGCGAAGTCCCCGATTGTGATGAAGATCGGCCGCGACGCCTTCATGCGCGCGGTGGATGCCGACTACCGCCGTTCGATCGAGAATGCAGCGGAGAGTTTTGCGCTTGTCGCGAGCACGGAAGATTGTCAGGAAGGGCTGAACGCTTTCGTCGAGAAGCGGGCGCCGAACTACACCGGGCGCGGACGGCAATTATTGGAATAAATCAAACACCTGAAAAGGGGGACACCATGGCAGGATTATATTTCGAAGAGTTCGAGGTCGGCCGGGAGTATCATCATGAATTCAGCCGGACCGTCACCGAGATGGACAATACCATGTTCAGCCTGCTGACGATGAACCCGCAGCCGCTGCATATCGACGCCGAATTTTCGAAAGGCACTGAGTTCGGCCAGAGGCTGTTCAACAGCCTTTATACACTCGGCATCATGATCGGCATGACCGTCTACGACACCACGCTCGGCACCACCATCGGCAACCTCGGCATGACCGACGTCAAATTCCCGAAACCGGTGTTTCATGGCGACACGCTGAAGGCGCACACCAAGATCATCTCCAAGCGCCTCAGCCAGTCGCGGCCGACCCAGGGCATCGTCGAATTCGAGCACACCGCGACCAACCAGCGCGGCGAGGTGGTGGCGAGCTGCCGCCGCACCGGACTGATGCACTGCAAACCGCAACCCAAGGCCTGATTCAATGCGCTCATTCCTGTTCGTTCCGGGCGACAGCCTGCGCAAATATGAAAGCGCGAAAAAGACCGCGGCCGACGCGCTGATCCTCGATCTCGAGGACTCGATCGCGCCGGACCAGAAGGTCATCGCGCGCGGCATCACCCGCGATATGCTGGATGCGCGCAATCCCGCCCAGAAGATCTACATTCGCGTCAACGCCCTCGATACCGGGATGACGCTGGGCGACCTCGCCGCGGTGATGCCGGGCCGTCCTGACGGTATCGTGCTGCCGAAATGCGCAGGGGCCGCCGACGTCAATCATCTGGCGCTGTATCTCGACGCCTTCGAAGCCGCGGCCGGAACCGGGCAGGGCACCACGCGGATCGTGGTGGTTGCGACCGAGACCGCGCGTGCCGTGACAAAACTGCTCGATTTCGAGGGCGCCAGTCCGCGGCTGTGGGGCATGATGTGGGGCGCGGAGGATCTCGCGGCCTCGCTCGGCGCCTCGCGCAACCGCAGCAACGGCCGTTATCACGGCCCGTTCCTGCTGGCGCGCGATCTCTGCCTGATCAGCGCCGCCGCCATCGGCGTGGTGGCGATCGACACCATCGCCACCGACATCGACGATCTCGTAGCGTTGAAAGAAGAGGCCATCGCCGCCCGGCATGACGGCTTTATGTCGAAGGCGGTGATCCATCCGAAGCATGTCGACGTCGTCAATGCCGCTTTCATGCCGACCGAGGAGGAAATCGCCTGGTCGCAAAAAGTGATAAAGGCGTTCGACGAAAATCCGAATTCCGGCGTGGTGAAACTTGACGGCAAGATGATCGACAAGCCGCATCTGCGCGCCGCGGTGAAGATTTTGGCGCTGGTGAAGACGTAGGGTGGGCAAAGGCGCGCGCTTCGCGCCGTGCCCATCATCTATCCACGCGATGATTTGGATGGTGGGCACGCATCCGCCTTCGCCCTTGGAGCTACGGCGCACGCTTTGCCACCCTGCGGATCGCCGCGCATTTGTCATGATGGAGACCACCCCATGCGACTGACATCCCCCCGCGTCTTTCCGGTTGCCCTCGAAGGCTGCACGCCGGAACAGCGCGAGATCGTGGAGCCGATGCTGGCGCGCGGCAAGGTTCTCAACATTTTCCGCACGATGCTGACCCATCCGGTGGCGGCCAAGGCCTTTTTGGCGTGGGGCGGCTACATCCTCAGCAAGAAGTCAACGCTGCCGCCCCGCGAGCGCGAGATCGTGATCCTGCGCACCGGCTTTCTATGCCGCTCCGGTTATGAGTGGACCCAGCATGTGCCGATCGGCAAGCGCGCCGGCCTGACCGATGACGAGATCGCGCGGATCAAGCTTGGCGCCGACGCGCCCGGCTGGAGTGCGCCTGATGCCGCGCTGCTGCGGGCCGCCGACGATCTGCACCGCGAGCAGTTCGTCACCGGTCCGGCATGGGCGGAACTTTCGAAGCATTTCGAGGAACGCCAGCGCATGGACCTGGTGTTCACGGTGGGCCAGTACACCCAGGTCTCGATGCTGCTCAACAGCTTTGGCGTTCAACTTGACGAAGGCCAGGTGCTGGACCCCGATCTGAAAGGCTTTTGACATGAGCGGACGTCTGCAAGGCAAGATCGCCGTCATCACCGGGGCAGGACAATCGCCGGGCGAGACCATCGGCAACGGGCGCGCAATGGCGGTGCTGTTCGCCCGCGAGGGCGCGCAGGTGCTCTGCGTCGATCGCCGGCTTGAGAGCGCGAGCGAGACCGTGGCGATGATCGCGGCCGAAGGCGGCAGTGCTGCGCCGTTTCAGGCCGATGTCTCGCGCGACGAAGGCTGCGCCGCCCTTGTCGCCGAGGCAAAGTCGCTCTGGGGCCGGATCGACATTCTCGTCAACAATGTCGGGATTGGCGGCAACGGCGACGGGCCGGCGCACCGCGCCGGTGAGGAGGCATGGGATCGCATCATGGCGGTCAATCTCAAATCCGCGTGGATGACCATCAAGCATGCCGTGCCCGTGATGCGCGAGCAGCGTGGCGGATCGATTCTCAACATCTCGTCGCTGGCCTCGCTCGCCGGCGGAAATCAAGTGGCCTATGAGGTTTCCAAGGCCGGAATGAACCGGCTCACCACCAGTGTCGCCAACGCCAATGCGGCCCATGGCGTGCGCTGCAACGCGGTGTTGCCGGGCCTGATGGACACTCCCATGGCCATTACCGGGATAGCCGAGGCGATCGGCTCGACCACGGCGGCGGTGCGTGAAACCCGCAATGCCCGTGTGCCCTTGCGCGGCAGGATGGGGACCGCCTGGGACACCGCCCACGCCGCGCTGTTTCTGGCTTCGGACGAGGCCAATTTCATCACCGGGGTGCTGCTTCCGGTGGACGGCGGGATGTCGGCGCGGGTTGGCTGAGGAACGCGCCGCGATGTTGTGGACGAGTCCAAACCGCGTAAGGTGGGCAAAGGCGCACGCTTCGCGCTGTGCCCACCCTACGAACCTGCATCCGGATCGATCAACGCGCCTTCCGCGCCAAGCGCCGCGATCTCATCGCCCGACAATCCGGCTTCGCGCAAAATCTCCGCGCCATGTTCACCAAGCCGCGGCGGATGGCGCCGGATCGAGGGTGGCGTCTTGCTCCAGGTCGCAGCGGGACCTGCGACGCGCAGGGTGCCTTCGGTCGGATGCTCGATCGATTGAATGAGGCCGACGGCCGCCAAATGCGGATCGTCGATCAGGCTGTCGAGATCGTGCAGCGGCGCATGCGGAATGTCGGCTGCCGCGAACAGGCGCATCCATTCGGCCGTGGTGCGGGTCTTCATGACCTCGGAGAACCAGCGATAGACGAAATCGTAATTGCTGGTGCGTGAAGCGATGCTGTTCAGGCGCGGATCGCGCTCGGCCTCGTCGTGCTGGCCAATCGCGTCAAAGAACGCGGCCCATTGCTTGTCGTTGTAAACCAGTGCGCAGACAAAGCCGTCGCTGGTCCGGTAGGGACGCCGGTCCGGCGACAGCAGCCGCGAGTAACCGGGCGGACCGGCCGGCGGCTCGAAACTGCGGCCGGACATGTGATCGCCGAGCACGAATTGCGCCATGGTTTCGAACATCGGGATTTCGATCGACTGGCCTTCGCCGCTGCGGTCGCGATGCAGCAGCGCGGCCAGGATCGCATGCGTGGCGTTGAGCCCGACGATGCGGTCGGCGATCGTCGCCGGCGAATAGCGCGGTTCGCCGGTGATCTGGCCGGTCAGGGCCGGCAGCGCCGTCATGCCCTGGATCAGATCGTCATAGGCGGGACGTCCGGCGTAGGGACCTTGCTCGCCGAACCCGTGCAGGCTGGCATAGACCAGCCGCGGGTTGAGGGCGAGCAGGTCGTCCGCGCCGAGCTTCAGGCGGCGCATCGCGGCCGGCCGCACATTATGGACGAACACATCCGCGGTGGCCGCCAGCCGCAGCAGCGCGTCGCGACCACTTGGTTTCTTCAGGTCGAGCACGATCGAGCGCTTGTTGCGGTTGCCCTGCAGGTACATCGCGCCCATCTGCGGATGGCGCATCGGCGCGGCGTGGCGCATCACGTCGCCTTCCGGGCTCTCGACCTTGATGACGTCGGCGCCGTAGTCGCCGAGGATCATGGTGGCGTAGGGCCCCATCATCACGCTGGTGAGATCGATGATCTTGACGCCGGCGAGGGGGCCCGCCGGTGTCGCCGCCTTCGCCGGCCGCACAGGTTCGGTCAACGGCCGGCGGTCAGGGCCGCGGTGAAGGCCTTGAACACCTCGGTGCCGGGCTTGCCCCGCTTGTCCATGTCCTTGACCCAGTCCTCCGCGACGTTCTTGAAGGCGACATCGAACACCTTCTGGTCGTCGGCGCCGAAGGCGATGACCTTCATGCCCTGCGACTTGATCTTCTCGGCCGCGATCTTCTCGCCGTCCTCGAAGCGCTTGCAGCCCTCGCGCGTGGTTTGCTCGCCGGCCTCGACCAGCGCCTTGCGAACGTTTTCCGGCAGCGATTTGAACTTGGTCTCGCCGATCGAATAGGTGAAGATCGCGGTGCCGAAGTTCAGCCCTTCGGTGCCGGTCTTCAGGATCCTGCCGAAATCATAGGATACCGAGCTCTGATAGGAAAAGATCAAGCCGTCGAGCGTGCCGCGGGTGAGCGATTCATAGATCTCGGGCGCCGCCATCCGCACCGGCACGCCGCCGATCGAGCGCATCATCAGATCCATCGCGCCGCCCGTGGTGCGGATCTTCAGGCCTTCGAGGTCCTTCGCGGTCTTGACCGTGCGGCCGGTGGAAAGCAGGATCTGATAGGCCGGCAAGGCGATGGTCACCAGCGGCCGCAACTGGTTCGGCCCGAACTCTTTCGTCTCCAGGATGCCGCCATGATGCGAGATCTTGTAGAACGCCAGCGATCCCTGGCACTCGGTGTCGAAGATCCCCGGCAGTTCGGCGACCGCCGTCAGCGGGTATTTTTCCGATGAGTAGGACGGCACGATATAGGACACGTCGGCGACGCCGGCGACGGTTAGCTGCGCCATGTCCTTGGCCTTGCCGAGTTGTTCGGCGGGATAATGCTGGAACGTGACCTGGCCGTTGGTGGCCTTGGTCACCAGCTCCATGAACGGCTTCGCGACCAGTTCGTGGATGACGTGGCCGGCCGGCAGGCTTTCGGCGAGGCGCAGCGTGATTTTTTCCTGCGCCGATGCGGGGCCGATGCCTGCAGCGAATACTGCCGCCGCCACGATTCGCCTGTCCAAACCCATGCTCATGAGGTTCTCTCCCGTTTTTGCTTGTTGTGGTTCAGTATCCCATCTTGATCGGCAGCCACAAAATGATCTGCGGCCAGACCACCAGGATCGCAATCGCGAACAGATGCGCGATGAAATGCGGGAACACGCCCTGGAACACCTCGGCGACCGGGCGCCCCGAATACCGCGCGACGACAAAACAGTTCAATCCGACCGGCGGGGTGATCATGCCGACCTCGGCGGTGACGATCTTGATGACGCCGAACCAGAGCGGATCGTAACCCAGCGACTTGATCAGCGGCAGCACGATCGGAACGGTGAGCACCAGAATCGCGATCTGGTCCATGAAGGAGCCGAGCACGATGTAGCCGAACAGGATGATGGTCAGGATCACCCAGGGCGCCACGTTGAGCCCGCCGACATAGGACACCAGGTTCTGCGTCACCTGGGTCAGGGTGAAGAAATAACCGAACACCGATGCGCCGAACAGGATCATGGCAATCATGCAGGTGCCGTGCGCCGAGCGCAGCAGCGCGCTGCGCAGGCTGGTGAGGTTGATCTTCCCTCGCCATATCGCAAGGCCGAAGGCCCCGAAGGCGCCGAGCGCCGACGCTTCGGTCGGCGTGGCGATGCCGGAATAGATCACGCCGGTGACGAGGCCGAGCAGCAGCAGCATTGGCCCGACGATCTTCAGCATGCGGAATTTTTCACGCAGGCTCACCGACGGGCCGGCCGGCGCGCGGGACGGATCCTGCCAGGCCAGAAACCAGACCGTCAGCATGATGGTGGCGGTGACGAGAATGCCGGGGATGACGCCGCCGATCAGCAGCGCGCCGATGTTCACTTCCGCCAGCAGGCCGTAGATCACCAGCGCCACCGACGGCGGAATCAGCATCGCCAGCGTGCCCGAGATCGCGACCACGCCGGCGGCCATCTTCGGCTCATAGCCGTGTTTCAGCATCGCGGGCAGGCTGGTGGCCGACAGCGTCGCCGCCGAGGCCGTGCTGGTGCCGCAGATGGCGCCGAAGCCTGCGCCGGCCAGGGCGGTCGCCATGCCGAGCCCGCCGGGGACCCGGCCGACCCAGGCCGCGGTCGCCTTGAACAAGTCGTCGGCGATGCCGCTCACCAGCACGAATTCGGCCATCAGCAGGAACATCGGTATCGTGATCAGTTCGTAGGAAGTGACGGCCGATAGCGGCGCGGTCTGCAGGATGCCCGACAGGATCGGCATGCCGCCGATCAGGTAGAGTCCGAGCACGCCGGAGCCGGCCATCGCAAACCCGACCGGCGTGCCGATCGCCAGCAGCACGAACAGCACGACCATTACCAGGGTCAGGATCATTCGAAGGTTTCCCCTGTGGCGTGCGATGCCGGCAGGGCGATCAGGTCGCGTCCGGTAGCGAGAGAAATGATGTGACCGAACAGATGCAGCACCAGCCGCAGCGTGATCAGCCCGGAGCCCAGCGGCACCAGCCCGATCGACGGCCACATCGGCCACGGAATGGCGCCGGCCATGACGTCGCTGGACTGGAAACTCTCGACCGCGCGGACGAAGCCCAGCCAGGCGATCAGGGAAAACACCGTGATGCCGACCAGGCAGGTGACAATCTCGGTCACCCGGATCATCTGCGGCGGAAATTTCTGCTGCAGGATGTCGACGCTGACATGGGCATGACGGGCATAGGCTTCCGACAGGATCAGGAAGAAGATGCCGGCCATCAGATACAGCGAGATCAGGTCATAGGCCCAGGAGAACGGCCGGTTGAAGCCGTAGCGCATCACCACGTCGCTGAAGACGATGATCATGATTGCAAACATGAAAAACGCGGCGATCGAGGACACCACCTTCTCGACTGTCGCCAGCGCTCTCAATAACCCGTCGAGCACGTCGTTCCCCCTTAAGCGTCTTGCCGCGAAGCGCGGAAGTGACGGTGTCGTGCCCGAATTATTTGGCCGGAAGGGTCGCGATCAGGGCGTCGAATTCCTTCAGCGCCTCGCTGCCGCGCTTGCCTCGGGCATCGAGCCCCTCGGCCCAGGTCTTGTTGACGCCCTTCATCAGGTCCTTGAATTTTGCGGGCTGCACCGGGTCGAAGCGCACGCCGGCGGCCTCCAATTTCTGCTTGGTGGTCTCGTCGGCCTTCTGGATTTCCTGACAGGCGGAGGGAATGATCTCGTTGGCGACGTCCACCATCGCCTTCTGGATCTCCGGCGTCAGCTTCTTCCAGGAAGCTTCGCTGATGGAGTAGGACACGATGAAGCTGCCGAAGCCGAGTCCGTCGGTGCCATATTTCACCAGCTTGTCGGCGCCGTAGGCGACCACGCTTTCCAGCGGGAACAGCAGGCCGTCCATGGTGCCGCGCGACAGCGATTCGTAGGCATCGGGCGCCGCCATGCGGACGGGCACCGCGCCGATCGCGCGCAGCGTCAGGTCCTGCGCGCCGCCGGTGGAACGCAGTTTCAGGCCGGTGACGTCGGCGACGTCCTTGACCGGCGCCTTGACGGTGAAGATGCGGTATTGCGGCAGGCTCACCGCCAGCAGCAGCCGAATGTTGTTGCCGGCATAATCCTGTTGCGCGATCACGCCGTCCTTCGCCAGCTTCCAGTAGGCCAGCGTGCCCTGGCAGGAATGCGCGAATGCTCCCGGCAGCATCGCGACCTCGGACACCGGCATCTTCTCGGAAGCATAAGCCGGCGCGACGTAGCCGATATCGGCGACCCCGGTCTGGGTCAGCTTCAGCATATCCGTCGCCTTGCCGAGCTGCTGCGCCGGATAATGTTCGAAGGTGACGGCACCGTTGGTGCGCTTGCCGACCTGTTCCATCCAGGGCTCGAGCACCAGCTTGACCAGATAGTGGCCCTTCGGAAATGAATCGGCGACCCGCAACTTGATCGGATCCGCCGCCCTCGCGAGAACCGTCGACGCAATGAGAAAGCTGCAAATAACGAACGCCTGCCGTACCGATGCCATAGGTCCTCCCGGACGCTTCTTGATTTTAAACAGCTGCACATAAACGGAATGTATCGTCAAGGATAACCCCGGCATGCCCTGCAGTGAAGCTATGCGCGACATCACAACCAGGAAGCGCAGGATGTCGGCGCGCGATCTGGATTTGTGACCTCGGGGATTTGCGGATAGAAGGGAGCGGCGCCGAAGCTTTGCGCGCGCGATGATCGAATGGAGCCTCTGGTGGCAGTTTCAATGCGTATCGGCACGCGCAAGAGCACCATGGCGCTGGCCCAGACCGAGGAAATTGCCCGGCGGCTGCGGGCCGCGGCGCCCGAGCTCGACGTGGAAATCGTCAAGTTCGAAACCGTCGGGGATACCGACCAGACCAGCAAGCTGCTGACGCATGGCGGCAAGGGTGGCGCCTTCGTCGCCGAGATCCGCGCCGCCGTCCGGGCAGGCAGGCTGCACGCCGCGATGCATTCGCTCAAGGACATGCCGGGCAACGAGGACACGCCGGGGCTGGTGATCGGCGCGACACTCGCGCGCGATCCGCCGACCGATGCGCTGGTGCTGCGCCCCGGAATATCGTTCGAAGAGATCAGCCGCGCCGGCGGTAATGGATTTCGGATCGGCACCAATGCGGTACGCCGCGCCGCCTATGCGCGGCGGCTGTTTCCGGAAATCGAGGTGATTCATTTTCGCGGCGCCGCCGATACGCGGGTGCGCAAGCTCGACAACCGCGAGCTGCAGCGGCTGCCCGGCGGCGGCGAGGTCGGCCCGGCCGACGCCCTGATCATGGCGCGCTCCGGACTGGAACGCGTCGGCCTGGCGAGCCGGATCGCCCATGAATTTTCGCCGCGCGAAATGTTGCCGGCTGCAGGGCAGGGCATCGTCGCGGTGGAATGCGCCGCGGGCGACTGGCAGACAAGGCGCTACCTTTCCCTGATCGACGATCCCTGGGCGCATCTTTCCTGCGACGCCGAGCGCGAGGTGCTCTGGGTGCTCAACGGCCACTGCAACTCGCCGATTGCGGGCTATTCCGAGATCGACGGCGTGCAGATGACGCTGACCGCCTCGGTGCTGGACGAAGCCGGCGGCCACTTCATCGAAGTCACGCGCGAAGGCCCGGCCGATCGCCCGCGGGAGCTGGGCCGCGCGGTCGGGCTGGAGTTGCTGCACAAGGGCGCGGCGGCGATTATCGAGCGCAGCCGGCCGGTGTAACTCTTTCTTCCCCTCTCCCCTTGTGGGAGAGGGTGGCACGGACGCGCAAAGCGCGTTCGTGACGGGTGAGGGGTTGGTTCAACGAGCACTGCGATTGCGGATAGAACCCCTCATCCGGCGCTTCGCGCCACCTTCTCCCACAAGGGGAGAAGGGAGAAGGCGCTTCGCCTCACCCCCGAAACGCCCGCACCCGCGCCACCATCTGCTCGACATGCGCGATCGGGGTTTCCGGTTGGATGCCGTGGCCGAGGTTGAAGATGAAGCGGCCACCGGCGAAATTCGCCAGCACGTCATCGATCGCGCGGTCCAGCGCCTCGCCGCCGGCGATCAAGACCAGCGGATCGAGATTGCCCTGCACCGCCACTTTGGTCTGCACGCGTTCACGGATCAATGACGGCTCGGCCGCCCAGTCGATGCTGACGCCGTCGACGCCGGTGGCCTCGACATAGCCCGGCAGCTGCGCGCCGGCGCCGCGGGGAAAGCCGATAATTTTTGCATCCGGCACCTGTTTGCGGACGCCTTCGACGATCCGTCGCGTCGGCTCCACCGACCAGCGCTGGAATTCGCGCGGCGGCAGCACTCCGGCCCAGGTGTCGAAAATCTGCAGCACGTCGGCGCCGGCCTTGAGCTGTCCGAGCAGATACTGAATCGAGTTCTCCACCAGCACGTCGATGATTTTTGCGAATGCCTCGGGGTGGCGATAGGCCATCATCCGCGCCGGCGCCTGGTCGGGCGTGCCCTTTCCGGCTACCATGTAGGTAGCGACGGTCCACGGCGCGCCGCAGAAGCCGATCAGCGCGATCTTGGGATCGAGCTCGCGTCGCACGCGGCGCAATGCTTCATAGACCGGCTCCAGCTTGGAGAAGTCTCCCGTTGCGGCCAGCGTCCCGACCTTGTCGGGCGTATCCATGGGATCGAGCCGCGGCCCTTCGCCCACCTCGAACCGCACTGAACGCCCGAGCGCGTAGGGAATCACAAGAATATCCGAGAAGATGATGGCGGCGTCGAAGTTGAAGCGGCGGATCGGCTGCAGCGTCACCTCGGCGGCATAATCCGGCGTGAAGCAAAGATCGAGAAAGCCGCCGGCCTTGGCGCGCAGTTCGCGATACTCCGGCAGATAACGCCCGGCCTGCCGCATCATCCACAGCGGCGGAACCGGCTGCCTGCGGCCCGAGAGTACTTCGACAAAGGGTTTGGTGGCGGGGATCTGGGGCAATCCGATTTCCGTGGTGGTTCGACAGTGTATTTGCCGCTCCTGATACACTGCCGATGCGGTCTTGGCCACGGTCACCGGACGGACGATTCACCTCCAAACTCAAGCCTTGTCCGAAGATGTCTCAGTCATATCGGCATCACCGCTGGAAGACGTAGGTGCCTGGCGCATCCTCGGCTGGCACATAACCCTTTTCGCGAGCTCCCATGGCGGGCGGCGCCACGCGCTCCGGCGCCGAATGGCTGGCGAGCCAGTGGGTCCAATCCTCCCACCATGATCCCTCTTTCGAAACGGCTGCCGCGGCCCATTCGTCCGGGTCGAGACAAGTGTCGGTGTTACGCTTGAAAGCGATGCGAAAACGGCGGTGCTGATGGCCGGGCTCGCTGACGATGCCGGCGTTGTGCCCGCCGCTCGTGAGCACGAAGGTAACGTCGGTATCGGTGTGATAGTGGATCTTGTAGACCGACCGCCATGGCGCGACATGGTCGCGCTCGGTTCCGACGACGAACATCGGCGTGCGGATGTTCTGCAGCGCGGCCGTCCGTCCGTCGACCATGAAGCGACCGGCCGCGAGCTCGTTGTCGAGGTAGAGCCGCTGCAGATACTCCGCATGCATCTTGTAGGGCATGCGGGTGGAGTCCGCGTTCCACGCCATCAGATCGGTCATCGGCGTCCGCTCGCCCATCATATAGTCGTGCACGAGCCGCGACCAGACCAGGTCGTTGCTGCGCAGAAGCTGGAAAGAGCCCGCCATCTGGTCGGCGGACAGATAGCCCTTGTTCCACATCATGCTCTCGAGGAAATGCATCTGGCTGTGGTCGATGAAGAGGGCGAGCTCGCCGGGCTCGGTGAAGTCCGTCTGGGCGGCCAACAGAGTAACGCTCGCCAGGCGATCATCGCCGGCGCGCGCCATGGCGGCGGCTGCGATCGATAGCAGCGTTCCTCCAAGGCAATATCCCGTCGCATGGACCTTGCGGCCGGGAACGATGGCGCCGACGGCTTCGAGCGCGGCCATGACGCCGGAATGCCGGTAATCGTCCAGGTTAAGCGCGCGATCTTCGGCGCCTGGATTGCGCCAGGAGATGCAGAAGACGGTGTGGCCCTGTCCCACCAGATAGCGGACCAGCGAATTTGGCGGCGACAGATCGAGGATGTAGTATTTCATGATCCAGGCCGGCACGATCAGCACCGGCTCGGCCATGACCGTTTCCGTCGCCGGCGCATATTGAATCAGTTCGATCAGGTGATTTCGATAGACGACCTTTCCGGGCGTGACGGCGACGTCCCTGCCGACCCTGAATTTCTCGGTGCCCAGCGGTGGCTGCCTGGTGATCTGCCGGCTGACGTCCTCCACCCAGTTCTGGAACCCGCGGATGAGATTGGCCCCGCCGGTCTTCACGGTCTTCTCGATCACTTCGGGGTTGGTGAACGGAAAGTTCGACGGCGAGAACATGTCGAGGAACTGACGCGCGGCGAACGACACCACCTCTTCATGGTGCGGCGCGACGCCGGGCACTTCGCGGGTGACGTTGTGCCACCATTGCTGATTGAGCAGGAAGGCTTGAGCCAGGAAATTGTAGGGTTGCCTGTGCCATCCCTCGGCGCGAAACCGGTAGTCGCCCGGCAGAGGATCGATGCATGGCGGCGCATCGGGATTGCCCGCTGCGGCTGTGCAATGAGCCATCAGACGAGCCGCTTTCCGGGAAGCCTTGTCGATCAGTTCCAGGCGTTTGCCGGGAGCCGACGCAAGATGAATGGACCAATCAAAGAAGGCGAGGGCCAGCGACGCCGGAGAAATTCCCCCCGTCGACTGGGCGGTAAGAGCTTCGCGCATCCGATCGATCGCGCGGAAAGCTTCGCTGCCGACGCTTTCCTCGGCCGACGGCAAGGATGCTGACCGTACCGACCGGGTCGGCACCGACGGAACCTGTACCAACGGAGCCTGTACTAGCTGAGCCTGTTCCGTCTTCATCGAGGGGATTACCATTTCCTGGATAATGTTTTCGCAAACCTGCGGGCGTTTACGTTCATCCGACGATCGACTCGCTGGCGAGGACCTGCGCGAAGAGACTTTCCTGAGCGTCACGAAGGCCGCGGCACCGCGCAGATTATGACGCCGATCGCGACCGCAGCTGGTGTTGTCGATCTACCCGGCATGCGTCTCTCCACGAAAACTGCTCATGGAAAACATGTATCCGGAGCTGGTCGAAAACGGTTGACCTGGATCAAGACGTGGCCATGGGCCTGAACAGGCCCTGGACATGATTGCCGCACACTTGGTGCTTTCGCCGCTGAGCGCCGCCCGGTGTCAGACGAACGAGATCGCTTCGGCCATCTCGAGAATGCGGCGGATTTCGACCAATGCGCGCTCGAGATCGGTTTCGCTGGCCGGCGCCCCGAGGCAGAGCCGGACGCCGAGGCTTTCGTTCTCCATCCGCCGCAGCGCTCCCGGCGGGGCGAGCGTGATGCCGGCTTGCGCGGCCTGCGCGATCAGCGCCGCCAGCGTGCGGCCGGCGGGCAGCGGCAGCCAGAGATGAAAGCCCGGCACGGTGTTGGTGGCCGGCAGCCATTCGCCAAGCACCCGCCGGGCGATGGCGTTGCGCACCGCGGCCTTGTCGCGCTTCAGCCTGGCCTGCCGCGCCAGTCCGCCATTATGGATCAGCCGCGCCACCACTTCGGCCATCACGGGCACCGCCATCCAGCCGGTGGCGCGCAGCGCATTGATCGCGCGGTCGCGAAACCCTTCCGGCGCGATCATCCCTGCGATCCGAAGCCCCGGCGCCAGGCATTTGGCAAAGCTCACGATATAGAAGCTGCGCTCGGGGATCAGCCGCGAGATCGGGGGCAATGGCGGCGACAGCAGATAGCCGTAAGCGTCATCCTCCAGCAGATAAGCGTCGTGCCGGCGCACGATCTCGGCGATCGCTTGCCGCCGCGCCGGCGGCATCACCGACCCCGTCGGCGTTTGCAGTGTCGGCATGCAATAGAGCACGCGGGCGCGTGTTTCGGTGAAGGCGCGGTCGAGATTTTCCGGGATCAGTCCGTGCGCGTCGGTGGCGACGCCATGGAGCCGGTAGCCAGACTGCGCCGACAGCGCCAGCATGCCGGAATAGGTATAGCTCTCGGTCAGCACGGTATCGTCCGACGATGCGACCATGCCGAGCGCGATTGAGAGCGCGTGCTGCCCGCCATGGGTGATGAAGAGCTGGTCGGCCTCCGTGGTGACGCCGAGCGAGGTCAACCAGTTTGCCATCGCCTCGCGATGCCTCGGCAAGCCCTGATGCGGCAGATAGCCGAGCAGGTTCGACAGTTCGCCGTCGGCGACGATATCCGACAGCACGGCTGCGATGACGTCATCCTCGCCGGTATAGGGCGGGACGTTCAGCGCCAGATTGATCGTCGCGTCCGACGCACCGTGGCCGCGCGCTTCCGGCCGCCGCCGCTGCACGAAGGTACCGCGGCCGACTTCCCCTGAAATCAGTCCGCGCTGTTCGGCTTCCGCATAGGCTTTCGAAATGGTCCCGACGCTGAGATCGAGCCGCTGCGCCATGTCCCGCTGCGGCAATAGCCGCATGCCGGGCTTGACCCGGCCGGCACCAATATCGGCCTCGAGCGCGGCAACGAAGGCGAGATAGCGTGGCCCGGGAAGCGAGGCGAGGCTGGGTACCCAGTCGGTCATGTCGCGTTATCCGCTGGACGTAATGGCGAGCGTCGGTTGACGGTTTTGTTGAGTAGTACAATTTCGATATTGTTGCAATATTTGATACAGGATCGGGTACTCACACAAGCGGATCGTTGCCAATTTGAGCGAGTGATATCCACAAGATACTGTTTCACCTCATGTTTATCTGACGCGACGACAGCTTCATTTGTTGGATTGAACCAACTCAATTATACAATTTTGCCGAATTGCCTCAGTTTGTGTTTGACAATTTCCGCCGCCGGCTTCTATCGTTTCGGCCAAGGCAGCGGTTCTCACAAGCGGCCGGTCAAACTGGGAGTGTGCGTTGATTTACGAAATCCGGGTCTATGAAGCCGCCGAAGGCCGCGCCGAGGCGATGCGCCGCCGCTTTGCCGACAATGTCGCGACCCGGTTCTTTCCCCGCCACGGCATCGAGTTGGTGGGCGCGTTCACCGCGCCCGATGAAGACGGCCGTCTCACTTATATGACGCGCTTCACCGACGAGGCCGCGCGCAAAAAAGCCTGGGCATCGTTCGCTGCCGATCCGGAATGGGCGGCGGTGAAAGCGGCAAGCGAACCCGACGGGCCGCTCTTGAAGAGCCAGACCATCTCGGTGCTGTCGCCGGCGATCGCCGGCCTGCCGCTGGGCTAGCGGATGAAACCCGCTCCCTTCGATTACGTCAGGCCGGACACGCTCGCCGAAGCCTGCGCGCTGCTGGCCGGCGACGAGGATGCGCGGGTCATCGCCGGCGGACAAACGCTGGTGCCGATGCTGGCGATGCGGCTGGCGCGTCCTGCCAAACTGATCGATATCTTGCGTCTGCCGGAACTTGCCGGCATCCGCGAAGAAAATGGCGCCGTCATCGTCGGCGCTACCACCCGTCAGGCGATAGCCGAGCGCGATCCCGTGATCCGCGCCTCGGTGCCGATGCTGGCGCGGGTGCTGCCATGGGTCGGGCATCCGCCGACTCGCAACCGCGGCACCGTCGGCGGCTCGATCGCCAATGCCGATCCGTCGGCCGAGATTCCGCTGGTCGCCGTCACGCTCGGCGCCGAGATTTTGTTGGCGACCCCGGACGGCCCGGCATCGATGCCCTCGGACGATTTCTTCATCGGGCCGATGTTGACCACGATCGGGCAGGGCGAGTGCGTCAGCGCGATCCGTTTTCCGGTCTGGCCGCACAAGCGCATCGGCACGGGATTTTTCGAGATCAGCGCGCGCAAATCGGATTTTGCCTTTGTTGCCGCCGCGGCGCAGGTCGCGCTCGGCGACGACGGCCACTGCCTGGACGTTGCGCTCGGCGTCGGCGGTGTCGGCGATCGTCCGTTGCGCCTGGATGTATCGTCGCTGGTCGGCACCAGGCTCGATGCGGCGTCGATATCCGACGCGATCAAGGCCGCATCCGGTGAGATTGACGCCATGAGTGACCTGCATGCCAGCGCCGCTTACCGCCGCCGCGTCGCGACCGTGTTTTGCATTCGCGCCCTCGAACAAGCCCGCGACAATGCCACTGCTTCCGGGAAGGGCGCGCGATGAAGGTCGATCTGCGCATCAACGGCGCCAACCGCTCCGCCGAGGTCGAGCCGCGCAAGACGCTGCTCGACGTGCTGCGCGAGAATTTCCTGCTCAACGGCACCCATGCCGGCTGCGAGCACGGCGTCTGCGGCGCCTGCACCGTGCTGGTCGATGGCGAGCCGGTGCGCTCCTGCCTGATGTTCGCGGTGCAGGCCGACGGCTACGAGATCACCACCATCGAGGGCCTGGCGCCGGCGCCGGGCGAACTCAGCGTGATCCAGGATGCCTTTTGCGAAACCCATGGCCTGCAATGCGGTTACTGCACGCCCGGCATGATTCTGGCCGCGCACGCCCTGCTGCAGAACACGCTGGAGCCGACGCGCGAAGACATTGTCGAGGCGATCTCCGGCAATATCTGCCGCTGCACCGGTTACGGCCAGATCATCGAGGCGGTGCAGTTCGCCGCCGACCGTCTGCGCGTCGCCAATACGCCGCGCGCGGCATTGGCGGAAAAGCCCGTCGTGGAGGCGAAATGAGCGCCGATCCCGCCGCCTTCCGTTTTGTCTCCACCAACCGCCGGGTTCGCGAGGACCGCCGCTTCGTCGTAGGCCAGGGCCACTTCGTCGCCGACGTCGCGCTCGAAGGCCTGCTGCATGTGGCGATCCTGCCGTCGCAGCATCCGGCCGCGCGCATCGTCTCGATCGATGCCTCGGCGGCGCTGGCGATGCCGGGCGTGCATTATGTATTGACCGGCGACGAACTCGCTGCCGCCACCGATCCCCTGATGAATGGGCTCGATACGCCGAATGTCCGCCGTCATCCGCTCGCGGTCGGACACACCCGCTATGCCGGCGAATGGGTCGTGGCGGTGGTCGCCGAGACCCGTGCACTTGCCGAGGATGCCACCGAAAAAGTCCGCGTCACCTATGAACCGCTGCCGTTCGTGATGACGGCGGAAGAGGCGTTGAAGCCCGACAGTCCGCCGGTACATCCGGCGCACGGCTCCAACGTGCTGCTCGACCGCACTTTTGTCTGGGGCGAAGTCGAAAGGCATTTTGCCGAGAGCCCGCGTCATCTCTCGTTCCGCGTCACCTGGGGACGCAGCTCCACGGTGCCGATCGAGACCTTTGGCGTTGCCGCATCCTGGGATCCGTGGCGCGATATGCTCGATGTCTGGGCTTCGATCCAGATGCCGAAATACCCGGATCAGATCGCGCGTGCCCTGCGAATTCCCGCCAACAACGTCCGCGTTCATCAGGACGTCGACGTCGGCGGCAGCTACGGTGTCAAGCGCGGCATCAAGCAGACCGTGCTGGTGGCGCATCTGGCGCGGCGGCTCGGACGTCCGGTGCGGCTGATCGAGGACCGGCTGGAGAACATGCGCGGCGGCGACGCGCACGGCCCCGAACGCATTTTCGACATTGATGTCGCCTTCAACGATGACGGCATCGTCAAGTCGATGAAGATACGCGCGCTGGACAATGCCGGCGCCTATGCCGGCCGCGCCCCGTTCCAGCTGGGCAAGCCGATCGGGGCCATCGTCGGCCCCTACCAGATCGAAAGCGTGCAGTACCGCGCGCAGTCCGTCACCTCGAACAAGGCGGTGCAGGAAGCCGTGCGCGGCTTCGGCCAGGCGCCGACTAATTACGCGATCGAGACCGCGATCGACAAGGTCGCCGCCGCTACCGGCCTGGCGCGTGTCGAGGTGCGCCGCCGCAATTTTATCCGCAAGGACCAGTTTCCCTATCTGATTCCGAGCGGCAGCACCTATGACAGCGGCGACTACCATACCGTGGTCGACAAGGTGTTCGCGCATATCGATTTCGCCGGGATGGAGAGGGAGCGCGACCGCCTGCGCGCCTCCGGAATGCTGGCCGGCATCGGCATCGCGGCGTGCCTGGAACCTTCAGGCGCCAATTCCTCGTTCGAGCCGCTGCTGAACGAGAAGAACACCACCACCACCTGGATGGATTCCTGCCGCATCGTCATCGATGCGCTCGGCTTCGTCACGGTGACCATCCACAACACCTCGTCGGGGCAGGGGCACGAGACCCTGGTCTCGACCGTGGTCGGCGAAGTCCTGCAAATCGATCCCGACCTGATCCGCGTGATCCGGCCGGATTCGCTGGCCTGCTTGCCGTCCAACTCGCCGGTCGGCAGCCGCATGGCGATCATGCTCGGTGGCGCCGCGTTCCACGCGGCGCAAAAGCTGAAGACGAAACTGACTCGGATCGGCGCGCATCAGTTTAGCGTGGCCGACGACAAGGCCGTCTACGCCAATGGCAGCGTCGCCGCCGGCGACCAGAAACTCAGCTGGATCGACCTCGTCACCATCGCCCACCGCCAGTATCACATGCTGCCCGAGGGCATGGAGCCCGGACTCGAAAGCACGCATGTGATGCAGGTGCCGACCGGCGGTACGCTGCCGAAGGACGGCCGGGTGCAGATGTATCCGTGCCACTCCTTCGAATTTCACGTCGTGCTGATGGCGATCGACCCCGCGCTCGGCAAGCCGGAGATCAAACGCTACGTCATCGGCCATGACTGCGGCACCGTGATCAACCCGCACATCGTCAAGGGCATGACGCTGGGCGGCCTCGCCCACGGCCTCGGCGCGGCGCTGCTGGAGGAGTTCGTCTACGACGACGAAGGCCACCTGATGACCCAGAGTTTCATGGATTACCTGCTGCCGTCTTCCCACGAGGTGCCGGAGGTCGAGATCGTGCATCACTGCACGCCGTCGCCTTTCACCGTGTTTGGCCAGAAGGGTTCCGGCGAAAGCGGCTATCTCGGCGCGCCCGCCGCGATCTCGGCTGCGGTCAACGACTGCGTGTCGCCGCTTGGCATTTCCTTCAACAAGCTTCCCATCCGTATTTCCGCCATCGGCGACGCCATCGCCGACGCGCAACAAGGCAAACCACAAGAGCAAGCCAAATGATCATCGACTGTCACGCCCATCTGGTGCCGCCGAGCCTGCTGGAATCGATCCGTTCCCAGGCAGCGCAATTCCCGTCGATCCGCCTGATCGAGGACGGCGGCAGCCTCGGCTTCTCCTTTGCCGGCGGCAAGCCGACCCGGCCGGTGTCGAAGCCGCTGAGCGATCTGCCGGCGCGGCTGAAATGGATGGACGAGCAGAAGATTGAACGCCAGGTGGTCGGCGGCTGGCTCGATATGTTCGCCTACGAAGTGCCGGCGGAGGAGGGCGCGGCCTGGTCGCGCCTGATCAACACCCATCTGGCACAAACCGCAATGCGCGAACCGCGCTTCGTGCCGCTTGCCACCGTGCCGCTGCAGGACGGCGCGCGCGCCGCCGAAGTGCTGCGCGAGGCCCATGCCGCGGGCTTCAAGGGCACGATGATCGGGACCCAACCGAAAGGCAAAGGCGGCGTGCTCGACGATCCCGCGCTGACACCGTTCTGGGAAGCCGCCAACGAGCTCGGCTCGATCGTCTTCATTCATCCGGTGTTCGAGAGCGGCGACGACCGCGTCCACGATTACGGCATGGCCAATGCAGTGGGCCGCATCACCGACACGCTGATCGCGATGTCGCGGCTGATCTATGCCGGCCATGTCACCCGCTATGCCAATGCGAAGATCGTGGCCGGCATCGGCGGCGCGGCGCTGCCTTACGTGATCGGACGCCTGCGAAGGAATTATTCGCTCGACAAGGAAAAGCTCGGCGATCCCGATGCGGCGCTGGCGGCGATGTATTACGATACCATCGTGCAGGACACGCGGGCTTTGCGCTATCTCGCCGACATCGTCGGTCCCGAAAGGATCATGATGGGATCGGACATGCCGTTCCCGATCGGCGATCTCGCGCCGACCAAAATCGTCGCCGAAACAAAATTCACCGATGCCGAGCGCGCCGCCATCAATGGCGGTCTGGCGCAAAAACTGTTCGGACTGTAAGGGGCGCTCGCCATGAAGCTCGATATCGGCGGCGTCGAAACCATAGGGGTACCGGTCGAGGCGCTGTGGAAGGCACTCAACGATCCCGCCGTGCTGACGCGCTGCATTCCCGGCTGCAAGACCATGACCGAGATCGCGCCCGACGCCTACAAGGTCGAGATGCAGCTCCGTGTCGCCGCGGTCGGCGGTTCGTTCGAGGGCGAGATTTCGCTGGCGGACAAGATGCCGCCGCAGACCTGCACCATCAAGGTATCGGGCGCAGGTACGCTCGGCCACGGCAATGGCAGCGCGCGGTTCGAGATCGCGCCTGAAGGACCCGATGCCTCCCGGCTGAGCTTTCAGGGCAATGGCGAGATCGGTGGCCTGGTGGCCGGCGTCGGCCAGCGGATCCTGAGCAGCGTCTCGAAGCACCTGGTCGGGCGGTTCTTTGTCGCACTTCGCAAAGAAGTGGAGACACCGGCCGAGGGCGCTGCATAAGTGCGTTCAACGAAAAAAGATTTTGGAGGATGACCATGAATAAAGTGAGTTTTGGCGCAGCCTGCGTCTCGGCATTGTTGCTGGCGAGCCCGGCCTTGGCGCAAGCGCCGGAGCAGCTCTCCATCGTCGTGTTCAGCCCGCCGTCGCTCGGCGCGTTCCTGCCGCCGGTCATCAAGGCGCAGAAGTTCGACGAGAAGCACGGCCTGGCGATCAAGTTCGAGGAGCGCACGCCGGATGCCTATACGGCGCAATTCAACTCCGGCGAATTCAAGCTCGGCGGCAGCGCCTCGCTGATGACGGTCGGTCTTGCCGATATTCGCGGCGTCAAGGTGACGTATCTGTTCAACCTGTTCGACTTCTGGGGCGCGGTCGTCACCGCGCGGCCCGAAATCAAGACGCTGAAGGACCTCGAAGGCAAGGACGTCGCCGCCGCCAAGGGCACCACCAACTGGGTGATGTTCGACTGGTTCGCGCGGCAGCTCGGCGCCGACACCTCGAAATTCCAGGTGGTCAACACCGCGACCCCCGGCCTGATCGGCTACGCGCTGGCCGACCGTGCCACCGCGGTGCAGCTCTGGGAGCCCGCTTATACGACGCTGATGACGAAGAAGCCGGAGATGCGCACCATCGATCTTGCGATCGCCGATAGCTGGAAGAAGTTCGCCGGGAGCACCAACATTCCCTATCTCGGCGTCGCCGCGCATATCGATTGGGCCGAGAAGAACCCGAAGACGGTCGAAAAACTCTACGCCGCCTACAAGGACGCCTCGGTCTGGATCACGGCGAATCCCGATGCGGCGGCGAAAGTGATCCTGCCCAAGGGCACGCCCGAGGATCACAAGGCCATTGCCGAACTCATTCGCGCCAATAACCGGCTCGGCATGAACGTGCAGTGGGCTTCCGACGTGCGCAAGGAGATCAATTCGGTCTATCAGGCCGGCAAGGCCATTGCCCACTTCCCGTCGGATCCGTCGGCCGCGACGATCTACCAGGCGCCGGGCAAATGAGCGAGACCACTTCACAGACTGCATCGCCGCCGCCGCCGACCATGCTGTCCGCGGCGGCGAAGCGGCTGTGGGAGTCGGTCCTGCCGTTCATCGTGGTGATTGCGCTCTGGCAATTCGCCTCGTTGTTCTTTCCGCGCTTTCTGTTTCCGTCGCTGATCGACGTGTTCTGGCGCTGCCTGGAAATCTTCGCCGACGGATCGATGTTCAAGGATGTGGCGGTCACGATCTATCGCATCATGGCTGGACTTTTCGGCTCCTTCGTGATCGGCGCCGCGCTGGCGCTCTTGATGGTGCGTTCGCGCGCCATCGACAAATTCCTGTCGCCGATCCTGACCCTGTTCCAGGGCATTCCGGCGCTGTCCTGGGTGGTGTTCGCCATCATCTGGTTTCACGGCGTCGAGTTTCGTATTCTCTTCATCATGGTGCTGACGACGCTGCCGGCCTTCACCTTCCAGGTGCTGGGCGCGCTGCGCGGGATGTCGCGCGACCTGATGGAAATGGTGTTCAGTTTCCGGCCAAGTCGGATGAAGCTGTTCCGGGTGATGATCCTGCCGGCGATCCTGCCGGACATTCTGACGGCTTGGAAAGTCAATCTCGGCAACGCCTCGCGCGTGGTCGTGGTGGCCGAGCTGGTCGGCGCCACCGGCGGCGTCGGTTACCAGCTTCTGTTGCAGCAGCAGCTGTTCGACATGGCCGGCGCGCTGGCCTGGACATTGCAACTGGTGTTCTTCGTGCTGATCGTGCAGGGCTCGCTGACGCTGATCGAGAACATCGCGTTCCGCTATCGTGCGGTGTCGGAGCGGGCGATATGAAGGACAACGTCACGCCGGCTGAGGCCGCCATTCATCTCGTCGATGTCTCGAAAGTGTTCGGCAAGGTCGGCAGCGCGGGCGCCTTCCGCGCCGTCGACGGTCTCAATCTGGACGTTCGTCCGGGGCAAATGCTGGCGCTGCTCGGCAAGACCGGCTGCGGCAAGTCGACCATCTTCAACATGATCGCGGGCCTGACCGCGCCGAGCAGCGGCACGGTCCGGGTCGATGGCCGCGACCCCTTCGCCGAGTTCGACTCGTTTCGCGGCAAGATGGCGATCGTGTTCCAGAACGACCGCCTGCTGCCATGGCGCACCGCGATCCAGAACGTCGAGCTTGGGCTGGAAATGCTGGAAACTCCGCCCGCCGAGCGGCGCGCGACCGCGCAGCAATGGCTTACAAAACTTGGGCTCGGCGGCCACGAGAACGATTATCCGCACGCACTGTCCGGCGGCATGCGCCAGCGTGTCTCGATCGCGCGCGCCTTCGCCACCAACGCCAACATCCTGCTGTGCGACGAGCCGTTCTCGGCGCTCGATGAATCCACCGCCGGGCGGCTGCGCGCCGAATTCGTCAAGCTGGTCAAGGAAAACGGTAAGACCGCCGTCTTCATCACCCACTCGATCCGCGAAGCGCTCGAAATCGGCGACCGCATCGTTGTGCTGAAGCGCCCCGCGATGATCGCCTATGACGTCAGCTTCGACGCCGATACCGGCCCGGAGGAACGCGAGGATATCCGCAGCCGGATCGTCGAAGTGCTGGCGGTTTGAGGTGCCTTCCCTCCCTCTCCCCTTGTGGGAGAGGGTGGACGCGACGCGTAGCGTCGCGGACGGGTGAGGGGTTGGTTCAACGAACAGGCTGCCTGCGGATAGAGACCCCTCATCCGGCGCTGCGCGCCACCTTCTCCCACAAGGGGAGAAGGAAGTGCAGCGCGCCCTCTCAATTCAACCTGAGCTCGGTAATATGCCGCGGATCCGGCTTCAGCTCGCCGCGTTCCACGCGCTTGACGATGTCGGTCAGCGCGGCATTGGCGTGGCAGGAGACGCCGACCTTTTCGCCCTCGCGCACCACAAAACCGTTGAGGAATTCGATCTCGGTGCGCCGTCCCTTCTCCATGTCCTGGCCCATCGAAGGGCGCTGACCGGCGGCGGTATGCTTGCTGTCAGCGAAGCGCTGGTCGTCGCAGGCGCGCATCGCTTCCTCGTCGCCTTCGCCGGCGCGCGCGATGGTCTCCGGCGGCAGGTGCAAAATCTCCTCCAGCTGATAGCCGTGCGCCTGGCCGACGCGGATCGCTTCGCTGCCGAGCCGGGTGGAGAAGCGGCGGATCGGTTCGTTCTGCAGCATCTCGCCGCCGGGCAGGCCGGTGCAGGCGGAGAGTCCGTTGCCCATGGCGTTGGCCACCAGTTTCGACCAGCGCTCGCCCCATAGATTGGAGGTCGCCTTGGCGCTGTCGGCGTATCCGACCAGCCGGCAGATTTCTTCCGCCCGCGGCGAGATGCGGCCGTGCACCTCGCCGACGCGAAATACCGTGTGCGCTGCCCCGTGCTTGCCGGCGCCGCGGTGGATGTGGCCGGGCGCGGGCAGGTTGACCGTGATGCTGCTGGCGATGCAGCCGAGCGTCTTGCCCCAGCCGACGATGCCGGCGATGGTCTCCTCATTCATGCAGTTCTGCAGCGACACCACGTAGCCCCCCGGCGCGAGATATTGCCGGATCAGCATGGTGGCCCAGGCGGTATCGTAGGACTTCATGCAGACGAAGGCGATGTCGACCGGCGCCTCCTTGGCCAACTGCTGCGCGTCGGTGACGTGCAGCGCTCGCACCGCGACCTGGAATTCCGCGACGTCCTTGGCGTGAGTGACGCGCAGGCCATGCTTCCTCATGTGCTCGACATGCTCGGGCCACGGATCGATGAACGTCACGTCCTCGCCGGCCTGCACCATGTGGGCGCCGGCATAGCCGCCGACCGCACCCGCTCCGACGATCGCTATCTTGCGGCCCATATTCTTCTCCCGATCTATTGCGGCTTGATGCCGGCGTCGCGCGTCACGCGCTTCCATTTCTCGATGTCGGCGTGCATCAGTTTTGCAAATTCCTCCGGGCTGTTGCCGGCAGGTTCCAGCCCTTGCTCCGCCAGAAATTTCTCGATCTCCGACGTCTTCAGCGCGTCGACGATGGTCTTGTTGAGTTTTTCGACGATCGGCCGCGGCGTGTTGGCCGGCGCCAGGATGCCGTTCCAGCCGGTCACCTCGTAGCCGGCGATGCCGGCTTCCGCGATGGTCGGAATCTCCGGCGCCACAGCCAACCGCTTTGCGGTGCTGATGCCGAGCGCGCGCACGGTGCCGGCGCGGATCTGCGGCAGTGCGGTGATCGGCGTATCGAAGAACGCCGCCACCTCGCCCGTGATGACCGCCTGCTGGGCCTGCGGCACGCCGCGATAGGGGATGTGGGTGACCTTGACGCCAGCCATGCTCAAAAACAATTCGGCGGAGAGATGCGCCAGACTGCCGACGCCGACCGAGCCGTAATTGAGCGATTCCTTGCGTGCCAGTTCGACGAAATCCTTGACCGATTTCGCCGGCGAGTTGGCGGGCACCAGCAGGATCTCGCTGACCCTTGTCACCATCGAAACCGGCGCAAAATCCTTTTCGCTGTCATAGGGCAGGTTGGCATAGAGCGCGGGATTGGCGGCATGGCTCGGAAACACCATCAGCAGGGTGTAACCGTCGGGATCGGCCTGGGCGACCGCCCGCGTGCCGATGGTGCCGCCGGCGCCGGGGCGGTTGTCGATGATGACGGGCTGGCCGAGCTGCTCGCTGAGGCTTTTTCCCACCAGCCGCGCCAGAATGTCCGTGATCCCGCCGGCGCCGGTCGGCACGATGATCTTGATGGTGCGGCTGGGATAGTCCTGCGCCTGTGCCGCAGTTGATAGCGAGAACATTAAGCCGAGCAGGAGACAGGCACGCCGCAATTCGGACGAATATCTTCCCAGCATTTCTCAGCCCCGTCTTCTTGTTGTTTCGCGCAGGATATCGAACCTTTCCGGGCGACGCCAGCATCGGCAGCGTGTATGCCCGCACAGCCGCTATGCGTTGCGCGCCACGCGAAATCCGATGTTGCTGGAAGCGCTGTCCGGGGTGTTCGAACTGCGTGCCGCGACGCGGTAACGGTTGCAATAGGACTCATGGCAGAGAAATGATCCGCCGCGCAGCGAACGGTTGGCGGCGGGGTTGGTCTGCAGGGGGTTCACGGATGCGGTGATGCGGTGATAGTCCGGCGCGAAATAATCCTCGCACCATTCCCATACGTTTCCCGCGATGTTGTGCAGGCCGTAGCCGTTCGGCTGGAAGGCATGTACTGGTGCGGTGCCGAGATAGCCGTCGTCGGCGGTGTTGTGATCGGGAAACCGGCCCTGCCAGATGTTGCAGCGCTGCTCGCCGTATGGCGTCAACTCATCGCCCCAGGGATAGGTCGCGCCATCGAGTCCGCCGCGCGCGGCCAGTTCCCATTCCGCCTCGCTCGGGAGTCGTGTGCCGGACCACCGGCAATAGGCCCTGGCGTCATTCCAGGAGACATGCACGACGGGATGATCGAGCCGGTCGAGGATCGTGCTCGACGGACCCTCGGGCTGCGCCCACCATGCATGCGGCACCGGCACCCACCATGGCGTCTCCGCCACCCGGCTGCCGATCGCCTGCCGTGTCTCGTCGGGCAGCAACGCTTCGAACACAAAACTCCAGCCATACCGCTCGGCGTCGCTGACGTAGCCGGTGGCGCGAACGAAATCGCCGAACTGGATGTTGCTGACGGCGTGGCAGGCGATGGCGAAGTCCCTGACGGTTACCCGGCGTACCGGCCCCTCGCCGTCGGCAGGAAAGCGCCGGTCATTCGACCCCATCGTGAAGGCGCGGCTGATCGGCGCGCTCCAGCGCCGCGCGATCGGGGTTGGGCTTGGTTCGATGCTACCAAGCGCGGCGGCGACTTCCTCCTGACCCGGCTGAGCATCGTCAGCACGGCGGCTCACGCAGCAGCGGGGGGAGCCCTCGGTCATGTCAGCGCGAAGGCGTCCACGGCTGTCGTTCCTGTTCCCAGAACGCGGTGCCGCCCTCGGCCTTCATCAGCTCGAGAATTTTTTCGCGCGGAATCACGCCGCAGCGCTGGGCCCAGGCGGCGTATTGCTCGCTCATCGCCTTGACGCGTTCCGGATGCTGACCGGCAATGTTGTGCATTTCGGTGCGGTCGGCCTCCATGTCGTAGAGCTCCCACGGGCCGGGATATTTCCGCACCAGTTTCCATTTGCCGATCCGCACGGCCGCATTGCCTTCGTGCTCCCAGAACAGCGGGCCGCGGCCGCCATAGGCCGCCGCGAAGGACGGCACCAGGCTTTCGCCCTCGCAGGGCAGGATCGGGTTGCCTTCGTACTCCGTCGGGTAGGTCGCGCCTGTCACGTCGACGATGGTCGCCATGATGTCCGTCAACTGGCTGGGATTGTGCCGCAGCCCGCCTTTTTCCGCGATGCCGCGCGGCCAGTGCACGATGAAGGGCGTGGCGATGCCGCCCTCGTGGATCCAGTGCTTGTAGAGCCGGAACGGCGAATTCGACAGATTGGCCCAGGCGGTGCCGTAGCTCTGATAGGTGTCCTCTCCGCCGGGCATCAGCGTGGGATCGTTGCCGAGGCGCACCGGCTTGCCGTCGCGGGTCGTTGCCTTGGCGATCATCAACTGGTCGACCAGCTCGCGCGCGGTGACGCCGTCGGGGATGTCCTCGGCGCAGGCGCCGTTGTCGGACAGAAAAATGATCAGGGTGTTGTCCAGCTGCCCGGTCTCTTCGAGGGCAGCGAGGATACGGCCGATACCCTGGTCCATGCGGTCGATCTGGGCGGCATAGACCTCCATGCAGCGCAGCGTCCATTCGCGGTTCTCGGCTTCGGTCCACGGCGGCTGGGTCGGATCGCGGTCGGTCAGTTTCCAGTTCGGATGGATGATGCCGTCGTCGACCAGTTTCTGCAGCCGACGTTCGCGCAACGTGTCCCACCCGGCATCGAACCTGCCCTTGTACTTGGCGATGTCCTCGTCATGGGCATGCAGCGGCCAATGCGGCGCGGTGTAGGCGACATACTGAAAGAACGGGGCGTCGGGATTTTCGCGGTTGTGCTGGCGGACATAGGCCGCGGCCTGATCGCTGATCGCGTCGGTATAGAAGAACGACGGATCGTTCTCGGCCTCGTGCTCGATATTGTCGTTGCCGCGGGTCAGCGTGTTCGGATTGTAAAAACTACCGGCGCCGATGATGGTGCCGAAGAAATAATCGAATCCGCGTTGCAGCGGCCATGAGTCGGTGGGCTGGGTCAGGTTCGACGACACGTGCCATTTGCCGCTGAGATAGGTCTTGTAATTCTTCGCCTTGAGTACCTCGGCCACGGTGACGCAGCTCTTGTTCAGGTTGCCGGCATAGCCCTCCGGGCCGTTGTTGTAGGTGAGGATGCCGACCCCGGTCTGGTGCGGATGCAAGCCGGTCAGCAGCGAGGCGCGCGACGGGCTGCAGCGGGCGGTATTGTAGAACTGCGAGTAGCGCAGCCCGTTGGCCGCCAGCCGGTCCAGATTGGGCGTTTCGATTTCGCCGCCGTAACAGCCGATGTCAGAAAACCCCATGTCATCGTTGAGGATGATCATGATGTTGGGGCTTTGCGATTTGCCACCATTTGCCATGGTTGTAGTCCTTCTTGGTCGCCAGGTTTACTGCGACGACGGCATCAGGGATGACGCCGCGTCAGGTTGATGCTGAGCTGAAAATAGCCGGGCAGGTAGACCGACCGCAGCAATTCCAGCGGCCGGCCGTCGGTGTTGACGGTGAGGCGCTCGATCGACAGCAGCGGGTTGCCGGCCTTGACGCCGAGCAGTTTTGCGCTGATGGCGTCGGCGAGCGAGGCGCTGATGGTTTGGGTCGCTTCCTTGATGTCGAACCCGAGCTCGCTTTCGAACACGCGATACATCACGATCGAGGTGAGGTCGCGCTTCTCCAGTTCCAGCCCGATATCGGGCGGATAGAAGGCGTGCTCGATCGCGATCGGGATGTCGTCGGCGAAACGGACGCGCTTGAGCTGCCAGACCGCGCGCTCGCGCAGCTGTTTTCTGACATCGGCATCGTGCCGGTTGGTCATGCCCTGCAGCAGTACCTTGGCGCCGGGCTGGTAGCCGGCATCCCGGATGGTTTCGGAAAACCCCATCAGACGGCCGACCCAATTTTCCGGCTGGTTGGTGCGCAGAAAAGTGCCGCGGCCGCGCTCGCGCTCGAACATGCCTTCATCGACCAGCGGCTTGATGGCGTTGCGGATGGTGATCCGGCTGACGCCAAAATGCTTGCCGAGCTCGGCTTCCGTCATCAGCCGCCCGGTCTTGTCGATGAGTTCGCCGACCTTGACCTGACGCCGGATGGTTTCGCGCACCTGGATGTGCAGCGGCGTGGAACTGGTGTCTTCCATTACAGCCGCCTGCGGGTGGTGGCGTCGAACAGATGGATATCCGCCGCGCGGGCGGTGATCGACAGTGTCGCGCCTTCGCGCGGCACGTCGCCGTCGCTGACGCGCGCCCGGATCGCCGTGCCGCCACAGTCGAGATCGAGGATCGCGGTGTCGCCGAGGTCCTCGACGAGTTCGACCACGGCCGGGATGCCGCCGGCGGCGATCCTGACCGCGCCGGGACGGATGCCGACCACCACGTCGCGCTCGCCAGCCTCCTTCAAACTGGTCTCGAGGCGGTGGCCCGCGATCTCGACGCCGCCGTCGCTGTAACGCGCCGGGATCAAATTCATCGGCGGGCTGCCGATGAAGGCGGCGACATCGATCGAGTTCGGTTTTGCAAACACGTCGGCGGGCCGGCCGATCTGCTGGATCTCGCCGGCCATGAACACCGCCATGCGGTCGGCTAGCGTCATCGCCTCTTCCTGGTCGTGGGTGACATAAACAGCGGTGACGCCGAGCGAGCGCTGCAGCTTCTTCAACTCGGTGCGGGTTTCCAGCCGCAGCTTGGCATCGAGATTGGACAGGGGCTCGTCGAGCAGGAACAGCCGTGCCTTGCGCACGATGGCGCGGGCCAGCGCGCAGCGCTGCTGCTGGCCGCCCGACAATTGCCCGGGCTTTCGTTGCAGCAGATGCTCGATCGCCACCTTGCGGGCGGCTTCCTGCACGGCCGGGACGATCTCGGCTTTTGTCATCTTGGCCATTTCAAGCGGGAAGGCAATGTTTTCGTACACCGTCATGTGCGGATAGAGCGCGTAACTCTGGAACACCATGGCGATGTCGCGGTCGCGCGCATCCGCCGCCGTGATGTCCTGGCCGTCGATGAAAACCCGGCCGGCGCTCGGCGCATCGAGGCCGGCGAGGATGCGCAAGGTGGTGCTCTTGCCGGAGCCGGACGGGCCGAGCAGGGCGAAGAACTCGCCGGGCTCGATCTCGAATGACACGCCCTTCAGGGCCGCGAACTCGCCATGCATCTTGACGATATCTTCGAAACGCACCTGACCGCGACCGCTCATCGGCGCCCTCCGCCCTTGACCGCGCCGACGGTGAGGCCTTTCACAATATTCTTTTGTGCGACGATGCCGAGAATCACGACCGGCAGCATCGCCAGCACCGAGACCGCCGCGAGCTTGGCCCACAGGGTCTGTTCGACCGAGACGAAGTTGAACATCGCCACCGTCACCGGCCGCACTGTGTTGCCGCTGAGCACGACCGCGAACAGGAACTCGTTCCAGGCATTGAGGAACACGAACACGACGGTGACGGCGATGCCGCCGCGCACCTGCGGGATGATGATGCGCCACAATGTCTTCATCCGGCTGGCGCCGTCGAGATAGGCGGCTTCCTCCATCTCGAAGGGAATATCCTCGAAATAGGACACCAGCAGCCAGATCGCGAACGGCAGCGAGAACGACAGATAGATCAGGATGATCCCCTGGTAGGTGTCGATCCAGCCGATGTTTCGCAGGATCAGGAAGTAGGGGATGATGATGCCGACCGGCGGCAGCATCTGCGTCGCCAGCACGTAGAAGCCTGCGAATTTCTTGCCGCGAAAGCGCAAGCGCGCCAGCGCATAGGCCGCCGGCACCGCCATCAGCATGGTGATGACGGTCGTGCCGATCGCAATGATGAAGCTGGAGAAGAGGTTGGGCAGGATCGAGGCCGAGCCGAACAGCACGTCGCGATAGGGTTCCAGCGTCGGGCTGAAGAACAGTTTTGGGGGGTAGGCCAGCACGTCGGAATCGGTTTTGAGCGAATTCAGTACGCTCCAGACGATCGGGAACACCCAGGCCAGCAGGAACAATAGCGTGATCGCGAGCACGGCGATGAGGCGGACGCGCCGGCCGATCATTTGGCCCTCCGCAGCGCGAACAGCACGCCCGAGATCAGGATGGTCACCACCAGCAGCGCCACCGCGAGCGCCGAGCCGTAGCCGATCGACAATTCCGTGAAGGATTTGCGGTAGGCGTAGAGATTGAGGATCTCGGTCGCGGTGCCGGGGCCGCCGCCGGTGACCGTGAAAATCGCGGCGAACGCCGTCAGTGCCACCATGGTGCGCATGATCACCACCATGACGATGGCGGGCCGAAGCAAGGGCAGGGTGATGCGCTTGAACCGTTGCCAGGCGCTGGCGCGGTCGAGCCGGGCGGCTTCGTAGATATCTTCCGGCAGCGAGGCGAGGCTCGCCAACAGCACCATGAAGGCGAACGGCGTCCATTGCCAGGTGTGGATGACGACGACGGAGACCATCGCCAGCAGGGGATCGCCGAGCCAGTTCTTGCTGCCGAGCCCGGCATTGATCGCGAGGTAATCGATGATGCCGAATTCCGGCGCCAGCATGAAGGTGCGCCAGATCATGCCGACCACCGCGGGCGACAGCACCACCGGCAGGATGGCGATGACGCGGAACCAGCCTTGGCCGCGCTTCATGTCCATCACCAGCAGGGCCAGCGCGAGACCGAGGGCGACCTGCAGCACCACTGTCGAGGCGGTGTAGATCAGGCTGACCAGCAGCGACGACCAGAACCGGTCGTCCGCCAGCAGCGTGCGGTAATTGTCGAGGCCGACAAAGCCGTCGGCGAACGGCATCGCCAGATCCATCCGGAACGTGCTGGTCCCGACCAGGAACAGCAGCGGTAATGTCGTGGTCGCCAGCAGCGCGATAAACGCCGGCGCCAGCAACGCGGCCGCGAACCGGCGCTCGCGCTGCGCCAGCACGCGGCCGAGATCGCCCGAAGGGGCGACCGCAGCCGCGTGAGGCATCGCTATCGTCGCCGGTTTTGCCAACTCAGCCGCGCATCATCGGTTCGACGCGGCGCTGGGCGTCATCGAGCGCGGCCTTGACCGTGGCCTGGCCCGACAGTGCCGACTGGATCGCAGTCGCCATGGTGTCGCCGATCGCCGGCCATTGCGGCACGCGGGGACGCCAGTCGACATCGGTATCGCCCTGCAATGTCGCCATGGTGGCTTCGACGAAATTGTCGCCGAAGCCGTTCATCAGCTTGACGTAATCCGGATCCTTCCAGATCGAGCTGCGGTTGACGCCGGTACGTTTCGCCGGTCCGGCAAATTTATGCGCGGTGCGGGCCTGGGTTTCGGC
>JAZJYY010000056.1:0-20465 GCA_040390145.1 Pseudomonadota bacterium
GAACCTGTGACCCCCTCGATGTCAACGAGGTGCTCTCCCGCTGAGCTACGCGCCCCTCACAGGGTGTTCTTTACGGGTGGGGTCCGTATATCGGCTCCAATGCGGGCAGGCAAGCAGGCTGAAGCCGGATAAGGCGCCCTGATCAGGCCGCCAGCATCTTGTTCACTTCGCTGACCAATTCGCGAAGGTGGACCGGCTTCGACAGCACCTTGGCGTTTTTCGGCGCTTCCGAATCGGAATTGAGCGCCACGGCGGCAAAACCGGTGATGAACATGATCTTGATGTCGGGATCGAGTTCCGAGGCGCGGCGCGCCAGTTCGATGCCGTCCATCTCGGGCATCACGATATCGGTGAGCAGCATCTCGAACGGCTCCTCGCGCAGCCGCTGGTAGGCGGACATGCCGTTATCGTGGGACGAGACCTGAAAACCGGCGTTTTCAAGCGCCTTGACCAGGAAGCGGCGCATATCGTTGTCGTCTTCGGCGAGGAGGATTTTGTGCATGGTGATGGGTCGTCGAATCCGGTTAAGAGGATCAATCCGCTCACTAAGCCCGACAGAGGGTAAATTAGGGTTAAAGGGCGGCGGTCGGTTGGACGGCTGATGGCGCTATTTCTGTACCCGAACGGGCCCCAAGGCAATGAAGCCGGGCCTTTCTGGCGCTTTGGACGCGTTCCAGCGGGTTTCAAACTTTTTTCGCTTGCAGATCCTGGTTGCAAATTCCACTTGCAAGTTTCTCTTGGCAGAATGGTTGTGATTACCGACAATGCTTTCGCATAAGAACCGTTTTCTGGCAGAATCGACGCGTCAGAAGCAGCGGATTGCAGGGACGGCGCCCGACGATGCCCCAGTTTGATGGCGAACTGTCGCCTCCGTTCGAGATCGTGGAGCCGGCCGAATGGCGGGCGCCGATCATCTTCAATTCCCCGCATTCCGGCTCGGTCTATCCGCGCGAGTTCCTCGACGCATCGAGGATCGACGTGGCCGCCCTGCGCCGCTCCGAAGATTCCTTCATGGACGAGCTGATCGCTGACTTGAGCGGGCGCGGCTTTCCGACGGTCCGGGTCAACTTTCCCCGCTCCTATGTCGACGTCAACCGCGAGCCCTACGAACTCGATCCCAGGATGTTCGCAGGCCGGCTGCCGAGTTTCGCCAATACCCGCTCGATGCGGGTGGCCGGCGGCCTCGGCACCATCCCGCGCGTGGTCGGCGACGGCCAGGAAATCTATCGCGAGCGGCTGTCGGTCGATGACGGGCTGGCGCGGATCGAGGCGCTGTACAAGCCCTATCACCGCGCGCTGCGCCGGCTGATCAACAAGGCGCATCAGACGTTCGGCACCGTGATCCTGGTGGATTGCCATTCGATGCCGTCGGTGGGCGTGTCGCGCGACGAGCCGCGGCGGCCGGACATGGTGATCGGCGACCGCTACGGCACCAGCTGCGCCGGCCTGCTGCCCGACATCGTCGAGGAAACCATGGCCGGGCTGGGTTATTCGGTCGGACGCAACAAGCCCTATGCCGGCGGTTTCATCACCGAGCACTACGGCAATCCGGCATCCGGACTGCACACCATCCAGCTCGAACTCAACCGCGCCATTTACATGGACGAGCGGCGGCGCGAACGAAGCGCCAGGTTCAGCCAGGTGACCGCGGATTTCGCAGCGCTGGCCGATGCGCTGGCCGCGGTTCCGCTCGGCGATCTCGGCCCGTTTCAGGCCGCGGCGGAGTGAGATGATTTCGTCATTCCGGGGCGCGACCGAAGGGAGCGAACCCGGAATCTCGTTCCACGATCTCCGGATTCCGGGTTCGCGCTGCGCGCGCCCCGGAATGACGGAGTGCCCCAAAAGAAAAAAGGGCCGCTTGAATGAACAAGCGGCCCAAGTCTAGGGAGGAAACGCCCAAGGAGGGCAGCGATAGCGCGAGGCGCTACCGCACCGCAACAATATGCGACCGCGCTGCACAAAGTGCAAGGGTTTTTGACTCATTTGCGGTGCATAATATGCATGGCTGGGCTGCATGGGGATAACGTATACCAGAGGCTTTCCCTAGCAGGTTCAATGCCTTGCTCTCACCACCCCGGGGAACCACGGGATTTGCCGCGGGCGTCGCGGTCTGAACCTCGCGTTTTCGTGATCGACGAATTCATCGGAAATTACACGAATCCGCGCGCTGATTCGATGGCGAAAGCCCGTACACGGCCAGCAGCCGGATCGCCTTCGCTGTATAATAATGCATGACCGGTGCGCGGCCTGCCGGATTGGGCTAGGCAAGGGCGCCAGAACATCCCCGCTCCATCCCTGAAGGAACCACCGTGACGGTCATCGACTTTACCGCCTTCATTGGCCGCCTCGCGACCACGTCGGGCGAAACTATCCTGCCGTTCTTCCGGACCTCGCTTTCGATCGACAACAAGAGCAGCCATGATTTCGATCCCGTCACGGAGGCCGACCGCGCCGCCGAGGCGGTGATGCGGCGGCTGATCAAGGGGAATTTTCCCCAGCACGGCATCGTCGGCGAGGAGTTCGGCAGCGAGAACGACAACGCCGAATATGTCTGGGTGCTGGATCCGATCGACGGCACCAAATCCTTCATCGCGGGGTTTCCGATCTGGGGCACCCTGATCGCGCTGTTGCACAAGGGCACGCCGGTGTTCGGAATGATGCACCAGCCGTTCATCCGCGAGCGCTTCTATGGCGACAGCGGCTCGGCGAATTATCAGGGACCGCTGGGCGAACGGAAGCTGGCGGTGCGGCGCTGCGCCTCGCTGGGTGAGGCGACCGCGTTCACCACCAGCCCGCTCCTGATGAACGCTTCCGACCGCGCCGCCTTCGGCCGCGTCGAAGGCGCGGCCCGGCTGACCCGCTACGGCGGCGATTGCTATTCCTATTGCATGCTGGCCGCAGGGCACCTCGACCTCGTCGTCGAGACCGAGCTGAAACCCTACGACATCGCGGCATTGATCCCGATCATCACCGGCGCCGGCGGCGTCGTCACCACTTGGGAGGGCAAGCCCGCCCAGAGCGGCGGCCGCATCATCGCCGCCGGCGATCCGCGCGTGCACGAAGCGGCAATCAAGCTGCTGAACAGCTAGGAATACGGCATGGACGCCCTGCTCGTCGTCGACATGCAGGTCGGGCTTCTGAGCGGAGCGCCCAAGCACGATTTGAGCGGCGTGATCGCGCGCATCAACGCGCTGGCCGCCAAGGTTCGGGCCCAATCCGGCAAAGTGATCTTCATCCAGCATTGCGGCGGCAAGGGCGACGATTTCGAGCCGCAGACGTCAGGCTGGCAGTTGCTTCCCGAACTCGAGCGGGATCCCGCCGATATCGTGGTCGGTAAGGATCTGAACGATCCGTTCGCGGGAACCGACCTGCAGAACCGCCTGAGCGAGATTGCACCGGATCGGGTCCTGGTCACGGGATGGGCCACCGATCTCTGCGTCGATGCGACCGTCCGGTCCGCGGTCTCACATCATCACCACGTCGTCGTGGTTGCCGACGGCCATACCCTGAACGACCGCCCTCATCTCGATGCCGCCGGCGTTATCAGGCATCATCATTGGGTCTGGAGCGAGCTGATCACCCGGAAATCCGTCAAGCTTGCCAGCACCGACGAGCTGCTCGGTTAGCCAGTTCGCTGTTGCCCCCGCGCCGTTCTTTCCTCATCCTGAGAGGAAATAGCAGCGGGAGGAGGCTTTGATGAAAGTTCTCGGAACGATTGTGGCTTGCCTGTCGCTGCTGCTGTTGCCCGCACTGGCCGCGGCGCAGGATTTTCCGACAAAGCCGATCAAGCTGATCGTGCCGTTCCCGCCCGGCGGTCCCAACGACATCATCGCCCGGGTGGTCGGGCAGCGCATGTCGGAACTCGCGAGGCAGCCTGTCGTGATCGAGAATCGCGGCGGACAGGCCGGGGTACTGGGCACCGACATGATCGCGAAGGCTGCGCCGGACGGCTACACGATCGGGATCGTGAGCGCGAGTTCGCTCGTCATCAACCCCACGATGGAAAGAGTCCCTTACGACGTCGCCAAGGATTTTGCGTCGGTCACGCTGGTGGTGACGGTGCCGGAGATGCTGGTGGTCGCCAGCAATGTCCCCGCCAGCAACATGGCTGAACTGATTGCGCTGGCCAGGGCGCAGCCCGGCAAGCTCAATTTTGCCTCTGCCGGCCTTGGCGGCCTGCCGCATCTGGCCGGCGAGCTGTTCAAACTGACGGCGAAAATCGACGTCGTGCATGTGCCCTATCGCGGGGCCGCCCCCGCCATCAACGACCTGCTGGGACAGCAGGTGCAGATGACGTTTCTCGACCTGCCGGTGATCCTGCCGCATATCAAGGCAGGCTCGTTGCGGCCGATTGCGCTGGGCGCCCGCGAGCGCGCGCCGACCGCGCCGGACGTGCCGACCACGGCGGAAGTCGGCATGCCCGATCTATTGATCGAGAACTGGTACGGCATGCTCGCGCCGGGCGGGACGCCGCCTGCCGTCGTCGCAAGCCTGAACAAGCTCGCGACCGCGGCGATGACCGATCCGGCCGTCAAAGCAAAACTCGCCGATCAGGGCCTGACCGTGGTCGGCGATGCGCCGGAGCATTTTAGCGAATTCATCGGTAGCGAGACCGCGAAATGGGCCAGGGTGATCAAGGACGCCGGCCTCGCCACCACGAAGTGAGCCGCAATCAGTCAGTCACTTTCGGCCTGTCGCGCGAGACCGCGGCGATACCGCGAGCTGACGCGCGGCGAGAGAAAATCGCTTGCGGTAGACCGCGGGCGTCGTTCCGGCGCGGCGCCTGAAGTGATGCCGCATGGTTTCGAGCGAGCCGAAGCCGCATTTGGCGGCGATATCTTCCAGCGTCACCGCCGCGTCCCGCTCCAGATGCTCCTGGGCCAGACGGATTCGCTCGGCGATCAGCCACTCGCCCGGCGGCAGGCCCGTGACCTGCTCGAAGCGGCGTTGAAAGGTACGCAGGCTCATTCCGGCTTGGGCGGCGAGATGCCTGATCGAATGGATTTGATCCAGCCGCGCCCGCAGCCAGTCGATCATCGGCCCAAGCCGCGCATTATCCCGCTCGCGCGCCACCGGCCGTTGAATGAACTGCGCCTGGCCGCCGTCGCGATGCGGCGGCACCACGAGGCGCCGCGCGACACTGTTGGCGGCCTCCGGTCCAAAATCCTTCCGCACCACATGCAGGCAGAGGTCGATACCCGCGGCACTGCCCGCCGCCGTCAGCACGTCGCCTTCGTCGACATACAGCATGTCCGGCTCGAGGCTGATGCGCGGGAAGCGGGCGGCGATCGAGCCGACATAGCGCCAATGCGTGGTGGCGCGCCTGCCGTCGAGAAACCCGCAAGCCGCGAGCACGGCGATCCCCGAACACAGCGACATGATGCGCGCGCCGCGCGCATGGGCCCGCACCAGATCGGCGATCAACGGCTTGGGCACCGGCGCGTCGATCGCCCGCCACCCTGGCACCACGATGAGGTCGGCCTTGCGCAACACCGAACGATCCGAGCTGGCGTTGACGACGAGGCCGCCGGCGGCGTTGAACGGACCCGGCTCTATGCCGCATACCGCGTAACGGTACCAGTCGCGGCCCATTTCCGGCCGGGACAGGCCGAACACTTCGAAGGCAACGCCGAATTCGAACGTGCAAAGGCCGTCATAGGCCAGCACGGCGACCAGCGGTCCGGTGGATTTTGGTGTGGGCGAGTTTGGCATGATCTTGACGTAGTATGTCGTTCTGGCCAGTTCCGGGCAAGGGCATTCTGACCGATGGTCGCCTCATCAACCGATGGAGCCGAACCCATGAGCCTTGTGAACGAAATTCCCCCCGCCTCTCCCGCCGCCGTCGAGGCGCGCTATGCGGAGCGGCTGACCTTCGAGACCGATTGCTGGGACGTGCATGATTCGATGCGGACCAAGCCTGCGGACTTCGTGCTGCTCGATGTCCGCGGCCCGAAGCTTTATGAAATCTCCCATGTCCCGGGAGCGATCAATCTTCCACACGGCAAGATGACCGCCACCAGAATGGCCGAGTGGCCGGAAGGCACATTATTTGTCGTCTATTGCGCCGGGCCGCATTGCAACGGGACCGATCGCGCGGCGTTGCGGCTCAGCCGCCTCGGCTGCAAGGTCAAGGTGATGATCGGCGGCATCACCGGATGGGCCGACGAGGGATTTTCATTTGCGAGCGGCAAGGAGCCGGGCGAATAGAATCACTTTTGCTGCCCGACTTTCAAATGCTCCACCAGCTGCTGCGCCGGGCGCGGCAGCGCCTTGAAGCTGCGGGCGCAGATCACGAGCTTGCGGTTGGCCCAGGGGTCGCGAATCCGCACCACGCCGATCCGCATCGATTTGGCGCAGCGTTTGGCGGCGACTTCCGGCATCACGGCGATGCCGATGCCGGCCGCCACCATCTGGCCGATCGAATGGAAATTGTTGAGCCGCGCCCGGAACCGCAGCCGCGCGCCGAGCCGCGCCGCATGGCCGGCGATGTGCGTGTGCAGCGCGCTCGCCGTGGTCAGGCCGATGAAGTCACGGCCGGTCACGTCGCGAAAATCCACCTGCCGGCGTTTGGCCAGCTCGTCGCCGCGCGCCGCGACCAGCACCAGACGATCGTCGCTGAAGGCAATTCGCTCGATCGCATCCGGCACGGCATGCTCGGCGGCCAGGCCGAGGTCGGCGGTCCCTGATACGATGGCCTGGGCAATATCGGTGCTTTCGCGCTCCTCGACGTCGATGGAAAGATGCGGATGAAGGCCGAGGAAGGCCGCCAGCGCCTTCGGCAGATATTCCGACAGCCCCGAGGTGTTGGTGAGCAGCCGGATCGTGGCCCTGGTGCCGCGCGCGTAAGCCGCGAGGTCGCCGCGCATGGCTTCGACCTGGTGCAGGATGATGCGGGCGTGATCGAGCAGGCTTTCGCCCGCCGCGGTCAGTTCGATGCCGCGGCGGCCGCGCTTCACAAGATCGGTGCCGAGGGCGGCCTCCAGCCCCTTGATCCGCGCGCTGGCCGACGCCAGCGCCAGATGGGCCCGGTCCGCGCCGCCGGTGATGCTGCGCGCCTCGGCGACGGCGATGAAGAGGTGCAGGTCGACCAGATCGAAACGCATGGGGTGATTCCCGTGATCGGTTGATCCCGTCATTCCGGGATGGTGCGCCAGCACCAGACCCGGAATCTCGAGATTCCGGGTTCGCTCGCTACGCTCGCGCCCCGGAATGACGGCACCGTTTTCTGCCTTCGCCTCATCCGAAGGCTGGCTCCGCAAGCTACAGATTGTGCCGGCAGCCTCGATCGGTCAATGTGATCTCATGTTCGAACCCCTGTTGCTTCTGATCGCCGCCGCCTTCCTGCTCGCCGGATTCGTCAAGGGGGTGATCGGGCTCGGCCTGCCGACGGTGTCGATGGGCCTGCTCGCGGTGACGATGCCGCCCTCGCACGCGCTCGCCATCGTGATCGTGCCGGCCATCATCACCAACATCTGGCAGACCTTCGTCGGCCCCTATCTGCGCGACATCATCCGCCGGCTGTGGCCACTGATGGTGGGCACCGTGATCGGCATCTGGCTGAACGCGGACATGCTGACCGGGCCCTATGCGCGTTACGGCACCATCGCGCTCGGCGTGCTGCTGGTGGTCTATGCGATCATCGGGCTCAACAAATTCACCTTCCACGTCGCGCGCCGCAACGAGGGCTGGGTCGGCGGCATCGTCGGCATCATCACCGGCCTGGTGTCCGCCGCGACCGGCGTGCAGGTGATCCCGTCGATGCCGTTCATGCAGGCGATCGGCATGGAAAAGGACGAGCTGGTGCAGGCGCTCGGGGTGTTCTTCACCGTCGCGACGGTGGCGCTGGCCTTCAACCTCACCGCCTCGGGCCTGCTGACCGCGGCGACCGCGCTGCCCGGCGCGGTAGCGATGGCGGCGGCCTTCGCCGGCATGTTCATCGGCCAGGCGGTGCGCTCGCGGATGCAGCCGGAGGCGTTTCGCCGCTGGTTCCTGATCGCGATGATCCTGCTCGGGCTCTACCTGGTCGGCAGCACGGTTTACAACATTCACCGCGCCTGAAGCATGGCGATGCGGACGCCGAGATAGACGAACAGTCCGCCCAGCGCGCGATTGATCCAGAGCAGGGCCTGGCCGGATTGCCGGATGCCGCGGGCGGCACGCGCCGCGAACGCCGCGACGCCGAGGCACCACAGCATGCCGTTGAAAATGAAGATCAGGCCGAGCAGCACGAAGGCGGCGGCCTTGTGCGGCGAATCGGCGGCGACGAATTGCGGCAGGAAGGCGAGAAAGAACAGCGCCACCTTCGGGTTCAGCGCATTGGTCAGCGCGCCCTGCCAGAACACCTGACGCAGCGAGATCGGGCCACCGGTTGCCGCCGCATCGGCCGACAGCATCGCGCCCGGGCGTGACAGCAGCAGTTGGACGCCGATGAAGCAGAGATAGGCAGCGCCGGCCCATTTCACCGCGGTAAACGCAACCGATGACGCCGCCAGCAGCGCCGACAGGCCTGCTGCGGCCGCAAACACATGCACCAGGCAGCCGGTGCAGATGCCGAGCGCCGCGGCCGCCCCGCCGCGCCATCCCAGCTGCACGCTGCGGCCGACGATATAGGCGGTGTCCGGCCCCGGCGTGACGTTGAGCAGCAGGCCGGAGAGGATGAAGAGCCAGAAGTCGTGAATGCCGAGCATGGTTGCTCCATTTCCTGTGGCAGCGCGCGGTCACCTTGCGTAAGGGCAGAACTCCCTCAACGTCATTGCGAGGAGCGCTTGTGACGAAGCAATCCATACTTTCTTTGCGCGGAGAGATGGATTGCTTCGCGGAGCCTGTCATCGGGCGCGCATTCGCGCGACCCGTTGGCTCGCAATGACGTTGACAGCTTATTGCAACCGACTCCGATCTGGAACGCCTTGCTACTTGTCCAGCCAGACTTCCTCGAACCGCAGGTTGTTGTACTGGCTGTTGTCGTGCGGCACGTAATTCCTGACATAGGGTTGCCAGCAATTGGCGGCGATGCTGTGCAGGATGATCGGGCGCGCCGCTTCGTCGACCAGCAGGCGCTCGATGTCCCAGACGATCTTCCTGCGTTTTTCCTTGTCGATCTCGCGCGACTGCGCCGCCAGCAGCCTGTCGACCTCGGCGTTGCAGTACTGGGTATAGTTGCGCTCCGACTTGCAGGAATAGTTTTCCACGATATTGCCGTCGGGATCGTCGACGCTGACGCCGGTGACGTTCAGTCCGATGGTGTAATCCTTGCGCTGAAGCCTGGCGTACCAGCGCGGCGTATCCAGGATGTCGAGTTCGCCGACGATGTAGATCCGCTTCAGCTGATCGGTGATGATGACGGCGGCATCGCGATAGGTCGGCAGGTTTCGGGTCTGGATCTTGATCTGCAGCGGTTTGGCCTCGCTGTAGCCGAGCTTCTGCATGATCGCCTGCGCCTCGGCGACGTTTTTGGCGGTGTCGGGATTGTACCCGGTCAGCGCCGCCACCGTTTCCGGCGGCATGCCCCATTCGCCGGCGGGTTTCGGCAGCATCGCGCCGCCGATGAGCGCGTGGCCTTCCATCAGGATGGCGTTGAAGGCCTTGCGATCGATCGCCAGCGTCATCGCCCTGCGCAGCTCGGCATTGTCGAACGGCGGATTTTCGCGGTTCACCATCAAATTGGACTGCGTGCCCGTGGTGATCATCTCGCAGACCGCGTTCGGCGCCCGCGCCTTGACGTCCTTCATCAGGGGAACGCTGACGTCGGCCGGAAAGGTGATGTCGTAATCGCCGGTCGAGAACGCCAGCATCCGCGTGGCGCGGCTGTCGATCATGCGGAAGGTGATCTCGTCGAGATACGGGCGGTCCTTCTTCCAGTAATCGGGATTGCGCACCAGGCGGATCGAGTTGCCGCGGTTGAACTCGACCAGCCTGAACGGCCCGGTGCCGACCGGTTTGGTTCGCATGGTCGCCTGCGGCACGTGGCAGGGATAGACCGGCGAGAACGCGCTCGCCAGCAGCGACGGCAGGCCGGGCTGCGGCTCGCTCAGCTCGAAGGTCGCCTCGTAATCGCCGTTGATGCTGACGTCCTGCAGCTTGGTGTACCAGACCTTGCGCGGGTTGCGCTTGAAGTCCTGGACGTCGCTCTTGCCGATGATCATCCGCCAGGTGCACTGCACGTCCTTCGCCGTGAACGGCGCGCCGTCGTGCCACTTGACCCCCTGTCGCAGCTTGAAGGTCAGCTTGGTGTTGGTCGGATCCCACGACCAGCTTTCGGCGAGGTCCGGGATCACGGTGTCGATGCTCTCGTGCGGCTTGAAGGGATCGAACACCACGAGGTTGTTGAACACGGCCGCGAACGGCGTCACCGAGGCGATGGTCGCCTCCTCGTGCAGCGAGGTCGAGGGCGGATTGTCGTTATGATAGAGCCGCAGCGTGCCGCCCCGTTTTTGCGCGGCGGCGGGGGTGGCGGCCAGCAACGCGATACCAAGCAGCGCGAGGGAGCCTGTGATTGGCCGGTTGGTGCGCATGTTCGCCTCCCCTTTTGTTTTTCTTTTGTATAGGACCGGCAGCGACCGCGCGCAACGCCGTTGCGCCCGGTTTCCGACATAGGAACAGAGTCGAGAAATACGCATTATCCGCACTGAAAAATCGGAGGTGTGTCATGAAGCCAATGCCCGAAGCCGATAAAAACCGTCGCCTTGGCCAGATCGAAAACGACAAGGCCGTCGAACCTCCGGCCGAAACCGCCCGAAAACGCAACATGAAGAAAGCGCGCGACGACGAGGCGAGCGCGTATGCGACTGCCTGGCGGGATTCCAATCTTCACGCGCCGGATTGAACCGATACCGGCGATGACGTCAGGGCCGACGCCGCTTGGCGCGGATGCGGGCGATGGCCCCGGCGAAGATCTGCATGGTCACGCCGACAACCCATCCGGCCATCACCAGCCACGTCAGGGCGAGATGCGGATCGGCGCGCAGCAAGATCACGCCGACCGAGACGAACGCCGTCAGCGCCGCAAGGAAGGTGCCGACCGCGCTGAGAAGCTCCGCAGCATCGATCTTTCTGGAGACGCCGTCGGCTAGCTCCTCATCCGGTTCCTGAAATGGCATCTGGGGCGTGTCGATGCCGAGATAGAACCCGACGGCGCCGACGATCATCATGATGAGCAGGAAGCCCTGGGAGGTGAGCGCGCCGATGCTGGTGCCGACATGGGCGGCGACAAAAAGACCCGCGGCGGCCCCCGCCATCGCAAGCCCGCTGCGTTCCAGCACATGGGCGAATCGTCTGGCGCGGAATCGCATGGTCGTCCCCCATCGAACGCGAGGGCGTCAGGCTAGGACATTTTTCAACCCTGTGGAAGGCATCACAACACCCAGGCCGCGTGTAATGCCGAGCACCAGCACAGCGCCGAAAATGCTTCGCGCCATCGCGCTCACTTGAACAGCGGCGTGCCCGGCACGAAGGCGTCGAACGCGGCCCAGAACTGGGCGCGGTAGCGGTCCTGTTCCTGCAGGATCTCGTGCCGGGACCCGGCGATCACCAGATGCGAACCGGCGCGCAGGTGATAGGCGAATTCCTCGATCGCCGCGGTGGAGACGATGGTGTCGCTGGAGGCGGCCAGCATCAGGATCGGCTGACGGATCTGCAGCGGATAATTGGCGGCGCGAAAACCACGCATGGTTCGAACGGCGGTATCGGCCCAGGCCACCGTCGGCGAGCCGAGGCCGAGCGTCGGATCCTCCTCGAGGATAGCGGCGTTGCGGGCGAAGCGCACGGGATCGCTGGTGAAGGGATTGTTGACGAAGGATTCCGAGCCGGTCAGCGCGTCGCTGCCGCCGGGAATGTAGCGGCCGCCCTGCCCGGTGAGGCGAAGGGTGCGCAGCAGGGCCGCGGCGGCGAACGAGGTGGCGCGGCCGGGCAAATCGATCATCGGCGCCGACAGCACCATGCGGTCGAACCAGCGTTTGCCCGCATGCGCGATGCGCAGCATCACCGCGCCGCCCATCGAATGCGCCAGCGCGAAATAGGGCGGCGGGCAATCCGGCAGCACCACCTGCTGCACGAAGGTTTCGACGTCGATCTCGAAATCGGCGAAGTCGCGCACATAGCCCTTGCGCGGATCGCGCAGCCGCCGCGACGAGTGGCCCTGCCCGCGCCAGTCGATCATCGCCACCGCAAAGCCGCGGTCGCGCAAATCGCGCACCGTCTCGAAGTACTTCTCGATCTGCTCGCTGCGGCCGGTGAAGACGCAGACCGTGCCCTTGCGCCCCGCCGGCGGCGCCCAGCGGGCGAAGCGCAACTCGGCGCCGTCGGGCGTCTTGATGGTGCCGGTGACGACATCGTCCGGAACCGGATTGGCGGGAATCGAGACCAGCGTCATGGAGGGGACCGGCTAGGTAAAGGGCATGGAAAATCAAGGGCGGGAGCGTGAAAAAAGCGGCAGGTCCCCGCTTCTTGAACGCGCGTGTCGCCCTCCCATATCACCTTCGTGCAGGCCGCTACCAGCGTTTCGGAACCGGAAGGTTGGGGCTGCACACAAGCGAAAGCCCGGCCCGATGGCGGGCGGGTTCATTCAACAGTCGCTCAATGGAGGACTACCCTATGCGCAGCTACGATCTCACCCCGTTCTATCGTTCCACCGTCGGCTTCGATCGCTTCTTTTCGCTGCTCGACCAGGCCGCTTCCGAAGCCAGCCCCGGCTACCCGCCCTACAACATCGAGCGCACCGGCGAAACCACCTACCGGATTTCGGTAGCCGTCTCCGGCTTCTCGCAGGGCGAGCTTTCGATCGTCGCCAAGGAAAACACCCTGACGATCAAGGGCGAAAAATCCGCCAATGAGAACGGCAGCAAGGCCGAGGTGCTGTACCGCGGCATCGCGGCGCGCGCCTTCGAACGCGCCTTCCAGCTCGCCGATTTCGTCCAGGTGAAGAACGCCTCGCTCGAAAACGGCCTGCTCCACGTCGATCTCGTGCGCGAGATTCCCGAGGCCAAGAAGCCGCGCAGCATTCCGATCGCGACCACGGGCGCGGTTGCGCCGCAGGTGGTCGATGGCTCGGCCGAGAAGGTCGCCGCGTAACGGCGGCGATTTCAGCAGATATTGGCTGAGACAAGAACGCCCCGGGAAGCCGGGGCGTTTTTTTGTCATGCCATATCGGTTGTTTGGCGGGTCCGGGCAGGCCGCTCAGGTTGGCGTGGCGGCAAACTGGCCAAGAGGGCCATCGCGCAGCATGGTCACGAAGCCCCGGTGCCGCCTGCGCAGGTCCTCCAGATCGCCCGGTGTGGTCACGTCGCGCTCGGCATCGCCAATGATCAGGTCGGCATGCCGCTTCAATGTCGCCATGCGCGCGGGATCCCGCTCGCAGCTGACCACCTGGGTCAGGACCTCCAGCTGTCGGTTCAGCACGCTGGTGTTGCCGATCGCATTCTGCCGAATCATGTGGAACATGACGTTGACCAGCTGCTCGTATTGAATGTGGGGCACGACCAGCACCGGGCGGCCCTGCTCGTTCCAGACGCCCGTCGGCAGATAGAGCGGCTTCACCTCGCACAGCGCGGCGCCGAGCCGATCCAGCACGCTGATCGCGGTATGGGGATCGTTGATCCCCGGCGACAAGGCGCGCACCGCCACTTCGACCAGTTGGCGGACGGCGAACCGCAGGTCGGACGAACTGACCCGCTGCGGCCCCAGCGCGGTCGCATTGCGGACCGCTTCATCGGCGCCCTCGACCGGCGGCAGCATCAGTGCAATCGGCGCGCCGGGAAACACGTAGTCGCCGGGCCGGACCAGGAGGCGAATGGCCGTTTCATGTTCGGCCGCCCAGCCGGCAAGGCCGCTTTCGTCGAGCTGTTGCAGATAGCCGCGCCGGGAGTCGGCGATCGGCGTGGCGTCGCGCCAGAACGACAGCGGCGGCGGCTGCGGCTGCCGTTCGTCAGTGGTGAGTCGCGTCAGCGCAGCATGGATGTCCTCGCTCACCAACTCGATCACGGTATCAACATTGATCCGTCCAGCCATATGGCCGACGAAGTAGACCAGCGTCGCGACACAGACGAAGGCCAGCACGATGCCGATGCTGAGCGAAAGGTGCGGTACGAAACCGGCGCCTTCGGTCTCGGTGCGGACGCTGCGCAGTATCATCAGCGCGTAACAGAAAGTTCCGAGGAAGGCGCCGAGCGTCAGCTGGTTGCCGCGATCGCGGGTGAAGTTGCGGAGCAGCCGCGGCCCCATCTGGCCGGCCGCCAGCGACAGCGCCGCGATGGTGATGGAGAACGCCGTGCCCGCCACCCCGATGGTCGAGGATGCGATGGCGCCGAGCAGCGTCCGCGCGCCGGTGGCGCCCCCGTCATAGAGCCATTCCTCGAGCAGCCAGCGGGGAAGAATTTCGCTGCGGTCAATTTCAAGCACGCCGAGCGCGAGTGCGGCGCCAGCCAGCACCAGCAACGCCGGGATCAGCCAGAACGTCTCCGCAAGGTCGTCGAGCAACTTGCGCAATCGTGCAGTCACTGAGCTTCCAATTCTCGACCCGAGGAGCAGAAGACCCTACCTGTATCAGTCCGCCGCGTGGCGGGCGACCTCTCCAGCGCGGTACGGCCAATGGCGAAGGCCGCGGACAGAATCCGCGGCCTTCCGACCTTTAATTGACTGTGGAAGATCAGGTTGATCACGGACAGGCGTGACGGTTGCCGTCGTAGCCCAGATAGGTGCCCGACGCCGGATCATAGGATTTGAAGCGCTGCGAGCAATAGCCAACAGCGTCGCCGGCTCTCGCCTGACTGTTGGCGATGGCGCCTCCGATGATCGCCCCGGCCGCCAGTCCGCCGATGACCGCGGCTCCGCTGCCGTATCCGCGATTGTAGCCGTACCGGTGATGGTAACCGCCGTGGTGGCGAAACCCGGGGCCGCGGTGCCAGCGGCGATACTGGACGGTTTCGACATTGCTGATGGCGGATTGGGTATTGCCCGGGTTCATCATCAACGGCGCCGCGGCGGCCGGATTAAGCGAGGCGACGGTCGTCGCGCCGGCGAGAACAACTGCGGAGATGGTTTTGTAAAATGGCATGGCAACCTTCCTTCTTGCTGTGATGGAAGGTCAACAACAGCGAATTGCCTGCGTTCCCCGATGTAAACGGAGTTTAATGTTTCGCGTCAGATGGTCGCGGCATTTTCTGGCGAGCGTGCGGTTCCGTACACTCTCGTGCTGTGACCGGCCGTCGGAAGCTTGCCGTTTGCTTCGTGATCAAATGCGCGGTTAGTACGCAGCTACATGCGGGGCCTTGCACATGTTTTCGCTTCTCGATCTCGCCGCCATCTTGCTGACGCTCTCGGCGCTGTTCGGATGGCTCAATCACAAGTTCGTTCCGCTGCCGCATTCCATCGGCCTGCTCGTCATGAGCGTGGTGGTCTCGCTGATTCTGGTCGGCATCGATCTCGCGGTTCCGGACCGGCATCTGTTCGATGCGCTCACCTCGGCGCTGCTGCAGATCGACTTCACCTCCGTCGTGATGGACGGCATGCTGGGGTTCCTGCTGTTCGCCGGGGCGCTCCATGTCGATCTCGGCAAATTGCGTGACCGGGCCATACCGGTGGCGTTGCTGGCATTGTTCGGCACCTTGATCTCCACGGCGATTGTCGGGGCCGGCTTTTACCTGCTTGCCAGCCTGGTCGGGCATCCCGTCACCTGGACCTGGGCGCTGGTGTTCGGAGCGCTGATCAGTCCGACAGATCCGGTCGCGGTGCTTAGTACGTTGAAGAACGTCAACATACCCGCCAATCTCGAAGTCGAAATGCAGGGCGAGTCGCTGTTCAATGACGGCGTCGGCATCGTGTTGTTTACGATCCTGCTGCGCTTCGCCGCCGGGAGCGGCGATACCAGCCCGATGGCGATCTCCGAGCTGCTGCTGCTGGAGGCCGGCGGAGGCGTGCTGCTCGGGCTCGTCACCGGATACCTGGCCTATCAGGCGATGCGCCTGATCGACGATTATGCGGTGGAGGTCCTGATCACGCTGGCGCTGGTGACGGCAACCTATGCGATGGCGCAAAAGCTTCATGTCAGCGGTCCGCTTTCGGTGGTGGCCGCGGGCCTGCTGATCGGCGATCGCGGTCCGCGCTACGCCATGAGCCAGCGGACGCAGACCTACGTCTTCGGGTTGTGGACCCTGATCGACGAAATTCTCAATTCGGTGCTGTTTCTGCTGATCGGGCTCGAGGTTCTGGTGCTGCGCTTCGAGCCGTGGGCCATCCTCGCCGCTGGCGCGGCGATACCGATCGTGCTGGCCGCGCGACTGTTCGCCGTGGCGCTGCCCCCGCTTGTTTTCGCCTGGAGCACCCTGATGTCGGTGCACAATGTGCCCTTCATGACCTGGGCGGGCATCCGCGGCGGCATATCGGTGGCGCTGGTATTGTCGATTCCCGACAGTGACGCCAAGCCGTTCATTCTCGCAGCGACCTACGCTGTCGTCCTCTTCAGCGTCATCGTCCAGGGTTCCACGCTGGGTATGGTGGCGCGCCGAACGATCCGCGCCGAACCGGGGAGCGAAAAGCCTTAGGCTTTCTTTGCAAGGGGCGTTTTTCGTGCGCGGCTTCCGCAGTTGATGGAAGAAATGACACTATCTTGGGTTGACGGCGCGCCGTTTCCATTTCACGATTGCCGAACGCCAACCGCAGGAGATTGCATCTTGGCCACCGACAGTCAGCCTGCCGCGCCCGATCCGCAGTCACTGGCCTTTTTGCCAGCCCTTTCCCTGCAAAGTCTCTATGGCGCGATTGGACAAGCCCTGTCCGATGCCGCGAAGAACGCCGCCAACGCCCAGCAGCAGGGCAATGTATTGGCCCAGGCGGCCACGACGGAGGGGATTTCCACCCTGTTCTCGATCGACACCGCGACCCTCGGCATCGCCGCCCGCGAAGAACTCGACAAGGCCAAGGCGAGCCTCTCTCGCGGAAAATCCTCGAAGATCGGCAGATGAATAATTCCGGAAGTGCGGTGAGTGCGCCCGCCGGTCCGCCGGGCGAAGCGCCGGCGCCAACCACCAACACGACAGGGGAAGCAAAGCCGATGAGAGATCCTGGCCATAGCGGAGACCAGCCGTCCATCGGCATGGCCGCCGACGTCGATACGCTGGTGATCGGAACCTCGCCGTCGCAATCCTACGCCATGCTCGACGCGGTCATGACCGAGGCGCTGGGGCTTGCGATGTACAATGCTGTCGCGGCCCAACAGAATGCCAGCACCGCGCGCAACGCGAGCGTATTGATGGCCTGTACCGCGTTGCTGTCGCTGCCGGTCGCCGCCATCCCGGGATCCGGCGCGCAGGTATCCGCCCGGGCTGCTGCCGAGCCACAGGCGGCGTCCGCGGGAAAGAAGGCGACGACCGCCGCCGCGTCGGCCCGGCCTGCCACGGTGCAATCCGCCGCAGCATCGGATCAGGCCAATGCTTCCGCGAAGCCGGATGCCAACCGCAAGGTGGTCGACCCCCAGGTCCTCGACGCCATCAATCAGATTCAGCGAGCGGTGCTGCAGCCGGAAGTCGTGCACGCCAGCGGTGCCGGCAAGGCCTACCAGCTTGTCGCGCAATCGGCCGCCATCGCGGTGCAGGACGCGACCGACGCGCTTCGCGGCGTCTCGATCATCGCGGCGACGGCCGCCGGCGTGGCGATGACCCGGTTTCTCGCGAGCGGCGACCCGAAATATCTGCTCGGCCTCACCGCCGCCCGCGACATGATGACAACCGCCACGGACGATTTCGCCAAGGTAGCCGCAGCCGCGGCGAACGCGGTTGCGGAATTCCCGACCGGCTGAGAGCTGCGCGGCCGCGACGCGGCCCGATTTCGTTGGCCGAGCTTTCACACTGCCGTGAACCGCGTAACGTTACGCCCCGGAAAACCGGGGCGTTCTATCGCCGTCCCTGCGAAACCAGGGACCCATAGCCACGGATGCTCAAGGCCAGGCTGGATCGCCGCAACAGCCTGACGCAAACGCAACAACACGGCGTATGGATCCCGGATCGCATTCGCTTCGCTCACTTGTCTGGGACGACGTGTCGACAGGGCTCACGCCTGCTACTCCAGCCCCTGCGCCTGCGGCATGTCCTGGGTCGGCAGGATCTGCGGCGCGGGCTTGGCCGCGACGGCCGGGGCAGTTGCGGGAGCAGCGATCTGGCCGGTGGTCTGCGGAGCGGCCGGATTGGTCGGAACCGCCGCGGCCGACTGCTGGACTGGCTGAACGGCCGCGGGCTGAGCCGGCTGCACAGCGGGCGTGGCGGCGGCCAGCGGCCGGGCTTCGCCGGCGCGCGGCGCCGGCTTTGGAACCGGCACTGCCGTGCGGCTGGCGACCTTCGGTGCGGCACGCGGGCGCGGCTCGCTCCTCGGTCCGACGGTCGGCGGCAAGCCGGGCGGGCCATAGGTAGTGGTCAGCGCGTCGTCGAAATTGTCGCCCATCCGGTTGGCCGGCAGGAAGCGCAGGATCCGGCCGGTGCGGGCGTCGATCACCAGCCGCCCGTCATCGCCACCGCGATCGATCGCCGAAATCGTGTAGAAAAAGCCGCGCCGCACCGGGATGCCGAGCGGCGAAAATCCGCTGTCGCGCAGCACGGTGTAGACCTCATGCGGCGGCAACAAGCGCGGACCGTAACCCGGCCCGTAGTCTGGAATGCGCGCCTCCGGCGGCATCGCCGCATAGGGGCCGCCGATGTCGGACGCCACCCTGTATGGCGATCGAGCGCCTTCGTAGGGCGCCAGCACCTGCGCATTGGCGGCGCCGGCCGCCGCCATCACCAGCCCGGCCGATATGATCCATCCCGTGAACAGCTTCATCGGACAATCGCTCCTGCTACGCCTCTGAGCGTTTTCGCTCGTTGGTCCCGGCGGCAACTTCATTGCCAAATCCGGCAGTCCTTGGGCCGGATCGCGGCGCGTTTGCTTCAAATCCGGGGCGGGCCGGTTATCCCCGCCGGCAACACGGATCTGCCATGCAAGGAGCGACTTTCACGCGCTTGTGTGATAGAAAAAAATTTGGCATGGTCCTGAGTTAGGACAGCATGGCTGTCTCAATTACGGTGCGATCCCGGCACAGGGATTGCAGCGAAAGATGGTGCTCAGGCGCCAGGAAGTAAAAGGCAAGGCCGTTCGTCGGGGACGCCGGACGCCCAGGCCCGAATTTACGAAATTGCGGCTCGCGGAGGACGAGCGGTGGCCCGGTGGGTGCCGCAAACGTCCAAGGTGCGCCACGGACGGTGAGGCCTTCAGCCTTATTGAGAGGACGTGAGATGAGCGGGTCGGAGTTCGAACGCGAAAACATCGTGATGGATGCGCTGTCGGCGACTCCGGCCTCGAAACCGGCCGAGGTTGCGCGCGAGTTCAGCTGGCGTCCGCCGGCCGAAGGCCTGTACGACCCCTCGCTCGAGAAAGATTCCTGCGGCGTCGGCTTCATCGCCAACATCAAGGGCAAGAAGTCGCATCAGATCGTCGCCGACGCCCTGAGCATTCTGTGCAACCTCGAACACCGCGGCGCGGTCGGCGCCGATCCGCGCGCCGGCGACGGCGCCGGCATCCTGGTGCAGATTCCGCACGCCTTCTTCGCGCGCAAGGCGGCCGAGAACGGCTTTACGCTGCCGAAGCCCGGCGAGTATGCGGTCGGCGCGCTGTTCATGCCGAAGGAAACGGCGTGGCGCAAAGTCATCAAGAGCATCATCGCGGACCAGATCAGGGACGAGGGACTGGTGCTTTTGGGCTGGCGCGAAGTGCCCACCGACAATTCCTCGCTCGGCGAAACCGTCAAGCCGACCGAGCCCGCGCACATGCAGGTGTTCATCGCCCGCAACGGAGCGGCCAAGACCGAGGACGAGTTCGAGCGGAAGCTCTACATCCTGCGCAAGTCGATCTCGCAGGCGATCTACCAGCGCCGCGACCGCGGCCTGGCCGGCTATTACCCGGTGTCGCTGTCGTGCCGCACGGTGGTCTACAAGGGCATGTTCCTGGCCGACCAGCTCGGCAAGTATTATCCCGACCTCTCGGAACCCGATTTCGACAGCGCGCTGGCGCTGGTGCATCAGCGTTTCTCGACCAACACCTTCCCGGCCTGGTCGCTGGCGCATCCGTACCGGATGATCGCCCATAACGGCGAAATCAACACGCTGCGCGGCAACGTCAACTGGATGGCGGCGCGGCAGGCTTCGGTGCATTCGGAACTCTACGGCAAGGACATCAGCCGGCTGTGGCCGATCTCCTATGAGGGACAGAGCGACACCGCCTGCTTCGACAACGGCCTCGAATTCCTGGTGCAGGGCGGCTACTCGCTGCCGCACGCCGTGATGATGATGATTCCGGAAGCGTGGGCCGGCAATCCCCTGATGGATGAGACGCGCCGCGCGTTCTACGAATATCACGCCGCGATCATGGAGCCGTGGGACGGCCCGGCCGCGATCGCCTTCACCGACGGCCGCCAGATCGGCGCCACGCTCGACCGCAACGGCCTGCGGCCG
>JAZJYY010000057.1:0-23056 GCA_040390145.1 Pseudomonadota bacterium
CACTTCGCACACGAGACCGCGGGTGCAGCGCGCATCCGGCATTCCCTGCTCCCTTATTGTTGAGGGAGAAACGACAGGCAAACCTCGGACAGATCGTGCCGCGAGAACGCGGACGTGTAACTGCTGCTGAAACTTGAATCAGGAATCTAGCCCCGTCATTGCGAGGAGCGTCCGCCGAAGCCCGCCTTCGGGCGAAGACGGATGCGACGAAGCAATCCATTTCGCGATCTGCGCCGCTGCAAGATGGATTGCTTCGTCGCAAGCGCTCCTCGCAATGACGAGGCTGCGTTGCAGCCCCGCCTGGACGCAAAGTGGCTTATCCCAGCAGCACCGCATCCGCGCCGTTGACTGCCTCGGCGCCGTCCATCACCGTGCGTTCCAGCGAGCCGGCCTGCACCGTGATATTCTCGGCGAAGAACCGCGCCAGCGTGACATAGCGGGCGGGATCGCCGGCGCCTTCGCCGAGATCGCGGGCGGCCAGGGCCTCGCCGGCCAGCATGCAGCCGCCCAGCGTCGATCCGAACAGCCGCAGATAGGGCGTCGCGCCCGCCAGCGCCTCGTTCGGCGCCGAGGTGACGCGCTCCAGCAGCCACTTGCTGCTGCGCTCCAGCGCGCCCAGCGCGTCGCGCAATTTGGCGCCGGTGGTGCCGAACGCCGGATCGTTCGAGGCTTCGACCTTTGCAACGATGCTCGAAAGTTCGTCGAGCAGGGTCCAGACCGCGGCGCCGCCATTGGCGGCGAGTTTTCGCGTGACGAGGTCGATCGACTGGATGCCGTTGGTGCCTTCATAGATCGCGGTGATGCGGGCGTCGCGATAATGCTGCGCGGCGCCGGTTTCCTCGATGAATCCCATGCCGCCATGGATCTGCACGCCGAGCGAGGACACTTCGTTGCCGATGTCGGTGGAAAACGCCTTTGCGATCGGCGTCAGCAGCGCGCCGCGCGCGGCGGCGTCGCCGCGCACCTGGGCGTCGGTCGCGCGCGCGGCGATGTCGAGCGAAACCGCGGTGGCGTAGCAGATGGTGCGCGCCGCAGCCGTCAGCGCCCGCATCTGCATCAGCATCCGCTTGACGTCGGGGTGCACGATGATGGGGTCCATGCCATCGCCCTTGCTGCCGGCGGCGCGGCCCTGGCGGCGCTCCTGCGCGAACGCCAGCGCCTGCTGGTAGGCGCGGTCGGCAATGCCGACGCCTTCGAGGCCGACGCCGAGCCGGGCCTGGTTCATCATCGTGAACATGCAGAGCATGCCGCGGTTTTCCTCGCCGATCAGGTAGCCGATCGCGCCGCCCTTGTCGCCCATCGTCATGGTGCAGGTCGGCGAGGCATGCATGCCGAGCTTGTGCTCGACGCCGGAGGGATAGATGTCATTGCGCTCGCCGAGCGAGCCGTCGGCATTGACCAGGAATTTCGGAATCAGGAACAGCGAAATGCCCTTGGTGCCCGCGGGCGCATCCGGCAATCGCGCCAGCACGAAATGCACGATGTTGTCGGTCATGTCGTGGTCGCCATAGGTGATGAAGATCTTGGTACCCTTGATCCGGTACGTGCCGTCGGTCGCGCGCTCGGCGCGGCTGCGCAGCGCACCGACGTCGGATCCCGCCTGCGGCTCGGTCAGCTGCATGGTGCCGGTCCATTCGCCGGACACCAGCTTTTCCAGATAGATTTTCTTCAGCTCGTCACTGCCATGGGCGTCGAGCGCCTCGATCGCGCTCAGGGTCAGCAGCGGGCAGAGCCCGAAGGCGATGTTCGACGCGCTCCAGATCTCGGTGCAGGCGGCGTTGATCGCCAGCGGCAGGCCCTGGCCGCCGAACGCTTCCGGACCCGACACCGCGTTCCAGCCCGCCGCGGTCCAGCGCTGGTAGGCATCCGGCCAGCCGGGGGCGGTGGTGACCTTGCCGTCCTCGAGCTTGATGCCGTGTTCGTCGCCGACCCGGTTGAGCGGCGCCAGCACGTCGGAGGCGAATTTGCCGGCTTCCTCCAGCACGGCGGCGGCGATGTCGCCGTCGAAATCGCCGTAATGGCCGGCTTTCACCGCGGCCTGCAGGCCCGCGCCGTGATTGAGGGCCAGCAGCATGTCGTTAACAGGCGCTCGGTAGGTCATGGCGGTGTCTCTGGCTGGTCGGGACGGGAAGGGAAGGGCAGCCGTCTTCCCACGAAACCGGCCTTCTCTCAACTCCCGGCGAGGGAAATCGGCGGCAGGGAACAGCGCGGCGAGGCGATTCGGGAGGTGAAACTCACCCGGTCCACCTGACGGATTACGCCATACGGCTGGCAAAACGCACCAGCCCAGGCCCAGGCCGAAATTCGGCGGATAGGCTGTTGAAATGGCTCAACTCCCTCTATAGACCGGCGTTGCCAGAGGAATGCACGGCGAGCCCCGTCCCGCCGCCTTCCAGACCGGTTTTGGGGCGTCGCCAAGTGGTAAGGCAGGGGATTTTGATTCCCCCATGCGGAGGTTCGAATCCTCCCGCCCCAGCCAGCGCGCCGGCCACCATTGAAAACACTGGAAAATCGGCATGGCCGGGGAGCTGGTGCACAGCACCGCGGCACACTCCTGCTGGCTCGATCAAATCATCCAGTGCAATTGATCAGCGAGCCTTGACTATAGCGCGCCCTTCGTCGGCTGCGTTCATACACGACAAGACGGCGAGGATATTTTGCGAACCTGAGTTCCAGGAGGCGGGTTGGATGTCCGCTATCGCCCAGGAGAAAGAACGCCCTCGTTGTATAGTCGGTCGATTTGTTGTTGGTCCAACCCGAGAAGGCCCGACAGCAACTCCCGGCCGTCAGCCCCGAGACCCGATACGGCAGGACCGGCGGCCGTCGGCGTGGAAAATTGGAATGGCGCATTGGGCACCAGGAATGGACCCGCCCCATCGCTGATCTCGGAGAGGCTTCCTCTCTCGGCCAGCTGCGGATCCTTCATGGCGTCCGCCACCGTCAGGAACCGCGAGCAGGGGACACTGTTGGCGTCCATGATGGATTCAATGTCGATGCCGGCCCGTTGCGCGGTCCATTGCTCGATAGTAGCCATGAGTTCGGTCCAGTGCTCGACGCGCGCCTGACCGGTCGCAAACCGCGCATCGGTTTTCAGATCGGGCCGCTGCATGGCGTCCGCCATCTGCTCGAAATTCTTTTGGCTGATCGGCGCGATGATGACGTGGCCATCGGTGGTCTTCATGGGTCCATAGACGGGACGCCTGTGTTCGCTCGGGAATTGCGCTTCCTGGCATTCGAACACCATCAGATTGAGCATCGAGTCCATCAGGGATACGTCGATGGCTTGTCCTTGCCCGGTGCGTTCGCGATGCACCAGCGCGGCCTGAATGGCGCCGAATGCGTAAGCGCCGGACAGGATGTCCGCGACGAATATTCCGGTTGAGGCCGGGGTATCCTGCTGAACCTGATAGGTGAGATTCGCCGCATCATAGCCGCTGGCGGCATGGATGATCGGCGCATAGGCGGCACGCGCGGCACCCGGCCCGGACTGCCCGTAGCCGGAGATCGAGCAATACACGAGTTTCGGATTGTGCGCGCTCAGCGTGGCATAGTCGAAGCCAAGGCGTGTCATCACCCCGGGGCGAAAATTCTCCACCACGACGTCGGATAATCTGGCGAGGTCGTAAATGATGGCCTTGGCGGCTTCGTTCTTCAGGTCGATCGCCAGGCTCTTCTTGCCGCAATTGAGCGCGCCGAAATAGCTGCTGTTGCCGTTGCGCAGCGGCGGCCGGGCACGGATCAGGTCGCCTTCGGGTCCTTCGATCTTGATGACCTCGGCACCAAGGTCGGCCATCAGGCGGGCGCAGTGTGGGCCTGCCAGCATGGCGGTGAAGTCCAGCACCCGGATACCTTGCAGGGGGCCCGGCCGCGGCGTTGACGTCTGCTGCTGTCCGGTCATCATCGGCTCGCGGGTTCTCGCAGGCGCGGGCCGCCGATGCGCCGGTGATAGTCGTCTTGGGTGGCAGCGCCGGTGACATAGGTGTCGAGATACTCGGTAAAGGAGGCTGCGCCGCCGCTCGCCCGGACGTATTCCGCAAGGTGTTCGTCGTCGGCCTCATACAGGCCGCCGCTCGAGGTCGGGTGCGCCCCGAACGGGGCCTCGACTACGGTATGAACGAATGCCGACGGCAATTTCGTCAGGTGATTGTCCCGCCGGATGATGTCGGTGGTCACGATACGATCAACGGAGACGATGACCTTCCTTGCCGCCTGTGCCATCAGCACGTCGAAGAACACCGGGCCAAAATACTGGACATTGCCGAGTTCGTCGGCCTGCTGCGCATGGAGCAGTACGACGTCGAGATGGATCGCCGGCACTTTCAGCATCGGGCGCTCGCCGGGGGAATGCGGCACCGGTTGATAAGTTTGCGGATTGACACGCGGCAGATCCGTGCACATGTCGGGGATCAGGCCATAGGGCAGGTCGCAGGCGGCGGCGCGCAGGCCGCCGGCGATGGCCGGGCCGTCGAGCTCGTGGATCCTGATGCTCCCGGTCTCCGCCGCGCGCCGGAAATGCGGCGCCAGCCCGAACTGTTCGAAGCTGATGAACACGCACCCGGTCTCGGCCACGCAGCCGGCGCCGATCAGCATGTCCGGCGCGATGCTGCCGGGGGCCGGCACCAGACGCAGGTTGCGCCTGTTGCGGCGGATCAGCTCGCGCACCAGCGCCATCGGCTGCGAATTGAATATCCAGCCGCCGAGGCCGACGGTTGCGCCGTCCTCGATACCGTCAAGCGCCTCGGAAAGGGCTTTCAGCTTGGACATCAGGCTTCCCTCCCGAGCAGATGCCGCGAGATCACGATGCGCTGGATCTGGTTGGTGCCTTCCCAGATCTGGTTGATCTTGGCGTCGCGCATCATCCGCTCGACCGGATAATCCTTGAGATAGCCAACGCCGCCGAAGATCTGCACCGCGTCCGTCGTCACCTTCATGGCGACGTCGCTGCCGAAGCATTTGGCCATCGAGGCCATCATCGAAAGCTGGCTGAAGTCGCCCATATCGACCTGACGTGTGCATTCGAACAGCAACGCGCGGGCGGCCTCGAGCTGGATCGCCATGTCGGCGATCATCCATTGCAGGCCCTGATTGCTCGCAATGGCCTTGCCGAAGGCCTTGCGTTCCTTGGCGTAGGTGATGGCCGCGTCGAGCGCACCCTGGCCGAGGCCGATCGACGCGGCCGCCACCGTTGGACGATTGAGGTTGAGGATGTGCATACAGGCCTTGAAGCCCTGGCCTTCCTCGCCCAGCCGGTTCTCGATGGGAATGCGCATGTTCTCGAAGAACAATTGCACGTTGGGCACGCCACCGAGGCCCATCTTGCGTTCGTTGCGGCCGACCTTAAAGCCCTCGGTCTTGGTATCGACCATGAAGGCGCTGATGCCGTCGACGCCGCGGCCTTCGGAAGTGCGTGCAAACAGCAGCACCCAATTTGCCACGCTGCCGAAGGTGATAAAGCACTTCTGGCCGTTGATGACGTAGGACGAGCCGTCGCGCACCGCCTTGGTCTTCATCGCCGCGACGTCGGAGCCGCAATGCGGCTCGGACATGGCGACCGCCGTCAGGGTCCTGCCCTTGGCCGACAGCGGCAGGAACCGGCGCTTCTGCTCCTCGGTGCCGAAATGCAGCACCGGAAGCGCCATTCCGATCGAGTTCTGGCCGGCCAGGATCGAGCAGGCCATCGAGACCTTGGCGATCTCGTGCTTGGCCAGACACAGCAGCGTCAGGTTTCCGCCCGGTCCGCCATATTCTTCCGGCACCCACTGCTGCAGCAGCCCCATGTCGCCGAAGATCGGAACCAGCTCTTCTGGAAAGCGGTCGCTCTCGTCGATTTCGGCGGCGATCGGCGCGATGTGCCGTTCGACCATTTTCCGGATGCTGTCGACAAAGGCGGTCTGCTCTTCGGTCAGATACATTGGGTATTTTCTCCCTTCCTGGGTCGTTGCCCGATCACGCGCGTCGCCGCTCGCGCAATACACCGGTCGAGTCGACGTTCTCGCGCAGCACGCGCAGTTCTTCTTCCGTCGGGATCGGTGTTACTGTTGGCGTCCCCTCGATCACGAGTTCGAAACCGGTCGCCTTTTGCACCTGCTCGACTGTGACACCCGGATTCAGCGATTTGACGCGCATCCGCTTGGACACCGGTTCGAAATCGAAAATGCCGAACGGGCTGATCACCAGCTTCGGTCCGCCCTCCGGGAGGCCGCGATCGGTACGCGAGGTGCCGCCGTCGAGGAAGCCGGGGCCGTTGAGGAAGTCGACCCGCTCCGGAAAGCTGCCGCGGTCGTGCCGCGCCATCACCACATAAAACCGCCGCGCCAGCGCACAGAGGGCGCTGATCCCGACCGTGCCGGGACCGCGCAGTCGCGGCCTGTCATGCGGTCCGACGCAGACCGTGTTGATGTTGCCGAAGCGGTCGACCTGGATGGCGCCGAGAATGGCGAAATCGAAAAAATGGATCTTCCAGTCGATGAAATCGACCATCTGCGGCAGGTCCATCATCGCCTCGCTCCAGGCAATGTTTTCGGTGCGCGCGGTGGAGCGGATCACCGGCTCGTTGCAATTGACCATGCCGCCGGGGCCCGACACCCACCACAGCGTCGGCGCCTGCCGGCACCTTGCGAGATTGCAGGCCGCGACCTGAACGTCGCTATTGGTGCCGATGATCGCCTTTTCTCCGTCGCGCAGATCGCGCGCCAGCAACACGGCATGGAGTTCAGCCATCGAATAATCGGGTTCGGCCATATTCCGGCTTCTTTCGCCTAAGGACTATTGGTCAGACCATACTAGAAGCAGGCCGGTTTGATTGTCAAACGCGCCGTCGCATGGCTGCGTTCCGCAACGTGCGAGTTGCGCCGCGCCGCAGTCGATCGGATACAACCATTTGAGAGAAGAGAAGCTGGTTTGGGCGCTAGCGACCCGTCGAAAAATCTCTAGCGTGCCGATTCTTCGGCCAGCGCGCGCGTCGCCTTGCTGTCGGCGGCGGTCCGTTCGGCCCGCATCAGGTGGCGTCGAAGCCGCTGGAGATGTTCGGTCATTTCCCGCTTGGCGTCGTCCACCTGACGGTTCGCAATATGTTCGACCAGCCTTCGCCGATGCGCGATCAGGTTCGGGAAAAATTCGATGTTCGACTCTTCCACCTGCTGCAGCACGATCTCGGTCAGGGCCTCGATGATGACCTGCAACACGGTGTTGTCGGTGGCCTGCGAGATCAGGCGATAGAATTCCGCACTGATGGCAACGCGTTCGGAAGCTTTTCCGGAGACCGGAAGCGTCGTCAGACGATCGACGTTTTTCTCGAGCGCCGCTACCGCGGTCGGCCGAATCCGCTCGCAGACGAGCTCGATGGCCATCTGCATCACCAGGGTACGGGCTTCCGTGAGGTTGTCCAGCGAGATGCGACCGAGATGAAACATGTCGCGGATCGACCGGGTGACAATGTCGGGATCGCCCTTGAGAATGAAAGCACCGCCGTGCGCGCCCTTCTGCAGGCCGACAACGCCGGCAATTTCCAGACTGCGCAAGGCCTCGCGCACCGCCGCCCGGCTGACCCCGAGTTTCAGGGCAAGCTCGCGTTCCGGCGGCAGCTTGTCGCCCGGCCGCAGTGAACCCGCGGCCATCTCGCGGCGAACCTGTTCGCAGATCTCCTCGAACACGCGCTTGGTGCGGATCGGCGCGAACTGGGGGTGGGACCGGTCCGCCGCGACCGGATCGGCAACCTTGACCACGCGTCGCCCCGCGGCGGGGCGCTTCTTTGCCCGAGCCGGCGTTGTTGCAGCGATCGTCGTCTTCCTGGTCACGGCCTTGTTCACCTCAATGCGGGCGCGGATGCCCGCGCATTCATTCCTTATATCAATCTGACCGGATTGGACAGCAAAACCGAACTCTTGACGCTCACGGGCTGAAATGCATCAATGGTCTGTCCAATGACCGCCGGACAGGCGGCTGCCGCAGTGCATCGGGGAAGCTGCCGCAGCCGCTGGCCGCGCGCGTGGTACCGCAAGACGATCAAGAAGCAACATGGGAGGATCGACGTGAAGGTGTTCAGAGTTCTGACTTTCGCATTCGGGGTTGCGCTGCTCGCCGCGCCCGCGGCAGCGGACAATTATCCCTCGCGTCCTATCCGGCTCATCGTGCCCTATCCCGCCGGCGGTTCGACCGACATCATGGCGCGTGCCTTGCAGGAACCGATGGCGAAAGCTCTGGGCCAACCGATTGTCATCGACAATCGCGGCGGCGCGGCCGGCACCACCGGTTCCAATGAAGCGGCCCGGGCGGATGCCGACGGCTACACGCTTCTGTTTGCCAACAACGGGCCGATTTCGATTGCTCCATTGCTGCAAAAGGGCGTCGACTTCGATCCGTTGAAGAGCTTTGCGACGGTGTCGCTCGTTTCCACGGCGCCGCTGGTTTTGGTGGCGAACGAAAGGGTGCCCGTGAACGACGTGGCGGGGCTCATTGCCTACGCCAAGGCACAGAGCAAGCCGATGCTGTACGCATCCGCCGGACCGGGGTCGCTTGGACATCTCAGCACCGAGCGTCTTCTGAACCAGGCGGGCCTGCAGATGGTGCACGTTCCATACCGCGGCCAGGCGCCGACGACGCTCGCGATCTTTGCCGGCGAAGTGGATATCCTGCTCACAACGACTTCCGACACGTTGAATGAGTATATCCGCAGTGGAAAGGTGAAGCTGCTTGGCGTTTCATCGCCTGGTCCTTCGCCGGTTGCTCCGGGTGCGGCGCCCATCGGCAATGCACTGAAGGGCTATTCGGTCGAAACCTGGTTTGGCATCCTCGCGCCTACCGGTACCCCTCCGGAAGTCGTCAGCAAGCTCAACGCCGCGTTCAACACGGTGCTGGCGATGCCGCAATTGCGGGACCGCTTTCTCGCTTATGGGGTCGAGGCCAAGGCCAGCAAGCCTGCCGAACTGTATGCGCTGATCGCCGCCGAAATCCCGTCGTGGCGCAAGGTGATCGAGGAACGCAGCGTAAAGACCGAATAGCGGGAGGCGGCGCTAGTCGAGCGTAATCTCCGCCTCTTTCACCACCTTCGCCCACTTGTCGACGTCGGTGCGGATGGTGGCCGCGAAGGCCTCTGGCGTCGATCCGCTTGGCTCGACGCCGAGCTTCCTGAGGACTTCCTGCACGGACGGCGTCGCAATCGCGCGCGTGATCGCATCGTTCAGCTTGGCCACGATCTCCGGGGGAGTGCCGGCGGGCGCGAGGATGCCAAACCAGACCACGACCTGAAATCCGGGAAGCGCCTCGTTGATGGTTGGCATGTCGGGAAACAGGGGAGAGCGCGCGGCAGTGCTGATCCCCAGCGATTTGAGCGCGCCCGACTGAACCTGACCAAGCCCTTCCAGCGGCGTAATAAAATAGGCCGAAACCTGACCCGTCACCGTATCGTTGGTTGCCGGTGCTCCACCGCGATAAGGGATATGGCGCATCTCAATGAGGGCCTGGCGGCGAAACAGTTCCGCCGTGACATGCGAAGCCGATCCGAGACCAACCGAGGCGTAGGTCAGGGCGGTGGGGTCTTTCTTGCCGCGTTGGATGAGGTCGGTGACGCTGCTGATCCCGGTGGAAGGCGCTGTCACCAGCAGAAACGGCACGTCCACGACCTTCGAAATCGGCACGAAATCGCGGACGGGATCGTAGGCAAGCTTCTTGTAGAGACTCGCGTTCAATGCATTCGGCCCAAGATTGCCGAAGACGATGGTGTATCCATCGGGGGTTGCGCGCGCGGCTTCCGTGGTGCCGATGATGCCGCCGGCACCGGATTTGTTGTCGATGATGACCGCCTTACCCAGAATTTCGGTAAGTGGCTGCAGGATCGTGCGCGCGAGGATGTCGGTGGAGCCGCCCGCCGGATAAGGCACGATCATCCGGATATTCCGCTCCGGGTAGCCCTGGGCCAGGGCCGGCGATACCAACAACGACAGCAGCAGGATCAACGTGCGCATGAGCGGCTCCCCTAGATGGACGCTCTATGGCGCCTTTCGTTTATTAGTACGTATACGTACCAGAGTGGCAGCGCGATTTCAAGCGTGCTCTGGAAGGCCGTTGCTCCATGGGAACTACGACGTCCCGCGGTCCGACGCCGGCGGCAGCGAGCGCGGGCTTATGCGTCGGCGACAGGAGGCGAGGTTGCGATCAATCGCATGCATCGCAAGAAATGAGCACGATCGTCCTGGCTCAAGGGAGCAAGCATAAGGTCCTGCAGCCGGGCCGCGGCCGGAACCACAGCCATCAGGGCGTTGGTGCCCTTGGCCGTGATCTGCACCTGGATTGAACGGCGATCGCCCGGATGGTTCTTCTTCGAGATCAGCCTGCGCGCCGTCATCCGCTTCAGCATCTCGCTCAACGTGTTTCGATCGCAACTGATGTGGTCTGCAAGGGCCGAGGGCGTCATCGGGCCCTGTTGCAGCAGCGCCATCAGAACGCCGAACTGCCGAGGCGTGATGTCGGTCTGCCGCGTTACACTCTGGTAGAGGCCGTCATATTTGGCTTCGAGCAGGCGGAGCAGAAACCCAACCCCGTTCTCGAGCTTCCACTGACGCGCGAGGGCGGCAGCGGAACTCGCAGTCTCTTCCTCCTCGGCCGACATGGTGAGCTTCTCCCAACTGCTTCGTGCAAACAAGCGGTTAGCAGCTTGGCCACGACGTCTCAACCGTTCGCGACACCGCGCCGGGCGCCATTGTTGCCAACACGATGCCGTTATGATACGTATACGTATTAAATGGCGCCGGGAACACAAGAGGCGTCGTCCGGGAGGCTTGCAGTGGATCTGCGCGCGCTGTTGTCGATTCCCTATCTGCTTGAGGCGGAAGCCGTCGAGACCGAGTCCGGAGAATGGCTCGTTCGCCTCGCTTATCCGGAGCTTCCCGGCTGCACTGCAGAAGGTGACGACGTTGAGGACGCGCTGAAAGATCTGGAGCGGCTGCGAATCGAGATGATCGTCAGGCTCGTGGAAGCCGGAGAACAGCCTCCGATTCCGAGGCAGCCGCTGGCTACATCAGACCCGTTATGGACTGCGCACGATCTGGGAATGTCGGGCCGGATCGCAGCGTTATTGGCGCAGAAGTCGGCCTGAAGGTTCAACCCAAAACGAGCAATCGAGGAGAAGAACAATGCTCTCGCAGGAAGACAACGAACGGTTGGTGAGGGTCGGCAAGGGCACTCCGCTCGGAGAGTTGTTTCGGCTCTATTGGATCCCGTTCCTGCCGTCCGCCGATCTGGCACGTGACGGTCAGCCAAAGCGCATCCGGCTGCTGGGTGAAGATCTCGTCGCCTTCAGGGACACGGAGGGCCGTGTTGGCCTGGTCGATCAGGCCTGTCCGCATCGGGGGGCTCCGTTGATTTTCGGGCGCAACGAGGATTGCGGCCTGCGTTGCGTCTATCACGGCTGGAAGTTCGACGTGAGCGGTGCGGTGACGGACATGCCGGCCGAGCCGGTCCGGAGCCGACTGAAGGAAAGGGTGCGAATCAAGGCCTATTCGTGCCGGGAGCGCAACGGGATGATCTGGGCCTATATGGGTCCTGATCAGGCGGCCCCTCCGCCGCTGCCGAACGTCGAGTGGAATCTTGTCTCGCAGGATCAGGTTCACGTCTCCCTCCGCGTTCAGGAGTGCAACTGGCTGCAGGCCGTTGAAGGTGAGATCGATTCCGCCCATGCGCCGCTTTTGCACGGCAGGCTCGACGCGCAGGGCACGACGAGCGCCTGGATCCAGAAGCGCGATCTTCGCCCGACTTTCGAATGCGTCAAGCAGGATTTCGGGATGAGCATTGCGGCGCGGCGAAACTACGATGCCAACACACTGTATTGGCGTGTCAATCAGTTCATGCTGCCCTTCTATACGCTCGTTCCGCCGCTGTCGCCGTTTCCCGATTTGAGCGGCCATGCCTGGGTGCCGATCGACGATGAGAACACGCTCTGCATCATGTTCTCCTATCATCCGTCGCAACCGCTGCTGGCCAAGACACGGCAGGTTTTCTCGGAAGGGCACAAGGGCCGGGAGAGCGGCCACGCCAGCCGCCACGCGCTTGTCAAGCAGCCGGTGACGGTGCCGTACGCCGACTACTGGACGAAGTACAATCCCCAGAACGGATTCCAGTTCGACAACGAATTGCAGCAAACGACATGGTTCTCCGGCCTGCCGGGACTCTGGGTTCAGGACGGAGCTTGCCAGAGTGGCGTTTCGCCGATCTTCGATCGTACCAAAGAGAACTTGTGTTCGAGCGATACGGGCATCGCCATGACGAGGCGATTCATTCTCGAGGCGCTCGGCGCCTATCGCGATCACGGCACCAAGCCAAAGGGCGTCACCGATCCGGACGTGTTCATGGTGCGGGCGATGTCCTTGCGGCTGCCGCCGGAAGACTCGTGGGTTGATGTCGGTGCACCTTTCATGCGGGCAAAGCTCGGTGCCGACTTCGGCTACGAGGTCTGAACGCCTTATGATGGCTGACGGTCTCAGTAAATTACGGGTCAAGCGCATCAGCCATGAAGCTGAGTGCATCAATTCCTATGAATTGGTGCATCCCGAGGGCGGTGATCTCGCGCCGTTCACCGCCGGCAGCCATGTCGACCTGCATTTGCAGAATGGCATGATCCGCAGCTATTCGCTTGTGAACGACCAACGCGAAAGACATCGGTACCTCATCGCGGTCAACAAGGACGCGTCAGGCCGCGGCGGCTCGAGTTTTGTTCACAATACCATCAAGGCCGGAGACCTCGTCACGATCTCTGCGCCGCGAAACAATTTCGCCCTCCATGAGGAGGCGGAATGCTCCGTGCTGATTGCCGGCGGCATCGGCATCACGCCGATGATGTCGATGATCCGCCGCCTCGAGGCGCTCGCGCGCCCATGGGAATTGTTCTATGCGGCAAGAACGCGGCAGGCTGCCGCGTTCCTCGACGATCTAGATGCCGTCAGGCCGGACCGTCACGGCAATTTGCACTTTGACTTCGACGACGAGCGTGGCGGGCGGTCGTTCGATCTCGCCACCATCGTCGCAAGCGCGCCGGCGCACGCGCATCTCTATTGTTGCGGTCCGCTACCCATGCTCGAAGCTTTCGAGAAAGCCACCGCCGGCCGGCCGGCCGCTCAGGTCCATGTCGAGTATTTTCAGGCCAGGCAGGCGGCAGCCACCGACGGCGGATTCGAAGTCAGGCTGACGCGCAGCAATCGCACGATTGCGGTCGAACCCGGCAAGACGATTCTCGACGCGTTGCTCGATGCCGGCGTGATGGCGAATTACTCCTGCGCCGAGGGGGTTTGCGGGACCTGCGAGACGCGCGTGATCGAGGGAATGCCCGATCATCGCGACCTGTTTCTGAGCCCGGAAGAGAAGGCGACGAATAAAACCATCATGATCTGCTGTTCGGGATCGAAATCCGGCACGCTCGTGCTTGACCTCTGAACCGGACCGCCGGGAGAAAAACCAATGGATGCAAAGATGCTGGATCAATTCGAAGCGGATTTTCCTGAACACACGCCGCGTCCTTCGGGTGCGCCGAAGGCGCTTGACGGCATCAGGGTCGTCGATTTCTCGCACTTCATCGCCGGACCCTTTGCGACCATGATCCTGGCCGACATGGGCGCCGACGTGATCAAGATCGAGCCACCCGGGCGCGGCGACGACCTGCGTCGCTATCCGCCGGTCCATCCGGGGTTGAAGCATGGTGCCCCGTTTCTGTGGACCAATCGCAACAAGCGGAGCGTCGCGATCGACCTCAAATCGCCGGAAGGTGTCGAGGTCGCGCGCGATCTGATCCGGACGGCGGATGTCGTCGTCGAAAATTTCTCCACAGGGGTCATGGAGCGGTTTGGACTCGGCTACGAGAGTTGCCGCAAGATCAGGCCTTCGATCATTTACTGTTCGGTTTCCGCCTACGGGCGGGAGGGGTCGTTCTCGGACCGGCTCGGCTTCGATCCGATTGCCCAGGTCGAAAGCGGCTTTGTTTCCATGAACGGCTATCCGGACCGCGAGGGAGTGCGCGCGCTGTCGCCGGTCATGGACATCAGCACGGCGATGATGGCCAGCAACGCCGTGCTCGGTGCGCTTGTCGCGCGCGAGCGCACCGGCGCGGGCCAGGCGGTCGAGATTTCGCTCTTCGACAATGCCGTTCTGATGACCGGATATGCCTCGATGCAGCAATTATTTACCGGCGCGGACCCGCAGCGGCATGGCAATACCAGTCCGGACACATGCCCGTCAGGCGTCTTTCAGGCCAGCGATTGTGGTTTCTACATCAACTGCGGCAACGACAAAATCTTTCAGCGCCTGATGTCGCAGGTGATCGATCGTCCCGACCTTGCCTCGTCCGATCTCTATGCGACCGGACCTGACCGCATACGGCGCAGGGATGAACTGTTTGCCATCCTCGGGGATGTATTCGCGCAGCATCCCTGGCCGCACTGGCAGTCCCGGATGCGCGCCGCCGGCGTGCCGTGCGGCAAGGTCCGGACCGTCGGTGAGGCCATCCGTTCTCCCGAAGCCCGGGAACGCGGCATCGTCACGCGAATTCCGCATGAGACGCTTGGATGGGTGCCGAACGTAAACCTGCCGATCCGCTATTCGCATACGCCTGTCGTCGACCCCGTGGCCGCGCCTGCCGTCGGTCAGCACACGGAGCAGGTGCTCCGCGATCTGCTGGGTTATGACGACGAGCGACTCGCAGAGCTCGCCCGGGCCGGCGCATTCGGCGCCGACGCATCGGAAAACTCCTCCAATGCCGTCAAAGTCTGATGGCGCGGGCACAAAGCGAACGCACGCTGCGGGGTCGCGTCGCTGTCATCGGGATCGGCGAAACGCAATACTATCGCCACGGCGCGTCGCCTGACCCGGAGTTCAAGCTAGCCGTCAAAGCGGTCCTGGCCGCCTGTAACGACGCCGGTCTTGATCCGCGCGAAATCGACGGGTTCTCGTCCTACAGTGACGAACGGAGCGAGGCATCGCGGCTCGCCGCCGCGCTGGGGACGCGCCGGCTGAGTACGGCCACGATGCAATGGGGCGGGGGAGGCGGCGGCTGTTGTGCGGCGGTGGCCAACGCCGCGGCTGCCATTGTCGCAGGTCTTGCGGACTGCGTCGTGGTGTTTCGCTCCCTGGCGCAGGGGCAGTACGGACGCTTTGGACAGGCCGGAAGCATCAGCAGCATCTCCGGTGAGAGGGCCTATCTGATGCCCTATGGCGTGCTTGCGCCCCCGCAGCGCTTCGCGATGCGCGTGCGGCGTTACATGCATGAGCATGGCGTACGGCAGGAAGCCATGCAGGCGATTGCGCTGGCGTCATACCATCATGCGCAGTCGAACCCGCGCGCTGTGATGTTCGGCAAGCCGCTTGACCCCGGAAAGTACAACGCCTCGCGCTGGATCGCCGAGCCGTTTCACCTGTTCGATTGCTGCATGGAAAATGACGGTGCCGCGGCCATCATCCTCGTAGCCGAGGAGCGCGCCGGGGATTTCCGAAACAAGCCGGCCTACATACTCGGCGCGGCGGTCGGCGCCGGATATCGCAGCGCAGCCATACCGCACAATTCGCCGCAGTACGCCAGCGCGAGCTTCGAAACGCTCGCACCGGCCCTCTACCGCATGGCCGGGATCGGACCGTCCGACGTCGACGTTGTCCAGAGCTATGAGAACTTCACCGGCGGCGTGGTGATGGCGCTGGCCGAGCACGGGTTCTTCAAGCCCGAGGAGGCCAACGATTTTCTCACGCTCGAGAATCTTGTCGCGCCCGCCGGACGGTTGCCTCTCAACACCAGCGGTGGAAACCTGGCCGAATGCTACATGCACGGCTTCGAACTGGTGATCGAGGCGGTGCGCCAGATACGCGGCCAATCGGCCAACCAGGTCAAGCGAAACGACGTGGCGATGGTGATCGGCGGCCCGATGGTGACGCCAGCCAGCAACCTTCTTCTCGGCTCGGGAGCGACGATATGAACGACGCATCGCCTCCGGCCTATCTTCCCGCGGGATTGCCGATCCCGGTGCCAGAACCCGACGGATTGTCGGCGCCTTACTGGGCGGGGTTGCGGCAGAACCGTCTCCTCGTGCAACGCTGCACGCATTGCAGGACCTGGCAATTCGGACCCGAATGGCTTTGCCACCATTGCCATTCGTTCGACCTTGAATGGACCGCGATCGAGCCGCGCGGACGTATCTTCAGTTGGGAGCGAGTCTGGAGTCCGTCGCACGACACTCTGCGCCAGCATGGACCGTATCTTGCGGTGCTGGTGGAACTGCCGGACGCCGGAAACATTCGCATGGCGGGCAATCTCCTCGGCGATCCGATGCAGGCCGTCGCGATCGGTGCCGGCGTCGAGGGCGTATTCGAGCATCATCCCGAAGCCACGCCGCCATATTCGTTGCTGCAATGGCGGCTCACTGTGGCGTGATGCTGGCGGGTCGAGCGGACTTGCGGATCGGCTGCGGAACTGGCCCAATCACGCCGGCCGCAGCAACCATCGGCGGCCGGCTCCGCCGGTCGATCAGATGGAAATGTGGAAACCGCCGTTGACCGCGATGTGCTGGCCGGTGATGTAGGAGGCCGCGTCCGAGAGCAGGAAGCAGACCGGCTGCACCACCTCTTCGGGCTGCGCCCAGCGCCCCATCGGGATGCGTGCCAGTATTCCCTCGCGAAACTTGTCGCCGCGGATGGTTTCGGTCATGGGCGTCTCGACCACGCCAAAGCAGACGGAATTGGTCCGGATTCCGAACTTCGACCACTCCTTGGCCGACGTCATCGTCATGCCCAGCATGCCGCTCTTGGCGGCGGCGTAATTGATCTGGCCCAGCGCGCCGGCGCGCCCTGCGTCGGAAGAGATATTGACGATGGAGCCGACGTTGGATTCGCCGCCCTTTGCGCGCTGCAGCATGGTGCGTCCCACCGCCTGGGTCCACAGAAACGCTCCGGTCAGATGCACCTCGATGACGGCATTCCATTGCGCAAGCGTCATCTTGTCCGACATCGCCGGACGGGTGACGCCGGCGTTGTTGACGAGGCCATGGATCGCACCGAACCGCTCGACGATCTTCTCGACCGCGTCCGTCGCGAATGCCTCATCCGTCACACTGCCGGTAATGGTCATCAGCCGGGGATCGGACGTGTCGTAGGTCGACAGGGTGTCGCGATTGAGGTCGATCGCAACTGCGTTGGCGCCGAGTTCTCGCGCCAGATTGATGGTGGCGCGGCCGATGCCTTGTCCTGCGCCGGTGACGATGACAGTCCTGCCTTCGAGGGAAACGATATTGCGCATGGCGGTACATCCTCGATCTGGTCTTGACCATATGCCTTTGGGCTATTGATCTAATGGTCAGTCCATTATATTCAGATCGATGTCAAGCTGGGCAAAGACCTGCGGGCAGGAGGAACGGTGAACGACGATATCGCGACCATAATTGTCGGCGAACGCATCCGGTCGAAGACCAAGCTTCTGGCGCGTGGGCGCCGCGCCGCCACCGGGCTTGCCGACCTCGGCGTGCGGGAGAATGATGCCGTCGCGCTGCTGTTGCGGAACGATTTTGCCTTTCTTGAAGCGACCCATGCCGCGAACGCTCTCGGCGCCTATGCGGTGCCGTTGAACTGGCACGCCAGCCCCGACGAAATCACCTACATGCTGGGCGACTCGAAGCCGAAGGTGCTGGTCGTTCATGCCGACCTGCTCGAACCCGTGCGTCAGGTAATTCCGCCGGATTGTGAGATCCTGGTGGTGCCCGATCCGGACGCCGTCGATCCCGCCGCCATGGCGGTCAGCGACCGGGAGTGGGACCGGTGGCTGGCCGCGTATCCGGAGTGGGACAGGCCACCACAGCCTCCACGATCGTCGTGGATCTACACCTCCGGTACCACGGGCCGGCCCAAGGGCGTTCGGCGGCGACCGGCAACGTCGGCACAGGCCGCGGCGATGCGCGATCTGTTTCGGAACGTTTACGGCTGCCGCGAGGGCATGCGCGCATATGTCGGCGGACCGCTCTATCATGCCTCGCCCAACGCCTTTGCGCGTCAGGGTTTGGCGATGGCCGACGTTCTCGTGCTGTCATCGCGCTTCGATCCTGAAGAACTGCTGCGGCAGATCGATCGTCACCGTTTGACCACGCTGGTGATGGTGCCGACATTCTTTGTGCGGCTTCTCAAGCTCCCGGAAGAAGTGCGCCGCAAATACGACGTCTCGTCGCTCGAATTGGTGCTGCACACGGGTGCGCCGTGTCCTCCGGATGTCAAGCGGGCGATGATTGCCTGGTGGGGGCCGGTCCTCGTGGAAACCTACGGCGGGTCCGAAACCGGCATCGCCACCATCTGCACTTCGCAAGACTGGCTTTCGCGGCCCGGAACAGTGGGTTGTGTCGCTCCCGGCGGCACGATCAGGATCTTCGACGAGCAGGGCCGCGAACAGCCGCCCGGGATCAGCGGCGAAATCTACGCGCGATCGCCGGCCTATCCCGATTTCGACTACCACGGCCGCGACGATGACCGCCGTGCCGTCGAGATGGACGGCCTGATCACCTGCGGCGACGTCGGCTACCTCGATGTCGACGGCTATCTGTTCCTCAACGATCGCAAGCGGGACATGATCATCTCGGGCGGGGTGAACATCTATCCAGCCGAAATCGAGGTCGTGCTTCAAGGTTGTCCTGGAATCCAGGACTGCGCGGTCTTCGGTATTCCCGACGATGAGTTTGGCGAACGCATCTACGCGGCCGTCCAGCGCGACGCGGGCGCGGCGCTGACCGAGGACGACGTCAGGAACTTCGTCCGCGAGCGGCTGGCGGCCTTCAAGGTGCCGCGCGAGGTGGTTTTTCACGACACGCTGCCGCGCGAAGAGAGCGGCAAGATATTCAAGCGAAAGATGCGCGAGCCGTTCTGGGCCGGACGTTCAACACAAATCTGAGAGGGACCATGATCACACGACGTGCACTCATGAAAGCGACCGCCGGCATGGCGACCCTTGCCGCGACGCCGGCGCTGGCGCAGACGGCTCCCTGGCCCAATCGGCTGCTGAAGATCGTGGTGCCGCTGCCACCGGGGGGCGTGATGGACGGCTTGACCCGCATTGTAGCCGACCGGCTGGCGCAACGCGTGGGCCAGTCCGTGATCGTGGAGAACAAGCCGGGAGCCAACGGCATGATCGCCGCGAGCGCGGTCGCGGGGGCGGACCCCGACGGGTATACCATTCTTTCGACCATGAGCTCGATCGGTCAGAACGTATCGCTGCACAAGTCGCCCAATTACAAGATGTCGGACCTGTTGCCGCTGGCGCCGCTCGGCCGCTTGCCGATCGCATTCATTGTGCCCAGGACGCTCGGCGTTACGACGTTGCGCGAATTTGTCGAGAAGGGACGCAACAGCCCGAGACCCATGACGTACGGTACCTACGGCCTCGGTTCGAGCGCGCATATCATCGGCGAAGTGCTGATGAAGAATACCGGTATCAGACTCCTGCAGGTGCCATATCGCGGCGAGGCGCCGGCGCTGACTGCGATCCTCGCCGGCGAAGTGGATAGCGCTTTCGTATCGGTCGGCGGCGCGGTGGCTCAGGCGGAGAAGGCGCGCACGCTGGCGATCGCCAATCCGGCGCGGATGAAGCGTTATCCTGACATGCCAACCTTCGACGAGGCGGGATTTCCGGTGCTTGGTCTGACGGGGTTCAGCGGGTTCTTTGCGCCGGCAGCCATACCCAAGCCCGTCGCCGACCGGCTCAGCAAGGAACTGCGGGAGATCGTCACGCTGCCCGATGTGAATTCCAGGCTTCTCGATTTCGGATTTGAGGATATGAGCGACGTCGCCGATTTTCCGGGCTTTGTTGACGATGAGGTCAAGCGCTGGGCGGCCGTGATTCGCGAATTCAATATCAGCATCTAGGACGCGCGGTGGCTATTGATCTCGAGGCGCTCAGGGCGCTGGAAGTCTCCGACATGCGCTTTGCGTATGGCGAGCGGGAGACCATGCTTTACGCGCTCAGCGTCGGGATGGGACGCGATCCGGTCGACGTGCATGAGCTGCCGTTTGTCTTCGAGGGCGCCGGCCTGCAGGCAGTTCCGACGATGGCGGTGGTGCTCGCATCGACCGGAATCATTCGCAAGCTGGGCGTTGATTTCGCAAAGCTTCTCCACGGCGAGCAGCGGTTGACTCTGCATCGTCAGCTTCCGGTCGCGGGCGAACTGCTGGCAAATTCACGCGTCGCTGCCGTTTACGACAAGGGTGCCGGCAAAGGCGCTGTGTTGCTGCTCGGGACGGCTGTTCGGTCGGCTGCGGATGGCGGGCCGCTGTTTACCTTCGTCATGACGATCATGGCGCGCGGCGACGGCAGATTTGGCGGACCTCAAGGTTCGGGTCCGGAGCCGCATCAGCTTCCCGACAGGACACCGGACCAAACCGACTTGTTCGAGACCCGTCCGGAGGCGGCACTTCTCTATCGCCTGAACGGAGATCGCAACCCGCTCCATGCCGACCCGAAAGTGGCGGCCCGGGTGGGGTTTACACGCCCGGTTCTTCATGGGCTCGCGACTTACGGTTTTGCTTGCCGCGCGGTGCTGCGGACCGTCTGCAACTATGACGTCGGGCGGCTGCGGTCCTTCGATGCTCGCTTCTCCGCGCCGGTCTATCCGGGCGATGAAATCGCCACCGATATTTGGAGCGATGGCGACGTCGTGTCGTTCAGATGCCGCGTGCCCGGTCGCGATATGGTCGTTCTCAACAACGGACGATGCCTCTTGAAAGCCGAGTCCTAATCTCCATTTCGATGATAGCGCGTTCAGGAACCGGCTGATCGGACCGTCGTTTGCCGTCGAAAAGGTGCTGAAGTCCGCCGGCATGACCGTCGTCAGCAAAGGACCAGAATCTGACCGGGCGGAAGGTCAAGTTTCTGACGCGAAGCGGCCGTCGGGCGAACGCGGCCCGGGCAGTGGGGTCACAGCCACAAGATCTTCTTGCGGTACTCCAGATCGGTGAGCAGCGGTGCCGCCGGGCCCTGGTGAAACACCGCGCCGCGCTCCAGCGCGAAGACGCGGTCGGCCAGCGCCAGCACCAGATCGAGATTATGCTCGACGATGACGATCGAGGTGTGCCGGCGCAACAGGTCGAACACCCCAAACAGTTCGAGGATCACGGTCGGCGCCAGGCCCTCGAACGGCTCGTCGAGCAGCAGCAGTTTGACATTGCCCGACATCGCGCGCGCCACCGCCACCATCTGCTGTTCGCCGCCGGACAGATAATCCGCCGCGATATCAAGCCGCTCCTTGAGGCGCGGGAAGAATTCGAGGATCTGCTCCTCGCTCCACACCACGCCGTGGCTGCCGTCGGTCTTGCGGGCCAGACGGCCGAGCGAAAGGTTTTCCCGCACCGTCATGCCCGCGAACAGCCCTCGGCCCTGCGGCACATAGCCGATGCCTGCGCGCGCGATATCCGGCGCGGGGACGCCGGCGATATTGCGCCCCTCATACTGCATCGTGCCGGAGGCCAGCGGCACCAACCCGGCGACCGTCTTCAGCAGCGTGGACTTGCCCGCGCCGTTGCGCCCGAGCAGGGCCACGATCTCGCCCTCGCGCACATCGAGCGTGGCGTCATGCAAGATGTGGCTCTTGCCGTAGAAGGTGTTGACGCTGTCGAAGCGCAGCACCTGCGCGGCATCCTCGCGCGCCGCGTCGCTGCGGCTGTGCTCGACCTCGGGAATGCCGGTACCGGTATAGATCTGCTGCACGCGGCGGTCGCTGCGCACCGCGTCGGGCGTGCCCGTCATCAGCACTTCGCCCTGGTTCATCACGGTGACGGAATGCGAGAAGGCGAGCACGCGGTCGATGTCGTGCTCGACGATCAGGACGGGAATGTTGGCGGCCACGTTTTTGATCAGGTTGGAAACGCGCTCGCGCTCGGCGGCGGCTAGGCCCGCCAGCGGCTCGTCGAGCAACAGCACTTTTGGCTTGGAGCCGAGCGCGATGCCGAGATCGACCAGCCGCTGCCCGCCATAGGACAGTTCGCCGCCCTGAATCTCCTCGATGCCTTCGAGGCCCAGAAATTTGACGAGTTCGGCGGTCTCGGCATGCACTTCCGGATAGCTGTCGATATCGCGCCAGATGTTGAAACGCATGACGCGCTGCGCCTGCAGCGAGAGCCGCAGGTTCTCGTAGATTGTGAGCTCCTTGAACAGATTGGTGATCTGAAACGAGCGCGCCAGTCCGCGGTGACAGATCAGCTCGGACGGTACGCTTTGAATCTCCTGCCCGTCGAGCCTGATGGTGCCGGCCTCGACCGGGTAGAGTCCGGAGATCAGGTTGAACAGCGTGGTCTTGCCGGCGCCGTTCGGACCGATCAGCGCATGGATCTGGCCGGCGCCGACCTCTAGACTGGCATTGGAGACGGCGCGAATGCCGCCGAAATGCTTGGAGATGCCTTTAACCTCCAGCACAGTGCCCTTGAGGCCCTCGGGCCGCAAAAATTCCGGCAGCGGCAGGCCTTCGTAGATCTTGCGCCTGCTCATCGCGGCGGATTCCTCCGGCACGGGCCACCAGCGCCGGCTCAGGGTGGACCAGATGCCGACGAGGCCACCCGGCGAATACAGCACGAAGGCGACGAAGATCAATCCGAACCAGAGCAGCCAGTTCGGCGTCCAGATCGAAAACAGCTCGCGAAACAGGATGAAGAACAGCGCGCCGAGCGCGGGTCCCAGCATGTTGCGCATGCCGCCGATCACGACGATCGCCAGCAACTCGCCGGAGAAGGGTACCGACACCGCTTCGGCCGAAACCAGGTAATTCTGGAATCCGGTCAGCGCGCCGGCGAGCCCGGTCACCACGGCCGAGATCACGAACACGACCAGCTTGTAGCGCTCCACCGGATAACCCTGGAACGTGGCGCGCAACTGGTTCTCGCGGATCGCCACCAGCACGTGGCCGAACGGCGAGCGTACGATGCGCAACAGCACGTAGAGGACGGCAAGCCCGATCAGTGCGACAACGATGTAATAGGTCAGCGCATGGTCGAGACTGAACGGGCCGATGCTGCCGCGCTTCAGGCCGCCGAGGCCGTCCTCGCCGCCGGTGACGTTGCTCCAGCGGAA
>JAZJYY010000058.1:0-4357 GCA_040390145.1 Pseudomonadota bacterium
GATTCATACGGGTGTTTCGCCCTTCTGGAAAAGCGAAATTTTACCCGACGGGTTAATTTGTCGCATCGCGTCGGGTTGGCCGTCCCGCGACCATCCAACAACGTCATTGCGAGCAACGCGAAGCAATCCATCTCTCAGCGGCGCAGTTGGCAAGATGGATTGCTTCGTCGCAAGCGCTCCTCGCAATGACGTTGGAGCAGTCGCGCGCCTCACAAAAAGCTCTGCGGATCGACGTCGACTTCGAGCTTGAGATTGCCTTTTGTCTTCGGCGCCGCCGCCAGCCATTCGCGCAGATATTCCGACAGGTCGACATTGCGCAGCGATTTGACCAACAGCCGGAAGCGGTAGCGGCCCTTGATGACCGCGAGCGGCGCTTCGGCGGGGCCCAGCACATGGATGCGCTCGTCGATCGGCGCGATCGCCGCCAGCTTGCGGGCAAAGCCTTCCGCGGTGGGGCGGTCGCCGGCCGAGATGATGAGGCTGGCGAGCCGGCCGAACGGCGGGTAGCCCGATCGTTCGCGCGCCTCGATCTCGCTGGCGTAGAACGCCTCGCGGTCGCACGCCACCAGCGCCTTCATCACGGGATGTTCGGGCTGATGGGTCTGCAGATAGCCGACGCCGCGGCCCTGCTCGCGGCCGGCGCGGCCGATCACCTGGTTGAGCAATTGAAAGGTCCGCTCGGCGGCGCGCGGATCGCCGTTGCTGAGGCCGAGATCGGCATCGATCACGCCGACCAGATTGAGCCGCGGGAAATTGTGGCCTTTGGCGACCAGCTGCGTGCCGATGATGATATCGACCCGGCCGGCGGCGATCTCGTTCAACTCGCTGCGCATGGTCTCGATCGAGGTGATGAGATCGCTCGACAGCACCATGGTGCGCGCTTGCGGAAACAGTTGCGCGGCTTCTTCCTGCAGCCGTTCGACGCCGGGGCCGACCGCCACCAGCGATTCCTCGGCCTGGCAATGCGGACAGACCTTTGGGCGCGGCATCGAGAAGCCGCAATGATGACAGACCAGGCGCTGGCGAAAGCGGTGATCGACCAGCCAGGCGTCGCAGATACCGCAGGCGAAGCGGTGGCCGCAGGCCCGGCACAGCGTCAGGGGGGCGTAGCCGCGGCGGTTGAGGAACAGGAGCGCCTGCTCCTTGCGTTCGATGGCGACCTGCACCTGCTCGGCCAGCACCGGCGAGATGAAGCGGCCGCGGGGCGGCGCCGCGCGGCGCAGATCGATCGCCTCGATATGCGGCATGTGCTGGCCGCCGAACCGCGCCGGCAGCACTACGCGCTGATAGCGGCCTTTTCGGGCATTGACCTCGGTCTCGACCGACGGCGTCGCCGACGCCAGCACGATCGGAATTTTCGCGATATGCGCGCGCACCACCGCCATGTCGCGGGCGTGGTAATGCGCGCCCTCGTCCTGCTTGTAGGCCTGGTCGTGCTCTTCATCGACGATGATCAGGCCGAGATTGCCGTAGGGCAGAAACAGCGCGGAGCGCGCGCCCACCACGACAGGCGCCTCACCCGCCGCGATCGCGGCCCAGTTGCGTTGCCGCGTCCGCGGGGTCAGTTCGGAATGCCACTCCAGCGGCCGCACCCCGAAACGCTCGGCAAAGCGGTCGAGAAACTGGCCGGTCAGCGCGATCTCCGGCATCAGGATCAGCGTCTGTTTTTCACGCCGGATCACTTCCGCGATGGCTTCGAAATAGACTTCGGTCTTGCCCGAGCCGGTGACGCCGTCGAGCAGCGCGACGTGAAAGCTGCCATTGGCGGCCAGCGCCCGCATCGCATCGACGGCGATGCGCTGCTGGCTGGTGAAGTCGGGCTGGGAGAAGGACGGATCGGGCGCCGGCGGCGGCAGCGCCCGCGGCATCGGCTCCACCGCCAGCGTGCCCTCGTCGACCAGCCCGTCGATCACGCCGGCACTGACGCCGGCCTCTTTGGCGGCCTCGGATTTGCCGTGCAGCAGGCCATCGGACAAAATGTCGATCAGCCGCCGCCGCGCCGGCGTCAGGCGTTTTGGCGCGGCCCCGATCAGGCGCACGCCCATCCGCATCCGCTCCGGCCCGAGATGCTCGCCCATCCGCAACGTCATGCGCAGCACCATGCCGCGCGGCGACAGCGTGTAGTTGGCGACCCAGTCGACCAGCGAGCGCAGTTCCGGCTTCAGCGGCGGCACGTCGAGCTTTTCGCCGACGTCCTTGAGCCGGTTATGCAGCCGCGGGTCCGGATTGGCGTTTTCCGCCCACACCACCGCGACCACCTCGCGCGGCCCCAGCGGCACGCACACCACGTCGCCGGGCTTCAGATCCATGCCGCGCGGCACCCGGTAGGAGTAATTCTGGTTGAGCGCGACCGGCACCAGCACATCGACGACGCGTGTCGACGAGGCGGTTGAACTGCTGGCGCGCGCGGAATGGTCCATCGGGAGAATCAGGCTCGAAACGGGAGAAACGGAACCAGCTTAGGACCGGGCGCCGGCCGGGGCCAGTGCAGCCGCCGGCGCTTTCGCCAGTTAGCGAACGGTAAACGAAAGAAGTGCGATATAGTCCATCCAAATCAGCGGGGCAGCGCCGTGGCCAAATCCACCCCAGCGTCCATTCCAGCGTCAGTTCCAGTCATTCAGCCAATCGAACTCGAATGCGCCGCCGGCGACATCACGCAGCAGATGACGCGCTGGTTGTCGCATCTGCGCGCCGAACGGCGGCTGTCGCCGAAGACGCTCGAAGCCTATGCCCGCGATCTGCGCCAGTGCCTGGTGTTTCTCAGCCAGCACTGGGGCGCGCGGGTGACGCTGGCGCAATTTGCCGCGCTCGAGGCCAGCGACGTCAGGGCGTTCATGGCGATGCGCCGCGCCGACGATATCGGCGGCCGTTCGCTGATGCGGGCGCTGGCGGGGCTGCGCTCGTTCGGGCGTTTCCTCGAGCAGGAGGGCATGGGCAAGGTCGGCGCGCTCTCGGCGATCCGCGCGCCCAAGGTCGGCAAGAGCCTGCCGAAGCCGATCCAGATGGCGGCGGCCAAACGTTTTGCCGACGCCGACGAACGGGCCGGCGATACCCGCGACCCCTGGATCTGGGCGCGCGACGCCGCCGTGATGGCGCTGCTGTACGGCTCGGGCCTGCGTATCTCCGAAGCGCTCGGCCTGAAGCGCCGCGAGGTGCCGCTATCAGGCGAAGGCGACGTCATCATCGTCACCGGCAAGGGCAACAAGACGCGGATGGTGCCGGTGCTGCAAAACGTGCTGGCGCTGGTGCAGGACTATGTCGCTGTCTGCCCGCACCAGCTCAAGCCGGAAGGCCCGATTTTCGTCGGCGCGCGGGGCGGGCCGCTCAGTCCGCGCATCATCCAGCTGACCATGGAGCGGCTGCGCGGCGCGCTCGGCCTGCCCGACAGCGCCACGCCGCATGCGCTGCGGCATTCCTTCGCCACCCACCTGCTGAACCGCGGCGGCGACCTGCGCGCGATCCAGGAGCTGCTCGGCCACGCCTCGCTCTCGACCACGCAGATCTACACCGGGATCGATTCCGAGCGGCTGCTGGAAGTGTACAAGTCGGCGCATCCGCGCGCCTGAGCGCAGCCTTATCAACCTGACACACTGGCGTCACATCGGCTTGGCACTTGCGCAGGCGCCGGTGTTCGGTCAATCGTGCCGCATTCCATCAGGGGGAGAGAATCATGGGCGCACATGAAAGCATGGAGCACGCGGAGCACGCCGAGCATGCCTCCGGCTCCAACAAGAACATCGCACTGCTGATCGCGGTGATCGCGCTGTTTCTGGCGTTCTCGGAAACGCTGGGCAAGGGCGCGCAGACCGAATCCATCAGCAAGAACGTCGAGGCCTCGAACCTGTGGGCGTTCTTCCAGGCCAAGAGCATCCGCCGCACCGTGGTCGAGGCGACCTCGGACCAGGCCCGCCTCAGCCTCGGCGTGATGGGCGACGACGCCGCCAAGGCCGCGCTGGAGAAGCAGATCGAGGCCTGGAAGAAGACCGCGGCGCGCTACCGCTCGGAGCCGGACACCGGCGAAGGATCGGTGGAGTTGGCCAACCGCGCCAAGGAGGCCGAGAAACTTCGCGATCTCTCACTGGCGAAATACCATCATTATGAGGTGGCTTCCGCGGCGTTCCAGATCGGCATCGTGCTGGCGTCGGCCACCATCATCACCGGCATGCTGGCGCTGGCCTGGGTCGCGGGCCTCCTGGCGGTCACCGGGCTCGCCTTCACGGCGATCGGCCTGTTCGCCCCGCACGCGGTGCATTTGATGTAGGGCTTCTCTTCTCCCTCGCCCCGCTTGCGGGGAGAGGGTTGGGGTGAGGGGGAGCCGCCGCGAGACCGGTGTTGGTTGAGATACCTGTGGGGGGGG
>JAZJYY010000058.1:4367-10916 GCA_040390145.1 Pseudomonadota bacterium
TGTGATCCGACCTCTCCCCGCAAGCGGGGAGAGGTGACTTGAGCGCACGCTCCGAAGCAACTTCACGACACGCCTCCGCTTACCGCGCTTCGTGCGCGTTCTTGCGATAGCGCTGGATCAGTCGCCCTGTCCGCGATAGCCAGCCGTTGCCGTCGCCGCGCATGGCTTCCCTGATCCGCAGCTTGATCGGATTGACCAGCTCGGCGGCCTTGGCGCGCAACAGCAGCACCCATTCGTAGAGCTTCGCGAACCAGCCCATCTGAAGCAATTTCGACCGCGTCACATCGAAGATGAAGGCCGTCACGCCGAGGCCGAGGAATTTCGCGAACACCATCAGCGTCACGGCGCTGGCCCAGTATTGATTGGCCAGCAGCCACAGCCCCAGCAGCTTCAGCGGAAACAGCAGGATGGCCGGCACCACGAACACGACCAGCGTCATGGCCGGCGACAGCGTCGCGATCTTCCCGGCCAGCCAGTGCTTGAATCGGCGCAGCGGAATCCGCGCGACCACCCGCTCCACGATGGGTTCGAGGTGATCCCACAGCCATGCTTCGATCAGAAAGATGACCGCGAGCAGGACCCAGAGCGGCTTGAACAGGCGGCGCATCAATGCTCTCTCCGCCCTTTTGGACGCAGATCACATATGGATGGCGCGCTTGCCGACCGCAAGCGCGGCTTCCTTGACGGCTTCCGAACGGGTCGGATGGGCGTGGCAGGTGCGGGCGAGATCCTCGGCGGAACCGCCGAACTCCATCAGGACGCAGGCCTCATGGATCAATTCCCCGGCCTCACGGCCGATGATGTGCACGCCGAGCACCCGATCGGTTTTCGCGTCTGCCAGAATCTTCACGAACCCGTCCGTGGTCTGGTTGACCTTGGAACGGCCATTGGCGGTGAACGGGAATTTGCCGACGGTATAGGCGACGCCGGCCGCCTTCAGCTCTTCCTCGGTCTTGCCGACGGCCGACACTTCCGGCGTGGTATACACGACGCCTGGAATAACGTCGTAGTTCACATGGCCGGCCTGGCCGGCGAGAATCTCGGCGCAGGCGACGCCTTCGTCCTCGGCCTTGTGCGCCAGCATCGGTCCCGCGACGACATCGCCGATCGCATAGACGCCCTTCACGCTGGTGGCGAAATGCGCATCGATCTGGACCCGGCCGCGCTCGTCGAGCGCGATGCCGGCTTCCTTCAGGCCGAGGCCCTCGGTGTAGGGAACGCGCCCGATGCAAACCAGCACCACGTCGGCTTCGAGCTTTTCGGCGGCGCCGCCTGCCGCCGGTTCGACCGTGGCCGACAAGGTCTTGCCCGAGGTATCGACGCCGGTGACCTTGGCGCCGAGCTTGAAGGCAAAACCCTGCTTTTCCAGAATGCGCTGAAATTGTTTTGCGACCTCGCCGTCCATGCCGGGCAAAATGCGGTCGAGAAATTCCACCACGGTGACCTTGGCGCCGAGCCGGTGCCACACCGAGCCGAGCTCGAGCCCGATCACGCCGGCGCCGACGATCAGCAGGCTTGACGGCACCTTGTCGAGCGCCAGCGCGCCAGTCGACGACACGATGCGCTTCTCGTCGATCGCGATGCCCTTGAGACGCGCGATATCGGAGCCGGTGGCGATCACGATGTTCTTGGTCTCGACCACCTGCGTCTTGCCGTCGCCGCCGGACACTTCCACCTTGCCTGTGCCGAGCACCTTGCCCGTGCCCTTGATGACGTCGATCTTGTTCTTCTTCATCAGGTAATCGACGCCCTTGACGTTGCCGTCGATACCCTGCTGCTTGAAGTTCATCATCGTGGGCAGGTCGAGCTTCGGCTCGGACACGCCGATGCCCATCTTGGCGAAGGAGTGCCCGGCCTCCTCGAACATTTCGGAGGCGTGCAGCAGCGCCTTCGACGGCATGCAGCCGACATTGAGGCAGGTGCCGCCGAGCGTGGCGTTCTTTTCGACCACGGCGACCTTCATGCCGAGCTGCGCCGCGCGCACCGCGCAGACATATCCGCCGGGACCGGTGCCGATGATAACGAGATCGTAGGAAGCCATGATTGAAGTCCTGTAGCTGGAAGGTGTGACAGGTATTAGCGCCCGCCCGACACATCAAGCGTGGTACCGGTGACGTAGGAAGCTTCGTCCGACATCAGCCAGACGACGGCATTGGCGATTTCCTCGGCCTTGCCGACACGCTTCATCGGCACCATCGGCGCCAGCCGCTGCGCCCGGTCGGGCTCGCCGCCGGAGGCGTGAATGTCGGTATCGATCAGACCGGGGCGGATGCCTGCGACGCGAATGCCGTCGGTGGCGACCTCGTGGCTGAGACCGATCGTCAGCGCATCGATCGCGGCCTTCGAGGCGGCATAATCGACATAGGTGTTGGCCGAGCCGAGCCTTGCTGCGACCGATGAAATGTTGACGATGACGCCGCCCTCGCCGCCGAATTTCGTCGACATCCGCTTCACCGCCTCGCGCGCGCACAGAATCGCGCCGGTGACGTTGACCGCCATTACTTCCTGGATCCGCTGCGCCGTCATGTCCTCGACACGCACGCCGCTCTTGCCGACGATGCCGGCATTGTTGACCAGCGCACCGAGCGTGCCAAAGCCGTCCGCGGCCTTGAACAGCGCAAGGATGTCGCTCTCGTGACCGACATCGCATTTCACCGCGATCGCCTTGCCGTTCTTGCCCTCGATCAGGCCGACCACTTCGTCGGCCGCCGCCTTGTTGCTGGCATAGCCGACCACGACACGATAGCCCCGCGCGGCGGCCGCGATCGCGGTGGCGCGGCCGATGCCGCGGCTTCCGCCGGTGATGATCACTACCTTGTCGGTCATTGGTATCCCCATTTCAATCAAGCGGACCTACTGCGCAGGCACCCCGTCCACTTTGCTCACGGCGCTTAACCAGGCAATGGTGACCTTATGCGAACCGGTCATCATTTGTGTGTCCTTTCCACCAAACCAGCCCCAGAAACACTACTAGGCAAATGCATGCCAGAAGGCCGAGCCATACGGCAACGCTGAGCTTATCGTTGAGATAATTCCAATCAGAGCCACCACCGAGATCGAGATGATGCTGCAGGAAACGCCCGCCGGAGAAGCCGCTCAAGGCCGCGCTGATCGCCCCCGCCAAGGCGACAAATGTGATCGCCAGGCGTCGTCGATGCCGGCCCATCCATTCCATCGCATCACAGGTCCAGCACCAGCCGCGCCGGATCTTCCAGGCTCTCCTTGACGCGGACCAGGAACGTCACCGCTTCCTTGCCGTCGATGACGCGGTGATCGTAGGACAGCGCCAGATACATCATCGGCCGGATCTCAACCTTGCCGGCGATCGCGACCGGGCGTTCCTGGATCTTGTGCATGCCGAGGATGGCGGATTGCGGCGCGTTCAGGATCGGCGTCGACATCAGCGAACCGTAGATGCCGCCATTGGTGATGGTGAAGGTGCCGCCCTGCATCTCGTCGATCTTGAGCTGGCCGTCGCGGGCGCGGCGGCCGAAATCGGCGATGCTCTTTTCGATATCGGCGATCGACTTGCTGTCGCAGTCGCGCACGACAGGCACGACCAGGCCCTTGTCGGTGCCGACGGCGACGCCGACGTGATAGTAATTCTTGTAGATCAGGTCGGTGCCGTCGATCTCGGCATTGGCGGCCGGAATATCCTTCAGCGCCTGCACGCAGGCCTTGGTGAAAAAGCCCATGAAGCCGAGCTTGGCGCCGTGCTTCTTCTCGAACACATCCTTGTACTGGGCCCGCAACGCCATGATGTGGCTCATGTCGACCTCGTTGAAGGTCGTCAGCATCGCGGCGGTGTTCTGCACGTCCTTGAGGCGGCGCGCGATGGTCTGGCGCAGCCGCGTCATCTTCACACGCTCTTCGCGCGCGGCATCATCGGCCGGCGACGGCGCCCGCACCTGCACGGCGGCGGCGGGCTGGTTGACCGGGGTCGGCGACGAGGCGGCCTTCTCGATCGCGGCCAGCATGTCGCCCTTGGTCACCCGGCCATCCTTGCCGGAGCCGGGCACGGTGGCGGCATCGACGCCGCTCTCGGCGGAAATCTTGCGCACCGAGGGCGCCAGCGGCGCGTCCGACGGCGGAGCTTTGGGCGCTGGGGCCGGCGCTGCTGCAGCAGGCGGGGCAGCAGGCGCCGGTGCCGCGGCTGCCTTGGCGGGCGCAGCAGCAGCAGGCGCCGCCGCAGGCTTGGCGGCGGCGACGGCGCCGTCATTGATCTGGCCGAGCAGCGCGCCGACCGCGACGGTCTCGCCGTCCTTGGCGATGATGTCGCCGAGCGTGCCCGCGGAGGGCGCCGGAACCTCGATCGTGACCTTGTCGGTCTCGAGTTCGACCAGGGGTTCATCGACCGCCACGGCATCGCCGGCCTTCTTGAACCAGCGGCCGATGGTGGCCTCGGTCACGGACTCGCCGAGTGTCGGAACGCGAATTTCAGTCATCGTTTTTTTCCTCTTGCGTCATGGCCGGCCCCGGCCATCGGCGCTTTGGTCGATCTTCACAAAGTAAGACATGGATGCCCCGCCGTTGGCGGGACATGACGAATGAAAGTCTGCTAGCCCAGCGCGTCGTCGAGGAAGGCCTTGAGCTGCGCCAGATGCTTCGACATCAAACCGGTGGCGGTCGCCGCCGAGGCCGCGCGTCCGACGTAGCGCGGACGCCTGTTCGGGGCGTGGATCTGGTTCAGCACCCATTCGAGATAGGGCTCGATGAAATGCCACGCGCCCATGTTGCGCGGCTCTTCCTGGCACCAGACCAGCTCGGCATTCTTGAAGCGCGCAAGCTCGTGCACCAGCGCCTTCAGCGGCACCGGATAGAGCTGCTCGACGCGCATCAGGTAGATGTCGTCGATGCCGCGCTTTTCGCGCTCTTCGTACAGGTCGTAATAGACCTTGCCCGAGCACAGCACGATGCGGCGGATTTTTTCGTCCGGCACCAGCTTGATCGTCTCGTCCGGCAGCATCGCCGCGTCATCGTAGAGAATACGGTGGAATGTGGTGCCGGCGCCGAGTTCTTCGAGCCGGGAGACCGCGCGCTTGTGCCGCAACAGCGACTTCGGCGTCATCAGGATCAGCGGCTTGCGAATCTCGCGATGCAGCTGGCGCCGCAGCACGTGGAAGAAGTTGGCGGGCGTGGTGGCGTGCACCACCTGCATGTTGTCTTCGGCGCACATCTGCAGGAAGCGCTCGAGCCGGGCGGAGGAATGCTCCGGTCCCTGCCCTTCATAGCCGTGCGGCAGCATGCAGACGAGGCCGGACATGCGCAGCCATTTGCGCTCGCCGGACGAGATGAACTGGTCGAACAGCACCTGCGCGCCGTTGGCGAAATCGCCGAACTGCGCTTCCCACACCGTCAGCGCCTTCGGCTCCGCCAGCGAGTAGCCGTACTCGAAGCCGAGCACCGCTTCTTCCGACAGCAGCGAGTTGATGACCTCGTAATGGCCCTGGTCGACGCCGAGATGATTGAACGGCGTGTAGCGGCTCTCGTCCTCCTGGTCGATCAGCACCGAATGCCGCTGCGAGAAGGTGCCGCGCTCGGAATCCTGTCCCGACAGCCGGACGTGATGGCCTTCCTCCAGCAGCGTACAGAACGCCAGCGCCTCGCCGGTCGCCCAGTCGATGCCGACGCCGGTATCGATGGCCTTGGCGCGGTTATCCAGGAACCGCTGCGCTGTGCGGTGCACCCGGAAACCGTCGGGCACCTTGGTGATCCTGCGGCCGATATCCTTGAGCACCTCGATGTCGACGCCGGTGACGCCGCGGCGGGGATCCTCTTCCTGGTCAGCCGACTTGAATCCGGCCCATTTGCCGTCGAGCCAGTCGGCCTTGTTGGGCTTGTAGCCCGCGCCGGCTTCCAGTTCGGCATCGAGTCGGGCGCGCCAGTCGGCCTTGGCCTTCTCGACTTCGCCTTCGGTGATCACGCCTTCGGCGATCAGCCGCTTGGAATAGATCTCGACCGTGCCGGGATGGTTGGCGATCTTCTTGTACATCACCGGCTGGGTGAACGCCGGCTCGTCGCCTTCGTTATGGCCATGCCGGCGGTAGCAGAACATGTCGATGACGACGGGCTTGTGGAATTTCTGCCGGAATTCGATCGCGACCTTGGCCGCGAACACCACGGCTTCCGGATCGTCGCCGTTCACATGGAAGATCGGCGCGTCGATCATCTTCGCCACGTCGGACGGATAGGGCGAGGAGCGCGAATAGCGCGGATAGGTGGTGAAGCCGATCTGGTTGTTGACGATGAAATGCAGCGAGCCGCCGGTGCGGTAGCCCTTCAGGTCGGACAGCGCGAAGCATTCCGCCACCACGCCCTGGCCGGCGAACGCGGCGTCGCCATGCATCAGCATCGGCAGCACCGAAATGCGCTGATCCGGCGGATCGCCATGCTGGTCCTGCTTGGCGCGCACCTTGCCGAGCACCACGGGATCGACGATCTCGAGATGCGAGGGGTTGGCGGTCAGCGACAGGTGGATCTTGTTGTTGTCGAATTCGCGGTCCGACGAGGCGCCGAGATGATATTTGACGTCGCCGGAGCCCTCGACCG
>JAZJYY010000059.1:0-5155 GCA_040390145.1 Pseudomonadota bacterium
GCGACAGCTACGGCGAGATGAGTCGTTGTGGCACGCCGGGCATTCACGCCGTCATCGTGAACGGCGGCACCTGCTGGCGAATGACATATTCGCGGAAGGCCGGCCGCTGGTCGGTGACGATGCCGTCGGATTCGGTGACGACGACGGTATTGCCGCGCGCGGCGCCGGTGGTGATTTCGCTCTGCGCCTGCGCCGCGACCGGTGCGCTGATGGCGCCGATGATGGCGGCAACGGCAAGTATTCTGTTCCGCATGAGCAGCTCCTTCAAGGTGTTGCACGCTGGCCTTTCACAGCACGCAATCCGAACCCAATTCATCGCGCGCGCCATGGTTCCGGGAAAACCCCCGGGTTCCACGCTGCAAATTTCGGCATTTTCGGCGCGTGCGGAACCCGTTGATGTCACACGCGTCTCCTATCGTGGAACCCGGCGGGGGGCTAAAATGTTCCCTGTCGATTCGAATTCGACTTCCCGCCAGCATGACCCGGAGAGATTCATGACCATTACCGCTGCCCACATTCAGCCCATTGTGGCGCTCATAGCTGGCGTGCTGATTCTCATCATGCCGCGCTTTCTCAATTTCGTGGTCGCGATCTATCTGATCTTCATCGGCTTGGCGGGTCTCGGCCTGTTCAAGATGTTCAAGATCTAGCGTTCAACCGGGAACTCGCGCCTTGCGCGGAACCGCCCAAAGTGGTGTAAGGCGCGCAACTCCCCTTCCTCTCGCGGATTTATTGCAGTCATGGCCAAAGCCGCCTCCAAGCTCAAGAAAACCGTAGTTAAATCAAAGCCATCCCCGGCTGTCCGGCCGAAGGCCGCAGCGCCCGTGGCGGCCCGCAAGGTGTTGGCGAAAAGTCCGGCCAAGCCGGCGCCGAAGCCGGCGAAAAAGCCTGTGGTCGTCAAGTCGTCGGCGAAGCCCGCGGCCGATGTGGCAAAGTCCGGCAAATGGGTGTTCACCTTCGGCGACGGCAAGGCCGAAGGCAAAGCCGGCCTGCGCGATCTGCTCGGTGGCAAGGGCGCCAACCTCGCCGAGATGGCCAATCTCGGCCTGCCGGTGCCTCCCGGTTTCACCATCCCGACCTCGGTCTGCACTTATTTCTACGCGCACGAAAAAACCTACCCTGCCGAATTGAAGTCGCAGGTCGAGAAGGCGCTGGACCATGTCGGCAAGCTGACCGGCAAGGCGTTCGGCGATACCAAAAATCCGCTGCTGGTTTCGGTGCGCTCCGGCGGCCGCGCCTCGATGCCGGGCATGATGGACACCGTGCTCAATCTCGGGCTCAACGACGAGACCGTGGAAGCGCTTGCCGAACTCTCGGGCGATCGCCGTTTCGCCTATGACAGCTATCGCCGCTTCATCACCATGTATTCGGATGTCGTGCTCGGCTTCGAGCATCATCATTTCGAGGACATCCTCGACACCTTCAAGGACGGCCAGGGCTACACGCTCGACACCGACCTCACCGGCGACGACTGGGTCGATCTGGTCGGCCGCTACAAGGACGCCGTGGCGCGCGAGACCGGCAAGGATTTCCCGCAGGATCCGCACGACCAGTTGTGGGGCGCGATCGGCGCGGTGTTTTCATCCTGGATGAATGCGCGCGCGGTGACCTACCGGCGGCTGCACGACATTCCGGAATCCTGGGGCACCGCCGTCAACGTGCAGGCGATGGTGTTCGGCAACATGGGCGAAACCTCGGCGACCGGTGTTGCGTTCACCCGCAATCCCTCGACCGGCGAGAGCAAGCTGTACGGCGAATTCCTGATCAACGCGCAGGGCGAAGACGTGGTGGCGGGCATCCGCACGCCGCAGGACATCACCGAAGATGCGCGCAAGGAATCCGGCTCCGACAAGGCATCGATGGAAATTGCGATGCCCGAGGCGTTCAAGGAACTCACGAAATTCTACACGCTGCTGGAAAAGCACTACCGTGACATGCAGGACATGGAGTTCACGGTCGAGCAGGGCAAGCTGTGGATGCTGCAGACCCGCGGCGGCAAGCGAACCGCGAAAGCCGCACTGCGCATCGCCGTCGAGCTCGCCAATGAAGGCCTGATCTCGAAGAAGGAAGCAGTGTCGCGCATCGATCCCGCCTCGCTCGACCAGTTGCTGCATCCGACCATCGATCCCGGCGCCAAGCGCGATATCATCGCCACCGGGCTGCCGGCGTCGCCGGGAGCTGCTTCCGGCGAAATCGTGTTCTCGTCCGATGAAGCCGCCAAGCTGAAGGCCGATGGCCGCAACGTCATTCTGGTGCGGATCGAAACCAGCCCCGAAGACATTCACGGCATGCACGCCGCTGAAGGCATCCTGACCACCCGCGGCGGCATGACCTCCCATGCCGCGGTGGTCGCGCGCGGCATGGGCAAGCCCTGCGTCTCCGGCTGCGGCTCGATCCGCGTCGATTACGGCCGCGGCACCATGAGCATCGGCACGCGCACCTTCAAGACCGGCGACGTCATCACCATCGACGGATCGCTGGGCCAGGTGCTGGCCGGGCGGATGCCGATGATCGAGCCGGCGATGTCCGGCGAATTCGGCACGCTGATGGGTTGGGCCGATTCCTTCCGCAAGCTCGGCGTTCGCGTCAATGCCGACACCCCCGAGGATGCCCGCACCGCCATCAAGTTCGGCGGCGAGGGCATCGGGCTTTGCCGCACCGAGCACATGTTCTTCGAGGAGACGCGGATCCGCACCGTGCGCGAGATGATCCTCGCCGAGGACGAGCAGGCCCGCCGCGCCGCGCTGGCCAAGCTGCTCCCGATGCAGCGCGCGGACTTTGTCGAGTTGTTCGAGATCATGAAGGGCCTGCCGGTGACGGTCCGGCTGCTCGATCCGCCGCTGCACGAATTCCTGCCGCACACCCAGGCCGAGATCGAGGAAGTCGCGCGCGCGATGAATACCGATCCGCGGCGGCTGGCCGATCGCGCCCGCGATCTCGCCGAGTTCAATCCGATGCTCGGCTTCCGCGGCTGCCGCCTCGCCATCGCCTATCCCGAAATCGCCGAGATGCAGGCGCGCGCCATCTTCGAGGCCGCGGTCGAGGCGGAAAAGCGCACCGGCAAGGCGGTTGGCCTCGAGGTGATGGTGCCCCTGATCGCGACCAAGACCGAGTTCGACCTGATCAAGAGCCGGATCGACGCCACCGCGCAGGCGGTGATGAAGGAGACCGGCAAGAAGCTGGCCTACCAGGTCGGCACCATGATCGAACTGCCGCGCGCCTGCCTGATGGCGGGCGAGATCGCCAAGACCGCCGAATTCTTCTCGTTCGGCACCAACGACCTTACGCAGACCACCTACGGCATCAGCCGCGACGATGCCGCGAGCTTCCTCGGCACCTATGTCGCCAAGGGAATTCTGGAGATCGACCCGTTCATCTCGGTCGATCGCGACGGCGTCGGCGAACTGGTCAAGATCGGCGTGGCGCGCGGGCGCAAGACCCGCCCGGGTCTCAAGGTCGGGATCTGCGGCGAGCACGGCGGCGATCCGGCCTCGGTGGCGTTCTGCCACGAGATCGGGCTCGACTACGTGTCCTGCTCGCCCTACCGCGTGCCGATCGCGCGGCTGGCCGCAGCCCAAGCCGCCCTCGGCAAGGCCGTCGCTAGCCAAGCCTGAACTTCTCCGTCATTCCGGGGCGCGCGTCAGCGCGAACCCGGAATCTCGAGATAGCAGGGGTGCAATTGTCATCGGGCCGGCCGTAGGCCGGACCCGTTGGCATCGCCGCAATGACGGTGGCCGTTCCAATAAGGGAACCGCAAGCTGCGGAAATAAAAGTGTCACACACCGCGGCAATTTCTGATCGCCTTCGTTGACGCGATATTTACCATTTTCATCGAGCCCCTGTTTACCAAGGCTTTCGAAGCCGTTGCGCCGACCGCAACGTTCCCTTGCGTGTATCGCGCGTGCAACCCCGATTAACACCCCAGCAACCTAAATTCGGTACCAACAAAAAGGATCGAATTTTACGGATGTACTGAAGTTCGATTTTGTGTGTGTAGCGTTGCGTGAGCGTATCGATGTCAGTAATGCGTAACCGGCCGAAGGGCGCGCGTTTCGCGCCCTTCGGTCTGGGTCTCTGCCTCTTCGCATTGATCCCATCAGAGCTAGGATACCAGGATATCGCATCGCTGCTGGCAAGGCAGCCTGGTGTCGCCGAACGCTGGCAGAAGCGTGCCTCCTCCGTCGCCAGCAATATCCAGCTCGCCACCTACAGTTTCGGCCGTCCGATCGGAACCGCCTCGCCGCAGGCCGTGAACTATCGGCTGGCCCGTCTCGACAATCAGGGCATCGACATCACCGGCTCGGTGACGCGCAATCCAATCGTGCAGGCGCCGCCGCGCTACCAGATGTCCGATTTCCCGAAAGTCGATCGCACCCTGAAGGGCGACCGCCTCGCCACGGTCACGCCCGAAACGAATTCACCCGCGCCCGCCGGGTCCGCCCCCGCCAACGAGGATCCGTCAACCTCGAATGCGTCCGTGAAGGGCGCGAAAACCGCCGATGCCGTGCCGGCCGCTGTCGATCCCGTCAAGCTCGACCCGGAACTGGCGGCAGCGCTGAGCGCGCCGCCGCTGTCGCAATATGACGTTGCGCTGTCGCTCGAGCCGCAGCCGCTCGACGACCTCAAGGGTCCCTCGGTCGCCGTGGCGGCGGTGGTGCCGGCGCCGATGCGGGATCATTTCTCGTTCAAGACCTCCAGCCTGTTCTTCGGAAGCTCCTCCCTCGGCACCGCCGAGAGCATGGAGCGCTGGCAGCCCGGCGAGGAACCGATGATCGTGTCGCCGCAAGCGCCCGATCCGGACCTGAAGGTGATGGCGTCGCTGCCGACGCTGGCGGATGAGCCGGCCAAGGTAATCGAGAGTGGCGAGAGCGTAGCCCCCAAGGGCGAAGTCAATGCCGACAACCAGCGCGTCAAGACCCCGGCCGAGCGCCTTGGCCTCGTCGACGAAAAGTCACGCGCCAAATCGGAAAAATGCCTCACCGAGGTGATCTATTTCGAGGCGCGCGGCGAAGCCGTGCGGGGCCAGATCGCGGTGGCGCAGGTGGTGCTGAACCGCGCCTTCTCCGGCAAATATCCCGATACGGTGTGCGGCGTGGTCTACCAGAACAAGCACCGCCATCTCGCCTGCCAGTTCACCTTCGCCTGCGACAACAAC
>JAZJYY010000060.1:0-15866 GCA_040390145.1 Pseudomonadota bacterium
TTCGGCTTGATGGTCGTCGGCGCCGTGCAGATCCCGTTCACGATTCTCATCGTGTTCGGGCACAGGCAGTTTGCCGTCTGCGGGTTCTCGCCCGCATTGCATGTCTTGGGATTGGTGGTCGGCGCCGCAATCGTTGAGGTCGTCTTGCAGTTTCCAGGCTGGCCGGTCGTTCCCGGCTTGCAGGTGCAGGACGGCGCTACTCCGGTCGAGTCGGACGGACACTGCGCTGCCGTCGTCGATCCCACGCAGGCGAAGGTGGAGAACGAAGTCCGCTGCGCGACCCAGTTCGGGTTATTGCAGCGGCATTGATCACCGAGCATGACGCCGTCGCTGCATGACATGCGGGTGCAGACGCCGTCCACGGCCCGCAGGCCTGTGGGGCAGGCACAGGTACCCGAGCCGCGGTCCACCGTTCCGCCGGAGCACGGAATGACTTTCTCCACGCAGTTGCCGGGCGTGCCGGTCTGGGTTCGGGGATCGCAGGGCGCGTCAGGCGCACAATTCGGGCCTGATGTGCCGGCGGGACAGACCTTCGGCGCGGTGCCGGCCACACATTGAAAATTCCTGCCGCCGCCGCTGAGCGTGGTGCCGGCCGGACAGCCGCAGACGCCCTGCTCGATCTTTCCGCCGGTGCAGGTGATTGAATTGTTCAGGTTGGTGCAAACGCCGTTGACGTTGGTCTGCCCGATCGCACAGACCGGATTCGGGGTGCCGGTCGGCAGGGGCGTCGGTGTCGCAACGATTACCGGTGTTGCAGTCGGCACCGGCGTGGGCGTGGACGTCGCAATCGGCGTCGGGGTCGGGACCGGTGTTGCGGTGGACACCGGTGTCGGCACCGGGTTTCTGTCCGGCACGCATTTGCCGATATTGCCCCCAATCCGGTACGTGGTGCCGGGAGGACATCCCTGCCCGACCTGCACCGCCCCTGTGCAATTCGGCGGCGTGCCGACCAAGGGCGGCGGGCAGCTCTGCGCCACCACGCAGTTCGGCGGCGTGCCGGTCTTGCCGGGGCCGCAGAACCGCTTGTTGCCGTAGATCTGCCCGAACTGCGGACGGCCTTGATCGACACCGAAAACGGTGCCCAACAGCAGCGGCGCGATCCGCGCGATCGAGGGCACGCAGGACAGTCGGGGATAATCGCCCCACGCCACCATTCCGACCGGGCAATAGCAGGCGGGATAGCCGCGACGCGAGATCTCGACGACGCCGCCACGGCAGGAGAGGTCGGTCATGCAACGGCCGCCCGGACCCATCTGCCAGGGCGGACAGCTGCCGCCGTCCCATTGGCATTCGCCAAAATCTTCCGACCACGCATAGCCGCGCGGACAGACCAGCGGCCGGGACCGCTCCGACGCGCGGCAGGATGAACCGGTCCAGTAGCCGCCGAGTTCGCGGCAATTGGAGAGGGCGGCATCGTAGGCGCTGTTGCGAGGCGCGGCGGCAACGACCGCGCGGCCGGCGGGACTGACCTGCCACTGGCTGAAGGCTTCCTGATCCTGCCGGTAATCATCGACCAGCGCCGGCGCGCCGCCGGCGGCGATCAGGAAGCGATCGGTCTCGCGGTTGCGGAACTGGATGAAGGTGGTGCCGTCCACCGGCTCGAAACTCCAATGCGCCTCGTCGGCGTCCGGCAGCGCCGCGGTCGCGCGCAACTTGCCGCCGACGTCGGTGAGGTAAGTCTTCTTCCACTGGTTCTTGATCCGCACGAAGGGCGAGCCAGGCACGGCTTCGAACAGCCACTGGCCGCTGTCCCATTCCGGCTTGACGGCAGCGACCTCGATGGTGCCGGAGGCCTGGCTGTTGAGTGCCGTCGCCGCACCGCCGCGCGGCGAAATGCGATAGACGCCGCTGAGCTGGAATTGCTCGATCGGGGAAATCTGCGGCAGCTGGGCCATGGCGGCTTGCGGCGCTGCGAGCGCCGGCGGTGCGGCTGCAACAGGCGGTGGCGGAAGCTGTGGGGCGACCGGAGCCTGGACGACCGGCGGTGGCGGCGGCGCAGGGGGCGCAACAACCGGCGCTGGCGCGATCGGCTGCTGCACGCCGGGCGGCGGCGGCGCCAGCTGCGCGGTCGCGACCCCGCCGACATCGATGGTGATGGGGTCGGCGGTCGCCGTGAGGGCAAACAGGCATTTTTCTGCGTCGTCGGTCACGACCCAGGAATGGCCGGCCGACGTGGTCTGCCGCAGCAGGTTGCCGCCCTCGATCAGGCCGTTGAACTTGCGCTCGCCGTTGGGATCGATCCAGTAGAGTCGCCGTCGTTCGGTCGAGGCGTTGCGGAACGCCAGTTCGACGGGGCCGCCGGCCTGCACCGATTTCAAACTGCTTTCGTCGCTGCAATCGAGCGACCGGGCCGCGGACCCCGAAAACAATGTCGCGGCGCCGATTACGAGTACTGAAAAAATGGCCTTTGAAAATGAAGTAGACTGAAATCGCGACATTCCGGGCACACCTCTGGTGCGAGCACGCGCCGCCGCCGGGACAGCCACATCGCGTACCGTCTGTCGACGGCTTCGAGGATGCCGAGCGTTGCGCAACAAAACACGTACACAGCCATCTGTGCACGCGCATGATCAGTTTTGATTAGGTCCAGGCCAAATCGGCTTCGAGCTTCAGCTTCCCTGCGCATCGGACCCCCTAACCGCAGAGATTCCTCCGAGCAGCGCCACGACATCGGTCTGTCGCTGGCAGCCGGTTTTCTCCAGCACGCCCCGCACCTGCACCCGGACGGTATTCGGTGAAACGCCGTTGGCGTCGGCGAGGTCGTCCACCGTTTTGCCCGCGGCGAGGCCGCGGGCAACGCGGGCTTCGGCCGGGGTGAGATCGAACAGGGACATGACCAGATCGACCGGCGGCGCGTTGGCGGCGGCGACAGGCATCAGAATGAAGACCGCCGCGCTGCGGGCAAAAATGTCCCGCGCGGAAAAGCGGATCGGCACGACATGGCCGACCATCAGCGTATCCGTCAGGGGATCACGGACCGGAAAGGACCGGACACCGCCATTATCGTTCAACGTAATCCGGGCGAGTGCCTCGCCCAGCAGTTCGTCCGCGCACCTGTCTTTCAGCGTCACCCGGTCGGCAGCCCGCCAGTAGACGAAATTTTCCAGGCCTTCGATCAGGGCGTTGGCGGCGAGCACCTTGCCGCTGTCATCCAGCACCAGTGCCGCCAGGCCCAGCGCGGCCAGCGTCTGACTGGCGGCTTCGGCGCGCGCCAGGTGAAGCCGCGCCGCCATCAGCGCGGTGCGGGCAAAATGCGGGCGCAGCGTGTCCAGTTGTTGAATGGCCTCGGCGCTGGCCGGCCCCTGGGCGGCGGTACGCGACAGCACGATCGAGATCGCCTCACCCGTCGGCAACGCAAAGGCCGTCGCGGCGCCCCACCACAGACCCAGCTTGCGCCAGTTGTCGCGATAGATCGGCTCCTCGTCCAGTTCGGCTTCCGAACAAAGATCGACGTCGCGCAGAAAACCCTGATGGCGGCTCTCGTGAATGCGGGACATCAGCTGGCCCCGCCAATACCAGCCGTCGGCGACAAAGCGCTCGGCGATGGGCTTGGAGTTCTTCGAAGCCGTCCAGGCCGTAATGTCAGGGTTGGTGACGAACAGCGTGGCGCCGGCGGAGTCGGAAATTTTCGAGGTCTGCTTCAGGACTTCCGGCCAGAGGTCCGGCACGAAGCCGCACTCGTAGATCCGGTCGATCAGTTCAGATTCCGTGGATTTGCTTTCCAACTGGCCCCGCCCGTCTGGCGCCGGGTGAAGGCGCCCCCGCCGATGATGGTGCCAAGGGATGGAACTTTTGTCGAGAGCGGTGTATCGAAGCTCAGCACAGCGAGCGTATCTACAAATAGACATCCAGTGATTGTATGTCGCGTGATCGCAGCAAGACACTGATTATTTGCTTGGTTTTGATCAGCCGCGAGCCATCCAGTAACACGCTTTGCGCGGAGACTCGCGAGCCCGATCGCTTTGGGTTGTAATCTTCGACGGACGTTACCCCAGCGGCGCAACGCTCAGACATCGATAGCCCCGTCGCCATCGCAGAACGGTTCGGTTCTGTCTGATTCATCAGTGAGAAATTGCGCGGCTGGCTTTGTGTGAATCAGTCGAGTGCCCGTCTCATGATTTTCGCCAGGTCGGCCCTTCGAAAAGGCTTGGTGATTAACAGAACACCGGGGTCGAGGCGGCCATGGTGAATGATCGCATTCTCGGTGTATCCCGACATGAATACGACCTTCAGGCCGGCTTGCAATCGAGTGGCTTCCTGCGCCAGGAGTCTCCCGTTCATCGAGCCCGGCATCACGACGTCGGTCAGGAGGACATCGATGTTGTGGTCCTCGTTCAGCCGATCCAGTGCTAGTGCTGCGTTAGCCGCCGTGTAAACCTCGTATCCCAATGTCTCCAATTGCCGCCTGGTGGTTTCTCTCACCAATGCATCGTCCTCGACCACGAGCACCCGCTCATCTCCTTTCATCATCGGTTCAGGCGCCACTTGTGGAATGAGCTGAGCATCGCAATCAGCTTGAGGAAGATAAATCTTGATGGTCGTGCCGGAGCCCACCTCGCTGTAGATTTTGATGTGACCCTGGGACTGTTTGACGAAGCCGTAAACCATACTGAGACCCAGACCGCTGCCCCGACCGACAGCTTTCGTGGTAAAGAACGGGTCGAATACTTTTTCCCGCATTTCTTCGGGAATGCCGCTGCCGTTATCGCTGATTGCAATCATCAATTTCCGGCCAATGATCGCATCGGGATTGTTGACAACATAGTCCTGGTCGAAACTGGCATCACCTGTTTCTATGGTGAGCTTTCCACCATCCGGCATGGCGTCGCGGGAATTCAGCGCCAAATTCAAAATTGCCGTCACAAGCTGATCCGGATCCACCATCGCGGCCGCAAGATGCGGCTTCAAGTCGACAGCGAGTTCGATGTTTTCGGATATGGCATGTTCCAGCAGATCCACGGTCTGTTGGACCAATGCATTCACGTCGGTCGCTTGAGGCGACAGGGGCTGCTTGCGGGCAAAGGCCAGAAGACGAGCGGTCAGTTCGGCTCCACGAGTCGCCGCATTGTCTATCATGTCAACGATCGCGCGCAGGTCAGGCCGATCGCGAAGATTCTCCCCGATAATTTCAATTGTGCCCATGATGACCGCGAGGATATTGTTGAAATCGTGCGCTATGCCCCCGGTCAGTTGGCCCACCGCTTCCATTTTTTGCGCCTGGCGCAGTTGGCGCTCGCTCTCTTTCTGCCGGGACATATCCCGAATGATCTTGGTCGCGCCGATCAATTTCCCCGCAGGAGAGCGCACCGGAGAAATACTCAAGGACACTTCAATCAGATGTCCTGTCTTGGAGTGTCGTTCGGTTTCGAAATGGTCAATACGGTCGCCCTTGTTGAGCCGACGTAGGATGTCACGTTCCTCGTCGCGCCTGTGTTCCGGGACGATAATAAGAATGGATTGACCGACGGCCTCCACTGCCGAAAAACCGAACAGGTCTTCAGCAGACTTGTTCCAGCTGGTGATTATGCCGCCCAGCGTCTTTGTTATGATGGCATCGTGGGAAAATTCCACTGCAGCTAACAGAAGACGATCCAGGTCGGCCTTTTCCATCAAACGTCCATAGAAAACTACGCAAGGTCGGTATTCCCGTTACGGTGCATATGGCGAGGTAAAAAATTGTGTCGGATCAAGTATTTGCCTAGCGTGTGTCGGACCAATGCTCACGGAGGGGCGATTCGGCCCATTTTGGCGCGGCGCAAAAAGATGACTTCTGCTCGCATTTCGAACGGGTTTCTGCGGTCCTTGAGCGAAGACGATTTCGCGCTTCTCAGGCCGCACCTTCGGACCGTCCTTCTTTCGCAGAACGTCGCACTGATCGAGCTGGGCCAACCGAAAATCAACGTGTACTTCCCCCAGACGGCGATCATCTCACTCGTTGTCGAAACCGAGGCGGGTGAGCAGGTCGAGATTGCCATGGTTGGGAAGGACAGTATCCTCGGCGTATTTGGCGCGTTGGGCGAGCCCGTCGCCTTGATCAAGGCAATCGTGATGCTGGCTGGCTCCGCCTCCGTCATCGGAGTTGACGCGATGCGCGCCGCGGCGGCGCAGAGTGTAACGCTGCGGGAAGCCATGGTTCGTCACGGGCAGGCCCTGTACGTCCAGGCGCAGCAAACGGCGGCCTGCAACGCCCTGCACTCCGTCGAGGCGCGACTGGCACGATGGCTTCTGCGGGTTCGGGACCTGAATGGCAGCGACCGGTTCATCCTCACGCAGGAATTCATGGCCCAGATGATTGGTGCTCGCAGAAACAGCGTGTCGATAGTTGCCAATACGCTCATGCAGTCGAAAGTCATTCGATAAAGCCGTGGTCAGATCGAGATCATCGATCTCGACCGTCTCAGGAAGAATGCCTGCGAGTGCTATGACGCGCTCAAGGCGCAATACAGGCGGCTGCATTTCATCACGGACTAGAACTGTTCGGAGAGCGCTTCGCGATGGCTGACCGGAATTGGGGTCGCGTCGTCTCCGGAAATTGTTGCGGGGTGCGCGGGCATTGGGGCGGCTTGGCTCGAACCCGACTGGATCGCGGGGGCGGCAGAACCCGATCGCGGCCCAACCCGGTTGGCTCGCATCCGTGCAACGGCGCGGATCGCCGGAATGGCTACCTGGAACCGAACCGAATCGTGGGCAGCCGGTGCTGCGTCGCTCTGGCTATTCCCGCCATTGCTTCACGTTACCCGGGCATGTCGGCCACGTCATGGGCATGGGCAATGGTGCCCAGGAAAGGACTCGAACCTTCACGGCCGTTAAGCCACTGGCACCTGAAGCCAGCGCGTCTACCAATTCCGCCACCTGGGCCCGGGCCGGTTAGTACGGATCGGTCGCGCGCTTGTCAAATCGGCGCATTGCCGGCCATATGCGCTTGATAGCGCCGGCCGGTTGGCGTATCGCGAAACGGCGTAATTCCCTGCGATCTCTCGACTTTGACCTCCGAGGAAACAGACCCCATGGCATCGAATAGGGCATCGAATCTGGATACGCTGGTCACGGTTTTCGGGGGATCCGGCTTTCTGGGCCGCAGCGTGGTCCGGGCGCTGGCCAAGCGCGATTACCGGATCCGGGTCGCGGTGCGGCGGCCGGAACTGGCCGGGCATCTGCAGCCCCTCGGCAAGGTCGGCCAGATCCACGCCGTGCAGGCCAATCTGCGCTACCCGGCCTCGGTCGAGGCCGCGATGCGGGATTCCCACGTCGCCATCAACCTGGTCGGCATCCTGGCCGAGGGCGGCGCCCAGAGTTTTGACGCGGTGCAGGGCGCCGGCGCGGCCGCGATCGCCGGCGCGGCGAACGACGTAGGCGCGCGGATGGTGCATGTTTCCGCGATCGGCGCCGACGAGAACTCGCCGGCGCGCTATGCCCGCTCCAAGGCGGCGGGCGAAAAGGCGGTGCTGGCGGCGGTGCCCACGGCGACCATCCTGCGGCCGTCGGTGGTATTCGGCCCCGAGGACCAGTTCACCAACCGTTTTGCCGGCCTCGCAACGATTTCGCCGGTGCTGCCGCTGATCGGCGGCGGCCTGACAAGACTGCAGCCGGTCTATGTCGGCGACGTCGCCACCGCGGTAGCGGATGCGGTCGACGGCAAGACAAAACCCGGCGCGGTGTACGAACTCGGCGGCCCGGAAGTGCTGACCATGCGCGAGGTGATCGAAATCATTCTCGCCACCATCGAACGCCGGCGCATGCTGGTGTCGCTGCCGTTCGGGCTGGCGAAACTCAAGGCGATGTTCCTGCAGTTCGCGCCGGGGCCGCTGAAGCTGACGCCGGACCAGGTGGCGCTGCTGCGCTCCGACAATGTGGTGTCGGACGCGGCGAAGGCCGCCGGCCTGACGCTGGAAGGGCTGGGGATTGTGCCGGATTCGCTGGAAGCGATCGCGCCGCAATATCTCTGGCGGTTCCGCCGCACCGGACAGTTCGCGCACAAGGGCGTGTGATTCGGAATTTGTAGGGTGGGCAAAGCGTACGCCGCAGCTCGAAGAGCGAAGGCGAAAGCGTGCCCACCATTTCCAAGCAGCGATTGCCGATAGATGGTGGGCACGGCGCGAAGCGTGCGCCTTTGCCCACCCTACGAAAATTTCTACCGTCCCATCGCCAGCGCGATCAGGCCGAGCGTGCCGACGATGACGCGCCACCACGCAAACAGCGTAAAGCCGTGGCGCGTGACGTAGCCCAGGAACGCCTTGACCACGATGATCGCTGTTATGAACGACACCACGAAGCCGATCGCGATCAGGCCGGCGTGATCCATCGTCATCTCGCCGCGGCTCTTGTAGAGGTCGTAGACGAACGCGCCGACCATGGTCGGGATCGCGAGGAAGAAGGAGAACTCCGCCGCGGCGCGCTTGTCGGCGCCGAGCAGCATGGCGCCGACGATGGTAGCGCCGGAGCGCGACACGCCGGGAATCATCGCGATGCATTGCGCGAAGCCGATCCAGAGATACATCGGCAGCGGGAACGTGGTGGCTTCATGTTCGTGCGGCTCGAGATCGAGCTGATCGACCCAGAGCAGGATGGCGCCGCCGACGATCAGCGAAAAGCACACCACCCACGGATTGAACAGGAACGCCTTGATGTAGCTGCCGGCGATGGCGCCGATCACGGCCGCGGGCAGGAACGCGATCAGCACCCCGATCACGAAGCGGCGCGCCGCGGGATCCGAGAACATGCCGAGCGCGATCCCCCACAATTTGGTGAAGTACAGCGCCACGATCGCGAGAATCGCGCCGAGCTGAATCAAAATCGCGAAACTCTTCCAGAAAGGGCCCTCGCCGAGATCGAAGAACCGTTCGGCCAGCAGCAAGTGGCCGGTCGAGGAAACCGGGATGAATTCGGTGACGCCCTCGACGATGCCGAGAATCACCGCCCTCACTGCATCAGACATCATGTGATAGTTCCGTCGTGATCGGAATGAGCCGAAAAGCCGGGCTCTTCTCGCTTATTCGTTCCCTTGCCGCAATCGCAAAAAACGACAAAACACGGGTTGCCTCAATCCTGAGCTTAGGTAGTTTGGCGCCGCCGCCGCGGTTGATGGATTGTTAAGCGCCGCGACCTATTCAAGGCCTGCATGTACACGCTGTTTCACCATCCGTTCTGTCCGCAATCGCGATTCGTCCGCCTGGCGCTGGGCGAATACGGCCTCGATCTGAAGCTGGTGGAAGAGCGCGCCTGGGAACGGCGCGAGGCGTTTCTGGCGCTCAACCCCGCGGGCTCCACACCGGTGCTGATCGCCGAGCGGCTGCCTCCGATTCCCGGCGCCGGAATCATCGCCGAATATCTCGACGAGACCCATGGTGCCGAGCAGCAGGAACGCCGGTTGCTGCCGACGGCTCCGGGCGAACGCATCGAAGTGCGCCGGCTGATGGGCTGGTTCAACGACAAGTTTTTCGAGGAAGCTTCCAATCCGCTGGTCACAGAGCGCATCTACAAGCGCTTCATGGACGAGCAGGATGGCGGCGGCGCGCCGGCGGCGGATGTGATCCGCGCGGCGAAAGTGAATGTGCGCTATCATCTGGCCTATATCGGCTGGCTGGCGAAGACGCGGAACTATCTCGCCGGCGACCGGATCACCTATGCGGACCTCGCCGCCGCGGCGCATCTTTCGGCGATCGATTATCTGGGCGACGTGCCATGGAGCGAGGACGACGCGGCAAAGGCGTGGTACGCGCGGGTGAAATCCCGACCCTCGTTCCGTCCGCTCTTGAGCGAATGGCTGGCCGGCGTGCCGGCGTCGCGCACCTATGTGGATCTGGATTTCTGAGAAGTCTCGTCATGCGCGGGACAAGCCCGGTCATGACGAAGAGCTTGCGCTGGATCCGATGACCTTGACGCGTACCAACGTCGACACTCTGCGCACCGCCCTTGCCCGCGAAGCGCTTGCGCTCGGCTTCGACTGCACGGGCGTCACCGATCCGGATTCGATCGCGCAGGCCGCACAACATTTTCGCGATTTCCTCGCCGCCGGCGCGCATGGCGACATGGAGTGGCTGGCGGATCGCCCGGAACGCCGCGCCGATCCGCGCGGGCTGTGGCCGGAGGTGCGCTCGGTGATCATGCTCGGCGTCAATTACGGACCCGACCAGAACCCGCTTGATATCCTGGCGCAGCGCACGCGCGGCGCGATCTCGGTCTATGCGCAGGGCGACGACTATCACGACCTGATCAAGAAGCGGCTGAAGGCGCTGGCGCGGTGGCTGGTCGCGGCCTCCGGCGCCGAAGTAAAAGTGTTCGTCGACACCGCCGCGGTGATGGAAAAGCCGCTGGCGCAGGCGGCGGGGTTGGGCTGGCAGGGCAAGCACACCAACCTGGTGTCGCGCGAATTCGGCTCCTGGCTGTTCCTCGGCGCGATCTTCACGACACTCGAACTGCCGCTCGACACGGCCGACATCGATCATTGCGGCTCGTGCCAGGCCTGCCTCGATATCTGCCCGACCTCGGCATTTCCGGCGCCCTACAAGCTCGATGCGCGGCGCTGCATTTCCTATCTCACCATCGAGAACAAGGGCCCGATCCCATCAGAGTTTCGCAAGGCGATCGGCAACCGGATCTATGGCTGCGACGATTGCCTCGCGGTCTGTCCCTGGAACAAGTTCGCGCAGGCCGGGCGCGAGACCAGACTGGCCGCGCGCGACGAGTTGCGCGCGCCCGCGCTCGCCGAACTGGCACGGCTCGACGATGCCGCGTTTCGCGCGCGGTTTACAAAATCGCCGGTCAAACGCATCGGCCGCGACCGTTTTGTCCGCAACGTGCTGATCGCGATCGGCAACTCCGGCGATCCGGATCTGGCGGCCGAGGCCGAACGTTTGCGCGATGATGCGAGCCCGCTGGTGCGCGGCGCCGCGGCGTGGGCGCTGTCGCAGTTGATGGCGCGGGAAGCATTCGAGGCGCTGGCGACGAGGGCGATAGACGCGGAGCCTGACGAGACGGTGCGTGCGGAGTGGCGCAGTGCCTAGATATGTCCCGGCGTACTGGATCGCCCGCTTTCGCGGGCGATGACAGCGTCGCAAAATTCCGTCATGGTCCCGCGCCATGACAAATCAACCCTTCTTCACCCAAGACGGCAACGCCTTCATTCCCACGCAGGCGTCGAACGGGCCGTGGGATCCGAACTCGATGCACGGCCGCGTCGTCATCGGCCTGCTCGCCTTCGCGATCGAGCAGCGCCACGGCGCCGACGATTTGATGCCGGCGCGGCTGACGGTCGACATGTTCCGGCTGCCTGATATCAACACGCCGGTCGAGGTCACCACCAGACTGATCCGCGACGGCAAGCGCATCAAGGTGGTCGAGGCCGAATTCCTCTCCGGCGGCGTCAGCATGGCGCGCGCTTCCTGCCAGTTGCTGCTGCGAACCGAAAACGCGCCGGGCAATGTCTGGTCGCCTGCGAATTGGGACGCGCCCGGGCCTGCCGAGATTCCGGCGCCGACCGATCCCAGGCTCGGCATGAACGGCAAATGGAGCACACGGCCGATCGTGGGCGCGATGGGCTCGCTCGGGCCGCGGCGGCTCTGGATGAGCGAAGTGCGCGAACTAGTCGAGGGCGTGCCGATGACGCCATTCGTTCACGTCGCCACCGGCGCCGACTTCGCCAGCCCGTTTGCCAATGCCGGCGATCAGGGCCTCGGCTACATCAACAGCGACGTCACGCTCTACCTGCACCGGCTGCCGGTGACGCGCTGGGTCGGCTTCGAGGTGGTGAACCACCACGCCACCGGCGGCGTCGCGATCGGCGAATGCTGGCTCTATGACGAGCAGGGCCCGATCGGCACCTCGACGGTCGCGGCCCTGGCGCAGAAGAAGCCGCTGGCGAAGCTGCCGCCGCCGTAGGTTTCAGTTGTCATTCCGGGGCGATGCCGAAAGGTCCGGCCTTTTGGCCGGGCCGATGGCATCGAACCCGGAATCTCGCGGTACGACTTCTGGATTCCGGGTTCGCTCGTTTCACTCGCGCCCCGGAATGACGGGAATTATTTCAGATGCCGCGCCATCTCCGGCCGCGCCTTCAGCGCGGCGCCGTGTTTGGCAATGATCTTCGCGATCCGCTCCGGCGCGAAATTCATGTCGACGAAGCCGGTCGCGGCATTGGCGACCTCGTGGTATTGCGCGATCCTGCCGTCGCGCAGCGTCATGATCGCGACGCCCTCGAACATCGCGCGGGCCCCCCTGGCCTCCGGCAGCAGGGAGCGATAGCTGAACGTGTAGCGCGCATAGAGCGTGTGGCCGTCGCTGACCGGGTCATGCATGTCCCAGCGAAAATCGGTCGCGGTGCGGTAGAACCAGTCGTCGATCAGCTCCGCGATTTTGGCGCGGCCTTCGAATGCGCCGTAGAACACGTCGTGGTAGACGCCGTCCTCGGTGAACAGTTCGGCGAGCGCCTTGCCGTTACGTTGTTCGACGGCGTCGCAGAATGTCTTGAGCATCGCGGATGTGTTCATGGCGTTTTCTCTCCTCGCGACATCGTCTGCTTCTTCCCCTCTCCCCTTGTGGGAGAGGGTGGATCGAATGCGCGCAGCGCATTCGAGACGGGTGAGGGGTTGGTTCAGCAAGCACACTGCCCGCGGATAGAGACCCCTCATCCGGCGCTTCGCGCCACCTTCTCCCACAAGGGGAGAAGGAAAGAAGACTACCCGATCTCCGCCACCGCCGCGATCATGCGCGCGATGTCCTGCGGGCGCGACAGGCGGTGATCGCCGTCCTGGATCATGGTCAGCACCACGTCGTCGGCCGGCAGCCGGTGCGCCAGCGCGAAGGCGTGGCGCCACGGCACGTCCGGATCCTGCGCGCCCTGCAGGATGCGGACGGGGCAGCCGACCTCGATGGCGCCGCCGAGCAGCAGATGGTTGCGGCCTTCCTCGATCAGCGCGCGGGTGATCGGATAGGGTTCGCCATATTCCGACGGCCGCAGCCAGACGCCCTTGCTCTCGATTTCCTGTTTCACCTCGGGCGGAAAGCCGTTCCACATCAATGCTTCGGTGAAATCGGGCGCCGGCGCGATCAGCACCAAGCCAGCCAGCGAAGCGCGGGTTCCCGGGCGTTTAGCCAGTTCGCGCGCCAAAAGCAGCGCGATCCAGCCGCCCATTGAGGAGCCGATCACGATTTGTGGGCCGAGACAGAAGTGCTCGAACACCGCGACGCTCTCTTCCAGCCAGCGCCCGATGGTGCCGTCGATGAAAGCGCCGCCGGATTCGCCATGGCCGGAATAATCGAACCGGACACAGCCGCGTCCCTGTTCGGCGGCCCAGGCGTCCAGCGCCAGCGCCTTGGTGCCCTTCATGTCTGAATTGAAACCGCCCAGCCAGACCAGCCCGGGAGCAGCGCCCTTGCGGGCCCGCACCGTGATTCGGCGCCGGCCGGCACCCTCGCCGACCTCGATGAACTCAGGTTCCTGATCGGTTACAGCTGAATCGGTCATGAAATTGTAACCTCGTTGGGAGCTGTTTGAGTGAGCCGGCGAAATCCGTCAAACAACGGACGCCAAACCCGGCCAGCGGCCGCTCGCGGCGCTTGCGGAACGGATCGGCCGGTTCTATCTCAACCTGCGCGACCAATTGCCTCGCATTTGATGGTTTTTTGCCGTAGCCGATGCGAGTTCGCTTGCCCGCCGGGCCTTATTCCTTCAAACTATCGCCTTCGTTCACAACCTTGGAGAGCCAACCATTCGCCGTCCCAACAGAGCCCCGCCCGCCGCCACCAAAGACGGGCCGCGCACCAATGATGAAATCCGCAACGCACAGGTTCAGCTGATCGATCAGACCGGCCTGAATCACGGCACCGTCGAAACCGTCGCCGCCGTGAAGATGGCGCTCGAAGCCGGCATGGACCTCGTCGAGATTTCGCCGAACACCAATCCTCCCGTTTGCAAGATCATGGATTACGGGAAGTTCAAATATTCCGCCCAGAAAAAGGCCGCCGAGGCCCGCAAGAAGCAGAAGATCGTCGAGATCAAGGAGATCAAGCTCCGCCCGATGATCGACGACCACGATTACGACGTGAAGATGCGGGCGATGCAGCGGTTCTTCGAGGAAGGCGACAAGGTCAAGATCACCCTGCGCTACCGCGGCCGCGAAATGGCGCATCAGGAAATCGGCACCAAGTTGCTGGACAAGGTCAAGGCGGACGTCGCCGAATACGCCAAGGTCGAGCAGGATGCGCGTTTCGAGGGCCGTCAGGTCGTGATGGTTCTGGCGCCGCGCTGAGACAACGGCGCGTTCGAAAATGCAGGCACGCAAAACCGGCCCGTCAGATCATCTGGCGGGCCGGTTTTTTTGGAAGTTCGCTAACTCCGGATCGCCTGCCAGACGCCGCTGCAGCGATCGCCGGTAATAAACCCGCTCCAGCGGCCGGTGCCCGAATTGCCGGCGAGCCGGCCACGGCCGTCCGCCCACGATGCGCCGACGACGATCCTGACGGCGACGCTGCCGTTGCGGGTGACGCCTCCCGTGACCTTGCCGCCGCCGGCCGACGAAACATGCGCCCCCGACACGTTGAATGGTACGGTGTTGGTGGCGTGGCAATTGCCGGCCCGGGGAACGAACGTCACGTTCCAGGTGCCGTCATAGGCTCCCGGCCTGGCGGCCCTGGCGGAAGCGGTATCCGGTGCGGCGACGGCCGCGAGGGCCGCGGCGGCCAGCATCCATCGCAAGGCGTGCAGAACTCTGAAATCGGGAAAAAGGCTCCTCGGGCGGGCAAAAATCGACATTTTATTCCTGTTTCGGCGTGGCCGGAGTGGGCTTGGTGGTGATCCAGGCGATGATATGTCCGGACCTATTGCGAAGATATGTCGAACGCCCCGGTTTAGCGGTTCAACATTGCCAATCCGCCCCGGCTCTGCCATAAGCCCAACCTTCATCGCCCGGCTGATCAAGGGCTGCCGTGTCGATGTCCGTGCGGGCCGTTTCATTTCAGAAATAGCCAAGCACTTTCAACGCTCTAACGAGCATTTTAGCCGGCCGAACGCCTTCACGGGCGCTTTCGTGTTGCGGCAACAGGAGAGCCAAATGCCCAAGCTGAAGACCAAGTCAGGCGCTAAAAAGCGCTTCAAGGTGACTGCCACCGGCAAAGTGATGGCCGCCCAGCGCGGCAAGCGCCACGGCATGATCAAGCGGACGAAGAAGCAGATTCGTCAGCTCCGCGGCACCCGCGTGCTGTTCAAGACCGACGGCGACAACATCAAGAAGTATTTCTTGCCGAACGCCTGATCGCGTTCACGCCGTCCATCACACAGCCGAGCCGCGTCCGCGCGGCGATCCGTCACCCATTGCCATATGAAGGAGACCCGTCATGTCTCGCGTTAAACGCGGTGTGACCTCTCACGCCAAGCACAAGAAAGTCTACAAGCTCGCCAAGGGTTTCCGCGGCCGCCGCAAGAACACCATCCGCACCGCCAAGGCCGCGGTCGAGAAGGCCGCGCAATACGCTTTCCGCGACCGCAAGCGCAAGAAGCGCACCTTCCGCGCGCTGTGGATCCAGCGCCTCAATGCCGCGGTGCGTCCGCTTGGCATGACCTACAGCGTGTTCATCAACGGCCTCGCCAAGTCCGGCATCACGGTCGACCGCAAGGTGCTGTCGGATCTCGCGATCCACGAACCTGCGGCGTTCCAGGCGATCGCCGAAAAGGCCAAGGCCGCGCTGGCGGCGTAAGGCCTTACTTACCCTCCCCTGGAGGGGGAGGGTCGATGCATCCGGCGACGCGCAAGCGTCGCGCGGAGGCGTCGGGGTGGGGTGCTCCTGCCAGATTTTGCGCGCGCCCCTCGCATCATTCACCCCCACCCGATCCGCTTCGCGGCATAGCCGTCGCTACGCGGCGGCGTTCTTGGGGT
>JAZJYY010000060.1:15876-87905 GCA_040390145.1 Pseudomonadota bacterium
GAAATAATGGCGGCCGAAGGCCGCCTCTGCCTCCCCCCTCCAGGGGGAGGTGGGAGCACGGGGCTGCCGCCATGACCGACCTCACGACCCTCGAATCCCAAATCCTCTCCGACATCGCCGCCGCCGGCGACGAAGCCGCCATTGAAGCGGTGCGCGTCGCAGCGCTCGGCAAGAAGGGCTCGATCTCGGCGCTGCTGTCGACGCTCGGCAAGATGTCGCCGGACGAACGCAAGACCCAGGGCGCGGCGATCAATCTCGCCAAGGATACCGTGACGCAAGCGCTGACCGCGCGCCGCGACATCCTGAAAGCCGCGGCGCTCGACGCGCGGCTGGCCTCCGAGACCATCGACGTCACGCTGCCGTTGCGGGAGACCCCCGCCGAGCAGGGCCGCATTCATCCGCTCAGCCAGGTGATGGACGAACTGACCACGATCTTCGCCGACATGGGGTTCGCCATCGCCGAAGGTCCCGACATCGAGACCGACGACTACAACTTCACCAAACTGAATTTCCCCGAGGGCCATCCGGCCCGCGAGATGCACGACACCTTCTTCTTCAATCCGAAAGAAGACGGCTCGCGCATGCTGCTGCGGACCCACACCTCGCCGGTGCAGGTGCGCACCATGCTGACCCAGCAGCCGCCGATCCGCATCGTCTGCCCGGGCCGCACCTACCGGATCGATTCGGACGCCACCCACACGCCACAGTTTCACCAGGTCGAGGGCCTCGTGATCGACAAGGGCTCACATCTCGGCCACCTCAAATGGATCCTGCACGAGTTCTGCAAGGCGTTCTTCGAGGTCGATCACATCAACATGCGGTTCCGGCCGTCGTTCTTTCCCTTCACCGAGCCGTCGCTGGAAGTCGATATCCAGTGCCGCCGCGACAAGGGCGAGATCCGCTTCGGCGAGGGCGAGGACTGGCTGGAGATTCTGGGCTGCGGCATGGTGCACCCCAACGTGCTGCGCGCCTGCGGCATCGATCCCGAAATCTACCAGGGCTTTGCCTGGGGCATGGGTATCGACCGCATCGCGATGCTGAAATACGGCATGTCGGATCTGCGGCAGCTGTTCGACAGCGACACCCGCTGGCTCAGCCATTACGGCTTCAAGCCGCTCGACGTGCCCACGCTGGCCGGAGGACTGAGCACGTGAGTCTCTCCGAGACTGGCGTTGCTGCGCGAGCCCCCACCCTAACCCTCCCCCGCAAGCGGGAGAGGGGACGGACTGCATTCGGGATGAATAGTTTTCGTCGGACGGCTACACTGCCAGGCTTACGAAGGGGTACGAACCCTCCATCCGCGCGACAGGTCAGACTCCCTCTCCCGCTTGCGGGGGAGGGCTGGGGTGGGGGTCTCTCGGCATCGGAGGTCGTCATGGCTGAAGAGAAAAGTCCGACATGGAAGGTGCCTCCCAGGCTGCGTACGAATGCCCGCGCGCTCCGACGAAATTCCACTGATGTCGAGCGCATCCTGTGGTCGGAATTGCGGGATCATCGGCTGAACGGCGCCGGCTTCCGTCGTCAGGTGCCGATAGGTAATTACATCGCCGACTTCATCTGCCACGCTGCCCAACTGGTGATCGAACTCGATGGCGGCCAACATTTTTCCGACCGTGGCGAGCAGGCCGATGCTGCCCGGTCGGCCGCGATCGAGGCGAAAGGTTTTCAGGTGCTCCGCTTCAGCAATCACGATGTGATGACAAATCGCGTCGGTGTCCTCGAAACGATTGTCGCCGCCGTCGCTGCGCGAGCCCCCACCCTAACCCTCCCCCGCAAACGGGAGAGGGGACAAGAGAAGCAGTCATCATGAAATTCTCCCTCTCCTGGCTGAAGGAACATCTCGACACCGACGAGCCCCTGGAAAAGCTTGCCGACAAGCTGACCATGATCGGCCTCGAGGTCGAGAGCATCGAGGACAAGGCCAAGGCGCTGGCGCCGTTCACCATCGCGCGGGTGATTTCCGCCGAGCAGCATCCCAATGCGGATCGCTTGCGGGTGTGCATGGTCGACACCGGCGATGGTGCAGCACCGGTGCAGGTGGTATGCGGCGCGCCGAATGCGCGCGCCGGCCTCGTCAGCGTGTTCTCGCCGCCCGGCACCTTCATTCCCGGCAAGAATATCACGCTCGGCGTCGGCACCATCCGCGGCGTCGAGAGCCGCGGCATGCTGTGCTCGGCCGCCGAATTGCAGATCTCCGAGGACCATGACGGCATCATGGAGCTGCCGGCCGACGCGCCGATCGGCGCGGCCTACGCGCCATGGGCCGGGATCGGCGATCCCGTGCTGGAAATCAACCTGACGCCGAACCGGCAGGATTGCACCGGCGTGCATGGCATCGCCCGCGATCTATCCGCCGCTGACATGGGCAAGCTCATCGATCCCGGCATCAAGCCGATCAAGGGCGAGTTCCCCTGCCCGGTGAAGGTCACCGTCGAGGACGCCACGCTGTGCCCGGGATTTGCCTTGCGGCTGGTGCGCGGCGTCAAGAACGGCCCGTCGCCGGAATGGCTGCAGAAGCGCCTGACCTCGATCGGGCTGCGGCCGATCAATGCGCTGGTCGATATCACCAACTTCATGACCTATGACCGCGCCCGTCCCCTGCATGTGTTCGACGCGGCGAAGGTGAAGGGCAATCTCGTGGTGCGCCACGCCCGCGACGGCGAGACGCTGCTGGCGCTCGACGGCCGGGTTTACGGGCTCGACAGCGGCATTTGCGTGATCGCGGACGACAATGGAATCGAATCGCTGGCCGGCATCATGGGCGGCGAAGCCTCCGGCTGCGACGAAAACACCACGGACGTGCTGATCGAATCGGCGCTGTGGAACGAGATCAACATCGCCCAGACCGGCCGCAAGCTCGGCATCAATTCGGACGCGCGCTATCGCTTCGAGCGCGGCGTCGATCCGGCCTTCATGGTGCCGGGGCTGGAAATGGCGACGCGGCTGGTGATGGAGCTGTGCGGCGGCACGCCATCGGAAAACGTCGTGGTCGGCAAGACCTATGGCGAAGACAAGATCATCGATTTTCCGCTCAGCGAGATCAAGCGGCTGGCGGCTATCGAGGTGCCGCTCGGCGAAGTCAGGCGCATTCTCGGCCATCTCGGCTTCATGGTAGCCGGCAGCGGCGCGGTGGTGAAGATCGCGGTGCCGTCGTGGCGCTCCGACGTGCACGGCAAGGCCGACATCGTCGAGGAAATCGTCCGCATCGTCGGCGTCGACCAGGTGCCGATGACGCCGTTCGAGCGCGGCGACGAGCCGCGCAAGCCGATCCTCAGCCCGATCCAGCTGCGCACCCGCCGCGCCAAGCGCGGGCTGGCCGCGCGCGGCATGGTCGAGGCGGTGACCTGGTCGTTCATCGCAAAGCCCGCAGCCGAATTGTTCGGCGGCGGACAGCCCGAACTTTCGCTCGCCAATCCGATCGCGTCCGATCAGTCGGACATGCGGCCGAGCCTGCTGCCCGGCCTGATCGCGGCCGTTCAGGCCAATTCCAATCGCGGCCTGCCGGACGTAGCGCTATTCGAAGTCGGCCAGGTGTTTCGAGGCGACAAGCCGGAAGATCAGCTGGTCGCGGCGTCAGGCGTTCGCCACGGCCTGGCCTCGTCGAAGGGCATGGGGCGGCATTGGTCCGGCGCGGCGGCGGCGGATGCGCTCGACGGCAAGGCCGATGCGTTCGCGGTGCTGGCCGCCGCCGGCGCGCCGATGCAGGCACTGCAGATCGTGCCGGGCGGACCGGGCTGGCTGCATCCCGGGCGTTCCGGCACCATCCAGATCGGCCCGCAAAACGTGCTGGGCTATTTCGGCGAGCTGCATCCGCGCGTGCTGGAGCAGCTTGGCGCCGACGGCCCCGTCATCGCATTCGAGGTGATCCTCGACCGCATCCCGGCCGCCAAGCAGAAGCCGACCCGCGCCAAGGCGGTGATCGAACTGTCGGCGTTCCAGCCGGTGTCGCGCGACTTTGCCTTCATCGTCGACCGCGGCGTCAAGTCGGGCGACATCGTTCGAGCCGCGCAGGGCGTCGACAAGAAGCTGATCACCGACGTCACCGTGTTCGACGTCTACGAAGGCAAGGGCATCGACGACGGCAAGAAGTCGGTTGCGATCGCGGTGACGATCCAGCCGCGCGAAAAGACCCTGACCGATCAGGAGATCGAGGCGGTCGCCGCCAAAATCGTGGCCGAAGTCACGAAGAAGAGCGGCGGCACTCTCCGCGGATGAGCCTGACCGGCTCGGTCGTCATCGGCCTGCCGGCGCTAGATGGGGTGTTGCGGTAGCTTCACTTCACCCTCCCCTGGAGGGGGAGGGTCGGCTCACATGGAGCGCAGCGGAATGCGAGCCGGGGTGGGGTGACGGTCCATCAACCCCGACAGTGCACAAGGTGAGAGACCGTCACCCCAGCCCGCCGCGCGTTTCACGCGCGTCGACCCTCTCCCTCCAGGGGTGGGTTGGAGTTCTGCATCACCAGATCGCAATACGCATAGCCGTCGCGCTCGACGCGTTCGCCGGTCACCACCGGAAGCCGCCGGGAGAAAACCGGGCCCGCCACCACGCAGGTGTGAAACTCGCCGTTCTCGCCGCAGGGATCGACACCGGCAGGCAAATCGGCGAGCAACTGCATATCGAATTTGCGTCCCGCGAATTCCGCCGGCAAATGTTTCAGATCGACGGTGGCGAGATACGCCTCGAGCCCGCTTTCGATCATCGCATGCGCCAGCGGCAAGGTGGGCCGCTGCCACAGGGGAAACACCGGCGTAATGCCGGTGCCCGCGAGCTTCGCTTCGCGATAGGCGCGGATATCGGCGAGGTAGAGATCGCCGAAGATGATGTGGGTGATGCCATCCCGCACCGCTTGCGCGACCGCCTCGCCCATCCGCGCTTCGTAAATCCCGTTCGGGCAGGGGTACGGAATCGGCACGATGCGCGGCGGCAGGCCGGCGGCGTCGAGCTGGGCGAGCAGGATTTCCTTGCGCACGCCGTGGATCGACACCCGCTCGAAGGTATCGGTTACCGTGGTCAGCGCGCCGACCACGTCGAACTCACCTGACAGCCTGACGTCATGCAGCGCGAACGCGCTGTCCTTTCCGCTCGACCACGAGATCAGCGCTTTCGGCCTCGACGCACTCAATTGATCGGCACCTGCGGGGGACGAGCAGGCGCAGTGCGGCGTCGCGGCTTCTTTGCCGGCGCCGGCGCCGCCGACTCATCCTTCAACGCGCCGATCCGGCGAAGTGCCGCTTCCGCCGCGCGCTCGCCGCTTTCCCAGGCGCCGTCGACGGTGCCCCACAGGGTCTCGTGGGTGGCCTCGCCCGCCAGAAACATGCAGCCGAACGGCTCGGTCAGGATTTTTCGCGATCCCTGCCCGCCCGGCGCCGCCGACGACATCGCGCCCAGCGTGAAGGGCGCTGCGTTCCAGCGTGTCGCGCTCGATTTCTTCACGGCGCCTGCGACCTCGCTGCCGAACAGCTTGGTCAGCCATTCCACCGCGAAGGCCTCCATGGCCGGCGCGCCCTGGGCCGAAAGGTCGCGGCCAAAGCTGCCGCCGACATCGACCGAGCACAGCGACGATCCCGCGATGTTGGCGAACAGCAGCGCCGTCCGCGTCGAATCGCTCTGCTCGATGATGATGTCGTCGCGGCTGAGCCCGAGCGGGTTACCCTGCAACTGCAGCATGATGTGATCGAGGCTGCCGAGGCTCAGTTTCGCCGCGGCATCGAGCTGACGCTTCGGAATATCGGGCGTGAACCTGATATTGCCGGCGGACAGCACATTACTCGACACCGTGACGATGGCGGCGCGCGCGACGATCTTGCCGGAAGGCGTCTCCACCGAGACATCGCGGTTGCTCCAGCTGACACGGCTCGCCGGCGTCGACAGCGCCAGCGGGACCTGCTCGCCGAGCCTGGCGATCAGCGTGCCCATGCCCTGCCGGCAGGCCAGCGCGGCATTGCGGTCCTGCGCGCGGGCCTTGTCGATCGTGGAGAGCTCTTTCAGATCCTTGCCGGCGAAACCGGCGCCGAGCACGAACTCGGCGGCCCCGGCCCAGACGCCAAGGTCCTTCGGCAGCGCGGAGGCGCAAGCGACGTCGGGCTTGCGGGAGGCTTCGTCGATGGCGCGATTGGCGCGCACCATGGCGGCGAGAAATTCCTCGGTTTCTCCGGCCCGCGCATTGCGGCGGCCGATGCGGATTTTCTGACCCGCAGGCGCGGTCGCAAGATCAAGCCCCGCGGCGCGCGCGAGCTTGATCATCGGATTGGTCTCGGGATTGTACATCCACCGCGCGCCGCGATCGAACGGCACGCCGAAGGTCGCGGTATCGGTGAGGCAGCGGCCGCCGACCTGGCTCGAGGCTTCCACCACGATCACCTTGCGGTTGGCCGCCATGATGCGCCGCGCCGCCGCTATGCCGGCGGCGCCGGCGCCGATCACGACAATGTCGGCCTCGCGCGGCAGCGGCGCGGCCGATGCGCGGGCGCCGAGAGCCGGCGCCGCCGCGAGCGTCGCAGCCGCCGACAGAAAATCCCGGCGCGTCATTGTCATGGCATGGTTTCCGGAACTTTTAGAAATGAGAGAACATCCGGCGAACTTGCCGCATCCGCGCGCGCGCGGCAACCATCATGGTGAATCAATCATGATTGATCGCTCCGCTTCATGAACTAAATTGCAACGGCTTGCGACCATCATTAGAGCACACAAAGAATGGTCAGAAAGGCCATCGGGGGGAATGATCATGGGTGTCGTGCTCGATACCGTCGGCAAATGGATCGCGGGGTACCTTCAGAAGGAGGTGCCGGGCTATGAGCCGTTCACGCCGAGCGATCCCGAACATCTGCGCGGCATCATGGAGCCCGGCGACGTCCTGCTGGTCGAGGGCAACAACCGCGTTTCCGGCATCATCAAATACCTGACACAGTCGACCTGGTCGCATGCGGCACTTTTCGTCGGCCCGATCGCCGGCGCGGACGAGCCCGACGGCGAACCGCATGTCCTGATCGAGGCCAATATCGGCGAGGGCGTGACCTCGGCGCCGCTGTCGAAATATTTTCCCTATCACACCAGGCTGTGCCGGCCGGTCGGCCTCAGTTACGAGGACCGCACCACGGTGTGCCGCTACGCCATCAACCGGATCGGCTTCGGCTACGACACCAAGAACATCCTCGACCTGATGCGCTTTCTGGTTCCGCTGCCGATCCCGCAGCGCTGGCGCCGGCGGATGATCGCATTCGGCTCCGGCGATCCCACCAAGATCATCTGCTCGGCGCTGATCGCCCAGGCGTTCGACGCCGTGCGCTATCCGATCCTGCCCAAGATCACCCGTGCCGGCTCCAGGCAGGCCCGGCGCGAGATCCTGCACATCCGCCATTCATCGCTGTACATGCCGCGCGATTTCGACATCTCGCCCTATTTCGAAATCGTCAAACCCACCATCGTGCAGGGCTTCGACTACACCGCGCTGCACTGGGCCGACAAGCAGAAGCCGCTCCCGGAGGTAGCGGGCGAATTCGGTATCTTTCCAGAACCGAGCGAATCGCCGACGCTTGTTCCTGAAGCGGTTGACCCGGAAGCGCCGCTTCCGGTTGCGAATGCGGAAGTAACGCCTGACGCCGCCGAGGCGGCGCTGGTCGAACGCGTCATCGTCGCAGAGCATTACATGGTGGTCGAATATGTCCCCGAACGCCGCGCCCGGCCGCGGGCGCGGAAGCCGGAGCTGGTGGCGTAGAGCGCCGCCTGTCCGGCATTCAGCACCAGCTGGCCTGATCGCCGCCCGGCGCGCGCAACAATTCCTGAATGTTGGCCTCGATGATCCGGAAGCCGACATTGCCGTAGAGCTTTTGCCGCCCCTCGTTCAGGACGAAGCTCGGGCTGCCCTCGATGCGCATCCTGTCGGCGTCCTGGTAGTCGGACGCCAGCCTCGCATGGGCCGTGCCGTCGTGGATGCGGCGTTCGATCGCGGCGATATCGACGCCGAGCGCCTCGGCCAGCTCGCATTGAATATCCCAGCGCGCGATGTCGCGGCAATCCCGGAAGAACGCGCAACGGAATGCCCACAGCAATTGGTCGAAGACCACCGCTTCCCGTTCCTGCTGCCATTGCCGGACCGCCGTCATGAACAGATGCGCGCTGGTCGAAGTCGGCGGGCGCGTCTTGAGCCAGACCTCCGGATGGAGCTCGACATGCGGGAACTGCAGCGCCACGTGCCGCAGATGCGCGTTGAAACCGGCATACTCGCCCTTGTCCTTCCAGCTGGCGGGAATCTTGGCGGCGGTATTGCCGAACACCAGGCAGAAGCGGTGGTCGAGCTCGACCGCATCGCCGAACTTCTCCCTGACCGCATCGATGCGCGCCTGGGCGATATAGGCCCAGATGCACAGGACATCCGAGAAATAGGAAACCTTGGCGACGCTCATCCGGATCGACCCCTCATACCACCACGAACTGGCCCATCATCCCGGCATCCTCGTGCTCCAGCATGTGGCAATGATACATGTACGGACGCTTGGGATCGGCAAAGTCGGCGAATTCGGTAATCACCCGCACGGTCGAATCGGGGTCGACCAGCACGGTGTCCTTGAGGCCCCGCTCGTGCGGCAGCGGCGGCCGGCCGTTACGGTCGAGGGTACGAAACTGGACCCCGTGAATATGAAACGGATGGGCCAGCGGGGTCGCGTTCCTGATCCGCCAGATTTCAATGCTGCCCAGCGAAACCCGCTCGTCGATACGGCCCATGTCCATGGCGCGGCCATTGATTCCCATCGCGCCCCCCATCCCGGCGCCGCCCATCATTCCCCCCATGCCCATCATCGGCATCTCCAGCAAGAAGGTGCGGGTGCGCACCGCCTGCGCCGCGGTCCAGCCCGGAACCCGAATGAGCCGCTCGGGAAGCGTCAAATCGGAAGTCTCCAGTTTTTCCGCACGCAGCTCGATCACCGGAAAGGTCTCGCCATTGCCCGACATGCCGCCCATCATCATGCCCGGGCCCAGTCCGCCGGCCGCGACCCGGTCGGGATAGCTCATCAATCGAACCGACTGATCGCTCGGCATGTCCAGCAGGATCTCGACCCGCTCGCCCGGCCCGAGCCGCACCCGACGCATTCGCTCCGGTTGCTCCAGCAGGCCTCCGTCCGCGCCGATCACGACGAGGTCCGCGCCATCATCGCGTCCGAGCGTGTAGATGCGCGAGTTCGAGCCGTTGAGGATGCGCAGGCGCGTGCGCTGCCGGCGCAAGACGACGTGCGGGCTGGTCGTTCCGTTGACCATCATGACGTTGCCCTTGTAGCCCATCATGACGTCGTGCATCGTCAGGTCATAATCGAAGCTGCCGTCGGCTGTGAAACGGCGATCCTGGATGATGAGCGGTATATCGTCGACGCCATAGTCCGTCGGCAGTCCGAGCGATTTGCCCTGCTCGTCCTCGATCAGGAACAGGCCGGCCAGGCCGCGCAGCACCTGCTCGCCGGTCTGCTCCATCAGGTGCGAATGATACCAGCACAGCGATGCCGCTTGTTTGATGGCGAACGAGGTCTCCCACACCGTTCCGGGCTCGATTACCTGATGCGGGCCTCCGTCGCTGGCGGCTGGCAGGTGCAGGCCATGCCAGTGCAATGTGGTCGGTTCGGTCAGGCTGTTCCTGACGCGCATCGTGACACGGTCGCTGGTGCGGCAACGAATCGTCGGGCCGAGATAGGCACCGTTGAGTCCAAGTGTCGGGGTCGAGCGCCCCGAAAGGAATTCGGACTTCCCGGACGTTACATTCAGATCGAAGATCTTCCCGTCGGCTCCAGGCACCCCGTCGAGCAGCGGCGGAATCCGAAGCGGGTTGGCAAAGCGGCCGGCGGCAGCCATGCCCGACCGCGACGGCAGGAGAAGCGCGGCGCCTGCCGCCGTCGCTCCCCGCAATACACTTCGACGGGAGATCATTTGACCGGACCTCGATGAGCCATGTCACAGTCAGCCTCCGATTCCCCTGCCCGCCGTTGAGCCAGATCAAAGCTGCACTTGTGTCGCGGCGATTTGGGCAGATGCGATCATTTGACCAGGATCGTTCCGATCATTCCCGCTTCGCGGTGACCGGGGATCAGGCAGGCATATTCGAACTCGCCGGCCTTGGTGAACTTCCAGATCAACTCGCCCGTCTTCTTCGGTTCGACCTCTCTCCCGTTCGGTTCCTCGTGTTCCATGTTCGGGTTGTTTTTCATCGCTTCGGCATGTTTGAGATTGTCCGCGGTGCTGGCCAGCACGAACTCGTGCTCGAGTTGGCCGGTGTTGCGCAGCACGAATTTGATCTGCTCACCCTTCCTGACCTCGATCCGCGCCGGCACGAACAGCATTTTTCCGTTCGACTCGCCCATGGTCACCTGGACGATCCTGGCCGGCTTCTTCGGATTGCCCGGCTCGCCGGCCGAGAATGTTTCGCCGTGGCTGTGTTTGTGACCGGCCGGTCCTTCGCCTGCCCAGGCGTTTGCCGCAAGCAGCGTTGCGGCGACGAGTGTGATTGCGCTCCTGGTCCAGTTCAACATCTCAAAGCTCCTTGTCTGATGCCTGCTTCGTACCCGTGCCGACTCGATCGCCGGCCGGTTTGATCTCAGTCAAATTTCGCCTGAATGGTCTTGCCGTCGGGGCCCGTCAGCTGCACGACCCCCTTGGGCTGGCTTGGCAACGCCGCGGTCGCACTGCCGGAAAGCCTGACGCCATCGACGGGCGTCAGCACGATCCGTTGGGATTTACCGCCGGCCACGAGAATCGCCGTTCCCTTGAAGCCGGATGCCGCAACGGGTTTTTCGCTTTGATCGCTGATGAAGACGTCGATAACGTCGGACTTCACGATCATTTCGACATGGTAGGCTCCCGCATCGACAATACGTCCGCCATGCGTTCCCTTGGCGTCATGAGCCCAGGCTGAGCCGGTCGAGGCGAGCAGCGCGCCGATCAACAGTAGTTTTGCGTACATCCTTGCTTCTCCATGGTTGAATTCAGAAGGCTTCGGCAGGCGATGGTGCGTGCGCGGGATCACGCCCCGCGGCAGCGTCCCGCCGCAGGCGTTCGAGATGCTTTTCCCCGTAGCGCAGGAACAGCACGGGCGTGAGAAACGTGTCGAGCAGCGTTGCGCTGATGAGACCGCCGAAGATCGTGACGGCCACGGGATGCAGGATTTCCTTGCCGGGCGTTGCCGCGTCGATCAGTAGCGGAACGAGGGCGACGCCGGCCGCCAGCGCCGTCATCAGTACCGGGGTCAACCGCTCGAGACTGCCGCGAACCACCAGTTCGCGTCCGAACGGCATGCCTTCCTGCAGGGCCAGGTTGATGTAGTGGCTGATTTTCAGGATGCCGTTGCGCGCCGCGATGCCGGTCAATGTGATGAAGCCGACCATCGACGCGACCGAGAGCGGCTGGCCGGCCAGCCACAGCGCGATCACCGCCCCGATCAAAGCGAGCGGCACATTGCCCATCACGATCAGGGCGAACAGCACCGAGCGATAGCGGTTGTAGAGGATGGCGAAAACCAAGGACAGCGACAGCAGCGAGAGGACCCCGATGGTCCGGCTCGCTTCCTCCTGCGCCCGGAACGTGCCTTCGAGCCGCGTATAAAACCCCTCGGGCAGCTTGGTCGACGCCGCCACGTCCCGGATCGATTCGACGATTTTCGCCATGTCGGCGGTGCCGTCGGTATTGGCCAGCACCACCACGCGGCGGCGGCCGTTCTCGCGCAGGATCTGATTCGGTCCCTCGGTTTCCTTGATGTCGGCAAGCTGCCTTGCCGGCACCCATCCGGCCGGGGTTTCGATCAGCAGGTCCCCCAGCCTTTGCGTGGTCCTGAGACGGTCCGGCAATCGCATGGTGACGTCGAACCGGCGGTAGCCATCGACGACGCGCGACACCACCCGCCCGTTCGAGAGCCGGCTGAGTTGCTCGACGACGGTGGCGGGCTGCACGCCATAAAGCGCGGCGCGACCGTAATCGACGCGGATTTCGAGCTGGGGAATCAGTACCTGCTTTTCGACCTGCAGATCGGTGATCCCGGGAATGGCTGCCATCCGGGTTCGGATGGCTTCCGCCGATGCCCGCAGCGCGTCCAGATCATCGCCAAAGATCTTCAGCGCAACCTCGGCGCGGACCCCGGACAGCAGATGATCGAGCCGATGCGAGATCGGCTGGCCCACATTGATCGAAGCCGGCAGAACCGCCAATCGCGAGCGGATCTCGGCGATCACATCCACCTTGGTGCGCGAGGAAGCTTTCAGGTTCACTTCGAGATCGGAGGAGTGCACGCCTTCGGCATGCTCATCCAGTTCAGCGCGGCCGGTCCGGCGCCCGACCGTCTTGACTTCGGGCACCTCCATCAGGATGCGCTCGGCAATCAGGCCGACCCGATTGGATTCGGCGAGCGAGATGCCCGGATTGAACAGCATGTTGATGGTGAAGGTGCCTTCGTTGAAGGGCGGCAGGAACGCGCGCGGCAGCAGCGACGCGGCGACCGCCGCCATCGTCACGGCGAGCACGGTGACGGCCATCAGCGCGCGCTGATGCCGAAAGGCGCGATCGAGCAGGGCGGCGTTACCGCGCTTGAGCCCGCGCACCAGGGCGCTGTCGCCGTGATCGAGGCGTTTCAGTTGCGGCAGCATATAGTAGGCCATGACCGGCGTCAGCGTGATCGAAACCGCGAGGCTGGCGAGGATCGAAATGATGTAGGCCTCGCCCAGCGGGGCGAACAGCCGGCCCTCGATTCCCGACAACGCGAACAGCGGCACGAACACCAGCACGATGATCGCGGTCGCATAGACGATGCCGGAGCGGACTTCCTGCGAGGCCGATATGACCACGTCGAAAACAGGTCGGGGATGCTCCAGCGCGCGATTCTCGCGCAGCCGCCTGAAGATGTTCTCCACGTCGACCACGGCGTCGTCGACCAGTTCGCCGAGCGCGATGGCGAGACCGCCCAGCGTCATGGTGTTGATGGAGAGCCCGGCGAAGTAGAAGATCGTGGCCGTGGCCAGGATGGAGACCGGGATCGCGGTCAGCGAGATCAGTGTGGTGCGCCAGTTCAGCAGGAACGCGAACAGCACGATGGCGACGACGGCGCCAGCTTCCATCAGCACCTGCTCGACGTTGCGGATCGAGGTCTCGATGAAGTCGGCCTGGCGAAACACGACCTGGTCAGCCTTGATGCCCTGCGGCAGCGACGCCGTGATCTCCTTCAGGGCGCGCTCGATCTCGCGCGTCAGCGCGATCGTATCGACGTTGGGCTGCTTCTCGACCGAGACGATGACGGCCGGATTGCCCATGTAGCCGGCATCGCCGCGCTTCACCTTGGGCGCGAATTCGACCGACGCGACCTGGCGCAGAAACACCGGCCCGCCATTGACCTGCGCCACCACCACGCTGCGCAAATCGTCCAGATTGGTGGTCCGTCCGATGTTCCGGATCAGATATTCGCGCGAGTGCTGGTCGGTGAATCCGCCGCCGGTGTTGACGCCGAACTGGGTCAGCGCCAGCTCGACCTGCTCATAGGTGACGCCGAGGCTGCGCAATGCCGGCGGGTTCGGCGCCACGCGATACTGGCGGACCTCGCCGCCGATCGGGATGACCTGGGCGACGCCCGGGATCGAGAGCAGCCGCGGGCGCACGGTAAAGTCGGCGGCTTCGCGGATTTCCATCGCGGACGCCTTGTCGCTGGTCATCGCGACCAGCATGATCTGTCCCATGATCGAGTTGATCGGCCCCATCTGCGGCACCACGTTCGGCGGCAACTGGGCCCTGATCAGGGAAAGCCGTTCGGCGATCTGCTGGCGGTTGCGATAGATGTCGGTGCCCCAGTCGAACTCGACATAGACGATCGAGAGCCCGACGCCGGAGACCGAGCGCACCCGCGTCACCCCCGGCACGCCGTTCATCTGGGTCTCGATGGGAAAGCTGACGAGCTGCTCGACTTCCGGCGGCGCCAACCCCTCGGATTCGGTCAGGATGGTGACGGTCGGCTTGTTGAGGTCGGGAAAGACGTCGACCGGAAGCCGGCTGGCGCTGAAGATTCCGAGCAGCACCAGAACGGCCGAGGCCGCCAGCACCATGAGGCGATTGCGCAGCGACTGGGTAACGAGAAAGCGAAACATCTGCATTCTCCTCAGCGTACCTGGCCGAGCAGTTCGGCACCCTGGACGACCAGGCGCTTGCCCGCGGCAAGCCCGCTGGCGATGAAGACGCGATCGCCGTCCAGCGGTTCGACCCGCACCGGGCGCGGCTCGAACCGTTCCGCCGCGACATGCTCGTAGACCACGTCCTGGCCGTTGGCGTTGCGCACCAGTGCGGCGCGGGGAACCGCGAAGCCGGTCTTTTCCTCATCCGTGGTGGCGAGCACGGTGACGAACTGTCCGGCGCGCAGGCCCGCGACGTCGCCTTGCACCGCGAATTGAACCGGGATCGATTGATTGCGGCCGGCGAAGCCGGCGCCGCGGAAGGCGAGCGGATAGCTGCGGTCGTTGTTCAGCCGGGCCACCGCGCTCTGGACTCCCGGCAGCGAGTCGTAGCTGAGCGCTTCGACCCACAGCCGGGTCGGGTCGACGACATGGAAGATGACGGCGTTGGATTGGGCCATCTGCCCGGCCACGACGGTGCCTTCGGCCACGATGCCGTCCACCGGCGCGATCAGTTCTTCCGGTTCGCGGCGCGACTTGTCGAGTAAGCCGCGCCGGTCTTTCAGACCCTGCAGCTCCGTCCTGGTGTCTTCCAGCTGGGTGCGCGCGATGGCTCCGCCCGGCACCAGCGCTTCGTAGCGGCCCAGCCGGCGTTCCACGATGGAGATCTGCTGATCGAGTTCGCCTTGCCGCTGGCGCATGTCGGAGGCGTCGATGGCCTGCAGCGGCGGCGTCACATAGGCGAGGACATCGCCCTTGCGGACCGGCGTTCCCAACCGCGGAAAGCCGTTCGGCGGCGGCGAAAGACGGCCTCCGACCGAAGATTGGACAAATCCGCTGGCGTTCGGATCGGGGATGATGCGGCCCGGCAATTCCAGCGCGGCGCGATGCGCCGCCGATTCGATTCTAATGGTGCGGATAGCGAAAATTCGCTGCGCGCTTTTGGGCACGATGACGCCGCCGTCCGGCAGCCGCTGCGCCAGGTCGCGCACCGTCGGAGTCGAACTTGCCGGCGCGCCGTGCTCGTCGCCATCATGGGCGCGCGCCGCGCCGAGGAACATGGCGAACGTCCCGGTCAGGATGAGCATCATCGCGGTTCGGCGTCGTCGCCACAGCAGCGTCATGGCGACCATTCCCGCTGCAAAGCCGCCCAGCCCGGCCATCAGCGCCACCGGGACGGTGCGCGATGACAGTTCGCGAATTCCGCTCCCGATGTCCGGCAAGGAAGCCGTTCCGGCCTTTGCGCCCGGATCGCCTGGCGGAATGGTCAGCGTAAGCGGCAGCACGTCGGCGTTGCCGTCCCTGGTGACGGTGAAGATCAGGTCATAGGAGCCAGGATTGTTGGACCATGGAGCGGTGAGCCGGTAGGGCTCGTTGGCCATGGCGCGTGCGGGTTCGGGGCCCGCGGGAGTCTCGACCTCGATCGCGGCGCCGTCGACCTGCTCGTTGGTTGCGAAGCGGTCGAGATAGATAACGAGTTCGCCGCCACGGGCGATTGCCACCAGTTCATGGAGTTCCGAAACGGCTTCGGCGCGGGGCGCCAGATTGGAAATCGTTGCCGGAGGCGGCGCGCCGTGGTCGTGACCTTCATGGGCCAGCAGCGATCCGGCTCCCAGCAAGGAAGCAATAGCTGCCGCGCCAAGCGCGGCACGAAACAAGAAAAACATGGGAAAGCCCCTACCTGACAGGAAGCTTCACCGCGTCGGTGTCCTGCGAGGCAGGACCGCGGTGACGTCGTCACTCAGGCGAGGGGTCGAGGGGGTTTGCGCAGACCCTGGGGGTCCACGCCGCGAACGGAAGCCAGGCGCGCAAAGCCGATGCGAAGCGAGCACGCTTTCGGGGGGAGGCTGGGCGAAACCGCGGTCAGCGCGGCTCCGCAGCAACCGGCAGATCCGCAGCAGCCCATCACGCAGGCATCGGCCACGGAAGACGGTGCGTCCGGAATGTTCTGGGCCGCGGCCTCGGTCCGGGCGGCAGGATCGGCCAGCACGGCCCGATTCGCAGGGGCGGTGTCGCCTGAGGAAACCGCATGCGCGCTTGCCGCGCCAGCACCGTGGCCGTGGTGATGATGGCCCTGGTGACCGTGAGCTTGATGGTGGTGCCCCTGAAGATGGTGCCCATCAGGCGATTGCCCATGACCGACATGGGCTTTGGCAGCGACCGGCGCGAATTGAACGGCGATCAGCAGGATCGCCGCCCCGATTATCCGCAACCATGTGCCGGTCAAATTCATGCGCAGCTATTACCATACGGCCCGGGTGAAAGGAACAGCGACTGGAAATGCGGTAAATACATGGTCACAACCTTGACATCGATCAACGATCGGACCGCCCGATCACGGCCATTAGTTCCGCGATCTTCTCGCGTTGATCGGCCTTGCTGCCGCTGCTGATCGCGTGCTCGACACAATGCGACACGTGATCCCGCAGCACTTCCTCCTCGACGCGCCGGAGGGCGGCCCGCACCGCCGAAATCTGCGTGACGATATCGATGCAATAGCGGTCCTCATCGACCATTTTGGACAGGCCGCGGACCTGGCCTTCGATCCGGCTCAGCCGTTTTTGACACGATGTCTTGATGTCTTTTCGCATGGGGACTATATACCCCTACAGGGTATGGGTTGCAAGCGCCCGCGGAGAAACCTGATGACCGATGCCAGCAAAGTGAATTCCGATGCAGCAAAGGGTTCGGGCTGCGGCTTTTCGACCAGGGCGGCTCCAGACGCGAAAGCGGCCAAGCCCGGCTGCTGCGGCGGCAGCCACGATCACGCCGGTCATGATCACGCCGGTCATGACCCTGCTCACGGCAGCGCGACCGTGCGCGACCCCGTCTGCGGCATGACGGTCGATCCCGCGACCGCGAAGCATCGTTTCGATCACCAGGGCGAAACCCATTATTTCTGCTCGGCCGGCTGCCGGATCAAATTCGCCGCCGACCCAAAGGCTTATCTCGGCGGCAACAAGCCGAAAGCCGACGCCCCCGAAGGCGCTGTTTACACCTGCCCGATGCATCCGCAGATCCGCCAGGTCGGTCCCGGCAGCTGCCCGATCTGCGGCATGGCGCTGGAGCCCGAAGTAGCCAGCCTGGATACGCCACCCAACCCTGAATTGGCCGACATGACACGGCGGTTCTGGATCGGCCTTGTGCTGGCTTTGCCGGCGGTTGTGCTGGAGATGGGCGGCCATCTCGTCGGCGGTCACGGCTGGGTCGACCCGGCGTTGTCGAACTGGATTCAATTCGTATTCGCGACACCCGTGGTGCTGTGGGCGGGCTGGCCGTTCTTCGTGCGCGGCTGGCAATCGGTGATGACGCGCAATCTCAACATGTTCACGCTGATCGCGGTCGGCACCGGCGTGGCCTATGGCTACAGCCTCGTCGGCACCCTGGCGCCCGGCCTGTTCCCGGCGACTTTCCGCGGCCACGGCGGCGCGGTGGCTGTCTATTTCGAATCCGCAGCCGTGATTACCGTTCTCGTGCTGCTTGGCCAGGTGCTCGAACTGCGGGCCCGCGAGGCGACATCGGGCGCGATCAAGGCACTGCTGCAACTGGCGCCAAAAACCGCGCGGCGGATCGGCGATGACGGCACCGACCACGAAGTCGAAATCGAGAGCCTGCAGGTCGGGGACCATTTGCGCGTTCGCCCCGGCGAGAAGGTGCCGGTCGACGGCGTCATTCTCGAGGGCCGCTCCTCGCTCGACGAATCGCTGGTCACCGGCGAATCCATGCCGGTCACCAAGCAGGCCGGCGACAAGGTGATCGCGGGCACGCTCAACCAGTCCGGCAGCTTCGTGATCCGCGCCGACAAGGTCGGCCGCGACACGCTGCTGTCCCAGATCGTCAAGATGGTCGCCGAGGCGCAGCGCTCGCGCGCGCCGATCCAGCGGCTGGCCGATCGGGTCGCCGGCTGGTTCGTGCCGACCGTGATCGCGGTGGCGCTGATCGCCTTCGCCGCCTGGGCCTGGTTCGGACCGGAGCCGCGGATGGCGTTCGGCCTGGTGGCCGCCGTCAGCGTGCTGATCATCGCCTGCCCCTGCGCGCTAGGTCTCGCCACGCCGATGTCGATCATGGTCGGGGTCGGACGCGGTGCCGCGGCCGGCGTGCTGATCAAGAACGCCGAAGCGCTGGAGCGGATGGAAAAGGTCGACACGCTGGTGGTCGACAAGACCGGAACGCTGACCGAGGGCAAGCCCAAGGTCGTCGCGATCGTCGCGGCGGCGGGATTTGACGAAGACGAAATCCTGCGGCTCGCCGCCAGCGTGGAGCGCGCCAGCGAGCATCCGCTTGCCGACGCCATCGTGCGGTCGGCGAAGGAAAAAAATCTCGATCTGAGCAAGGTGGAGGAATTCGACTCGCCGACCGGCAAGGGCGCCACCGGCAAGGTCGACGGCAAGACCGTGCTGCTCGGCAATGCCGGTTTCCTGTCGTCGCTTGGCGTCGAAACCAGGCCGCTGCACGAGCAGGGTGAACGCCTGCGCGGCGATGGCGCCACCGTCATCAACATGGCGGTCGACGGAAAACTGGCCGGGCTGTTCGCGATCGCCGATCCGGTCAAACCGTCGACGCCGGCTGCGCTGAAGGCGCTCGCGGCCGAAGGCATCAAGGTCATCATGCTGACCGGCGACAACCGCACTACTGCCAGCGCCATCGCACGGCAACTCGGCATTGCCGATGTCGAGGCCGAGGTGCTGCCGGATCAGAAGAGCGCCGTCGTGGCCAGGTTGCAAAAGGCCGGGCGGATCGTCGCGATGGCCGGCGACGGCGTCAACGACGCCCCGGCGCTCGCCGCCGCCGAAGTCGGCATCGCCATGGGCACCGGCACCGATGTCGCGATGGAGAGCGCCGGCGTCACGCTGCTCGGCGGCGATCTCGGCGGGATCGTGCGTGCCCGCCGGCTGTCGCAGGCGACCATGAGCAACATCCGCCAAAACCTGTTCTTCGCCTTTATCTATAACGCCGCCGGCATTCCGATCGCCGCCGGCGTGCTCTATCCGACCTTCGGCCTGCTGCTGTCGCCCATCATCGCCGCCGCCGCGATGGCGCTGTCGTCGGTCAGCGTGGTCGGCAATGCCTTGCGATTGCGGGTGACGCGTCTGTAAGCTAGCCACAGACCATCGGGGATTCCATTCCGGGGTCTGTGGAGCAATGCCATGGCTAATTTCACGCCGTTATCGGCGGCGATCGGCGGCGCGCTGATCGGCCTTTCCTCGGTGCTGCTGATGCTGCTGACCGGCCGGATCGCCGGCATCAGCGGCATTTTCGGCGGCCTGCTCAATCCCAGAAGCGGCGAGATCGGCTGGCGCATCGCCTTCATCGCCGGGCTCATTCTGGCGCCGCTGCTGGCGGGCCTGATCGGCCATGGGATGCAGCCACCGCAGATGCCGGCGAGCTGGGCCGTCATCGTCGGGGCGGGCCTGCTGGTCGGCTTCGGCACCAGGCTTGCCGGCGGCTGCACCTCGGGCCACGGCATCTGCGGCCTGTCGCGGCTGTCCGCCCGCTCCATTGCCGCCACCGTCATCTTCATGGCCGTCGCCGTCGCGACCGTCGCGCTCACGCATCACGTGTTCGGAGTTTGAACCATGCCGATCATCGCCTCCCTGTTGTGTGGCCTGATATTCGGCGCCGGCCTGCTGGTCTCGGGAATGGTGCAGCCGACGAAAGTTCTGGCGTTTCTCGATATTTTCGGGGCGTGGGATCCAAGCCTCGCCGTCGTGATGATGGCGGCGCTCGCGGTAGCGGTCCCGGGATTCATGCTGGCGAAAGGCCGTTCGCGGCCGCTGCTTGCGGCCCAAAACTTCTGGCCGGCGAGGGACGATATCGACCGGCCGCTCGTCGTCGGATCCGCCATGTTCGGGGTGGGCTGGGGCCTCGTCGGATTGTGCCCGGGACCGGCACTGGAAAGCCTGGCGACGCTATCGCCAGGCGTGATCGTGTTCGTCGCGGCGATGGCCGCCGGCATGGTTCTGCGCGACCTTTGGCAAAGGTCGCGGCCCGCGAAGCCACGGGACGAAGCGCTGGCCCAACGAGCCCGCTAGTTTGTCACTGTCCTGCGGTTTCGCTCGATGCCGCCTGCGGTGCGGTGTCGCGAAGCGCAATATAGATCGCGGGTATCACCAGCACGGTGAGCAGCGTCGATGACGCCAGTCCGAACAGCAGCGAAATCGCCAGCCCCTGGAAGATCGGGTCGAGCAGGATCGTCGCGGCGCCGATCATGGCGGCCAGGGCGGTCAGCAGAATCGGCTTGAAGCGCACGGCGCCGGCCTCCAGCACGATCTCGCGCATGGATCTGTTCTCGCCGCCGCTGTGGCGGATGAAGTCGACCAGCAGGATCGAATTGCGGACGATGATGCCGGCCAGCGCGATGAAGCCGATCATGGACGTCGCGGTGAACGGCGCACCCAGCAGCCAGTGACCGATCAGGATGCCGATCAGCGTCAGCGGAATTGGCGTCAGGATCACCAGCGGCAGGCGGAAGCTGCGGAACTGGGCCACCACCAGCACATAGATGCCGAGGATCGCGGCGCCGAACGCCGCGCCCATGTCGCGGAACGTGACATAGGTGATCTCCCATTCGCCATCCCACAGCAACGTCGGGCGGGATTCGTCGGAGGGTTGCCCATGCAGGCCGATCACGGGCTTCTGCAGCTTGCCCCAATCGTGCGCCTCGATGCGGTCGGCGACCGCCAGCATGCCGTAGAGCGGCGCCTCGAAACGGCCGGCGAGCTCGGCCATCACCATGTCGGCGAAGCGGCCGTCGCGGCGGAAAATCTGCGGTGAACCCTCCTCGACGGTCGCCTTCACCAGCTGGCCGAGTTCGACCACGGTCTTGCTGCCGGGCAGCGTGTTGGCGGGCACCGGGGTCGAGGCCAGCGCCTCGGTCCAGGCGAGGTCGCGCTTCGGCAGCCGGACCGCGATCTCGATCGGATTGCGATCCTCGCCGCGGTGCGAATAGCCGACGGACACCCCGCCGAACAGGGTCTGGATGGTATCGTAGACGTCGCGCTGCTCGACGCCGAAGAATTCGAGCCGGTCCTGGTCGATCGAGAGCCGCAACCGCGGCCGCTTCTGTCCGATCGAATCGTCGATATCGACGATGAACGGCACTTCGGCAAAGATATTCTTCAGTTCATGGGTCACCGCCCGGCGGGTGGCGGCATCCGGCCCGTAGATCTCGGCCAGCAGCGTCGCCAGCACCGGCGGACCCGGCGGCACTTCGACCACCTTGATGCTGGTGCCGGCGGGGACACTGACGGCCTTGAGGCGCTGGCGCAGATCGAGCGCGATGTCGTGGCTCGCCCGCTTGCGGTCGGAGCGCGCGGCAAGATTGACCTGCAGCTCACCCAGTTCCGGGCGCTCGCGCAGATAATAGTGCCGCACCAGGCCGTTGAAGTTGAATGGCGCCGGCGTGCCGGCATAGGACTGCACTGACGTGATCTCGGGCAGGCCGCGGGCGATGTCGGCGGCGGCAAACAGCGTCCGCTCGGTGTCTTCGAGGCTGGCACCCTCGGGAAGGTCGACGACGACGGCGATCTCGGACTTGTTGTCGAACGGCAGCAGCTTGACCGTCACCGACTTGGTGGCGAACAAGGTCATCGACAACAAGGTCGCGACCCCGACCCCGATCAGGAAGATCCAGGCCGAACGCTTGCTGGCGACGATAGGCGTTGCGAAGCGGCGATAGAGCCGTCCGAGCGCGCCTTCGTCATGCGCGGCATGCGCCGCGCCGACGGCACCTTCCTTCGGCGCCAGCCGCAGCATCAGCCACGGCGCCACCACCATCGCGACAAAGAACGAGAACAGCATCGCGGCGGAGGCATTGGCCGGAATTGGCGCCATGTACGGGCCCATCAGCCCCGAGACAAAAAGCATCGGCAGCAATGCGGCGACCACGGTCAGGGTCGCCACCACGGTCGGATTGCCGACCTCGGCAACGGCCTCGATGGTGGCCTGCAGCCGGGGCCGCCCGTCCCGCATCGCCCAGTGGCGGGCGATGTTCTCGACCACCACGATGGCGTCATCGACCAGGATGCCGATCGAGAAGATCAGGGCGAACAGGCTGACGCGGTTGATGGTGTAGCCCATCAGGTTGGCGGCAAACATCGTCAGCAGGATGGTGGTGGGAATCACCACCAGCGTGACCAGTGCCTCGCGCCAGCCGATCGCGATCGCGATCAGGACCACGATCGAGATCGTCGCGAGTCCGAGGTGAAACAGTAGTTCGTTGGCCTTCTCGTTCGCGGTCTCGCCATAGTCCCGGGTCACGGTAACGACGACGTCGTCGGGGATGAGGCGCGATTTCAGCCCGGCGAGCCGGTGCGCAATTTCCTCGGAAACGACGACCGCGTTGGCTCCCGCACGTTTTGCGAGCGCAAGGCTGACTGCGGGCACGCGTTCCCATTGGCCCTTGCCGTCGCGCGCATCGTTCCAGACGCGGTGCTCCATCGCGTTCGGTCCGATCACGACGCTGGCGACGTCCTTGACGTAGACCGGACGCCCGTCTCGCGTGGTAATCAGCAAGAGGCCGATGTCGGGAATGCCGGCCAGGGTCTGGCCCGCCGAGACGCTGCGGACCGTGCCGGCGTCACGAACCTGTCCGGCCAGGAACGACCGGTTGGCGTCCTTCACCTTGGCGACGAGCTGCTGCAGCGTCACGCCGAACAGCGACAGTTTTTCCGGATCGGGCTCGACCCGGATCTGCTGCGCGCCGCCGCCGGAAATGTAGGTGAGGCCGATGCTGTCAACCTTCATCAATTCCGAGCGCAGCTTGTCGGCGAGTTCGTAAAGGTCCTTGTCGGTCCAGCGTTCGGCGGCCTCCGGCTTCGGCGACAGCGTCAGCACGGTCACGGCGACATCGTTGATGCCACGGCCGACGATCAGGGGTTCGGGAATGCCGACCGGGATGCGGTCGAGATTGGCGCGGATTTTCTCGTGAACGCGCAGGATGGCGTCCTCGGACTTGGTTCCGACCAGGAAGCGCGCGGTGACCAGGACGCGGTCGTCCTCGGTCTGGCTGTAGACGTGCTCGACGCCGTCGATGCCCTTGACGATGGATTCGAGCGGCTTGGTGACCAGTTCGACCGCATCCGGCCCGCGCAATCCGTCGGCATTGACGCGGATGTCGACCATGGGGACGCTGATCTGCGGCTCTTCCTCGCGCGGAATGACGACCACCGCGATCAGGCCGACGACCAGTGACGCCAGCAGGAACAGCGGCGTCAGCGGCGAGCCGATGGTGGCCCGGGTGAGGCGACCCGAAAGTCCCAGATTCACGGCTGCACCAGCTGGTCGCCGGGGCGGATGCCGGACAGGATTTCGAGGCCGTCGGGAAGCTCGGGGCTCGCCAGTTGGCGCCCGCGCTGCACCGGCGCGCTGATGGTGCGGTCGCCCTGGCGGATCTGGACGTAATCGATGCCGTAGCGCGTGCTGACATAATTCGACGGGATCACGAACGCCTTGCGCTCGCCGCCGGCGATCCAGACGCGCAGGCGGTCGCCGACGAAGTACTCTCCGAGATTTTCCACCGTCGCGTCCGCGATGACGCGGCCGTCCTCGATCTGCGGATAGACCAGGTCGATCACGCCCGATTTCGGGCTCTGGTCGCCGAACTCGGCGCCGTCGACCCGGATCTTGTCGCCGGCCTTCAGGAAGCGCGCGTGCCGCTCCGGCACCCGCAGCCTCAGTTTGAAATCCTGTTGCGCGATCATCGCAACGGGATCACCCGGCAAAACCACCGAGCCCACGGCAACCAGCTTCTTCAGCACGCGGCCTCCGGCGGGCGCCAGCACCTGGCCTTCGTTGAACTGCTGCTGCACCACCGCGCGTTCGGCGGTCTTGGCGCGCAGACCGTTATCCGCCACGTTGAGCGCGGTACGCGCCTCGTCGAGCCTGATGCGGGGAAGCGTGCCGCGCTCCACCAGACCCTCGATCCGGGTAAAGTCGATCTGCGCCTGGCTCGCCTGCGCCTGCAGCGCATCGATCTGCGCGTCCAGCGATTTCATCTGCAGCGCAAGCTTGTCGTCGCCGATCGTGGCGATCGCCTGCCCGCGCGTCACCGGATCGCCTTCGCGGACGATGAGTTGAACGATGGTGCCGCCGATCCGCCCGCGGGCCGGGACCACGCTGATGCTCTCGACGGTGGCAAACACGGCCTTCTCGTCGGCGACCGGCCGCAGCGCGACGGTCAGAGTCTCGCTGGCGGCGGCATTGGCGCCGAACACCGCCGCTGCCAGAATGCCCATGGCTGTCAATCTGCTACGCATCGTTATCGCCTTTCCGCCCCACTGGCGGCTGTCTGATCATCTCATTGAAATTCGCGGCGGCAACGTTGACCTGCCTCAAGACGTCGCCTGCGCGCGGCGATTATTTTGTTTTGGTCTTCCTGGCCTTCGGCGGCGCGCAATAGACCTGATAAAGCGTCTTCAGGATCTCGCGCGCGGGGTCGCTGGCGATCGAATAGTAGATCGTCTGGGCGTCGCGCCGCGCCGCCACCAGGCCGTCCTTGCGGAGCAGCGCCAGATGCTGGGACACCGTGGAATCGCGCAGGTTCAGGAACTCGGCGAGATCGCCCACCGAGCGCTCGCCGTCGATCAGCTGGCAGATGATCAGCAGCCGATGCCGGTTGGACAGCGCCTTCAAGAGGTCGCTGGCCTGGTCGGCCGCAGATTCCATGATTGCACTATCTATTTTCATACTTGCGTATATACGGGAGTTCGAATATATAGTCAAGCAACGCGGCCAACGGACCGGAGAAAACCGGCGCAGCCGTCCACAGGGGAATGCAGCCAACGGAGGCGATCATGTCGGAAGTTGTCGTTATCGGAGCCGGCCTCAGCGGAACGCTGATGGCCTATGAACTGCTGCCGCAGCTGGGGAAGGGCGACCGCCTGACCGTGGTTTCCCAGGGGCCGGTCTATCACTTCGTCCCTTCCAATCCCTGGGTCGCGATCGGCTGGCGCAAGCGCGGCGATATCGAGATCGACCTCGTCGACATCATGAAGCGCAAGGGTGTGCGGCTGCTGACGCAGGGCGCACAGCGCGTGCATCCGGGCGAAAACCGCATCGAGCTCGCGGACGGCGTTTCGATCGACTACGATTACCTGGTGGTGGCCACCGGGCCGGAGCTCGCATTCGACGAGATCCCCGGGCTCGGGCCGGATGGCCACACCCAGTCGATCTGCCATGTCGATCACGCCACCCATGCCAAGGAAGCGTTCGAGAAGCTTGCGGCGAACCCGGGTCCCGTCGTGATCGGTGCCGTGCAGGGCGCCTCCTGCTTCGGCCCGGCCTACGAATTCCTGTTCATCCTGGAAACCGAATTGCGCCGCCGCAAGCTGCGCGATCGCGTGCCGATGACCTTCGTCACCTCGGAGCCCTATATCGGCCATCTCGGCCTCGACGGGGTCGGCGATACCAAGGGCCTGCTCGAAAGCGAGATGCGCGAGAAGCACGTCAAATGGATCACCAACGCCCGGGTGAAGGGCGTCGAGCAGGGCAACATGACGGTCGAGGAAGTCGCCGACGACGGCTCGATCCGCAAGACGCACGAATTGCCGTTCGCCTATTCGATGATGCTGCCGGCGTTCCGCGGCGTGGGCGCGATCAGGGGCATCGAGAAGCTGACCAACCCCCGCGGCTTCGTCATCGTCGACAAGCACCAGCGCAATCCGGCGTTTCCGAACATCTTCGCAATCGGGGTCTGCGTGGCGATCGCACCGGTCGGCGCCACCCCGGTTCCGGTCGGCGTGCCGAAAACCGGCTTCATGATCGAATCGATGGTGACGGCGACCGCGATGAATATCGGCGCGCTGCTGAAGGGGCAGGCGCCGTCGGCGCAGCCGACCTGGAACGCGATCTGCCTCGCCGATTTCGGCGACTCCGGCGTCGCCTTCCTGGCGCAGCCGCAAATTCCCCCGCGCAACGTCAACTGGTCCTCAAAGGGTGAGTGGGTCCATCTCGCCAAGGTCGCGTTCGAGAAATACTTCCTGCGCAAGATCCGCCGCGGCGAGAGCGAGCCGTTCTACGAGCGCTTCCTGCTCGACAAGCTCAACATCGCCAAGATCAAGGAGGTCAGGACCGGAACATGAGTGCAAGTCAGCTGAGTCCAAGTCACCAGATCGTCTGCGGGCATTGCGGCAAGATCAACCGCCTGCCCGCGGAGCGGGCCGCGACGAATGCCCGCTGCGGATCCTGTCATCAGCCGATCTTCAGCGGCCATCCCATCGAAGTGGACGCGCAGGCGTTCGACCGCCATCTCGCCCATAACGATATTCCCGTGCTGGTCGATGTCTGGGCGCCCTGGTGCGGTCCCTGCCGCTCGATGGCGCCGATGTTCGAACGCGCGGCGCAACAGCTCGAACCCGGGGTCCGGCTTTTGAAGCTGAACTCGGACAAGGCGCCCGCGGTCTCCTCCCGCCTCGGCATCAGCGGCATCCCTACCCTGCTGCTGATGCGCAACGGCCGGGAGATCGCGCGCACCTCGGGCGCGATGGACACGAACAACATCGTCGCATGGACGACGGCCGGGCTTGCCCGGCCCTGATCACTTCAACCTGGTAAAAGGAAATACGTCATGAATATCGACAAGGCAGTGCTGGCTTTCGCCGGATGTGTGGTGCTTCTCGGCCTCGCGCTGGGTTGGCTGGTCAATCCCACCTGGTTTCTGCTGAGCGCCTTCGCCGGGCTCAACATGCTGCAGGCCGCGTTCACCGGCTTCTGTCCGGCGGCGATGGTCTTCAAGAAGCTGGGCTTGCGCGGCGGCAACGCGTTTTCGTAACCGCTGACCGGCCTTCGCCGGATCAGAACCGACCCGCCAGCGTCAGGCGCACCGCGAGCGGCTCGGCCGGATGGACATGCCGGTCGGCGACGCCATCGGCCGGCTCGCCCGGCAACCGCGACGTGTAGAAATATTCGATCTGGTTGGTGCGCGCGTTAAACATGTTGAGCGCGTCGAGCTGCAGCCGAATGCCGTTGTCAAAGCGGTAGCCGGCGCGGGCGTTGAAGATCAGCGAGCTCAGCGAACGGACGCTGTCGTCCTCGATCAGCGGACGCGGGCCGAAATAGCGCCCGCGCAACGCGCCGAACCAGCCGGTGTCGGCGCCGAAGGTGACGCCGCCGCTGGCGATCCAGGCCGGCGCGCCGGGGATGCGGTCGCCGGCCGGATCGAAATCGGTGAAGCGCACGCGGGTATAGGCGACATCCAGATCGAGCGTCATCCACGGCTGGACCCTGTACGTGTTGGTCCATTCGACCCCGACGCGGCGGCTGGGTCGGCTCGCCTCGGTGGTGCCGGCGTCGCCGACGAACAGCAGTTCGGAATCGAAATCGAGCACGAACAGCGCCAGCGAGCTGGTGAGATCCGGGATCGCCCTGGTGCGGATGCCGATCTCGGCGCCCTTCGAACGCACCAGCAGCGGCACGCGGTCCAGCGGCGTCACCTTGTCGTTGGGATCGACCCTGATGGTGGCGCCCCTGATGTCGTTGGAGTGCAGGCCGTAGCCGGCATTGCCGTAGAACTCGGTGCGGTACCACGGACCGAGCACGATCCCCGCTTTCGGGCTCGTGATGCTGGCGGACGCGTCGCCGGAATTTTCCGGCGTATCGCTGGCAACACGGCCGGCGAAATAATCCTGTCGTAGCCCGACTGTGGTGCGCAGCCAGTCGGTCCAGCGCGCCGTGGTGTCCGCCCACAGGCCGAGGTTACCTTCCCTGACGTGATCCTCGCGAACGGTCGAGAGCGTCGTGCGCTGCATGGTGCGGAGCAGTCCGACATGGATGTCGTCGCCGCGCGTATTCAGCCCGACGCGGGTTTGATTCTCGATGCCGGCAAAACGCCAATCGAAGCTGTGGCTGGCGTTGAAGCCATAGAGCGTCCGGCGGTCGGTCTGGCTGAACTGGTCGCCATTGACGGGGTCGTCGAGCAAATAGGTAAAATTATTGAACAGCTGCATCGACGAGCGCACGACATGGGCGTTGGCCTTGCTCTGGCCGAACTCGCTGGAATGCGCCCAGTTGCTGGACAGGCTGAACCGGCTTGAGGTGCCGCCGTCGGTCAGATCGAGCGTGCCGAACCGGCCGATGAGGTTCTGGTCGACGGCGCGCTGCGCCACCTGGTCGGTCGAATTCCAGCCGTTGGAATAGCCCATCGCCGACAGCGTGAAGCCGTCGGTGGCCGTGCCCTGGCTGTAACGCAATACACCGTTCAGCTTGCGGACGTTGTCCGGGACGTCCCAGGGGCCGTTGTATCTGGTGCCTTCGATCGCGGCGAGCAGCGTGCCGGCGCCGACAGCGGTCGAGCCGGCGGCGACCCCGCGCAGATGGCCATGGCTGCCGAAACTGATCTCCGCGAGGTTCTTCGGCAATCTTGTCAGATAGTCGATATCGACGGAGCCGGCGGAAGCGAAATCGCCCTTGTCGGCGAAGTACGGACCCTTGCGGACATTGACCGCCCCGACCAGCTCCGGAATCAGGAAGTTGATATCGGCATAGCCCTGGCCGTGGCCATGGGAGGGCATGTTGACCGGCATGCCGTCGACAGTGATGGCAAGATCGGTGCCGTGGTCGAGATTGAAGCCGCGCAGAAAATACTGGTTGGCTTTGCCCTCGCCGGAATGCTGCGTCACGATCAGCCCCGGCACCGCCTCCAGCAATTCGCCGACCCGTGAGGCCGGCCGGGCGTTGAGTTCCTCGCGCTGATGACGGTTTCGCTGGCGGCCGTGGGCTGCAGGCCGGGCTTGCCCGATGTTGCGGCACCGGAAGTAACCCCGGTCGTCGCTGCCGCCGGCTCGGTCGGCTGGACCACGACAGGATTTCGCTGGCTTCGTTCGCGGCGCGGCTGCTGCGGCTGTCGAACCCACCTTGGCCGCATCGCCCCCGGCGACGTCACCGTAACCGGCGGAAGCTGGCCGGCTCCGGATTCCGTTCGGGTCGTCTGCGCATCGGCGGGATGAGCCAGGACCAGAAAGGATGTGCTCGCCAGGAACAGGCGCCAGGAAATACCACGCAACGCCCATGCCCCCGCATGATAACTGCTACAATCGTCACGCGATCGCCTCAGTCCAACCGAACCCGGCCACCCACGCTAGCAGCCCAAGTATGACGTTACAATAAAAACGTCATACTGCAGCCAGAATATCGGGACCAGCATGCAACGCATCACCATCACCATCGAGGACGACCTGCTGGCGGAGATCGACGCCGCCGCCAAAGACCGTGGCTATCAGAACCGTTCGGAAATCATTCGCGACCTCGCCCGCGCCGGCCTGCAGCAATCGGCGCAGGAGGCAGCACCCTCAGGCCAATGCGTCGCGGCGCTGGTCTATGTCTACGATCACGCCGCGCGCGACCTGTCGAAACGCCTGGTGCAGAATTTTCACGGCCACCACGATCTGTCGCTGGCGACGCTGCACGTCCATCTCGACGACGACAGCTGCATGGAGGTGACGGCGCTGAAGGGCGCCGCGAGCGAAGTGCAGCACTTCGCGGATCACATCATCGCCGAACGCGGCGTGCGCTACGGCAAGGTGGTGATGATCCCGACCGCGGGGGGCAAGAAGAAGCGGGCGAGCAAGACGGCGCATAAGCACGATTGAGAGGGATTTCCTCACCTCGCCCCGCTTGCGGGGAGAGGTCGGGTTGCAAAGCAATCCGGGTGAGGGGGACTCTCACCGAATCCCGCTGTCGATAGAGCCCCTCACCCCGACCCTCTCCCCGTGAAGAACGGGGAGAGGGAGAAGACGGGTCGCGCCGCCTTCGCCGCCGTCCCGTCCAGCCGCAACAACCCGGCCGGCTCTTGCCGAACCGGCCTTGCATGTCTAACTCTCGCGAGGGCTTTTCGTCAGAGGACTCGACTGCCATGCTGGACGCCGCCGTCAAGGCGCTATCGCAAATCCTGTCGCCGCCGATGCGCTCGATCCTGTGGCGCTCGATCGGGCTCGCACTGATCCTGATCACCGTGCTGGCGTTCGGCCTGCAGCGGCTCTTGAGCTGGTTCGCGACCTCGGGCGAGATCTGGCTCGACGGCATGCTCGGACCCAGCTTCGAGACCTCGATCAACGTGCTGGCCTGGATCGTTTCGATCATCGCCGGGCTCGGCGTCGTGTTCGGCGCGGTGTTCCTGATGCCGGTGATCACCTCGCTGGTGGCCAGCGTGTTCGTCGACGAGGTCGCCGACCATGTCGAGCTCGAGCATTATCCGGCCGAGCGCCCCGGCACCGCGCTGCCGTTCGGCCTGGCCATGACCGAAGGCGTCAAGACGGCGTTGCTGACGCTCTTGGTCTACCTGGTCGCGCTGCCCTTCGTGCTGATCGCCGGCGCCGGCTTCATCGTGTTCTTCATCGCCACCGCATGGCTGCTCGGCCGGGAATATTTCGAGCTGGCGGCGATGCGGTTTCGCCCGCCTGCGGAAGCCAAGGCGATGCGCAAGGCCAATGCGGCGACCGTCTTCACCGCGGGCCTGTTCATCGCGGCGTTCGTCTCGATCCCGATCGTCAACCTGGCGACGCCCCTGTTCGGCATGGCCTTCATGGTCCACATGCACAAGCGCCTCAGCGGCCCCCGGCCGGAGCTGATCGAGCCGGCGCGGAAGACGCGGGTGCCGGTGGCGTAGGAAAGATCCATCGTGGCGCGATGCGCACTCCCCTCTCCCCACCGCTTCGCGGGAGGAGGGGAGAAGAGAAAGACCTACACCGTCTTCTCGGGCCATCGGCAGAGATCGTTGATCAAACACACATCGCAGCGCGGTTTGCGCGCAAGGCAGATGTAGCGGCCGTGCAAGATCAGCCAGTGGTGGGCGTGCAGCATGAACTCGGACGGGATCACCTTCACCAGCGCCAGCTCGACTTCGAGCGGGTCCTTGCCGGGCGCCAGACCGGTGCGGTTGCCGATCCGGAACACATGGGTGTCGACCGCCATGGTGTGTTCGCCATAGGCCATGTTGAGCACGACATTGGCGGTCTTGCGGCCGGCGCCGGGCAGCGACTCGATTTCGGCGCGGGTGCGCGGCACCTCGCCGCCGAATTCGGCGATCAGCTTGGCAGACAGCGCGATGACGTTCTTGGCCTTGTTGCGATAGAGCCCGATGGTCTTGATGTAGTCGCGCACCTTGTCCTCGCCGAGCGCGAGCATTTTTTCCGGCGTGTCGGCCAACGCGAACAGCGCGCGCGTCGCCTTGTTGACGCCGGCGTCGGTCGCCTGCGCCGACAGCACCACCGCGACCAGCAGCGTGTAGGGGTTGAGGTGTTCGAGCTCGCCCTTCGGTTCGGGATTGGCGTTGCGAAAGCGGCTGAACGCCTCGTAGACCTCGGCGGCGGTCCAGGGTTTTGGCTTCGAAGGCTTTGGCTTCGAAGGCTTTAGCTTGGCTGGCCTCTTCCCCACCGGCTTCTTCGCGGCGCGCGCGGGCACCGATTTGACCGCTGCTTTTTTGACCGGTTTCGCCGCCGGGAGCCGGGATTTGGCCGGAAGGACACGGGTGATTTTCGCCATGATCGGGGTATACTGACCCACGATGACCGCAAGCAACGATTATGATGCCCAGCCGGAATTGTTTTCAGCGCTGCTGACGCCGCACCGCTCGCTGAACCGCACCGGCTTCGTCGTGCTGATGGTGTTTCTCAGCGTGGTCAGTTTTGTCACCGGGCTGGCGTTTCTCCTGATGGGCGCATGGCCGGTGTTCGGCTTTTTCGGACTCGATATCCTGGTGATCTGGTGGGCGTTCCGGATCAATTTCCGCCGCGCCCGCGCCACCGAGGAAATCAGGGTGACGCCGTCGGAAATTCGGGTGCGGCGGGTCAGCCACCGCGGCCATGTAGTGGAATGGGTGCTCAATCCGCTGTGGGTCCAGCTCGACCAGAAAACCGACGACGAATTCGGCATCGAGAAGCTCTATCTGCTCTCGCGCGGGCGACGGGTCTCGATCGCAAGCTTTCTGGGCCCGGACGAAAAGGCCAGTTTTGCCAAAGCTTTACAATCTGCTCTGCACGCCGCCAAGCGTGGTCCGACCTACAATCCCGTGTCATGAAAACCATTCGGGAATCGGGTGGTTTGAGGTGGCCACCCGGCCTACATCGGCACCATGATGAACCTCGCCATGAATGAGCACCGCCTCACCAAACCGGGACCCCAGAACGCCGCGCTGCGCGACTACGATTCAGTCCGCCGCGCCATCGCTTTCATCTCGGAGCAGTGGCGCGCACAGCCAACCATCGAAGCGATGGCGGAGGCCGCCTCCGTGACGCCGGATGAGCTGCACCATCTGTTTCGCCGCTGGGCCGGGCTGACGCCAAAGGCCTTCATGCAGGCGCTGACGCTCGACCACGCCAAGGGCCTGCTGCGCGATTCCGCCAGCGTGCTCGACGCCGCGCTCGACTCCGGCCTGTCAGGCCCGGGACGGCTGCACGATCTGTTCGTCACCCATGAGGCGATGTCGCCGGGCGAGTGGAAAAACGGCGGCGCCGGCATGACGCTGCGTTACGGCTTCCATCCCTCGCCGTTCGGCACCGCCATCGTGATCGCCAGCGGCCGCGGCCTGGCCGGTCTTGCTTTCGCCGATCCCGGCGAGGAGCCGGCCGCCCTCGCCGACATGCAGCGGCGCTGGCCGCGCGCGACCTACATCGAGGACCGCGACGGCACCGCTGATCTGGCGCAGCGCGTGTTCGACAAGAACATGTGGCGCGCCGACCAGCCGCTGCGCGTGGTGCTGATCGGCACCGATTTCGAGGTCCGCGTTTGGGAAACGCTCTTGAAAATCCCGATGGGCCGCGCGGTCTGCTATTCCGACATCGCGAGCAATATCGCGAAGCCGAAGGCCTCGCGCGCGGTCGGCGCCGCGGTCGGCAGGAACCCGATCTCGTTCGTGGTGCCGTGCCACCGCGCCCTCGGCAAGAGCGGCGCGCTGACCGGCTATCACTGGGGCATCACCCGCAAGCAGGCGATGCTGGGCTGGGAAGCCGGACAGGTCGGGGTGCATTAGAGGTGACCGTAGGGTGGGCAAAGGCGCCCTTGCGCCGTGCCCACCATCTATCCCGATCATCGACTTGAATGGTGGGCACGGCGCGAAGCGCGCGCCTTTGCCCACCCTGCAAATCCGCCGGCTTTCGGCGATTGACGGCCGCAAACTGATCGCTCACAACCACCTTGGTAAGCAGCCCGAAAAGGTGGTTCCATGCAGCAAAAACGTCGCCCTGTGATGCTTGCTATCCTGGATGGCTGGGGCTGGCGCGAAGACCCGGCCGACAATGCCGTGCTTCAAGCGAACACGCCGAATTTCGATCGCCTGTGGGCCACGGGACCGCACGCCTTCCTGAACACGTCGGGGCTCGATGTCGGCCTGCCCGGTGGTCAGATGGGGAACTCCGAGGTCGGACATTTCAACATCGGCGCGGGCCGCGTGGTGATGCAGGACCTGCCGCGGATCAACGAGGCGATCGCCTCGGGCAGCATCAAATCCACCGAAGCGCTCCGCAACCTGATGACGGCGCTGAAACAGAGCGGCGGCACCTGCCATCTCATCGGCCTGGTTTCCCCGGGCGGGGTGCATTCGCATCAGGACCAGGCCGCGGCGCTGGCCGTCATCCTCGCCGAAAACGGCGTGCCCACGGTAGTGCACGCGCTCACGGATGGACGCGATACACCGCCGAAATCGTCGGCCGAGGATTTGAAGCGGCTGCAGGCGGCGCTGCCGCCTTCGGTGCCGGTGGCCACGGTGATCGGGCGATACTACGCGATGGACCGCGACAAGCGCTGGGAGCGCGTATCGAAAGCCTACAACGCCATCGTCGAAGCCGAGGCCCCGCGATTTCCCGACGCTCAGGCGGCGATCGCCAGTGCCTATGCGCATGAGCACACCGACGAGTTCATCGAACCGTCCGTGATCGGCGGCTATGCCGGCGTCAAGGACGGCGACGGCGTGCTCTGCTTCAACTTCCGCGCCGACCGCGTCCGCGAGATCCTCGGCGCCATGCTCGATCCGTCGTTTGCCGGTTTTCCGCGCAAACGCGCCGTCCGTTTTGCCGCCGCGGTCGGCATGACGCAGTACAGCGAGGACCTGGACCGGCTGATGCAGACGATATTTCCGCCGCAGACCTATCCGAACATTCTGGGAGAGGTCACGGCGGCCGCGAACCGCACCCAATTGCGCATGGCGGAAACCGAGAAATATCCGCACGTCACCTATTTCCTCAACGGCGGACGGGAAGAACCTTTTGCCGGCGAGGATCGCATCATGGTGCCCTCGCCCAAGGTCGCGACCTACGATTTGCAGCCGGAAATGTCGGCGCCCGAATTGACGGCGAAGGCGGTGGAGGCAATTCTATCAGGCAAGTACGACCTGATCATCCTGAACTATGCCAATCCGGACATGGTGGGCCACTCGGGGATCCTGGCCGCCGCGATCAAGGCGGTGGAAACCGTGGACCACGGCCTCGGCCAGATCGTGGATGCGATCGAAAAATCCGGCGGCGCGCTGCTGGTGACCGCCGACCATGGCAACTGCGAAATGATGCGCGATCCCGTCACCGGCGGTCCGCATACGTCTCACACCACCAATCCGGTGCCGCTGTTGCTGTTCGGTGGCGGCGACGTGTCGCTGTCCGACGGCCGGCTGGCGGATCTGGCACCGACGCTGCTCGACCTGATGGAATTGCCGCAGCCGGCCGAGATGACCGGCAAATCGTTGCGGCGGCCGAACAACAAGGGCTGAAGCGCCTCTTTCTCCCCTCCTCCCACGCGCCCCTGGGCGTGGCGAGGAGGGGAGAAGCATCAGAAGTCGCTCAAGCCCAGCACGTCCATCATCGAATACAGTCCGGGCTTCTGCTGGCGCGCCCACAACGCGGCCTTGATGGCGCCTTGCGCGAACATCATGCGGTCCTCGGCGTGATGCGACAGCGTGATGCGCTCCATGGCGCCGGCGAAGATCACGCTGTGATCGCCGGTGACGGTGCCGCCGCGCAGCGACGCAAAGCCGATATCGCCGGGCCGCCGCGCGCCGGTGATGCCGTCGCGGCCGCGCGCCGAATGGGTCTCGAGGCTGACGCCGCGGCCGGCGGCGGCGGCCTCGCCGAGCATCAGCGCGGTGCCCGAGGGCGCGTCGATTTTGGCGCGGTGATGCATTTCGAGGATTTCGATATCGAAGCCCTGATCGAGCGACTTCGCCACCCGCTTGACCAGTGCGGCCAGCAGATTGACGCCGAGGCTCATATTGCCCGACTTCACCACGATGGCGCGCCCGGTGACGCTCTTGATCACGGCGTCGTCGGATGACGACAGGCCGGTGGTTCCGATGATGTGGACCAGGCCGCGCTCGGCGGCGATCGCGACATTGGCAATGGTGGCGGCCGGCACGGTGAAATCCACGATGCCGTCGGCATTGGCCGACAGCGACCACAAATCGCCCGAGAGTTTCACGCCATTTTCGGGCAGCCCCGCGAGCACGCCGGCATCCTTGCCCAAAAGCTCCGAACCCGGCGCTTCCAGCGCGCCCGTGAGCACGGCGCCCGGCGTTTCCGAGATGACGCGCGTCAGCGCGCGGCCCATCCGGCCCCCGGCCCCCGCAACGATCAAACGCATGTCGGCCATGGCGCTACCTCTGTTTGCCCTTGCCCTATAGCGGGCGCTGGCTTCGCGGGCAACGGATGGATGCGTCGCCTCGGGCCACACTCCCCCACTCCCTCATGGTGAGCAGCGCGTTGGGCAGCGCCCTTGCGCTGTCCAACGTGCGTCTCGAACCATCTGGCACAATGCCTGTTGCCATCCTTCGAGACGCGGCCAAGAGGCCGCTCCTCAGGATGAGGTACGGAGTGCTACGGCTGCGGCCCGTCATAGCCTTCGATCACGATCAGTTCGGCGATCGAATGCGGCTGCCGCAGCTTGATGTTGGCCTGATATTCCGGCGAGTTGTAGCAGGCCAGCGCCGTCTCGTAGTCGGCGAATTCGATCACGACGTTGCGCGAGCGGCTGGCGCCCTCCACGCCTTCGAACTTGCCGCCGCGCACGACGTAGCGGCCGCCGAATTTCTTGAAGATGGCGGGGTTGGCCGCCGCATAGGGCTTGTAGCCTTCGTCATCGTGAACATCGACCCGTCCGATCCAGTAACCCTTTGCCATTTTTGGTTCTCTCCCTTGTTGATTGTTCAGCCCAGCGCCTGCTTGATCTCGGCCTGGATCGCCTCGGCCGCGGCCTTCGGGTCGGCGGCTTCCATCACCGGACGTCCGACCACGAGATAATCCGCGCCGGCGGCAATGGCGCGGGCCGGCGTCATGATGCGCTTCTGGTCGCCGCTGGCGGCTCCAGCAGGCCGGATGCCGGGGGTGACCAGGTTCATCTGGTGACCGACGACTTTACGCAGATGGGCGGCTTCTTCCGGCGAGCAGACGAGGCCGTCGACGCCGAGCACCTGGGCCTGCTGGGCCCGGGCTTCGACCAGATCGGACACGCCGAGCCGAAAGCCCGCGGCGTGAAGGTCGCCGTCGTCATAGGAGGTCAGCACGGTGACCGCGAGAATTTTCAGGTTCGAACCGGCGCGCGCCTCGACCGCGGCCTTCATGGTCTGCGGATAGGCATGCACGGTGAGGAACGTCGCGCCCAGTTTGGCGATGCTCTCGACGCCGCGCGCCACCGTATTGCCGATGTCGTGCAGCTTGAGATCGATGAAGACCTTCTTGCCCCGGTCCGCGAGCTGGCGAACCAGCGGCAGTCCGCCGGCATAGGCGAGCTGATAGCCGATCTTGTAGAACGTCACGCTGTCGCCGAGCCGCGCAACCATCGCCTCCGCGGCGGGGACGCCGGGCAGATCGAGCGCCACAATCAGGCGGTCGCGGAGAGCGATCTCGGACGGTTGCATGTCACCTCACATCATGCGCTGGGAAATATCGATCAGCTGCCGCACCAGCGTATTCAGCGCCTCGCTGTCGGCCGGATGCTTCAGCCTGTCCATATCATCATAGGCCTCATTGGCGAATGACAGCGCGAGCTGGCCGGGAACCACCAGCGCATGGCAGGCGGTCAGGATCAGCCGCAGCGCCGCCAGGCCGCTGATACCACCGAGCCGGTTTTCCGAGGCCGCGGCGATCGCAAAGGCCCGCTCGCGGAACACCTGGCCGCGGGCCTCGTGCGGATCCTGCACCCGGCTGACCCAGTCGATGGCGTTCTTGAGCAGCGGCGACACCGATGCGTTGTATTCCGGTGAAACCAGGAGGACGCCGTGATGCGCGCCCATCATGCGTTTCAGATTGATCGCATGTTTCGGCACGCCGGATTTGTTCTGCAGGTCGCCGTCATAGATCGGCAGCGGAAAATCCGCCAGCGAGATGCGGGTGACTTCGGCGCCGGCCAGCGCGATTTCATGGGCAGCGGCGGAAGCAAGCTTCGCATTGTGCGAGCCTGATCGCAGCGAGCCGGGAATGACGAGGATTTTCAGCGCGGCCATGAACCAAATCGCAGGACGGGGCTAACCGGCGCGCAACGCGCCGGAAAAAAGATCAGCCCTTGCGATACACCCAGACGCGGGCTGGCGGAAGATTCATCCAGATGCGCTCGGAGGCTTCGGTGGAAACGCCCGGCAGCGATTTCGGAATCGGCGGCGCCACCGAATAGGTGAACTGCACGAAGGGCGCGCCCGGCGCCAGCGCCAGGAAGGCATCGCGGATCAGTTTCAGCCGCTTCAGCATCGGTTGCGTCACCAGCGGCAGGCCTGACACCACGGCGGATGCCGGCGCGCTCAGCACGTCGCCGAGCGACTCGCGCAGCGCATAGGCGTCGCCCTGCACGACCGTGGCCTGCGGATAGCGGTCGCGCAGCAGCGCGCAGAAGCCTGGATTGAATTCGACCAGCACAAGCCGCTTTTGATCGACGCCATGCTCGATCAGCGCGTTGGTGATCGCGCCGGTCCCCGGGCCCAATTCGACGACCGGTGCCGTGGAATGGACGTCGACATATTGCGCCATGGTGCGCGCGAGAATTTTGCCCGACGGCATCACCGCGCCCATCCGCAGCGGCTTCTCGATCCATGAACGAAGGAAGCGGACCTCATCGTCGAGACGAGGAGGCTTCTTCAACGCACGCACAGACGATTGCAATGGCATGTCGCTACCGGACGGGACCCGCCGTTGGGCGGCAGTGTCAGAAAATAGTCATAAAGAGGTATAGGTAGCGGCCGATATGGTCAAGCCGAAGAGTCTCAAGGGTTGGCGCGACTGCCGAAGAAGTCCTTGACCTTAGTGAAGAAACCCGCGGCCTCCGGCTGGGTGGCGCCGGACGACAGTTTTTCGAACTCGGCCAGCAGCTCCTGCTGCTTCTTGGTGAGATTCTGGGGCGTTTCGACCACAACCTGGACATACATGTCGCCCATCTGGCGCGAGCGCAGCACCGGCATGCCTTTTGATGCAATGCGAAAGCGCCGGCCGGATTGGGTTCCGGAGGGCACTTTCACCTTGGTCTTGCCCTTGTCGATGGTCGGCACCTCGAATTCGCCGCCCAAGGCGGCGGCCACCATCGAGATCGGCACGCGGCAGTGCAGATCGGCGCCGTCGCGCTGAAAGAATTCATGCGTGGCCAGCGACAGGAAAATATAGAGGTCGCCCGGCGGCCCGCCGCGGGTGCCGGCCTCGCCTTCGCCGGCCAGCCGGATTCGGGTGCCGTCTTCGACGCCCTGGGGAATGTTGACCGACAGGTTGCGCTCGCGCGTCACCCGGCCCGAACCGCTGCAGGACGGGCAGGGATCCTCGATCATCTGGCCGCGGCCCTGGCAGCCCGGACAGGTTCGCTCCAGGGTGAAAAATCCCTGCGCCTGCCGCACCCTTCCCGCCCCGCCGCACATCGAGCAGGTCTTCGGCTTGGTGCCGGCCTTGGCGCCGATGCCCGAGCAGGATTCGCAGGTCACCGAAACCGGAATCTCGATCTGGGCGGTCTTGCCGAGGAAGGCTTCCTCCAGCGTGATTTCCATGTTGTAGCGCAGGTCCTGGCCGCGCTCGCGGCCGCCGCGCCCACGCTGCCCGGCCATGCCGAACAGGTCTTCGAAAATGTCGGAGAAGGATGAGGCAAAGCCGGCGCCGAAGCCGGGACCACCGCCGCCATGGCCCTGCTCGAACGCGGCATGGCCGAACCGGTCATAGGCGGCGCGCTTGTCGCCGTCCTTCAGGACCTCGTAGGCTTCGTTGATTTCCTTGAAGCGGACTTCGCTGGTGGCATCGCCCGGATTCTTGTCCGGATGCCATTTCATCGCCAGCTTGCGGAAGGCCGACTTGAGCTTGGACTCGTCCGCGTTCCGCTCGACTTCAAGAGTTTCGTAATAGCAGCGCTTGGTCGACATCCGTCAGATCCGCCCGAAGTTCGTTCTCGTTCCGAAGCCATGCACCGTCGAGGATGCAACCTCCAGCTTAACGAAAAATGACCCCCATCCTAAGGAGACGCAACCCGCGTGCTCTTCAGAATGAGGGTCATGGTACCAGCCGTTTTTAAGCAGACTTCTTGTTGTTCTTGTCGTCGTCGACCTCGGTGAATTCCGCGTCGACCACGTCGTCCTTGGCGGCATCCTTGGCCGCATCGCTTTCGGCCGCCTGCTTGTACATGGCCTCGCCGAGCTTCATCGAAGCCTGCGCCAGCGTGTTGGTCTTGGCGGTGATCGCCTCGGCGTCGTCGCCCTTCAGCGCTTCCTTCAGATCGCTGACGGCGTCCTCGATGGCGCGGCGCTCGCTCTCCTCGACCTTGGAGCCGTGCTCGGCCAGGGCCTTCTCGGTGGAGTGCACCATCGAGTCGGCATGGTTCTTGGCGTCGACCGCGGCGCGGCGCTTCTTGTCCTCGGCGGCATTGGCCTCGGCGTCCTTGACCATCTTCTGGATGTCGGCTTCGGACAGACCGCCGGATGCCTGGATCCGGATCTGCTGCTCCTTGCCGGTCGCCTTGTCCTTGGCCGAGACGTTGACGATGCCGTTGGCGTCGATGTCGAAGGTGACCTCGATCTGCGGCATGCCGCGCGGTGACGGCGGAATCCCCATCAGGTCGAACTGGCCGAGAACCTTGTTGTCGGCGGCCATTTCGCGCTCGCCCTGGAAGACGCGGATGGTGACGGCATTCTGGTTGTCCTCGGCGGTCGAGAACACCTGGCTCTTCTTGGTCGGGATCGTGGTGTTGCGGTCGATGATGCGGGTGAACACGCCACCCAGCGTCTCGATGCCGAGCGACAGCGGGGTGACGTCGAGCAGCAGCACGTCCTTGACGTCGCCCTGCAGCACGCCGGCCTGGATCGCAGCACCGATGGCGACGACTTCATCCGGGTTGACGCCCTTGTGCGGCTCCTTGCCGAACAGCTGCTTCACCACTTCCTGGACCTTCGGCATGCGGGTCATGCCGCCGACCAGCACCACTTCGCCGATTTCACCGGCGGTGAGGCCGGCATCCTTCAGCGCCTTGCGGCAGGGCTCGATGGTCTTCTGGATGAGATCGTCGACCAGCGCCTCGAACTTGGCGCGGGTCAGCTTCATCGTCAGATGCTTCGGACCGGAAGCGTCCGCGGTGATGAAGGGCAGGTTGATTTCGGTCTGGGTGGTCGACGACAATTCGATCTTGGCCTTTTCGGCGGCCTCTTTCAGGCGCTGCAAGGCAAGCTTGTCGTTGCGCAGGTTGATGCCCTGCTCCTTCTGGAATTCGTCGGCCAGATAGCTGACCAGGCGCATGTCGAAGTCTTCGCCGCCCAAAAATGTGTCGCCGTTGGTCGACTTCACCTCGAACACGCCGTCGCCGATCTCGAGCACCGAGACGTCGAAGGTACCGCCGCCGAGGTCGTACACCGCGATGGTGCCGGTCTTGGTCTTGTCGAGGCCGTAGGCCAGCGCTGCCGCGGTCGGCTCGTTGATGATGCGCAGCACTTCGAGGCCGGCGATCTTGCCGGCGTCCTTGGTGGCCTGACGCTGGGCGTCGTTGAAATAGGCGGGAACGGTGATGACGGCCTGCTCAACCTTGGAGCCGAGATGGGCTTCCGCGGTCTCTTTCATCTTCTGCAGAATGAAAGCGGAGACCTGCGAGGGCGAATAGGTCTTGGCATCGGCTTCGACCCAGGCGTCGCCGTTGGATGCCTTGACGATCTTGTAGGGGACGAGCTTCTTGTCCTTCTCGACCATCGGATCGTCATAGCGACGGCCGACGAGGCGCTTGACCGCGAAGAAGGTCCGCTCGGGATTGGTCACCGCCTGGCGCTTGGCGGGCTGTCCGACGAGGCGCTCGCCATCATCGCTGAAAGCGACGATCGACGGCGTCGTCCGCATGCCCTCGGCGTTCTCGATGACTTTCGCAGTCTTGCCATCCATTACGGCGACGCACGAATTCGTGGTGCCGAGATCGATCCCAATGACCTTTCCCATGGTCCTCATATCCTTCTTTTTGCGGCAGGTTGGCTGGGCCCTGACGGCGCACCAATCCAAACCCCCAGACGATCAATTACTCGCGATATTGCGACGGTGAGCCTCATATAGGAGGGGGGGTGGGGCCTGCAAGGACCGGACGCAACCTTGAAGGCTGAAAAGACTGACCTTTGAAAGATAGTGTCTCCGTTCAGGGCGGGGCGGACCCAGGCGAGTGGCGCAACCGGAACAGCAACCAGGCCGCCAATGCCGGGGCGATCAATGCCGGACCCGGCACGTGCCAGGTCCCCAGCGCCAACTGCAAGGCGGGGGTCCAGTAGGTCAACTGCACCAGTCGCCGGCCGGGCGCATCGAGGCCGGAGCCGGCCAGAAGCGCGACCGCGGCAGAGGTCAACGGCAGCAGATCATAGGCCAAAAGGTAAGGCGAAGCCGCGGCGGAGCAGGCAAGAAACAACGCCAGCAGCAGCGCCGGATCGGCGTCCCGGCAAGACCTGAACGCCCAGATCACGGCGCCAAGGCCGAAGGCGGAAAACATCAGCTGGACGGACATCGCCGCGGGTGCCGGCAGATCGAGCCCGCGCAGATTCATGAAGATGGTGGGAAAGAACGGCGTCGCGATGCGATCCGGATCCGACAGCACGAGCCCCTGCACGGGCAGGCCCTTTGCAACAAAATCGATCCAGACTTGCGGGCCGAAGATCGCAGCCGTCACGCCGGCCAATGCCAGCGTGGTAGCGACGGCGACCATAAAAACCCGCCAGCGGCCCGACGCCATCAGCATGAACGGAAAGAGAATGCCGAGCTGCGGCTTGATGGTGAGAAGCCCGATCAGAACGCCCGCGAAGACGGGTTTGCGATCGAGCAGCGCGAAAATCGCGATCAGCATTGCCGTGGTCAGGAACGCGCTTTGCCCCGAGACCAGACAAAACAACGCCGCGGGCGAGAGCGCGACCGGAATCAGGATGCGCCGGTCAGGCACGTGCCTGGCCGCCACCGCAACGAAAACCGCGATGCCGATCAGCGTCCAGCACGCCAGCGCCGCGAGATAATTGAATTGCCCGAACGGCGCGGCCAGCAGCATGATGCTCGGCGGATAGGACCAGTTCTGGCCATTGAGCTCCATGCCGAGCAGGCCGCGGAGGGCGGTGTGATAGGCGGCAAGATCGTAGAATAGCCCGGGATCGGGCCCCCCTGCGGCACGCCCATACATCCAGAAATTCAGGAAGTCGCGGCCAACTGCGAGCGTGGTGCCGTCGCGCGGGATCGCTCCGCGCCAGTCGATGGTCCAGGCATAGGCAACGCTGGTAAGGGCGAACAGCACGCTGCCCAGCACCGCGAAATCGCGCAACATGGCGCTGTCGTCGGGGGCAAGTCCCGACGGCAACACCCTGCCGGGCCACCCCCTGAAAACGGGATTTGGCTGCGGCGCTGATGCGGCGGAGCGTCCGGTCATGGAACCGAAATGGCCAAAATTCTTTAAAAACCCGTAATTTTACGGGGGCAAATGCGGTATTCCGGCGCTGGCCGGGAACCGGGCCGCCGTCCAGCCTGTTGCCGGACCGCCAAAGCCGCTAAAAGCAGGACACGCGAGGCCCGGCAAAGGGTCGCACCGGCCGACCATTGAACGGCCTCAATGCAAACCCAGTAGACCATTCATGACGCTCATCCGATTGATCTTCGCGGTTTCCCTGCTGCTGTCGGCCTTGATGTCGACCTTGGGCCCCTCCCTTGCCGCGGACCCGGTTTTTCCGCCGGGCATCAGGGTCGGCATCACCCCGCTGGTCGGGCTCAATCGCGCCAAGGCCTTCGTCGGCTTCGAGACCGACGATCAGGGCGTCAAGGTGTTGATGGCGGAGCTTCCGGCCGACGCCTATGCCGAGGTCCTGAACGCCTTCAAGAATAATCCGGGGGGCGTCGGCGGCGTCAAGCCGGAGAGCATCGAGACTGCGGCCGGCCTGGCCTATTACACGATCGAAACCGGCAAGGATGGCCCGACCACGGTGCGGCGCTATTCGATGATCCTGCCGGGCGGCTCCTTCTCCGGCTATATTGCCGTGCAGGTTCCGGAAAACGCCTCCAAAATCTACACCGACGACGCCGTCAGGCAAATGTTCGCCTCGGCGACGGTCCGCAAGGAAGTGCCCGTCGACGAGCAGCTTGCCCAGATGCCCTTCAAGGTCGCCGAATTGAGCGGTTTCAAGAATGTCCGCACGCTGGCCGTGGGCGGCGCCATCGTCATCGCCGACAGTGACGAGACCAAGGGTTTCGAGTCCGCCCCCTTCATGGTGGTCGGCATTGTCGGGGCGACGCCGACCCAGCCGGAAGATCGCGGCCGTTTTGCCCAGCAGGCCGCGACCACCATCCCCGGCGTGCGCGAGGCCCGGATCACGATGTCGGAGCCGCTGCGGATCGACGGCATGCCGGGCTATGAAACCCGCATCGAGGCGGTGAGCGGCAAGGACAATACCCCCGTCACCGTGGTGCAGTGGCTGCGCTTCGGCGGCCAGAGTTCGTTGCGCATCATCGGCAGCGCGCCGCGCGAGGAATGGACCAAGGCATTTCCCCGCTTCCGCGCCGTGCGCGACGGCATCCAGCCCCGTTGACGCTGCGCGACCCGCGAGCAGCGCTCTTCGCGCTGCCCGGTAAAGCCAAAGCACTGGTCTGACGACGGCGTATCTTGACAGGAAGATGCAGCATGCCGGATCTCGCAGCTCCCGCCGCTTTCGAGATGGTCCGCCGCCCGCCGTCGCAACGAAACGCCGGCCTGATCTCGGTCATGTCAGGGTACCGCGAGATGGCGCGCGGCCGGTTTTCGCAGCGCGAGGCGGCGCCGCTGACGGTGCCGCTGATCATCAGTTTCGGCACGCCGTTCACGATCGCGCTCGGGCGCGAGCCCGATGCCGCCGACCGGCAAGACAACTCCTATGGCAGTTTTGCGGCGGGGCTGTATGCCGGTGCGGTCTACATCGAATCCGACGGTGGCGCCGAATGCGTGCAGGTGGATTTTACCCCGCTCGGCGCTTTCAGGTTTTTCGGCGGCGCGGTGGTCGATCTCGCCGCGCGCATGATCGATATCGATGACGTGCTCGGCGCTGAGGGCACGCGGCTGCGCGAGCGCCTCGGCGCCACCTCGGGCTGGCAGCGGCGCTTCGATATTGTCGAGGATTTTATCGTCCACCGCGCCAGCCACCGCCCGTCGCCGGAGCTTGAATTCGCCTGGCGCCGGCTCGCCCGCAGCGGCGGCGGCATCCGGATCGCGGCGCTCGCCGAGGAAATCGGCTGGAGCCGCAAGCATCTGGTTGATCGCTTCAGATCCGAATTCGGTCTCGCCCCAAAACCGCTGGCGCGCATGATGCGCTTCCACAGCGCTTGCCGGCTGGCGCGAACCGGAACGGCCACAGGCTGGGCCGGGATCGCGGCGGATAGCGGGTTTGCCGACCAGGCCCATCTGGTGCGCGAATTCGTTTCGCTGGCGGGCGAGCCGCCGACGGCCTGGGCGCGACGCCTGGCGCTGACCGACAGCCGGCTGACACGTCCGGAACAAGCGGTTTGGGGCCGGTAACAAATCTTCAAGCGCAGGATGCCGGCTTCGCGCATCTTCGCGCGAACCCAAATCAAGCAGGAGCTTTCCGTGACCGACAACAGCAACATCGAGGCGCCACGCCTCTATCCCACACTGCGCTGCAAGGACGCCGAAGCGATGATGCGCTGGCTGAAAGACGTCATCGGCTTCGTCGAACGCGTCGTCTACCGCGGCGACGACGGCGTGGTGCATCACGCCGAATTGGCCTACGGCTCCTCGATCCTGATGCTGGGCCAGAGCCGCGACGACAAATACGGAAAGCTGGTCGGCGACCTCGGCGGCCGCCGCACCGATTCACTCTACGTCGCCGTCACCGATCCCGACACGCTACATGCCAAGGCAAAAGCCGCCGGCGCGAAGATCGAGATGGAATTGCATAACACCGACTACGGGAGTCGCGATTTCGCCTGCCGCGATCCGGAAGGCAATCTCTGGAGCTTTGGCACCTACTGGCCGAAGGTGGGCGAGAAGCCGATGGCGGGGTAGATCGGGTCGGCCGCAATCCCACAACTCGTCATGCCCGGGTTTGACCCGGGCATCCACGTCTTCGCTTCACTTGAAGAAGGAAGGGCGTGGATGGCCGGGTCAAGCCCGGCCATGACGACGAGAGGAAACTGTCAGCTCAGCTCGTGACGTCAGCGCTCGGCGCCGCCTTCGCGCCGCCCTTCGATACCGCGACCAGCGCCGGGCGCAGCACGCGCTCGCCGATGGTGTAGCCGGCCTGCACGACCTGGACCACGGTGCCCGCGGGCACACTGGGGTCGGGGACCTCGTACATCGCCTGCTGGAAATTCGGATCGAATTTTTCGCCGGCCGGGTCGAATTTCTTGACGCCGTTTTTCTCCAGCGTGTTGAGCAGCGAGCGCTCGGTCAGCTCGACGCCTTCGATCAGCGCCTTCAGGCCGGGATCGGCGTTGGCCTTGGCCTCGGCCGGCACCGCATCCAGCGCGCGCTGCAGATTGTCGGCGATATCGAGCACGTCGCGCGCGAAACCGGTGATGCCATAGGCCCGCGCGTCGGCCACTTCCTTCGCCGTGCGCTTGCGCAGGTTTTCCATTTCCGCCAGCGTGCGCAGCATCTTGTCGCGGGTTTCGGCGAGCTCTTTGGTCAGGGCTTCAGCCGAGCCTTCCTCGGGATCGTCGGGCATGATGTATGGCTTGGAAACCACGGGCTCGGCGGCCTTCGCCGGATCGGCCGGATAGTCCTTCTGCCCGTTGGGATCAGTCATGGCTTGCCTTCTCGAAAAAATCGCTGGAACCAGGTCAATGGGGGATTTGCTGGCCCGGATATCGTGCTTTGGGCGGGGAAAATCAAGCACAACAACCCGATTTCAGGGCTGATCAGCCGCCCAGCATCCGGCTGACGATGCGCGCGGCATAGTCTACCGTCGGGATCACCCGGGCATAATTGAGCCGGGTCGGCCCGATCACGCCGAGGACGCCGACGATATGCCCCGCGGCATCGCTGTAGGGCGCGATGATGGTGGATGAACCGGACAGCGAAAACAGCTTGTTTTCCGAACCGATGAAAATCCGCACGCCTTCGGCGCGCTCGGCGCGGCCCAACAGGTCGATCACGCCGCGCTTGGTTTCGAGATCGTCGAACAGCGATTTCACCCGCTCCAGATCCTCCAGCGCGTGGAGGTCTTCCAGCAGGTTGGCGTGACCGCGCACGATCAGCTGGCGGTCGTCGCTTGTGCCGCCGGACCAGCTCGCGATCCCCGCGGAGATCACCTTCTGGGTCAGCTGATCGAGTTCGGTCCGGCTTTCCGTCAGCGCGGTTTCCAGCTCCAGCCGGGCCTCGGCCAGCGTCCGCCCCCGGATCCGCGCATTGAGAAAATTGGTGGCTTCGATCAATGCCGAGGAGGGAACGCCCGGCGGCAGCGTCAGCACGCGGTTCTCGACCTGGCCGTCCTCGCCGACCAGCACCACCAGCGCCCGTTCCGGCTCCAGCCGCACGAATTCGATGTGTTTCAGCCGCGAATTGGATTTGGCGGTCAGCACCACGGCCGCAGCCCGGGTCAGGCCAGACAGCCGGGTCAGGGCCTCGCCCAGCGCGGCCTCGACCGATTGCGCCTTGCCGACCGAGGCGAGCTGGTTCTGGATCGACACCCGCTCCGGCTCGGTGAGGTCGCCGACCTGCATCAGGGCGTCGACGAAAAACCGCAGGCCGAGTTCGGTCGGCAGCCGGCCGGCCGAGGTGTGCGGCGCATAGATCAGTCCGAGATGTTCCAGGTCGGACATCACGTTGCGCACCGAAGCCGGCGACAGCGGCGTCGCGATCAGGCGGGAAATGTTGCGGGAACCGACGGGTTCGCCGGTGGCAAGGTAACTCTCGACGATTTGACGGAAAATGTCGCGCGAACGCTCGTTGAGCTGGGCAAGCCCGGCATGCGGAGCGATCAGGCCGATCGGATCGTGGTGGGCCACAGAATACTCCCCTTAACTCAGCCTAATCTGTCTATCACAGCGGCCGGAGACAAGCAGGTATTAGTCCCCACCAAGCAGGCATCAGGCGCCCAAAAGCCTTGCCGCTGCGGCTTCGCCCTCCTACAAGCACCGCGAACCTGTCTTTGCTGGATTTTTGAAAGGATTTCACATGCGGCCAAGCCGCCGTGCGCCCGATGAATTGCGCGCCGTGTCGCTGGAACGGGGCGTGGTCAAATACGCCGAGGGTTCCTGCATGGTCAAATTCGGCGACACCCATGTGCTGGTCACGGCAACCCTGGAAGAACGGCTGCCGCCGTGGCTGAAGGGACAGGGCCGCGGCTGGGTCACCGCCGAATACGGCATGCTGCCGCGCGCGACGCTGGAACGTACCCGCCGCGAGGCCGCCGCCGGCAAGCAGGGCGGACGCACCGTCGAGATCCAGCGCCTGATCGGCCGCAGTTTGCGCGCCGCGGTCGACCTCGAAGCGCTCGGCGAGCGCCAGATCACGGTGGATTGCGACGTCATCCAGGCCGATGGCGGCACCCGCACCGCCTCGATCACCGGCGCCTGGGTGGCCTTGGCCGACTGCATCACCTGGATGAAGACCCGCAACATGATCAAGACCAACCCGTTGCGCGACAATGTGGCGGCGATCTCCTGCGGCATCTATCAGGGCACCCCGGTGCTCGATCTGGATTACGCCGAGGATTCCGAGGCCGACACCGACGCCAATTTCGTCATGACCGGCGATGGCCGCATCATCGAGGTGCAGGGCACCGCCGAGAAGACGCCGTTCTCGCAGGACGAGTTTTTGGCGCTGATGGAGCTGGCGCGCAAAGGCGTGGCACGGCTGGTGGATTTGCAGAAAATGGCCGTGGCGTAGGTTGTCATGCCCGGGGTTGACCCAGGCATCCACGACTTCCTTGTGCAATAAGACGTGGATGGCTGGGACGAGCCCGGCCATGACGGAATATAAATATCAATGACCCAGCATCGTCGAATCACCGGCAAGCTCGTGATCGCGACCCACAATCCCGGCAAGCTCGCCGAGATGCGCGAACTGCTGGCGCCGCACGGCGTCGAAGCGATCTCGGCCGGCGAACTCGGCCTCGGCGAGCCCGAGGAAACTGGCGAAACCTTTCGTGCCAATGCGGTAATCAAGGCGATGGCAGCGGCAAAGGCGGCACAACTGCCGGCCTTCGCCGACGATTCCGGCCTGGTGGTCGACGCGCTCGACGGTGCGCCGGGGATTTTTTCCGCGCGCTGGGCCGGGCCATCGAAGGATTTCACGGCGGCGATGACCCGGATCGAGCGCCTGCTGCAGGAGCGCGGCGCCACCACGCCGGACCAGCGCAAAGCGCATTTCGTTTCCGCGCTGTGCGTGGCTTGGCCCGACGAACATCTCGAAGAGGTCGAGGCCCGCGCCGACGGCACGCTGGTCTGGCCCCCGCGCGGCAGCGCCGGGTTCGGCTACGACCCGGCGTTCCTGCCCGATGGACACACGCGCACCTTCGGCGAGATGACCAGTCTCGAAAAGCACGGCCTGCCGCCGCTCGGCCTCGGCCTGTCGCACCGCGCACGCGCCTTCGTCAAGCTCGCGGAGATCTGTCTTGACTAGCGCCGACACAGGAAAAGCGTTCGGCGTCTACGTGCACTGGCCGTTCTGCCTGTCGAAATGCCCGTATTGCGATTTCAACAGCCATGTCCGCCACGCTCCCGTTGATGAAGAACGCTTTGCCACAGCCTTTGCGCGCGAGATCGAAACCACCGCAGCGCGCACACCTGGTCGAGAGGTTTCCTCGATCTTTCTCGGCGGCGGCACGCCATCGCTGATGCAGCCGAAAACCGTCGGCGCCATTCTGGATGCGATCGGCAAATACTGGCGCGTCGCGCCCGATGCCGAGGTGTCGCTGGAGGCCAATCCGACCAGCGTCGAAGCGACGCGGTTTCGCGGCTATCGCGCCGCCGGCGTCAACCGGGTTTCGCTTGGCGTGCAGGCGCTCGACGACGCCTCGCTGAAAGCGCTGGGACGGCTGCATACCGCCCGCGAGGCGCTCGACGCCGTCGCGATCGCACGCACCGCGTTCGATCGTTATTCGTTCGATTTGATTTACGCCCGCCCCGACCAGACCCCGCAGATGTGGGCCGATGAACTGAAGCTCGCGATCTCGGAAGCGGCCGAGCATCTGTCGCTCTATCAGCTCACCATCGAGGAGGGCACGCCGTTCTTCGGCCTGCACGCCGCCGGCAAATTGAAGACGCCGGACGAAGCGGTCGCGCGCGCGCTCTACGACGTCACACAAGAGGTCTGCGCGCGTGAGGGATTACCGTCCTACGAGATTTCCAACCACGCCCGGCCCGGCGCGGAGTGCAAGCACAACCTCGTCTACTGGCGCGGCGAGGAATATGCCGGCATCGGTCCCGGTGCCCATGGCCGCCTCGATATCGAGGGCATCCGGCACGCCGTCGCCACCGAAAAGCGTCCCGAGGCCTGGTTGATGCGCGTCGAGGCCAATGGCCACGGCGTCGTGGTCGACGATGTCCTCAACAGCGAAGAGCGCGCCGACGAATTCCTGCTGATGGGGCTGCGACTCAACGAAGGCATCGACCCGCAGCGCTACGCGGCGCTATCCGGCCGCACGCTCGATCCCGGCCGCATCGCCATCCTGCGCGAGGAAGGGGCCATCACCGTCGACGCCAACGGGCGGCTGCGGGTGACGCAGGCGGGATTTCCGGTGCTCGATGCCGTGGTGGCGGATCTCGCGGCGTAATTATTTCATCTGCAAACGCCGGCGCACTCTTCCCCTCTCCCCTTGTGGGAGAGGGTGGCACGAAGGCGCGAAGCGCGTTCGTGCCGGGTGAGGGGTCGCCTCAGCGAGCGCATCTGCGGATATAGACCCCTCATCCGGCGCTTCGCGCCACCTTCTCCCACAAGGGGAGAAGGGAAGAGGAGCTTCACGCCCCAAAACTCTTCGGCGAACCCGCGACCGTGGCGCTGCCGCCGGTTCCCACCTTCATCACGGCAAGACCGCGTTCGTTGGTGCCGTCGGCGCGGAACCGGAACAGGCCATCGATGCCGGCAAAGCCCGACGGATTGGTCAGCACCTCCGGCGAGAATCGCGCGCCGCCCTGCGTGCGCGCGAGCGCCGCGACCAGCGCCACCGCGTCATAGGCCAGCGTCGCGGTGCGCACCGGATCAGCGCCGAATTTGGCGCGGTAGCGGCCGGAGAAGGCGCGGAAGCCGGACGGATCCGGCGCGGCATAGAGCCCGCCCTGCAGCGCCGGGCTCGCGAACACCCGCGGATTGTCCCACAGGCCGGTGCCGAGCAGCTGGATGTTCTTCAAATTGGCACCCGCCGCGGTCAGCGCATCGGCGACCTGCACCACGGAGTCGCCGTCGTCGGCGATGAACAGCGCATCGGCCGAACCCAGCGCCTGCGCCACGGTGCGCGCCGGCGTGGCGCGGTCGGCGCCGTATTTTTCAAAGGCGACGATGCGCCCGTTCTTGCGGCCGACCGCCTGCTTGAACGCGGCTTCCACCACATTGCCATAGGCATTGTCCGGCAGCATTGCCGCAAAGGATTTTTTGCCGGTGCCGGCGGCGTAGTCGATGATCCGGTTGACGTCGGATTCGGGCAGGAAACTGAGCAGATAGACGCCGCGGCCGGCGACGCTCGAATCGGTCGAGAACGCGATCACGGAGACGCCGCGGGTACGCGTCAGCGCCGCCGTCGACGGCACCGACGCCGCAAACAGCGGACCGAGGATGATCTCGGCGCCTTCGTCGAGTGCCTGCTGGGTTGCCTGGCTCGCGCCCTGCGGGGAGCCGGCGTCATCCTTGATCAGGAGCTGGATATTGGGATTCTGAAATTCCGCCAGCGCCATCTCGGCGGCATTCTTCATCGACTGCGCCGCGACGCCGGCATTGCCGGACGCCGATAGCGGCAGCACCAGCCCGACCTTCACCCCGCCGGTGCCGACCGCCTGCGGTTGCTGCGGCGGGCCGGCCGGACCCGCATCGGGGCCGGAACTGAACGGATTGGACACGCCGGCGCAGGCCCCAAGCAGGGGCGCGCCCAGAATCAGGCCGAGCGCCGTCCGCCGGGTGGTACCCGACGGCAGCTTGGTGGAAGCCCAGAATTTGGGTTCGCGCGGCCCCAGCATCGCATCTCTTCTGTTAGCCGGCCTGTTGCGGCCGGCACGTCACTCCCGGTGATCAAGGGGGGTGGATTCAGGCATATTGTCGACGAATAGTTAACCAAATCAAAAGGATTGTGGCAGCGCCGCCCGGCCGCCGGTTGCAGGCCCCCGGTTCCTTCCCGCGCGCCGCGACCACCTTCCCGCAGCCGCCTTGCGCCAGCCTTGTGGCGTAAGAGCCGTCTCCCCTCTAGATTGGCATTATGCGCCCAAAAGCAGCTTCCATAAATACGCCTGATGGCCCCGCGGAACCGGCGAGCCGTACATTTTCGCTGGGCGAGCACGTCCTGACGGCGCCGAAAACGGTTCCCGGGCTGCACCTGGTGGCCACCCCGATCGGCAATCTCGGCGATATTACCATCCGCGCACTCGAAACCCTGGCCGGGGTCGACATCATCGCGTGCGAAGACACCCGCATGACCCGCCGGCTGACCGAGCGCTACGGCATCCAGGCGCTGCTAAAACCCTATCACGAGCACAACGCGGCGCAGGCCCGCCCCGTCATCCTGCAGAAGCTGGCGCAGGGCGCCTCGATCGCGCTGGTATCGGATGCCGGCACGCCGCTGATTTCCGACCCCGGCTTCAAACTGGTGCGCGAGGTCTGCGCCGCCGGCCATGCCGTGATCGCGTTGCCCGGCCCCTCCTCGGTGCTGGCGGCGCTGTGCGTGGCGGCATTGCCGACCGACCGGTTTTTCTTCGAGGGGTTTTTGCCGTCGCGCGGCACCGCGCGCCGCGCCCGGCTGACCGAGCTGTCGCGGATCGACGCCACGCTGGTCATGTTCGACTCCGGCAACCGCGTGCAGGACTCGCTGGCGGACCTTGCCGGCATCATGGGCACGCGCGACGCCGCGATTTGCCGTGAGATGACAAAACTGCACGAGGAGATTTTGCGCGGGCCGGTTTCGGAGCTCGCCGCCAAAGCCGACACGCTGGAGACCCGCGGCGAATTCGTGCTGGTGATCGGCCCGCCGGCCGACAGCGCGCAGGCGATGACCGAGGAGGCGCTGGACGATCTGTTGCGCAGCTCGCTGCAGCGCGACAGCGTCAAGGATGCGGTGGCGCATGCGGTCGAACTGTCCGGCCGGCCGCGCCGCGAAATCTACGCGCGCGCGCTCGAGCTCGCCAAAGAAACGCATAAACAAGCAGCGGACGACGATGGCGAAGACTGACGGCGCAGCGCCGCCCGACAAACCGGTAAAAATCGCCGCGCCCGAACGGGTCGCGGCGTTTCGCACCGGGATATCGGCCGAGGCCCGCGCCGGCGCTTACCTGATGGCAAAGGGCTATCGCATCCTGGCCAAACGCTTTCGCACGCCGCAGGGCGAGATTGATCTCGTGGCGCGCAAGCGCAATCTGGTGGCGTTCATCGAGGTCAAGGCGCGCGCCAGCCTGGACGACGCCGCCTATGCGGTGACCCCGCGCCAGCAGGCGCGCATCATCGCCGCGGCCGAGGCCTGGCTGATGGCGCATCCCGAGCATGCGGAATTCGAGCTGCGTTTTGACGCCGTGCTGATTGCGCCGCGGCGTCTGCCGCGCCATCTGTTAGCGGCATTCGACGCCAGCACCTGACGCTTTCGACCCATCACCCTGCATCCCACCAACCCGCGGACTCCCCAATGAAATTAAACGTCGTCGTCCAGATGGACCCCATCGCGCGCATCAACATCCGCGGCGATTCGACCTTTGCGCTGCTGCTGGAGGCGCAGAAGCGCGGCCACGCGCTGTCCTATTACACGCCCGACAAGATCTCGCTGCGCGGCCAGGAGGTGGTGGCGCCAGTGCAAACGCTCACGGTGCGCGACGAGGTCGGCGATCACTGCACCCTCGGCGATCCGAAGCGCACGCCGCTCACCGACTTCGACGTGGTGCTGCTGCGGCAGGATCCGCCGTTCGACCTCGCCTACATCACCTCGACGCATCTCCTGGAGCGGATCCACCCCAAAACGCTGGTCGTGAACGATCCCGCCAGCGTGCGCAACGCGCCGGAAAAAGTCTTCGTGATGGACTTTCCGCAGTTGATGCCGCCGACGCTGATCTCGCGCGACCTCGCCGAGATCAACGCCTTTCGCGACGAGCACGGCGCGGTGGTGATGAAGCCGCTGCACGGCCATGGCGGCGCCGCGGTGTTTCGCGTCATGCCGCAGGACATGAATTTCGGCTCGCTGTTCGACATGTTCTCGGTGACGTTCAGGGAGCCCTGGGTGATCCAGCGCTTCCTGCCGGAGGTCAAGCACGGCGACAAGCGCATCATCCTGGTCGACGGCGAATTCGCCGGCGCCGTCAACCGCGTGCCGGCGGCCGACGATCTGCGCTCCAACATGGTGCGCGGCGGCGCCGCGCAGGCCACCGACCTGACCCCGCGCGAGCGCGAAATCTGCGCGACGCTCGGTCCCAAACTGCGCGAGCGCGGCCTGCTGTTCGTCGGCATCGACGTCATCGACGGATTCCTCACCGAGATCAACGTCACCTCTCCGACCGGCATCCGCGCCATCGCGCGGCTCAACGGGCCGGATGTGGCGGCGAAGATTTGGGACGTGATCGAGAAGAAGCGGGGGTAATTGGCGCTGTTGCCGATGCGCCGATCGACCTAACCTGCGGGCAATCGAATCACGCGAGGAGAGGCCGCATGGCTGACGAGAATCCGCAAGCCCCCGCCGCTCTCGCTTACGAGGACACCGGCGCTGCCGCATCGCTGGTCTATTTCGACATCGTCGGGGCCTACGGCATCATGCACGGCACCGTCGAGATCGAGCTTGCGACCCGCATTCTCGTTCCCACCGCCAACGGGCTCACCGACGTGAAATTCCTGTCGTCGGGGCGGTTGCGATGCAGTCCGACCGCCGCCGCCAATCTGCGTAACGCGATCGATGCCGCGCTGAAGATGCTGGAAGCGCCGCAGCCGCAGCCCGATCCGGTGGCGGCCTCCAAGATGAATTGAGCGCACCGCACACGCCGGCATATTCCGGCCGGCGGTTTTCCTTCCGTTTTTCATGCGCCTTCCAAAGGCCTATTTCGCTTGTCAGCTATTGCGAGCGGGTGCAACCTGAGGGTTGCCCGCTCGATCAAGCGGACAGGTCAGTCCGGGGCTGCAACGCACAATCTCGATAAAAACAAACGGAGGACAACGCATGACACAGGATGTTTCGCGACGATCCCTGCTCGCGCTCGGCGCAGGACTTGGTGCAAGTCTCGGCGCATCGGCCATGCTCGGCGGCAGCGCCCTGGCGAAGGCGCCGAAGCTCGGCACCCAATCGCAATATTTCTACCGCTTCAATCTGGGTAACGCCGAAGTCAGCGTGGTCTCCGACGGCCAGCTGCCGCTCGGCCCGCCCAAGGGCACCTTCATCGGCGTGCCCGATGAGGAAGTGAAGAAGATGCTGAGCGACAATTTCCTGTCGCCGGACAATGTCGTGCTCGAACAGAACTCGCCGATCGTCAACATGGGCGACAAGCTCGTGCTGTTCGACACCGGCATGGGCACCTCGAAGGCGTTCGGCCCGACCACCGGCCGGCAGCAGAAGAGCATGGCGGAGGCCGGCATCAAGCCCGGCGACATCGATGCGGTAGTGCTCTCGCACGCGCATATCGACCATATCGGCGGCATCGTCGGCGAGGACGGCAAGTCGCTGTTCCCCAACGCGCAGTTCTACATCGCCCAGAGCGATTTCGATTTCTGGACCGATGAGGGCAAGCTCGGCAGTCCGCTGAAGGATTTCGTCGTCCATGCCCGCAAGAACCTGCTGCCGGTGCGTGACCGCCTGGTGTTCTTCAAGGACGGCCAGGAATTCCTGCCCGGGGTTCAGGCGATCGCGGCGCCCGGCCATACCGTTGGCCATACCATCTTCACGGTGACCTCGAACGGCAAATCCTTCGCCTTCCTCGGCGACCTCACCCACCATCCGATCCTGCTCTTGGAAAAGCCGCGGATGCAGTTCTCCTACGACACCGACCCGAAACAGGCCGCGGACACCCGCGTCAAGTTGCTGGACATGATCGCCACCAACAAGATCCCCGTGATGTCCTATCACTTCGCCTGGCCGGGCTTCGGCCATATCGCCAAGACCGCGGAGGGATTCCACTATTATCCCGAAGCGATGAACATGCAGCTGTAAGCGCGCAGCGTTTTCAAGCGAAGTGGGTACCGGTTCGCATCAAGAAAACGCGTCAAACCAAACAAGACACGAGGTGCGGGGGTGGGCCAATGGCCGATCCCCGCATCGCCGCGGCAAGACAGGCGAAGGCCAATGATCGGAGCAGCCACCACCCTCATCGCGCTGTTGCTGGCGGCAGAGTTCGTCTCCGAGACGATCGACGTCCAAGACCGCGGCGCCGTCGATCTCGCGAGCTTCGAATGCCGCGACACGCCACGCAGCACGCTGATCCAGCGCGCCTGTTACGATTCCGCGCGGGCCCGCATGATCGTCAACGTCAAAGGCGTCTATCGCCAGTACTGCGATCTGCCGCCGGCGGCATTCGACGGCCTGATGTCCGCGCCATCGATGGGGCAGTTTTTCAAGCGGAATTTTCCGGGCGACGGTTCGGGCGGCCGATATGGCTGCGGGCCACAGCCGGGGCCGCGGTCCGGAATGGACGGCGCCGCATCCTGAAAAAGCGCAAGGCCCCAACTCCAAGTTGAAGCCCCCGCTCGTCTCCCAGCCAGGAGCCTTATTTCAGCGAAGTGTTCAGATTTGTGTAGGAGGTATTGAGCGTGGTGCCGAGGCCATTCACGGCGGCAATGATGGCAAGGCTGATGCCGGCGGCGATCAAGCCGTACTCGATGGCGGTGGCTCCCGATTGATCCGCCAGAAATTGCGAAATGAGACGTTTCATACGACCTTCCTAGTGCCTTGACCCCGTGGATTCTCCCGAGGTTCCATAGATGGAACCTGCCTCAAGGGAACTAAATAACTCTGAATTTTATGAGTTAACGAAAGCGGGGCTTCATCATACCGGCCATTTGCGCGGCGCATGTTTCTGAAATGTTCCGGTGTGGGCTTGAGTTCCATTACACGAGAGCCGGCGGAATCCCACGGTCCGTCCGGAACGGATTCGATGGGTCGCCTCTACCCTTCTTGTCCATCGTGTTATGCAATGACATCATATTGTCTTATTGAAATTGTGCAACCATTTCACTAAATTCTCTTGCCGGGGGCTGTATGGCAAGTCTGAAGGCCTCGCTAAGCAACTGTAAAATTTATATTTATCCCGGAGACCACAACCCTCCGCACTTTCATCTCAGAGGTCCGGATTCCAGGGCGCTGGTGGCGATCGTTACGCTGGAAGTTATTGCTGGCAAGGCATCGAGAAAGGACCTGGAGGAAGTCCGGGAATGGGCTCGTAAGGAAGAAAATCTGACGCTGCTGGTGTCGGAGTGGAGAAGGCTCAATGAGCGAGAATGAAATCATTGATAGCGGGATCGAGTTGCCTCGGATGGCCGCCGTCGAACCTCTCACGCCATTCGCACTCCGGGTCACGTGGGCCGAAGGTCGCCGCGCGGGTCGGGAGGATTTGGTGGACCTTCGGCCCGTCATTTACAGCTACAGAATCTATAGGCCCCTGCGGGACGAAGCGCTGTTCGCGACCGGCCACATCGCGGATGAGGGCGATGCCGTGGCTTGGGATGGCAACGATCTCGAGATGTCGGCGGACATGATTCAGTCGCTGGCCGAACAGGCCATGACGCCAAAAGACTTTTCCCTGTTCCTGGCGAGAAACAAGCTGACGCAGGAGGCTGCGGCGGCCGTTCTTGGCAGAAGCCGCAGGCAAATCGCGAATTACGCGTCGGTCGGCCCGATACCCCGCATTGTCGCGCTGGCTTGCTACGGATACGAAGCACGCCAGCGCGATGACGCCACTGAGGGTGGAGTTGCCGCCGCCTGAGTGGCGCAGCAACTGGCTTCCCGACCTGCCAGCTCTCACGTTCCCTTAATGTTCTTGCCTTGAGCCCGTCCATCCGCTACCCTCGATTGCGTAACGAGGGGCAGCATGGTCCAGCGGGTTTCCACTGTAGCCTTTGAGGGGATCGAGGCGCGCGCGGTCGACGTGCAGGTGCAGGTCGCGCCCGGCCTGCCCGCTTTCGCCATCGTCGGGCTGCCCGACAAGGCGGTGTCCGAGGCCCGCGAACGGGTGCGCTCGGCGCTGATCGCCTCCGGCCTCGCGCTGCCGGCCCGCCGCATCACCGTCAATCTCGCCCCCGCCGACGTGCCCAAGGAAGGCAGCCATTACGATCTTCCGATCGCGCTCGGCCTGATGGCGGCGATCGGGGCGATACCGCCGGACGCCCTGAGCGGCTTTACCGTACTCGGCGAGTTGGGCCTCGACGGATCGATTGCGCCGGTCGCCGGCGTTTTGCCCGCGGCGATCGGCGCCAATTCGCGCGATGAGGGCCTGATCTGTCCCGCCGCCTGCGGCGCCGAGGCGGCGTGGGCCAGTCCCGACATCCAGATCGTGGCGGCGAGTTCGCTGATCCAGATCGCCAACCACTTTAAAGGCACGCAGGTGCTGTCGCGGCCGCAGCCGAAGGTCCACGAGCCGGAGGTCAACCGGCTCGACCTGCGCGACATCAAGGGCCAGGAGAGCGCCAAGCGCGCGCTCGAGATCGCGGCGGCCGGTGGCCATCACCTCCTGATGATCGGCTCGCCCGGCGCGGGAAAATCGATGCTGGCGGCAAGGCTGCCCTCGATCCTGCCGCCGTTGTCGCCATCCGAACTGCTCGAAGTGTCGATGATCGCCTCGGTCGCCGGCGAAATCCGCGACGGCGCGCTGACCGCGCGGCGGCCGTTTCGCAGCCCGCATCATTCCGCCAGCATGGCGGCGCTGACCGGCGGCGGCATCCGGGCCAAGCCCGGCGAGATCTCGCTGGCGCATCAGGGCGTGCTGTTCCTCGACGAACTGCCGGAGTTCGACGCCCGCGTGCTGGATTCGCTGCGCCAGCCGATGGAGAACGGCGAGGTCGCGGTGTCCAGAGCCAATCACCGCGTCACCTATCCGGCGCGCTTCATGCTGATCGCGGCGATGAACCCGTGCCGCTGCGGCCACGCCTACGAGCCCGGTTATTCCTGCAAGCGCGGACGGGTCGACCGCTGCACGGGCGATTACCAGGCGCGCATTTCCGGCCCGCTGATGGATCGCATCGACCTGCGCATCGAAGTGCCCCAGGTGACCGCCGCCGATCTGATCCTGCCGCCGCCGGCCGAAGGCTCGGCGGAAGTCGCCGCACGGGTCGCCGCCGCGCGCGACATCCAGCTGGCGCGTTACGCCGCGGCGGGCTTGTCGGGCGTCCGCACCAATGCCGAGGCCCCAGCCTCGGTGCTGGAGCAAATCGCGCAGCCCGACGCCGCGGGCACAAAGCTGTTGCGCGATGCGTCGGAAACCATGCGGCTGTCGGCGCGCGGCTATCACCGCGTGCTGCGCGTCGCCCGCACGCTGGCCGACCTCGACGGTTCCGACAGGATCGGCCGGCTGCACCTCGCCGAAGCGCTGTCCTATCGCGCGCTGGCGGAGGATCTGCGCAGCGCGGCGTAGGAGCGGGACCCGATCTCCCCGGTCTGATCGACCCGACAAGGAGCGTTCACGAACGTACGAACGCGCGGTGGATGCGATGGACGCGACGCCTCCGTTGGCGCATCCCCTGGAATCCGTGTGGTGCAGACCTCCTGTTTCGTCTAGCCTTGGCAAAAATGCGGACCAGGAACCCCTCGGACGACCATGCCGGATAACCATCCTCCCAACATCGAGTGGCTGTACGACTTTCTCACGGTGGCGCGCACCAGGAGTTTTACCAAGGCCGCGGATCTTCGGAATTCTTCCCAGCCCTCGCTCAGCCGGCGCATCAAGATGCTTGAGAACTGGGCGGGGCATCCGTTGCTGGACCGGACCCGCAATCCCGTGGAACTGACCGATGCCGGCGTTCTCGCGAAGAACAACTTCGAACAGATCGTCCGGCTGTCGGAGGATACCCGCGATGCCATCCGCGAGGGCGCCTATAGCGGCTTCGAGGGAGTCGTCATCGGCTTTGCACCCGAGCTCGAATGGATCGTCAACGACGTCATTCACCTGATGAAACAGGATGACCCGGCTTTGAGCTTTCGGGCCAGCACGCTGGAGCCGAACGCCGTCGATGACGCGTTCCGAACCAGACAACTTCATTTCTTTATCCAGCCAGCCGAAGCGCGAACGGAACCTGAAAACAGCAGATCCCGATCCATTACCATCAAGACGGATCGACTGATTCCCGTCACGGTTCCGGATGAGGATGGGAAGCCCACGCATTCGCTGACCCGTCGCGAGGACGGAGAAAAACGTTACTACGGCTTCGCGCAGGCGACCTTTTTCGGGCGCCAGGTCGCCTCCCTCATCAAGGCACGGCCCGAACTGCACGACCTGAAGAAGCTTGTCTGCACGCATCTTCCCAATGTGATTGCAGAGAACATCGTCAAGGAACGCGGCGTCGGCTGGCTGCCGGAATCGTTTGCCGGACGCTATCTCCGCGACCACACGCTGGCGCGCGCCGGCTCATCGTCCTACGATCTGCCCGTGCGCTACTCGTTGACGCGGGCATCCGACCACATGCCGGGCCTGGTCGAGAAATCATGGGACGCGCTGGTTGCTAGGCTGCACGGAGCGCGCGGATCATCGGAAGCCACACGTCGATAAGCGGTTGCTGGTGGAAGCCACCCGGAACAAATTCGGCCTGCGTGATGGCCCACCCCGCCCCGAGCGTGAAAAGGGCCAATCGGGTCGCGACCGTTTGGTGCCCCATCGGCATGAGAATGAACGGAATCGACGACTCCCGCCTCAGGACGAGTGAAGCCCTCACCAGTTCGTCCTGATCCTCCTGCGAGCGGGTCCGGACGACCATTTTGACATAATCCGCGCCGCGTTCGGCGGCTGACCGGGCGATCAGCAGCACCTCCGCCGTATTGATCGGCCGCGACGTATGGGTCGACAGGATCACGAACCCGTTTCGTGACTTGACCTGCCGTATGGCGTCCTTTTGCCGTTCGACTGCATCGGCATCGAAGGAGACATCGCCGATCGGGCCCAATGCGTCCGCACGTTCCTGATCGACACCCGCGGCGATTTCATTCGCCCGCGATTGCGCTCCCTTGTCGACGTGGAACGTATCAAGCTCCATGTCGACCCCCGCGCTGCCGTAATCGAGACAGCGCAGATGATCTTCGACGCGCTCGGCATCGGTCTGTTGCCGGGGAGCAAATGGTGTTCCGCCATAGACCGGCAGAAAACTCGCCCGGCGAACCGCGGTGAATACCGGCATCTGCACGTCGACGAAAATTCGGCCAACATCCTCCAGCTTCCCGTAGTCGATCAGCGAAACGTTCAGGTTGAAGGCATCCGCGCCCTTGAACGCCGCACGACGAATCGTTGCGATGGCGGCATCCACGGAGTTATCCGTGATGTCGCACACCAGCTTGGCGGCGAACGGGTTCGCCGCGTCGAACAGTGGCTTCGTGAAACAATTCCGCCTCGCCACGGCTTCCGAAAAATCAGCCTTTGCGCTGATTGTAGACAAAGAACTCATAGCTTCCCTCGGAAACCCGGAACCAGTTGATGATCTTTTCGCGGAAGTCCAGCCAGGGGCCGTAGATCCTGGCAAAATCCGGATTTTGCGCCTGATCTTCCTCGTACATCTTGAACGTCTCCTTGTACGCGGCCTCCATGAAGTCCTTCGGGAATGGCTTCACCTCGACGCCGTGCCCGAGCAACCTGCGCATCGCAAGCATGTTGTTCGCATCGTAGTCGGCGAGCATGGTCGTGTAGCTCTCGTGACTTGCGACTTCGATCGCTGATCTGAATTGAGCGGGCAGCCCCTCCCATGCAGCCTTGTTCACGTAGAGGGAATTTTGCGCCGCGCAGTCCCAGAAGCCGGGAAAGTAATAGTACTTGGCGACCTTGTAGTACCCGAGCACTTCGTCATCATAGGGGCCAACCCACTCCACGGAATCGATCGTTCCACGCTCGAGGGCCGAGTAGGTATCGCTGGCCGGGATGCTCTGGGGAACGACGCCAAGACGGCTCAACACGAACGAACCGAGACCCGGAATGCGCATGCGCATTCCCTTGAAGTCATCCAGCGACTTGATCTCCTTGCGGAACCAGCCGCCCATCTGGGCGCCGGTGTTGCCGAACGGAAAATTCACGATGTTGGACTTCGCCAACAGCTCGCGGGTGAGTTCCAGTCCGCCGCCGGCCAGCATCCATGCACTGTGCTGGCGCGCGGTCATTCCGAACGGCACGCCCGACTCGAATGCCAGCGCCTTGTTCTTCCCGGTATAGTACAGCGAAAGTGTGTGCCCGCATTCAACGGTACCGCTGGAGACGGCATCGAAAACACCGAGCGGAGGAACGATTTCGCCTCCGGCGAACACCTGGATTTCCATCGCGCCGTCGGTCAATTCCCCGACGCGCTTGGCGAACTGGGTGCAGCCCTTGAAGAGCAGCTTGAGCGGCCGGGGGAAACTGGATGCCAGACGCCAGCGCACCTTCGGTGTCTGCGAGCGGGCTACGTTAGGCGCCGCCAGCGTTGCCGCAGCAGCCGCACTTACAAGCAGGTCTCTTCGCCGCATCTCTCTCCCCTGTGTTCGGATTTTTTCCCGATTTGATGAAGCGACAGGAATGCGTGCCCGGTCGGATGTCAAATGCTCAGTATGGATGCAGTCATTTGCGGAATGAATGATGCGCTTCTTATGAATGGATCGGCGCATTCGAGCGAGTTCGACCCGACGGGCAAATCACTTCGACGCCCCAAATTGTTCGAGGGCGTGAAACCAATGGCATACCTCGGGCGCTTCGCGCCGCGAGGATGCGAAGGTGTGGCTACGGACATGCAGTGCTCGAGTCGGTCCGAGCTCCCACAGCGTCATTGCGAGGAGTGTCCGACGAGCCCGCCTTCGGGCGAAGGCGGATGCGACGAAGCAATCCATCGATCAACCGGCACTGCTGTGAGATGGATTGCTTCGTCGCAAGGGCTCCTCGCAATGACGCTGATGGATTGGAGTGCGCACTGCCGCGGCGTACTGGGTCCCCCGCTTTCGCGGAGGACGAAGGTCGCCGGGTGGGACGCGCCGAAAGCAACGTCTCCGCCCGTCAACCCCGTGGTAACGAGTTTTGTTTACACTCTGCCAACCATAAGCCCTCGTGTCGTCAGGGCTTGTCGGCGAGCGAGTGCGTATCATGTTGCGTTTGAAGATCCTGGCCTCGGCCGTTCCGTTGCTGGTTGCCGCCGTGTTCGCACGTGGCGATTTACTGCCCACCTCGCGGCCCTGCATCGCGATCGGCGAGGGTTCGGTCCAGCTCACCTCGTTGCCCTGGCAGGCGCAGTCTCACGTCAGCTTCACCCGCGACCCGGCGCTCGCCACCGTGCGGGTCCAGCTCACCGGCAACGCCGCGGCGGCCGATTTTGCCGTGCTCGACGATATCGACAGCGCGGAAGTCAACGGCTGCGAAGTCAGCGCCGCGACCCGCTTCGTGGCGATCTCCGCCACGGCCTCGGCCTTCGAGCCCGTGATCTATTTGTCGCCGGACGGTCCCGCCGATTACCGGGTCTTTGTCGCATCGAAGCACTTTTCGGCGCGCGATGCCGCCGCCCTCATCGTCGGCGCCAACGGGGCGCCGCGCCGGCTGGCGACGGCCGCGCTGCAGGAAATTTCTCCTTAACGTCCTGTAAACCACGTTCCGATCGGACCACGCCAGGCCATCCGTCCTCAAGCACTTCGCAAGGTCGCCGCGCCATCTTCAGCGCCGCGACAGATGCGGCGGTACAGCGACAGGGTCACGGCATGAAGCGGCGGATTTTCCGGATCAAGCTAAGCATACGCCGTTTCGCCCGGCGCCACCCGTGGCTCACTTTCATTGTCCGTTCCTTCATGATTTTCTCGGCTGCCTTCGGCGGCGCCTATGGCTTCATCTCCGGCAGCCGGGCCGAGGGCTCCGGCTACGATCCCCACGCCTTCGCGATCGGCGCCAGCTTCCTGTTCGCGCTGGCCTGCGTCGCGCTCGCCACGCTGAGCTTCCGGCTGCGCTGGGTGCGGCAGACCATGCGCAAGATGGCGCTGCACAACGAAGCGCTGGTCGACCGCAATTGGGAATTGCAGGAGGCCGAGCAACGCGCCCGCAGCCTGTTCGAATCGCAGGGCGACCTGATCGTGCTGCGCGACGGCGACGGCCGCGTCACCTTCGCCAACGATGCCTATTGCGAACTCGCGGAACTGCCGCGCGAAAAACTGATCGGCGGCCGTTTTGCGCTCAACGTGCTCGAGCAGGGCGGCACCGCGATCGAAACCAACGGCACAAGGATTCATGACCAGAAAATCGCGACCGCCTCGGGCCCGCGCTGGATCGCCTGGCGCGAAGGCCTTGTTCGCAGCGATGCCGGGCATCCGGCGGAGATGCAGAGCGTCGGCCGCGACGTCACCGACCGCACCGAGACCGAGCGCGCGCTCGCCGAGGCCCGCGATCACGCCGACGCCGCCAACCGCGCCAAGTCGCGCTTCCTGGCGATGGCGTCGCATGAGATCCGCACGCCGCTGAACGGCATCATCGGCATGAGCGGCCTGCTGCTGGATACGCCGCTGACGCCGGAACAGGCGACCTATGCCAGGGCGGTGAAGACCTCGGGCGACGCGCTGCTGTCGCTGATCGAGGAGCTTCTGGATTATTCCAAGATCGAGGCCGGCAAGATCGATCTCGAACAGCGCCCGTTCGCGCTCTCGGCCCTGATCGAGGACATCACGGAATTGCTGGCGCCGCGGGCGCAGGCGCGGCAGCTCGAGATCGCGGCCTATGTCGACGAACGGCTGCCGATGGAAGTGCTCGGCGACGCCGCGCGGCTGCGCCAGGTGCTGCTCAATCTCGCCGGCAACTCCATCAAATTCACCTCGACCGGCGGCGTGGCGCTGATCGTCGAGCCCGGCCTGTGGCCCAATGAAATCAGTTTCCTGGTGCGCGACACCGGCATCGGCATCGCGCCCGAGGCGCGGGAGCGGATCTTTCGCGAGTTTGAGCAGGCCGACGACAAGATCGCGCGCAGCTATGGCGGCACGGGCCTCGGCTTGAGCATCTCCGAGCGCATCGTCAAGCGCATGGGCGGCCGCATCACGCTGCAGAGCGAGCTCGGCAAAGGCTCTACTTTTGAAGTGTCGATTCCGCTCGCCGCCGCCGCGGGCAAAGCCAGTGCGCAACCCGGCTTTGCCGCGCCCGATCTGACCGATCAATCGATCATGCTGGTGGGACCGCAGAGCATCGAGGCTTCGCTGATCGCGCGGCGGCTGCAGCGCTGGGGCGGCCAGACCTGCATGGTCTCGGATGTCGCGGTGGCGCAGGCACTGCTGCCGGAGCGAACCTGGCACGCCGTGCTGCTCGACCACGCGCTCGGTGCGCGCGAGGCCGCCTTGCTGGCCGAAGCCGCCCGCAACCATGCGACGCAGCGCATCGTGCTGTTCACGCCGGCCACCCGCCACGAACTGCAATCCGCTGCCAACTCCGCCTTCACCGGCTATCTCATCAAACCGCTGCGCGCGGCCTCGCTGGCGACCCGCCTCAGCATGCCGCCGGAAGTGCCGGCACCCGATCTGGCCGGCGACGCCCTGATCGATGTGTCAGACAATGTCGCGGCGCCTTCGATCGCGCCGGCGCGCGGGCTTTCGATCCTGGTGGCGGAAGACAACGAGATCAATGCGCTGCTGATGCGCTCATTGCTGACGCGCCTGGGACACGTCGTCGTCATCACCACCAATGGCGAGGAAGCGCTTGAGTCCTGGCTGGCGGCCAAGTCCGCCGGCGCGCCCTATGATCTGGTGCTGATGGATGTTCAGATGCCGCGGCTCGACGGCATCGAGACCACGCGGCGGATTCGCGCGCGCGAGGCCGGCGAGCCCGGCCGGCAGACGCCGATCCTGGCGCTGACCGCGAATACGCTGGTGGAAGACCGCTACGCCTGCTTCGAGGCCGGCATGGACGGCTTTCTGATCAAACCGCTCGATCGCGAAAAGCTGGCTGAGGCGCTGGCGGGATTGGCGGCGTCGCGGCATATCGCGGCCTGAGCCCTGTCATGCGCCGGCCATTGCGGCGTCACATGACTGTCGAAGGCCCGTGATCTCTCAACCCTCGAAGGCCGCGCCGATTCGCGGCCGCGAGGAAAGCCATGCAGAACGGCGACTTGGCGCGATCGACGCAGCGCCTGATCCAGTTGCTGCGGCCGGAGACGATCGGAGCCACCGCGCAGGCCGCGATCACCTGGTTCAAGCCGCTTCCGGTCACGCTGGGACGGCTCGGCACGCTCGAGGTCCGGCTGGCGCAGGAAAAACGCGAGGTCCGGCGCGCGCAAAAACTGCGCTACCGCGTGTTCTACCGGGACGGCACCGCCATCGCCGATGCCGCGACGTTGCTGGCCCGCCGCGACAAGGACGGGTTCGACAGGATCTGCGATCATCTGATGGTGATCGATCACGCCGCCAAACCGTCGATGCGCGGCAGGCAGCCGGTGGTCGGCACCTACCGCCTGCTGCGCCAGGAGGTGGCCGAACGCAATGGCGGCTTCTACACCGAGAACGAGTTCGACATATCAGGCCTGACCGATCGCCACGCCGCGTTGCGCTTTCTCGAACTCGGGCGATCCTGCGTGCTGCCGCGCTACCGCACCAAGCGCACCGTCGAACTGTTGTGGCACGGCATCTGGGCTTACGTGCGCCAGCACCGGCTCGACGTCATGATCGGCTGCGCGTCGTTCGAGGGCACCGATCCCGACCGGCTGGCGCTGCCGTTGTCGTTCCTGCATCACTACGCGCAGGCCCCGGCGCCCTGGCGCGCCAGCGCGCATCCCTCCCGCCGCGTCGAGATGAACCGAATGGCGAAGGAGGCCATCAATCCGAAGGCTGCGCTTCACGAGCTGCCGCCTTTGATCAAGGGATATCTGCGGCTGGGGGCCTTTATCGGCGACGGCGCCGTGATCGATCATCAGTTCGGCACCACCGACGTGCTGATCGTGCTGCCGGTGTCGGCGATCAGCGCCCGCTACATCGAGCACTTCGGCGTCGACGCGTCGCGGCATGCGGCCTGACGCGCCGGCTCAGAGCCGGCGCAGCGCCACGGTTTCGACGACGTGGTCGGCGCCCTTCTTCAGGATCAGCGTCGCCCGCGGCCGGGTCGGCAGGATATTGTCTTCAAGGTTGGCGAGGTTGGTGCGCTCCCAGATCGCCAGCGCGGTGGCGGTGGCTTCCTCGTCCGACAGCAGCGCATAGCGATGGAAATACGACCTGGGGTCGGTAAACGCGGTGTCGCGCAGCGCCAGAAAGCGCCGGACATACCACTTGCGCAGCACCGGCTCGTCGGCGTCGATATAGACCGAGAAGTCGAAGAAGTCCGACACGACAGGAACCGCCTTGCCGTCGCGCGGCAGCCGGCCGGTCTGCAGAACATTGACGCCCTCGACGATCAGGATATCCGGCCGGTCGACCTCGACCCATTGATTGGGAACGATGTCATAGGTCAGATGCGAATAGACCGGCGCCCGCACCTTCCGCCGTCCGGCCTTGATGTCGCTGAGAAACGACAGCAGCATCGGCAGGTCATAGCTCTCCGGAAAGCCTTTCTTCTGCATCAGGCCTTGCCGTTCCAGCACCGCATTGGCAAACAGAAAGCCGTCGGTGGTCACCAGCTCGACCTTCGGCCGCGGCGACCAGCGCGCCAGCAGCGCCTGCAGCACGCGCGCGGTGGTCGATTTGCCGACCGCCACCGAACCGGCGACGCCGATGATATAGGGCACCTTGCGGTCGCGGATGCCGAGAAACTGGCGCTGCGCCTGATAGAGCCGGAGCGTCGCGTCGACATAGATCGACAGCAGCCGCGACAGCGGCAGGAAGATGTCCTCGACCTCCTTGATGTCGAGGCGGTCATGCAACGAACGCAGCCGCTCGAACTCGCCCGGTTCCAGCGTCATCGGGGTGTCGTCGCGCAGGCGCGCCCACTGCTCCCGCGAGAAGATGCGGTATGGATTGTATTCCTGATCCGGTGCCCGAATGTCCATCCAGCCGCCTCTGGCGTTGCCCAAGGTTTTTGTTGATCTGGCTCTTACGTATCGCGCTTGCGCGCGGCCTTTTCTTCCAGTCCTGACGTGCCGGTGCGCTGTTCCAGCGCGGCCTCGACCTCCTCGAACCGGACGTCGCGCGATTTCAGCAGCACCAGCAGGTGAAACAGCAGGTCGGCACTTTCGGCGATCAGGTGGTCGCGGTCATTCTCCACCGCGGCGATCACGGTTTCCACCGCCTCCTCGCCGAGCTTCTTGGCGCAATGCTCGGCGCCCTTGTTGAGCAGCTTGACGGTGTAGGACGCCTCGCCCCCCGCCGCCGCACGGGCGTCGATGGTGACAGCAAGATCGTGGATGGTGAAACGCGGCATCAACTCAAACCCAACAGACGCCGCGGGAGCCGGGCGCTTTCTCCCTGGGGGATGTAGCACTTTCGTCACAAAGAGTCGTCATGGATCGAGCCGCATCGGCAGGCCGGCGCGCACCATGTGGTCCTTGGCCTGACGTATGGTGAATTCCCCGAAGTGAAATATCGACGCCGCCAGCACCGCGGTCGCATGGCCCTGCCGGATGCCGTCGACCAGATGATCGAGATTGCCCACCCCGCCGGAGGCAATGACCGGGACCCGGATGCTGTCGGCCACCGCCTGGGTCAGCGGCAGGTCAAAACCCTGCCTGGTGCCGTCCCGGTCCATCGACGTCAGCAGGATCTCGCCGGCGCCGAGCGAGACCACTTCCTGGGCGTATTCGATGGCATCGATCCCGGTGGAATTGCGCCCGCCATGGGTGAAGATTTCCCAGCGCTCGCCGCCACCGCCACGCTTGACGCGCTTGGCGTCGATCGCCACCACGATGCACTGATCGCCGAATTTCTCCGCGGCTTCCTTGACGAATTCGCGGCGGCTGACGGCGGCGCTGTTGATCGACACCTTGTCGGCGCCGGCCCGCAGCAGCATCTTGATGTCGTCGACGGTGCGCACCCCGCCGCCCACGGTCAGCGGCATGAAGCAGGCTTCCGCGGTGCGCCGGACCACATCCATCATGGTGCCGCGATTTTCGTGCGTGGCGGTAATGTCCAGAAACGTCAGTTCATCGGCGCCGGCGGCGTCGTAGGCGATGGCGGCTTCGACGGGATCGCCGGCATCGCGGAGGTCGACGAAGTTGACGCCCTTCACGACCCGCCCGTCCTTGACGTCGAGACAGGGAATCACGCGCACCTTGAACATCGTGAGGTCTCCTAGGCCGCGGCGCGGGCGCTGCGAATCAGCGCCAGGGCCGCCGCGGGATCGAGACGGCCGTCATACAGCGCGCGGCCCGCGATCGCGCCGGCCAGTTTGCTGGCGCGCGGCGCCAGCAGCGCCTTGACGTCCTCGATCGAGGCAAAGCCGCCGGAGGCGATGACGGGGATGGAGATGCGTTCGGCAAGCTCGATGGTGGCGTCGAGATTGAGGCCCTTCAGCAGTCCGTCGCGCGCGATGTCGGTGAAGATAATCGCGGCGACGCCGGCATCCTCGAAACGCCGCGCGATTTCCAGCACGGTGACCTGCGAGGTCTCGGCCCAGCCCTCGACCGCGACCTTGCCGTCGCGCGCGTCGAGACCGACCGCGACCTGGCCGGGAAATTTTTTCGCAGCACCTTTCACCAGTTCGGGATCGCGCACCGCCGCGGTGCCGATGATGACGCGGCTGACGCCCTTGGCCAGCCATGCCTCGACGGTGGCGAGATCGCGAATCCCGCCGCCGAGCTGCACCGGCATGGTGACGACCTTGAGCATCGATTCGACCGCCGCCGCGTTCATCGGCTTGCCGGCAAAGGCGCCGTCGAGATCCACCACATGCAGATATTCAAACCCCTGCGCGGCAAAGCTCTGCGCCTGCGCCGCGGGATCGAGGTTGAACACCGTCGCACGCGCCATGTCGCCCTGTTCGAGGCGGACGCACTGGCCGTTCTTCAGGTCGATCGCAGGAAAAAGAATCACGGCTTCCACTTCAAAAAGTTCGCAATCAGCGCCAACCCGAAACGCTGGCTCTTCTCCGGGTGAAACTGGGTGCCGATCGCGGTGTCCTTGCCGACCATCGCCGTGACCGGCCCGCCGTAATCGGCACGCGCCAGCACTTCCGACTCGTTGGTGGCATTGAGGTGGTAGGAATGCACGAAATAGGCGTGACGGCCTTTCGGGCCGAGCGGCAGCCGCTCGAGCACCGGATGCTCCCGGACCATGTCAAGCGTGTTCCAGCCCATGTGCGGAATTTTCAGGTTCTCCTCGCGCGGCGAAATCCGTTCGACGTCGCCCGCGATCCAGTTGAAGCCGTCGGTGGTGACATGCTCCTTGCCGCGGGTCGCCATCAGCTGCATGCCGACGCAGATGCCGAAGAAAGGCCGCGCCTTGTCGCGCACCGCTTCGGTCATGGCCTCGATCATGCCGTCGAGCGCGTCGAGGCCCTTGCGGCAGTCGGCGAAGGCGCCGACGCCGGGCAGCACGATGCGGTCGGCGCGGAACACCGTTTCGGGATCGCGGGTCACCACGATCTTTTCCGGCACATCCATGCCGCGCGCCGCGCGCTCGAACGCTTTCGCGGCGGAGTGCAGATTGCCGGAGCCGTAATCGATGATGGCAACGCTCACCGCGAGCCTCCCGGTTCCGGAAACAAGCCGATGATGTCGCTGCGCGGCAACGGCGGCGGCCGCGAAAACGGCTGGCCGGGAACTTCCCGCGTCGGCGGCGGCCCGCCGCGATCGACCGACGGCTGGTCGTTGCTGAGTCCACGCTGACTGGCCGTCCAGCGGTCGAAGAAGCGCCGCTCGGCGGATTCCCAGTCCTCGGCCACCACGATGTCGAGCTGGCGCCACTTGTTCCGCGACAGCGTCCAGCGTCGCAGGCTCGCGGCTTCAAATCCCATCAGCAGCGCCAGCAATATGTCGACGAGAAAAATCGCGTTGCCACCAACACCGAGCGCGGACATGCCGAAGCCGACGGCAGCCATCACGACAATCCAGCCGAAAAACGCCAGCCACAGCCCGTGCCAGAGCAGCCAGATCGGGCCCAGCAGGGCCGCCCAGAAGTGAAAGCCGTCGCGAACGAAGGCGAATTTGTCGGCCGCCCGCACGTCCGCATCGTTCATCACTGGCGCATGAACCGTGTAAACCGGCATCGCATATCTCCGTGGAGAACGAAAGTCAGCCGCCGAGCTGACCTTTGGTGGACGGCACTTCGCCGGCGGCGCGCGGATCGATCGCGACGGCGGCACGCAGCGCCCTCGCCAGACCCTTGAAACAGGATTCGGCGATATGATGGCTGTTCTCGCCATATAGGGTCTCGACGTGCAAAGTCACGCCGGCATTGATCGCAAAGGCGTTGAACCATTCGCGAACCAGTTCGGTATCGAACGTGCCGATCTTGTCGCGCGGAAACGCCACCTTGAACACCAGCACCGGACGGCCGGAAATGTCGATCACGACCCGTGACAGCGTCTCGTCCATCGGCATGTGGACCCCGGCATAGCGGGTGATCCCGGCCATGTTGCCGAGCGCCTGCTTGACCGCCTGGCCGATCGCGATGCCGACATCCTCTGTGGTGTGGTGGTCGTCGATGTGGAGGTCGCCGACCGCCTTCACGGTGAGGTCGATGCGCGAATGGCGGGCCAGCAGATCGAGCATATGATCGAAGAAGCCGACCCCGGTCGCGACGTTGGACACGCCTGATCCGTCGAGGTTCACCGTCACCTCGATATCGGTCTCTTTGGTCTTGCGCTTGATGGTCGCCGTGCGCATGAAAACTGCTTTCCCTGTGGCCTTGGGCCGATCTTTGGGCCGAAAACGCGGCCCTTTTAACAGGCCGATGACGCCTTCGCTACTGCGGGATGACCGGCTGGGGGCCGAACTTCGCCCTATGGTGACCGGAATCCGGCACCAAATGGCCGTGATTGTAACCGCCGACGCCAATCCCTAGATTTGGGGCGAACACAGGGAATACCATGCAAGACTCACAATCCCAGTCGCCGGGCTGGCACGGCACCACCATTTTGACGGTCCGCAAGGGCGGCAAGGTGGTGATCGGCGGCGACGGCCAGGTCTCGATCGGCCAGACCATCATCAAGGGCAACGCCAAAAAGGTTCGTAAACTCGGCAAGGGCGACGTGATCGGCGGCTTTGCCGGCGCCACGGCCGACGCCTTTACGCTGTTCGAGCGGCTGGAAAGCAAGCTCGAGCAGTATCCGGGGCAATTGACCCGCGCCGCGGTCGAACTCGCCAAGGACTGGCGCACCGACCGCTATCTGCGCCGGCTGGAAGCGATGATGATCGTCGCCGACAAGGACG
>JAZJYY010000061.1:0-71010 GCA_040390145.1 Pseudomonadota bacterium
GGGGTGGGGTGACAGTCTGTCGTTTTGAACAGGTGCGCGAGGTGAGAGATCACCCCACCCCGTCTCGCATTTCGCTGCGCTCAATGCGAGCCGACCCTCCCCCTCCAGGGGAGGGTAAGAAGGCCCGCAGCACGATACGTCTCAACTAGCGACCCATTTCCTCGCCGAGCAGCTCGATCACGACGGCCGTCGTCGCTTTCAGCCCCTGGTCGCCGCCGAATTCCATCGGCCGCAGCCGCCGCTCGGCGAAGCCGCGGTCGATGGCGCGGTCGAGCATGCCGGCGGCCTCGGCGAGCTGCGGAATGGCGTGCCGCTCCGCCAGCCAGTCGAGCATCATCGCCGTGGCCAGGAAGGTCGCGGTCGGATTGGCCTTGTCCTGGCCGGCGATGTCAGGCGCCGAGCCGTGGGCGGGCTGGAACAGCCCGTGCTGCGGACCCAATTCCGCGCAGGGCGCCATGCCCATGCCACCCACCAGTCCGCCGCCGAGATCCGACAGGATGTCGCCGAACATGTTCTCCATCACCAGCACGTCGAATTCCCAGGGCTTTCGCACCAGATCGAGCGCCATGGCGTCGACGTAATTGTAGTCGGCGCGAATGTCCGGGTTGAGCGCCGCGCGCTCGTCGAAGATCTTGCGGAAGAAGGCAAAGGCGTTGAACACATTGGCCTTGTCGACGCAGGTGACGCGGCCCTTGCCGCCGCGCGCCTTGCGCTTGCGGGCGATCGCAAACGCCGTATCGCACAGCCGCTCGGTGACCGGCCGGGTCACGAGCAGCACCTCCCGCGCCTCGCGATCGTCGATCACCTCGCCGCGCCCCTGGGTATGGAACAGGCCCTCGCTGGATTCGCGCAGCACCACGAGGTCGATCCCCGCGGCGCGCTCGTCGAGCAGCCGGCGCGGCGTATTCGCGAACGCCTTCACGGGACGCACCCCGGCCGACAGGCCGAATTCTTCGCGCATGCGCAGATGCGGCGCGACCTCCGTGCCGCTGGGCAGACGAACGCTCGGCAAGCCCATGGCGCCGAGCAGGATGGCGTCGGCCGCGCGGGCGGCCTCGAATGCCTCCGCGGAGCAATCGAGGCCACTCTCCTTGTAATAGGTCGCCCCGCAGTCGAGCCGTTCCTCGACTGACACCGAGAAGCCGCCGAGCCGGTTCGCCAGCATGTCGACCAGCAGCAGCGCCGGCGGGATGATTTCACGCCCGATTCCGTCGCCGGGAAACGAGACGATGCGGAGGTTGGTGTTGGCGCGCGTCATGGATGGAGGCCTTCCTTGATGGGTCGGGGCCGGAATCACTCGGCGATGCTGATGTTGGCGTCGGTGATGACCTTGGTCCAGCGGTCGACATCGGCGGCGACGAGGTCCTTGAGATAGGCTTGGGATCGTTGCGCCGGTGACGGCGCCACGGCGCCGAGCTTCTCGAGCTTGGCGATCGTGTCCGGTTGGGCCATGGCCTCGGCATAGGCGGCATGGATCTTCGCCATGATGTCGCTAGGCAATCCCTTGGGCGCGAAGAGCGCGGTCCACGCGTCGGCCTGGAAGGCTTTCAACCCGCCTTCCTCCGACGTCGCGACATCAGGCAGCACCTTCGAGCGCTGCGGCGAGGCGACCACGAACGCCTTGATCGCACCGCCGGAGACCTGCGGGGCCACGGTAATGATCTGATCGCAGGAGTAATCGATTTCGCCCGCGAGCAGATCGTTCATCAGCGGGCCGTTGCCGCGATAGGGGATTTCGGCGGGCCTGGTGCCGACCAGGGCATTGAGCAGCTTGCAGGTGAGGTGCGCGTTCGAACCGACGCCGGAATGGCCGACTTTCAGGTCCGGCCCCTTTTCCTTCATGAGGGCCACGAATTGCTGAAATGTCGTCGCTGGCAGATCCTTGCGGCTGAACACGACGATCGGCGCCGAGGCGGCGAGGCCGATCGGCTCGAAGTCGGTTCGCGGATCGTATTTCCGCTTCGCATACAGCGCGAAGGACGAGGCGTGCGTTCCCATATGCCCCGTCAGCAGCGTGTAACCGTCGGGCGCCGCCTTCATCACCCGGATCGAGCCGATGGTGCCGCCGGCGCCGGCCACGTTTTCGATGACGATCGGCTTGCCGAGCTGCCGCGACATGCCGTCGGCGACGATCCTCGCGATCACGTCGGTGGCGCCGCCCGCCGCGAATGGCACGACCATGGTGATGGCCCGGTTCGGATAGTCCTTGTCCGCCGCCGCCGGGAGCGCCATCCACAGACTGACCGCCGACGCCAGCAGCGCCAAAGCCGCGAGTCTTTTCATTCTGGTTCCCCCCGGTTGTTTTTATCGCCACCATTTGGATGGAAAGCGGAGCTTGGCTAAGTGCGCTCGCGCACCTGCCGATACCTGCGGCACACTAGGTTCACGGGCACCGGGACGGAACCCTCGTATCGAGATAGCTGATATCGTGATCGGCGATGGCGCTGCAGCGCTTGCGATTAAAGACCGATTGGTCTATATATACGGGATGAGCCTGCAAATCCCGGAGAAGCCGCCCCGAGGCCGTCCGCGAAGTTTCGACATGGAGGCCGCTGTCGAACGCGCGATGGGGGTGTTCTGGTCGCGCGGCTATCACGCCACGGCGCTGCCGGACCTGCTTCGTGCGACGAAGCTTTCGCGTGGTAGCCTTTACGCCGCTTTTGGCGACAAGCACTCGCTTTTTTTGCGCGCACTCGATCGCTACATCGCGGATGCCGTGACGCGGATGGATATTGAACTTGCCCCCCGCAGGGAGCCGGTCGACGGCCTGCGGGCCTGGCTTGCCGGTTACGTTGACCGCACCAGCGGCGCCCATGGCCGGCGCGGATGCCTGCTGGTGGCCACAGCCATGGAACTGGCCGGCCAGGATGCCGAAGTCGCGCGTCGCGTCGCGGGCTTTTTCAAGGCGATGGAGACCAGGGTGGCGGATGCGCTTTCCCGCGCGAAGGCGGCGGGCAAGCTGGCCGATGGCGTCGAGCCTTCAGGCGCCGCGCGAATTCTCGTCTGTTTTGTCGAGGGGCTGCGCGTGGTCGGCAAGACGGCGCCGCCACGGGTGACGTCGCAAGCCACTGCCGACGCTCTGCTGTACCGCTTCATCAGATAGATAAACCAGTGAACGCCTGCTCTATTCGCGCGCCGATATCTGGACCGATCAGTCCTGAAAGGAAGAATGCCATGACGGCCGTCCAGATCGCCTGCGCGGTGCTGGTACCTCTGCTCTGGGGCTATCAGTTCGTGGCCATCAAGGTCGGCGTTGAGCAGTTTCCGCCGCTCTTCTTTCTCGGGCTGCGCTTCCTCGCCATGGCGCTGCTGCTCATCCCCTTCGTCAGAAGGCCGACACGTCAGGAGTTCGGCCCGATCGCCTTAATCTCGGTGTTCCTTGGCGGATTGAATTTCGGGCTGTTCTATGTCGGCATGGGGCTCGGTTCTGGCAGCTTGTCTGCCGTCGCCTATCAGCTGAATACGCCCTTCACTGTCCTGCTGGGCTGGCTGCTGCTCGCGGAGAGGCCGTCGCTAATGACGTCCGCCGGCGTGCTGCTCGCCTTCGGCGGTGTCGTCGTGCTGGCAGGCGGGCCGGGCCTGGCCACCAACGCCTTGCCGATCCTGCTGGTAGCCGGGGCAGCCTTCGCGTTCGCGGTCGCCAACGTCCTGACCAAGCGCGACGGCCCGTTCGATCCGCTGATGTTGACGGGGTGGTCGTCACTTTTCACCGTGCCGCAGGTCATGTTGATGTCGCTGTTGCTTGAACATGGCCAGCTGGCCACCTTTGTCACGGCGGACAGACGCGGCTGGATGGCGCTCGCCTACACGATTTTCATCGGCGGCATTGCCGGCTTCGGCCTTTGGTTCTGGCTGATATCCCGTTGCACCATGGCGCGCGTGGCGCCCTTCGGTCTGCTGCTCCCGGTGTTCGCCCTGATGTCGAGTGTGCTGTTCCTCGGCGACCGCGTGACCCCGACGCTGCTCATCGGGGCGCTGCTCGCCATCTCCGGCGTTGCCATGACGCAAATGGGACCGATTGCTCGACCGACTTGAACAAGCCGCTACTTCTTCGGCAGCCGCGGCTTCTCGATTCCGGCGAGGTCGCACAGCGCGTCCCCCATCGCCGAAAAGTCCTTGTCGCCGAAACCGCGGGCACGGGCGGTGCTGAAGGCTTCGCGGGCCGCGGCCGCCATCGGCATCGGGACTCTTACCGCATTGGCGGCATCGATGATCAGCGTCAGGTCCTTGTGGGCGAGATCGATGGTGAAGCCCGGCTCGATATCGCCGATCAATGCCTTGCTCGGCCAGTTGATCTTGAGCTGGCCGTTGACCGCGGTGGTGCCGTAGAGCACATCCAGCGTGCGTTCGAGGTCGAGCCCGAAGCGCTGCGAGAGCGCGAGCGCCTCGGCATTCATCTGGCAGGACGCCACCGCGAGAAAATTGTTGACCAGTTTTGTCTTGGTGCCGCTGCCGACCTCGCCGCAATGATAGATGGTGGTGCCCATCGCCTCGAGCAGCGGTTTGACGCGCTCGAAATCCCTGACCGAGCCGCCCACCATGAACAGCGATTCGCCGCGGTCGGCGTGGCTGGCGAGCCGGCCGACCGGCGCATCGACAAAGGAGAGGCCCTTGGCCGCGGCGGCCCTGGCCAGCCGGTCGGTGGTGCCGGGATCGATCGTGCTCATGTCGAGGATCAGCGCGCCGGGCCTGGCGCTGGCGATGATGCCGTCGGCGCGGCTGACGACGTCATCGACCACGGCGGAATTCGGCAGCATGGTGACGATGATGTCGGATTTCTGGGCGACTTCCGCGACCGTAGCGGCGCCGCTGGCCTGCAGCAGTTCCAGTTCAGCGACCGCCTCCGGATTGATGTCGTTGACCGTGAGCCGAAACCCCTTGCGGCAGAGGTTGGACGCCATCGGCCGCCCCATCCGTCCCAATCCAATGAACCCAACCTTTTCCATGCGTCTCTCCATTTTGTTTTTGAGGGCAGGCGTTCGACCGGCCCCGGCATCGATGTCAGGCGAGGTATAGGTTTTTTGCGGTGCTGTAAAACGCTGGATGCGCGAATTTTCTCAGAGGAATGCGCTGAGGCAGCCCCCACCCCAACCCTCCCCCGCAAGCGGGCGAGGGGGTGCACTGCCGATGACGCCAAATCGAGATTCCAATCGAGCAAGCCTGATGGAGCCTGTGCAGCGAACTCCCCTTACCTCTCCCGCTTGCGGGGGAGGTCGGCGCGCGAAGCGCGGCGGGTGGGGAAGATCAAAACTCGCTATGCCCCTGCGGATCGACCCGCCGGTTGATGCGCTTAAGCCGCGCGCCATCGAGCGGAAGATTTCGTCTGCCGGATAGCCATGTCGCAATTCGGACAGTCGAGATGACTGCTCCGGCCTACCTATCGGGCATGAAGCGGAACTGATCCGGCGGCACGTCAACGGACGTGGTGGCCGGCCGCCGCGCCCGGGAGGTCAGCATGAACATTGTCGTAACGGACCGCTCCCGCGAGCACCCCTATGGCTGGGTGATCGTCGCGGTATCGACTGTATGTTTGGCGCTCGGCTTTGGCGCAGGCAGCGCGGTTTCGGTCTTCATGAAGCCGTTCGAGCAGGAATTCGGCTGGCTCCGCGCCGACATTTCGATGGCCTACACGATGCATACGATCGGCGCCGGATTGGGTGGCCTGTTCTGGGGCAGCCTTTCGGACCGGATCGGCGCAACCAGGATCGCGTTCATCGGCGCCGGCGCCATGTCGGCGGGCCTCGCGATGCTGCAATGGCAGCACGATCTGTGGTCGGTTTACCTGCTCTATTTCGTGATCGGGGCCGCCGGCTTTGCCTGTCTGTTCACGCCGCTGCTGGCGCTGTCGGGACAGTGGTTCAATGCCGGCAAGGGCCTCGCGATCGGCATCGTCACGGCCGGCGGCGCCATCGGCCAGGGCGTGGTGCCCTATCTGCTGCAATACCTGACCACGCAATTCGGCTGGCGCGACGCGGCGTTCTATCTCGGCTGCGGATATTCCGTCGTGCTGTTTCCGCTGCTGTTCCTGCTGCGGCCGGCGCCGTCCGTTGCGCAGCCGCTCCATACGGTGGATCGGTCGGATTCCAACCTCTGGGGTGTGCCGCATGTCGTCACCATCCCGTGGCTATGTCTCGCGGGTTTTTTTTGCTGCGTCTGCATGGCCGTTCCGCTCGTGCATCTGGTGCCGCTCGGCATCGACCTGGGATGCAGCCCGCGGATGGCGGGGGGACTGCTGCTCTCGCTGATGATCTCGGGCGTTTTCGGCCGGCTGTTCTTCGGATGGCTCGCCGACCGCACCGGCGGCCTGCCGGCCTATTTCCTCGCCTCGCTGGCGCAGACGTCGGTGGTGTTCTGGTTCACCCAGACCAGGGATATGGCGACCCTGTTCCAGCTTTCGGTCTTGTTCGGGTTCGGCTTTGCGGGCGTGATGACCTGCCTCCTGATCTGTGCCCGCGAGGCGGCGCCGCTGCGCATGTCCGGCATGGCCATGGCGATCGTCTCGCTGGCGGGGTGGATCGGCATGGGGCTGGGCAGCTATCAGGCCGGCTTCTTCTATGACGTGACGGCGAGCTATCTGGTGTCTTACGCCAACGCCGCCATCGGGGGAATTCTCAATATTCTGGTGGTTGCGGCATTGATCTGGTACCGGCACAGCACCTCGGTGGCGCGCACGATCTCGCCCTAAAGCGAGATGGCCTTTGGTTGAATCGGTCGTCTGCGGTCGCTTCACCTCTCCCCAGCGGGGAGAGGTGAACCCGGCTGCTCTAGCTCAACCTAATCTCATCGCGCTCTAGAACTCGCTATGGCCCTGCGGATCGACCAGCCGGTTGATGCGCTGGGCCGCGGCCATGGCAAAGCGCACCGTCATCAGCTTGCGGGTCGGCGCCGGCAGGCGGTGCTCCGGCGCCTCGCAATGCAGGTGCGCACCATAGGCGTCGGCAACGATCAGGCCGGTCTGCCCGGGGAAGATTTCGCAGGGCAAATCCTGCGTGAAGGCGAAGAACAGCCGGTCGCAATGGGCGCGGTAATCCTGCCATTTCTGGTCGGCGCGCAGATCCTCCACCGAGGACTTGATCTCGACGATCCAGATCTCGCCGCGCTCGTTCAGCGCCACCAGGTCGGCGCGCCGTCCCGACGGCAACGGCAATTCGCTGATGCAGGAGAATCCCAGCGAGCGTAATAGCCGCGCGGTGCCGCGCGCGATCGCCAGCGCCGTCTCCGACTGGCGACGGTCCAATGGCGGCACAAGGCTGACCTCAGGATTTCTTTGGCGAGCGGGCGATTCCATCGGCCCAGCCTATGCCGATTCTGCGCCGGCCGCCATCAACCGGTCGCGCCGAATCAGCCGCAATTTCGCACCGGCCCGGCCTTGATTTGGACCTCAGCGGACCGTGAAGCCGGGGAACTCTGGGTTCCAGGGGACGAAACACCGGAGGAGAACAGCACCATGAAGTCCGTCATCACCAGACATGTCATTACCATCCGCACCCTCGTATTCGCGCTCGCCGCCCTGCCGTTTGACGCCGGCCTCTCGGCCGCGGCGGCAAAACCCACCGTCGAGGTCGCGTTCGTGCTGGACACCACGGGCTCGATGGGCGGCCTGCTCGAAGGCGCCAAGCGCAAGATCTGGTCGATCGCGACGGCGATCGTAGACTCCAATCCCGACGCCGATATCCGGATGGGCCTGGTCGCCTATCGCGACATCGGTGACGATTACGTCACCAGGACGTTCGACCTCACCACCGACATCCAGAATCTCTATGCCAACCTGCTGGAGATGAAGGCGCGCGGCGGCGGCGACTGGCCCGAAAGCGTCAACGAAGCGCTCGACGTCGCCGTCAACAAGCTGCGCTGGACGCTTTCGAGCGATACCAGGCGGATCGTGTTTTTGGTCGGCGACGCGCCGCCGCATATGAACTACGCGCAGGACACCAAATATCCGACGACGCTGGCGGTGGCGAAACAGAAGGACATCATCGTCAACGCGGTGCTCGCCGGTAACGCCCGCGACACCGAGCGGGTGTGGCGCGACATCGCCCAGCACGGCAACGGCCGCTTCATTCCGATTCCGCAGGACGGCGGCCAGGTCGTCGTCATCGAGACGCCCTATGACGAGGACATCATCATCCTGCAGCGGGAAATCAACGGCACCGTGATCCCCTACGGGCCGCGGGCGCTGCAGAAGCGCACCGAGGACAAGACGCGGCAGCTGAGCCAGGTGGCGTCCGCGGCACCGGCGCAGGCATCGGAGATGGCGAGCTATCTCAACAAGCGCGCGCAACGATCGTCGGAAGCCGTCACCGGCGACGGCGACCTCGTCAGCGACGTCAAGGCCGGCCGCACCAGCTTTTCCGCCATCAAGGAAGAGGATTTGCCCGAAAACCTGCGCGCCATGAAACCCGAGCAGCGCATGGATGAACTCAACAGGCAGATGAACCAACGCAAGGCGTTGAACGAGAAACTCGGCGCGCTGGTGGCCAAGCGCGACAAGTTCGTCGCCGAAGCGCAAGCCAAGGCGCCGCCGAAGGCGTCGTCGTTCGATCGCGTGGTCGAGGATACGCTGAAGGTGCAGATCAAGCGGTAGCTATCCGAACCAGGTCGGTGCCTTCACCTCCCCGCAAGCGGGGGAGAAGGCGCGCCGTTACCGGGCAGTGATGATCACGCCTTCATTGCCGCGCAGATCCAGCGTGCTATCGATCTTCTCGCCCTCGCGGTCGAGAAAGGTCGAGAGCAGGATTTCGCCCTTGAGGCCGGCGGCCTCCGAGACCAGCGAAACCGGCTCGGCGCCGAGATTGAGCGCGACCGTGATGGCCGGTTCTTCCGACCCGCGGCGGTAGATCAGCAGATCGCCTTCCGCCGCGATCGGCACATAGTTGCCCTCGATCAGTTGCGGCAGTTGCTTGCGCAATCGGATCAGCGCCTTGTAGAGACTGAGGATCGACAAGGTGTCGGCCTCGAGATTGACGACGTTCTCGTGAACGAAATCGTCCGCCAGCGGCAGCCAGGGCGTTGAAGCCGAGAAGCCCCCGTGAGGCGTGGCGTCCCACTGCATCGGGGTCCGGCAACCGTCGCGGCCGACGCCGATCCCGGGAACGTTCTTCTCGAAGGGATCGCGCACCTGATCGGGCGCGATCGTCACCTGGCGCATGCCGATCTCGTCGCCATAATAGAGCGTCGGCGTGCCGCGCAAGGTCAGCAGCAGCATCGCGGCGACGCGGGCCTGCTCCCGCCCCACCCGGCTCGCGACCCGCGGCCGGTCGTGATTGCCCAGCACCCAGTTCGGCCAGGCCCCCGCGGGCAGCGCCGCTTCGTAATCGGCAATGATCTTCTCGATCGACCGCGCGCTCCACAGCGTCGATAGCAGCGCGAAGTTGAACGGCAGATGCGCGCCGCCGAGGTCGTTGCCGTAGTAGGCCACCAGACGGTGCAGCGGCAGATAGACTTCGCCGATCAGGACCCGCGCGCCGAATTCGTCGACCACGCGCCGCATCTCCGCGATCACGTCGTGAACCTCGGGCTGATCGGTGGAATGGCGCGTCAGGATCTTCTCGTGCGGGGGCCTGCCCTCGCGGAAATGCGGGTTCGGCGGATTGTCGCGAAATTCGGCGTCCTTGATCAAATGCCAGATCACGTCGACGCGAAAGCCATCTACGCCCTTGCGCAGCCAGAAGCGCATCACGTCATAAATCGCCTCGCGCACCTGCGGATTGCGCCAGTTCAGATCGGGCTGTTGGGCGAGGAAGGCGTGATAATAATATTGCCCGGTTTCGGCATGATATTCCCAAGCGCTGCCGCCGAACTCCGATAGCCAGTTGTTGGGCGGCCCGCCATCCGCGGCCGGATCGCGCCAGATGTACCAGTCGCGTTTCGGGGCATCGCGCGAACCGCGGCTCTCGACGAACCAGGGGTGGCAGTCCGAGGTGTGGTTGGGCACGAGATCGAGGATGAGCTTGAGGCCGCCGTCATGGACGGCCGCTATCAGCGCGTCGAAATCCTCCATCGTGCCAAACAGCGGATCGATGCCGGTATAGTCCGAGATGTCGTAGCCGAAATCCGCCATCGGTGACGTGAAGATCGGCGACAGCCAGATCGCGTCGATCCCTAGGGAGCGCAGGTAGGGCAGGCGGCGGATGATGCCCGCGAGATCGCCCACCCCGTCGCCATTGCTGTCCTGAAACGAACGTGGATAGACCTGATAAAAGATGCCGTGCCGCCACCAGGAATCGTCGCGTTGCAGGATTTCCAACATCATTCTCCAGGTCGCTAGTGGCGGGGGGCAACGCCGGGAACCCCGAGGGGTTCGAACCGCTTGTGTCCACAGCCTGATCCCGAACAGGAAATTGCGATGCCGGTGTGACGAAACGCCGGCCGCGGACCCCGTACCCCTTTGGCATCCCCTGGATTGGGCTTGGGAATAGCGCCCGGCCGGGTTAAGTAATGCCTGCCTGAGGGGGCGGGGATTGTGACCGAGTTCAGTTTTTTTGTGCGCGACGCGGATTTCAGCGTCGCTGAGATTGCCGCATTGACAGGGGCGGAGCCGTGCGAGGGCGCCGATCTCTCGCGCCGCGTAAGCGGCATTGCGCCGGTCGATCAGGCTGGTGCAACCGACCTCACCTTCGTTTCCGAAAGCAAATTCGCAGCTTCGCTGCGATCGACGCAGGCCGGGGCCGTATTGACTACGGAGCGCTTCGCGCGCCAGGCCCCCGAGGGCGTCGCGGTGTTGCGCGTGCGCAAGCCGTATGACGCCTTTGTCGCGGTCGCGCGCCGGATCTACAGGGGCTCGCTGCGGCCGGCCTCGATGTTCGGCACCGTCGGCGTCTCGCCGGGAGCGATGGTGCATGCGACGGCGCAACTGGGCGAGGGCGTCACGGTCGATCCGTTCGCGGTGATCGGGCCGTCCGCCACCATCGGAGCCGGCACCCTGATCGGCGCCCACGCCGTGATCGGGCCTGACGTGCAGATCGGCAGCGACTGCGCGATCGGGGCCAACTGCACGGTGACCCATAGCCATCTCGGCGACCGCGTCGTCATCCACCCCGGATGCGATATCGGCCAGGACGGTTTCGGCTATCTCTTGAGCGCCGAGGGGCATACCAAGGTTCCGCAGATCGGCAGCGTCATCATCCATGACGATGTCGAGATCGGCTCCGGCACGCGGATCGATCGCGGCGGAATTCGCGATACCGTGATCGGCGCGGGAACCAAGATCGATAACCTCTGCCAGATCGGCCACAACTGCGTCGTCGGCCGCCATTGCATCATCGTGGCGCAATCCGGCCTCAGCGGCAGCGTGACGCTGGAGGATTTCGTCGTGCTCGGACCGCGCACCGGCATCATCCCGCACATCACCGTCGGCAAGGGCGCGATCACGGCATCCAGGTCGACGATTTACGAGAACGTTCCCGCGGGCCAGTTCTGGGGCGGATTTCCGGCCAAGCCGAAAAAGCAATGGTTGCGCGAAGTGGTGGCGCTGGAGCGACTTGCCGCGCAGGCGCGGAAGAAGGACGACGACGGGCAGTCGGAAACATAGAACTTTCACGAGGCGCGATTTTCTTCTCCCCTCCTCCCACGCGCCCTTACGCGTGGCGGGGTCGAGACGAGCGAAGCTCGCTCTCCGGGGTCGGGGGTGCTTCCGCAAACTCGTTGCCATCTATACGCGCGGATAGACCCCCCACCCCCGACCCCTCCCCGCCGCTGCGTCCGCCTTCGCCAAGCGGCTTCGGCGGACACAGCGGAGGGAGGGGCGAAGAATCTTTTTCTTGGCGAGCCGCCAAAAATCGGCATTGTGCGGCCATGACCCAGCAAACCGAAGCCAACCCGACAGAAGCCAAGCCGAAAGCCGGCGCCCTTATCATCCCGGTCACGCTGTTCGAGCAGAACTGCATGCTGCTCTGGTGCGAGGCCACCAAAAAGGCCGTGGTGATCGACCCCGGCGGCGACGTCGACAAGATTCTCGCCGCGATCAAGCAGGCCAACGTGTCGGTGGAGAATATCTGGCTGACCCATGGCCATATCGACCATGTCGGCGGCGCCGCCGATCTGCGCGACGCGCTCAAGGTCGAGATCATCGGGCCCCAGATCGACGACAAGTTCCTGACCGACAATGTGGTGATGAGCGGCCTGCGCTTCGGCATGGCCGGCGTGCGCGATTTCGTGCCGGACCGCTGGCTTGAGGAGGGCGATCAGGTCAGGGTCGGCGAATTGACCTTCGACGTCCTGCACTGTCCCGGCCATTCGCCGGGCAGCGTGGTGTTCTACAACAAGGACATGCGTTTCGCCCATGTCGGCGACGTGCTGTTCAGCGGCTCGGTCGGGCGCACCGACCTGCCCGGCGGCGACCACGGCACGCTGATCAAGTCGATCACCGAAAAACTGCTGCCGCTCGGCGACGATGTCGGCTTCATCTGCGGCCATGGTCCCGGCTCCAGCATCGGCCAGGAGCGGCTGACCAATCCGTTTCTCACCGGCGAGATGTAACTTTCCTCTCCCCGCGCGCGGGGAGAGGTGATGAGATCGCTACCCCGAAACCATGCCGCGGATCCGCCGCGACAGATTGTCGAGGTCGAACGGCTTGGTGATCATTTCCATGCCGGGCTGCAGGAAGCCGTCCGCCATCGCGACGCTCTCGGCATAGCCGGTGATGAACAGGATTTTCAGATCGGGGCGGGTTTCGCGCGCCTGGTCGGCGAGCTGGCGGCCGTTCATGCCGGGCAGGCCGACATCGGTCACCAGCAGATCGATCCGCGCGCCGCTGCGCAGGATTTTCAGGCCCGACGGTCCGTCGACCGCCTGCAGCGTGCGGTAGCCCTGCTCGCCCAGCATCTCCAGGATGATGCCGCGCACCACCGGTTCGTCTTCGACCACCAGCACGGTTTCGCCGGTGGCGACATGTTCGGCCGCCCGCGCCGCCGAGGCATGCCCGGTATCGATGTCGCCATGGTGCCGCGGCAGATAGAGTTTTACGGATGTCCCCTGCCCGACCCTGCTGTCGATGGTCACATGGCCGTTCGACTGCCGCGCAAATCCATAGATCATCGACAGCCCGAGACCGGTGCCTTGTCCGATCGGCTTGGTGGTGAAGAACGGATCGAAGGCGCGCGTCGCCACCTCCGCGCTCATCCCGACACCGGTATCGGTGACACTGATGCAGACATATTCGCCTGGCGACAGCGCCGGCGTATTCGCCGCGGCGCCGTCGAGCCGCGCATTGGAGGTCGCGATGACGAGCCGGCCGCCATCCGGCATGGCGTCGCGCGCATTGATGGCGAGATTGAGCAGCGCGCTTTCCAGCTGGTTGGGGTCGCACAGCGTGCCCCACAGGTCCTCCGCCGCTGATATCTCCAGATCGATGGTCTCGCCGATGGTCCGGCGCAGCAGGTCCTCCAGCGACACCACCAGCGCATTGGCATCGACGCTTTTCGGAATCAGCGGCTGCCGCCGGGCGAAGGCTAGCAGGCGGTGGGTGAGCGCCGCGGCGCGGTTCGCCGATGTCATCGCCGCGTTGATGTAGCGCGCGACGTTGTCGGTCCGTCCCTGGTTGAGACGGGTCTGCAGCAGGTCCAGCGATCCGACGATGCCGGTCAGCAGATTGTTGAAATCGTGGGCGATGCCGCCGGTCAGCTGTCCCACCGCTTCCATCTTCTGCGACTGCAACAGCGCTTCCTCGGTGGCCTTGAGCCGTTCTGCCGCGACCTTGTCCGCGGTGACGTCGCGGGCCACGGCATAATTGTGATCCTTGTCGGATACCCCGGTCCACCACAGCCAGCGGTACGAACCATCCTTGTGGCGGAAGCGGCTCTCGAACCTGACGGTGGTTTCACTCTCGCCGAGCTTCTTGAACTTCTTCCGCGTCGTGCCGCCGTCGTCGGGATGCTCCAGCCACTCCGCGGTGCGGTTGAGCAATTCCGCCTCGCTCCAGCCCAGCGTTCGGGTCCAGGCCGGATTGACCGTTCGCCAGATGCCGTCGCGATCGGACACTACCAGCAGATCCTGCGACACGTTCCAGATCCGGTCGCGCTCCCGGGTCTTTTCCTCGACGCGCTGGGCCAGCGTCGCATTCAGTTCGGCGAGCTGGTCGGCCAGCTTGCGGAAGCGCTCCTCGCTCTGCCGAAGCGCCTGCTCCGCAGCCACTTGTTCGGTGACATCGCTGTGCGCCCCGACCAGCCGGATCGCCCTTCCATTCTCGTCGCGCTCAATGGTGGATTTGACCAAAATCCACCTGATCTCACCGTCGCTCGGCCGGATGATCCGGTACTGCACGCTGTAATCGCGCACCTTGCTCGCGATCGCCTCGCGGAATTTCTTCTCCGCAACTTCGCGGTCCTCGGGGTGGACGCGCCGCACCCAATCCTCATGGGATTCGTTGGCGGCATCCGGCGGCAGCCCGTGAATCAGCAGATATTCCGGCGACCGGCGGTTGCGGAAGCCGGTGCGGAGATCGACCTCGAGCCCGCCGATCCGGCCGATCTGCTGCACCCGGGCCAGTTCGGCCTCACGCTCCCGCAGCGCCTCGGCGGCGACAACATCCCGGGTGACGTCCTGACAGACCACCAGCACGCCGCCAATGCCGTCATCCTTGTCGATCGGGTTGTAACTGTAGGTCCAGTAGACCTGCTCGAGTTTGCCCTGACGCGTGACGGGGACCAGCTGCTTTTCATGCCAGGTGGCGCCGCCGCCGCTCATCACCTGTTCGATCTGGGGGCCGATAATGGGCCAGATTTCAGCCCAGCACTCCCGGCCGCGCTGGCCCAGCGCGCTCGGATGGCGCTCGGGACCCATGGTCTGGCGATAGGCGTCGTTATAGAATTGGATGAGTTCGGGACCCCACCAGATGAACATCGGGTGATTGGAATTGAGCATCAGCCGCACGGCGGTGCGCAGGCTCTGCGGCCAGGTCAGGGGCTCGCCGAGCGGCGTCGCCGACCAGTCATAGGCGCGCGTCAACGCCCCCATTTCGCCGCCGCCAGCGAGAAAATCCGCAGAACCCGGTTTGCTGACCTTCAACATTCCATACGATCGGTGGCTGGTTCAGCCCAAATGAGCAGCCGGAACTCAACCGCCGGTCACCCCGCAAACGCCCATGACGACCATTTGTTCCAAATAAATTCGCCATCGACGGAACAAAATGGCCGTTGCCTGCGTGGCGGGGCGGGGCCGCCCCCTATTTCATCAGACCGGCGGCCGTGAGCGCGCGGGTGATGACGGCGCTGACGTCAATGCCGGAGCGCTTCGCGGAGGCCGCCGGATCCGGCTCGGGACGGCGGCTGCGCGTCGCCAGCGGCACGAACATTTTTGCGAGCTCCCGCGCGCCTTCGGCCGCCGAAGCCGTGGAGGGGATCGTTTTCTCAACTTCCCCAGGCGTCGTCTCCCTGGAATCTTCCTTCGCCGTTTCCCGGGCAGCCAGATGAATCCATTCGGTGAGCCCGAAGAAATTCGCGATGTGATAGGACGATGAAATGCCCGCTTCGATCAGGAAGGCGCCCTGCGCGCCATAGCGCTCGTCATTGTCCCCGATCCCGAGCGGGGTGCCGTGGGCCATATTGGTGATGGTGTAGGATTCGATGATGGTTTCACCATCGGCATTCCACCAGACCTGGCGGGGGTAGCCGTCGACATCGGCCTCGGACATCGGCGGGGAGGGCAGCTGATGCACGTCGAGCCACTGCTTGACGATCTCGTCGGCATTGGCGGGGTTGACGGTGCGGTCGGCGCTGCCATGCCAGACCGAAAGCTTCGGCCAGGGACCCTTGTGGCTGGAGGCGTTGCGCACCAGATCGCCCAATTCGGCGGCGGGCCGAGACGGCGACTGGTACATGCCGCTCAGCGCTTCCCGCATGTTGGTGGCGACGCCGAACGGCAGTCCGGCGATGATGGCGCCGCCGGCGAATACTTCGGGATAGGTCGCCAGCATCACCGAGGTCATGGCGCCGCCGGCGGAAAGCCCGGTGACGAAGACGCGTCGCGTATCGATGCCGACATCGAGCTCCATCCGCGCGATCATCTGCCGGATCGAGCAGGCCTCGCCGCTGTCGCGCGCGGTATCCTCGGGATTGAACCAGTTGAAACAGCCATTGCCGTTGTTCGACGACTGTTGCTGCGGCATCAGCAAGGCGAAACCGTAATGTTTCGCCAGCATCGACCAGCCGGCGCCCAGATCATAGCCGGCCGCGGTCTGTCCGCAGCCGTGCAGGACGACGACCAGAGCCGGCACCGCCTGGCGATGATCGGGCACGAACGAGAACATCCGGAGGGCGCCCGGATTGGTGCCAAAATCCCTGGTTTCCAGCAGCGGACTGTCGGCAGGCGGCTGCAGGTTTCGTCCGATATCACCCAAGCCATTGAAACCGTTGAGCTTAGGCAGATGTCGCAGAAATTCGATGTTTTTGGCGAGGGACAACGGCGGCTCCTTCGTGAGAGGCTTGTTAACCTCATCAGGACCAGATAGTTGCTGCACTGCAAAATAAAAAGACCGTGTGCTGTCAATCCCCACTTTTGGCGGCATCTTGCTTAACGGCGTGCGCATCGGCGACGCCGATCTGGCGGAAGGCGGTCGATCGCGTCCGGACGTTTCGACCGTCATTCGGCTGATATGGTGGCCCGATAGCTGCATGGTGTCCGGCGCCTTGTGCCAAGCCTGCGAGTTCGGGACCGCCTTCGATGTATGATTACGACATGCTGGTGATCGGCTCCGGCCCATCCGGCCGCCGTGCCGCTATTCAGTGTGCCAAGCTCAACCGCCGGGTCCTGGTGGTGGAAAAGGGTCGCCGGGTCGGCGGCGTGTCGGTTCATACCGGCACCATTCCGTCGAAAACCCTGCGCGAGACCGTGCTCAATCTGTCCGGCTGGCGCGAGCGCGGCTTTTACGGCCGCTCCTACCGGGTCAAGCAGGACATCGGCGCGGTCGACCTGATCGCGCGCCTGCAAAAGACCCTCGACCATGAAGTCGAAGTGCTGGAGCACCAGTTCAGCCGTAACGCGGTGAAAACCGCCTGCGGCGAGGCCCGCTTTGTCGGACCGAACCAGATCGAGATCACAGCTGACAGCGGCGAGATCCGCGTGGTTTCCGCCGCCCATGTCCTGATCGCCTGCGGCACACGGCCGTTCCGGCCTGAATATGTGCCGTTCGACAACAAGACGGTGTTCGACAGCGACGAGATCATCGACCTGCCGAAGCTGCCGCGCAGCCTGGCTGTGATCGGTGCCGGCGTGATCGGCGTCGAATACGCCACCATCTTCTCGGCGCTCGACGTCGCAGTGACGCTGATCGAGCCGCGGCCGACCTTTCTCGACTTCATCGACAAGGAACTGATCGGGGAATTCATGCACGAACTGCGCGACCGCAACGTCGCGCTGCGGCTCGGCTCCACCGTCACATCGATCGAGCGCAGCGAGAGCGGCAGCATCGTCACCCGGCTGTCCGACGGCCGCAATGTCGCGTCCGAAATGCTGCTGTTCGCCGCCGGCCGGGTCGGCGCCACCGACCGGTTGAATCTGGAAGCCGCCGGGATCGCGGTCGACCATCGCGGCCGCATCGCGGTCGATTCACTCACCCTGCAAACCAGCGTGCCCCACATTTACGCCGCCGGCGACGTGATCGGCTTTCCGAGCCTCGCCTCCACCTCGATGGAGCAGGGTCGGGTGGCGGCCTGTCATGCGCTCGGCATGGAGCCGATGGCGCCGCCCGAGTTCTTTCCCTACGGCATCTATTCGGTGCCGGAGATTTCGACCACGGGCCTTACCGAGGAAGAAGTGCGCACCCGCGGCATTCCCTACGAGGTCGGCGTCGCCCGCTTCCGCGAAACCTCGCGTGGCCACATCATGGGGCTCAACAGCGGTATGATGAAAATGATCTTCTCGACCAAGACCCGCCGCCTGCTCGGCGTGCACATTCTCGGCGAAGGCGCCACCGAACTGATCCATATCGGCCAGGCCGTGCTCAACCTGGAGGGCACCATCGACTATTTCATCAAGAACACCTTCAATTATCCGACGCTGGCGGAGGCCTACAAGATCGCCGGGCTGGATGCGTGGAATCGGATGAGCCGGTGAGCGGCCATCAGATACGTTCGACGACGACCCGCATCCGAAATGCAATTTGCCGCCGAATGAATTCCGGGACCTTTTGCTCCAGCGCCAGCATCGGACCAACCAGCGCGGCGGGCATCAGCGACCAGTTCTGAAATCCACCGCTCATCGGATAGGCAAACAGGCTGAACCAATCGACGCTCTGGATTCTCAATGAAGGAATCACTGTTTCAACCCGCTGGCGCGCCGCGGGCGTCGAGAACAGAAGGGTGGGGATCGCCTGATTGGCGTCGAAAGGATCTCGATCCGGGTTGATCGCAACGTCCGCAAAGGCGTCGGCGTTCATATCCACGGGCTCGACATGGACATGGTGGTAGAACTGACGCGCCAGCGTCGTCATCGCCGGCTCGATCATCGCAAGACGCCCGCCGGGTTTCAGCACGCGCGACGCTTCCTTGAGGAATTCAACCGGGCGCTCGAGGTGATGCAGCACATCGAGCATCACAACGCCGGAAAAAAATTCGTCGGGAAACGGCAGCCGATGCGCATCGGCCACGACATCGATGCCCGGAAACGACAGGATGTCGGTGGTGATGACCTCCGGCCTGGAATCCTTGATGTGGGCCGTGCCGCCGCCAATGTCGAGAATACGGCCTTCCGGGCAGCTCTCCAGCAACTGCCGGTGAAAATCACGATACAGCAGGCGGATGTTTTCTTTCCGCTCCCACACGCTGCGATGGGTAAGCTGGCGCTGGTCCAAGCCATTCGAATTGGTGTTCATTGCAAACTCGCCTCAAATGGCCTTGAGCTTGCGATAGGCGAACCACACCATCTTCAACAGCAGCCAGCCGTCGCGAAATCGCGAGATCTGGGTTTCGCCGAAGGTGCGCGCCTTGTAATGGATGGGCGTTTCGACAATTTTCAGATTCTGTTTCGCCGCGCCGAAGATCAGGTCGAAATCGCCGAACGGATCGAAATTGCCGAAATAGCCGCGCTCTCTTGCCAGCACTTCGTAATCCTTGCGCATCAGCACCTTGGTGCCGCACAGCGTGTCGGTCAGCCTGGTGTTGACGAGGTAGCTGAACAGATAGGCGAAGCAGCGGTTGGCGATCAGGTTCAGCGGACGCATCGCCTCGTTTTCCATCGGATAAATCAGCCTTGTGCCGTTGACGAACTCGGCCTTGCCGCTCTCGATCACGGCGTGATACTTCGGCAGCGCTTCCGGCGGCATCGTCAAATCGGCATCCAGGATCATCAATACGTCGCCGGTCGCCGCGGCAAAGCCCTTGCGGACCGCGTCACCCTTGCCCTTGCCGTCCTGCTTCAGCACCTTGATGTCCCAGACGTCCTTGTAGGCATCGCGCACCCGCTCGCATTCCTCGAAGGTGCCGTCGCTGGAATTGCCCTCGACGAACAGGATTTCCTGCGATGAGCCGAACCGGGGCATGCGCAGGATCGCGTTCTCGATATTGCCCTTTTCGTTGCGGCAGGGGATCAGAATGCTGGCGGAAAATTTACGGTCCGGGAATTTATAGATCGGGCGCCCGACGAGGTAGGTCCGCAGACACAACTGCCTGATCCCGGGCAATGGCGCGATGTACCGGTTGACGAACGGTCCGAGACCGAACAGGCGCAGCGGAATCAATTGCCGCTGTTCCTGACTGATCACCTCGAAATCCGCCAGGTCCATCAGGTTCAGGAAATCAACCGTGGCGATGTAATTGATTCGGGGTTGCTTGCTGCGCAGGCGCACCAGCTCCGCGAGCTTCAGGATCGGTTCCCACAAATGGGAATAATAGGAGATGATAATCCGGGTCGACGGCCCGCACAGATGATGGATCAACTTCAACGTCCCATCGATGTCCTCGAACATACCGATGGTGTCGGCAATCACGACATAATCGAACGGTCCTTCGATCGCGCTCAGCGTCACCGGGTCTTCCGCGTCGCCCAGCACGAAATTCAGCCCCGGATGCAATCCTTTGGCCCTGGCAATCGTCTTGGCGCCGAAATCGACGCCGACACCGTAGGACGGCTCCAGCGCGGCGAGCAGCTCTCCGCTGCCGCAGCCCAATTCCAGCACTCGCTTGCCCGGCGGAATCAGAAATCGCATGAATTTCCGGTCGTCTTCGCGATAGGCGGCATTGAACTTGCGGCGGCGATCCTGTTCATTGAGACCGGCTTCGACGTACGCCTGGAATTCCCGTTTCCGCGGATTGGACTGCAGTGGGAGAGCGGATGGCGTCTGATCCATTGGGGCCTCAACTGAACTCAAAACCGCTATCTCCCGTTGTCGATGATGGCCTTTTAGACTGAACCGACAGCAAATTGAACCGGATTCGACCCCCGGACGCGGCCTGGATCAATTTCCTGGCCGCCGGTTCATGGGTCATTTGTCTACGACTTTCGGGAAACCAACGATTCTCTCGACGGTATCCCCGAAGCCCTGATCGAGCAGAGTCTCGGTCAGCGCGGTCTGCGGCTCGATTCGGTCGCTTCTTGACTGCACGACCAGAACCGCGCGTCCAGCCTTTTCGAACTGGTCGAGATAGGACCAGTCGACCGCGCCGGAATGCGCCCGCCATGGCTTTCTCAGTCCCGCGTCGTAGACAAGGGTGTCGGTCGTCTGGGAAAACAACCGTGCAAATTTCCAGTCGGACCAGGCCAATCCGATCACGATAGCGAGGGGTTTGTAGCCCGCCCGATAAGCTCCGATCACAACCGGGTCTTTGTATCGCGCGATCACGTCATTGATCGCCTTTTCATTTTCGCGGCGAAGTGCGCGCTCATTCGCAAAGCTCGAAGACATGCTCTGGATGGAGGTAGCACCAATTGCCGAGGCAATCACGGCCGCGGCAATGTATGGCGTTGGCCGCCGGACAAAGCGGCTGATGGCCCACACGATGATGGCCGGCGCAATGGCCACGGCCGGCATGAGGTAATGGATTGCGAAATGTTTCAGGACGAGGAGGATCGCGGTTCCCAGCGCCGCAGCGATGATGACGGCCTTGAGCCTGTCGCCGGAATTCGAAAACAGCATCGCCGCCGCCACGGCTAAGGCGGCGACAACCAACATGGGCTCGGCAGACGCGATCAGTGCGGTCCTTTCCGGAATCACGGCCCAATCAATGAACCCCGTCGCCCCGTCGCCGTGGCGGCCTACATGCGTGACGATCGAGAACAGAAAGCTGAAAGCGCGTTTCAATTTGTCAAAGATCGGCAGAAGAAAGAAAAACGCCCACAGGGCGCTCGCCGACAACGCGATCATTATCGGTCGCGGCCGCCTAAGCAGAAACGCCAGAAGCAGCAACGGAAAGAAGGTTGCCTTGCTGGGTATGCCAAGGCCGATGAAAAAGCCCACCGCGACGGCCCTGCGATCCGAGCAATCCTCGTCGGCAAACAAGGCCGGCACCAGCACCGCCATCAACGCGGTCGCGGACAGGCACACGATCGCTTCTGGCGCGGCGTGAAAAATCCGGGGAAACAGCGTTCCAAAAAGCAAATAGGCCGTCTGGCAGGCGATGCCTGCCACCATGAAGCGCGTTGACCGGGCAATCGCCGCGCCGAGCCAGTAGACTGCGATGCAGTTCATCACCAGAAACGCGGTCATGACAACGCGCAGATATTCCTCCGGATTTGTTGCAATGGATGGCGCAAACGCCAGCGACGTCAGCCCGAACAGCGTTGCGGACGACCACGCCATGATACTGAAGAGGCCCGCCAGGAGCTGGACCGGCGTTCCAGGGTGCTCGACGAGCGAAGGATTGTAGCCCTTCATCAGGCCGGCGCCGTTGAACAGATACGGGTAAGCCGGATCGTAATCCAGGCCCCGCAGGCCTGAATAGATCGGGCTCATGTGGCCAATCATCACAAGACCTGCGATCAGCATGATCGCTGGAAAAATCAGCAATACGAGCGTTGACCCAGACAGGCGCCACCAGCGCGGCGCGCGCGCCCTCGTTTCCGCCGCGGCCTGGGGTCCGACCACCTTCGAACTGGTTATCTCAGTCTGGCTCACGCCCAAAAACGTCCCGAAGCTCGCTCTAAACCGGCATTGCCCTCCCCTCCATCCCAGCTATCCGGAGATAGATCAAGCTCCCGCAACTGCAATCTGGCGGTGATTGGCTCGGCGCAATCGAAGCTGTCGCGAGAAGGGATGCCTGCCTGCGATGCAGCCCTCCAGCCGCTCGCCGTACCCCTATTGCAATGTCCGCTTGCCGGGTCCGACCAGAAATCGCATGAAACTGCGATCGTCTTCGCGATAGACGGCATTGAATTTCTCGCGGCAATCCTGCCTGTTAGGCTGGACCGGCTTCGAATTGAACCGGTTTCAGGCCCGTCGGGCGGTGATCCAACGTGTATTCCGGAAGCGAATCTTGATGAAATCGCTGGCAAAAATCGGTGTATCGGCGAGGTTCGCACAGACCGTGGCCGTTTTTGTCATTTCTTCCGTCATCTCGCTGCTCCTCCTGTCGAAGGCTTCGCCGATCACTTGGGAGGATCATTTCCAGATCGGACAGAATTTGAGGTCGACCGGGACACTGACGGTTGACGGCGTGCCTTCCATTCTCCGTCCTCCCGGATTTCCCGGTTTCGTTGCGGCAGCACTTTGGGTTGGCGACGTGATTTCCGCGCCGGCAGACGCTCTCTCCGGACGCACCGCCGAGCGCGATCAGCGCATTGTGGTGTCCGCGCATGGACTGTTGCTGGGGACCATGGCGGCGGCGCTTTTCTTCTGGGCATCGCTTTCGAACAGTTTCATCGTGGCGGCGGGCATCGCTTTCGCAGCAACCCTGAACCCGTTTTCGCTGGCGCTCGCCCATGTCGCCTCCTACCATTTGCTGTTCGTGGTGATGACAACCGTATCCACACTGGGGCTGCTTTCGTTGCGGCGTTCCCCGTCATCCGGGCCCGCCGCCATGGCGGCGGGAATACTCTGGGGCCTGACCTCTCTGGTGAAGCCTGTCACGCTGGTCATTCCGTTTTTCGTTGCGCCGTTGATGCTATGCCGGTTGCCGCGAAGCATGGCCATCAGGTCGATCGGATTGATGGGTGTAGGAATGATCCTGATCGTCGGCCCTTATGTTGCACGCAACTATCTGGTAACGGGACAGCCGATCGTAACCGCCCAGTCGGGTTTTGCGTTCTGGGGAACTTCCATCGAGAAAATCGGCCCAGACGAACCATTCCTGGTCTGGCAGCCGATCTGGTGGAAACACGGAATGCCGACGTTCACGAAGATCACCGGCTCCGCCGAATATAGCGGACCGCTGTTGAACGCCCACGCCGTTCAACTCAACGCCGCGTTCTCCAAGGAGGCCCGGGAAAACATCCTCGCCGCGCCCGGAATCTATCTGCACAACGTCATTCACAATTTCATTTCCTTCAACCTGGACACGATGGAGTTCTGGAACAAGTTCTTTATCGTTCACAACAAGCGGCTGGCGCAGGCCCTTTCCAGGTTCTGGATTATCTCCCTGATGATGCTGGCCGCCGCGGGCATGATCTGGGGCTGCGTCAAACGCGACGATGATGCCATGACAGTGACCGCGATTTATCTCGGAATGGTCATTGCCCACTCGATCTCGTTTGCGACCGAGCTTTATACGGTCTCGAAGCTCCCGTTGATCGTGCTGGGATTTGCGCTTCTGGTGAGAAGACTGGAGCATATGCCGCGTCACGCAATTCCCGCGCGCGCAGCGGCGTGCGGCATGGCTGGCTTCGGCCTGCTGATTTCGCTGGTGGCGGCGTAACGATATGAAGACAGGCGCAGCGAAGTTCTGGAATGCCTTGCTTGAACTCAATGAACTCGGCTGGAGCGCTTTCCTGCTGTGTCTTGCAATTGCTGCTCATGCCTACTCCATAGCTGTCACTGGCGCGAAGTTCTGGATCGATTCAATCGTCTATTTCGAACTGGCGCTGGCGCTGTTCGACGCCGATCAACTGGGCCGGCTGTACAATTCAGGATTTGGCTTTCTTTATCAGCACGTCGTTCCCGGCATGCCGTTCCTGATTCGCGGGCTGGACGAAATCTTCGGGCAGCACCTGTGGCCCGCATTGTCGATCATACAGGGTCTGCTCAGCGCATGCGCCGTCACCTATTTCGTGCTGAGCTTCAGGGACAAGCTCAGTCGGCCGGCGCAAATGGCCGTTGTGGTTCTCTGCGGGCTGCACCCCTATTTCGTGGCTTTTCATGCCGCGGCGCTGACGGAATCCGTTTCGGCGTCGATCCTGCTGACCTCGCTCGCGATCGCGATCCGCGGCCTCAACGGACGGCTTTCCGTCACCTTCTCCGTGAGCCTGCTGTGGCTGCTTTCCATTCTGGCGGCGCAGTTCCGTCCCTATCTGGGACTGGTCGGAATCTGCGTCGCCGTGCTGGTGATATTCCAACGAGGGGCGCCCCGGCGTGTCGCGCTATATGCCGTTACGGCGCTGGCTCTTGCCGCGGGAATCCTGGTGTTTCCGCTGTACCGGGCCGCGCTGGGGATCGGCTTCTTCATACCCAACGTCAGCGCCCTGATGCTCACGCATGTCTCGTACGTCGCCTGGGATCTCGATCCGGAGACCGCGCAGTCCCTGAACAACGTGGTGCTCAACGATGGCATCCGCGCCCGGCTGATCGGCAAGGAAGCCATCAGCTACGGCGACGCCAAACATATCTTCGACGATCTGGTTTCATCGGGTCGCACCCCCGCGGAGGCAAAGCAACTGATCGCGGCCGCGGCATGGCGCGCCCGCACATCCTCCATCGGTATCGTCGAACGGCAACTGCAGCTGCCGCTCGCGTCGGTCGGTTTCCAGATTGCCGCCGCGTGTTGCCAGCCGAACCGTCAGCTCACCCGCGACATGACTGCGATGGATATGTTCCGTCATATCCGAAACTACTTTCGCTGGAATTCCGGAGTAGCCGGCACCAGCTACGTCGAGACATTCGACACGTTCTCGAACATGACGCGTTCGTCCCGAACCTACTCGGATGCGGCGGAGAATTTCTATGAGGCCAGGATCCGTCCCTATGTGAGCGACTCCCTGAAATTTCTCCGCGATCCGCTGCGTCTCACCTTGTTCGTTACCGACCCGTTCATCCTGGTGGCCTGGTTTGGCCTGTTTCTTTGCTTCTGGCCCGGGCAAAGGACGGCGCTGCTGATCATGTTCGTGCCGTTCGCGGCGATCTATGTGGTGGCCGTTTATACCCACATTTTCGGCGACAATCGTCACGCCCACCCGCTGCTCCCGATTATCGTCGTCGGGCTGGTGAAGGTCGCGGATGACTTCTTTAGCAAGGGTATCTGGGCGAGACTTCGCGCGCGCTGGAGGCCTTCGCACTCGAAAGCCCGGCCCGCAAACCTGCCTTGAACGGCAGATGCGCGCCGTCAGGCGACGCGCGCGATCACGTTCATGCTTTCACCGTCGGCGAGCATCCGCTGCAGCTCCTTTGCCTCGGACGGCAGCCGCTTCTCGGTTCGCTCATCGAAAAAGACATAACCGTTGGGAATGAAGTGGCTCAGAAGCTGATCGAGCGAAGCGCCGCGCTCCTCGAGCACATAGGGCGCCAGTTCCATCACAAAGATCGGCCGCGTATCGCGCAGCAGCGAGGTTGCGCCGCTGAGCACATCGCATTCGAACCCGTCGACGTCGAGCTTGACCAGTTGCACCTTGCGGTCGGCACGTTCGCTCAGGATGCTGTCGAGGCTGCGCGCCTGCGCGGATTCCGTCTGCATTTCGCGGCCGAGGTGCTTGGCGTGCAGCCCTTCTTCCACGGCGAGAGGCCAGCTCGAATAGATCGCGCCGGGAACGCTGGCGCCGTCGCTGGCGGTCAGGAAGCAATGGAAAGCCTCCACCCGGGACGCAAGCGTGGGATTGAGATCGAGGTTGCGGCTGAGTTTGCGGAAGGCAAAGTCGGTCGGCTCGAATGCCATCACGCGACCTTGAGGACCGACCAGGCCGGCGAGGTGCAGCGTGTGCGCCCCGATATTGGCCCCGATGTCGAGCACGAGGGCCGACGGCTCGGTGAGCCTGGCCAATGCGAGGGCAGTGCCCCGCTCGAACATGCCGCCGAGGTAGATGGCAAAATCGATGCCCTGCGAAAGGTCCAGTTCATAGCGCACGCCCCGCCGGGCGAAGATGCCCTTGTCGGACCGTCCGGCGATGCCCCGGAAAGATCGCACGACATGGTGGATCGCGCGGGCGATGGCGATTTTGTTGGCCGTTTTCATCGAAATTCCAGTTGCGTTGAGCCCGGACAGATAGAGGTTTTCGGGCGAAAACACTACAGCCGTCAGGGGGCATTTCAGGTCATCGATGCTATTTGTGGTGCCTGATTGCAAGGTCGCACGGGAGCAGGCGTTTCCCGGAAAGTCGCGCCGTATCGCTGTTCGCCTTCGCCCGACGCGGGGGTCGCAGCTCGATGCCGTAGCGGGCGTGGATCTGCGCGATCGTGCCATCCACCAGCGGCGCCTCGATCACCGCGAGGCTGGCCAGCGATGAAGTCGGCGAATCGCGGACGACGATGCTGCAGGGCCGCACGGCAGCGTTCGCGTGGTCAGGGCACTGAACGTGCAGCTCGATGTCGGCTGCACGTTTTCCCGCTCAATAGCGGGCGACGACCGGCGGTTCGGCTCCGAACTTGTAGGAAATGCCGGCGCGCAGCACCTCGATGGTCTGGCGGCCGCGACGCTCGGAATAGGATTGGTCACCCGGCACGGTCGATGTGAATGTGACGGTGTCCTGCACCTTGCCGAAGTCGTAATGCAGATATTCGAGCCGCCCGATCCAGTTCGGGCCCCACGGCATCCATTCCGCGCCGGCGCCGATGACGCCGCCAAAATGATCGGACGGCGTTGTCGTCGATTCGACCATGGACAGGCCGGCCTGGGCCGACGCCGTCGTCCCGGTTCGCTCCAGCCGTTCCCACGCCGGGCCTCCGGTCGCATAAAGCAGCGCGTTTTCCGTGGGGAGCCAGCCCAGGCGCGCGCGCGCGGTCGCGAGATATTTCACGCGGTCGCCGAGTGAATGGGTTTCCGTAAAGCCGGGAAATCCGTTGCCTCCCATCACGCTCCCGGAATTTCCCCTGATATCGCTAAGGCTGAAGTCGACCTCTAGTCCGGTCACGACCCGGCCATACTGCCAATTGTAGCCGGTGTGCCCACCGGCTACCCAGCCGCGCGACGTGATTCCACCGACCTGCCCGAAGTCGACGAAGTTCACGACCTGGGTAAAGTCGTTGTTCTTCCAGGCGGAGCCGCCATGCGCACCGAGATAGTATCCCGCCCAGTGGGTTGCCGCGCCCGCGACCGCCGGCGCCTTGGCGTAAGGCACGGCCGTCATGCCCGTCGGATCACCGAACTTGTAGGACAGGCCGGCGCGCACGATGTCGAGATGATGGTTCCCGGCGGACGACGGCACGAAGATATTGGTATTGATCAGGCCGGAAGGCTGGATGGTACCGAAATCGTAATGCAGATATTCGACGCGGCCGATCCAGTTGCTGCCGGGCAGTTTTGCCTCCACGCCAGCGCCGGCGACCCAGCCGAACCGGTTGGTGGCGGCAACGCTGTCGAAACGCTGCGTGCCGGCCTGACCGGCGCGGACGATCAACAGGTCTCTGTCGAGACGCTCCCAGCCGAGGCCTGCGGTGCCATAGAGCAGCAAATTGTCGGTTGCCGACCAACCGAGTCGGGCGCGGAGCGATCCGAGATAGGCGATATTGGTCGAACTCGCGGCGCTGTCCGCGGCGGCAAAGCCGGTGGGTGATGTGCCCTTGATGCCGGTGCCGCTGAAATCCAGCTCAAAGCCGGCGACCGCGCGATCGAATTGCCAAGTGTAACCGGCGTGACCGCCATAGACGGCGCCCTTGAGGCCTGGCCCGGTAATGCTCGCGAGCGGCGTGAAATTCCAGGGATCGCTGTACTTGTTCGCTCCCCAGCCGTAGCCGCCGTGAACGCCGAGATAGAATCCCGCCCATGACGACATCGAGGTCGCGATCACCGGCGCCTTGGCATAGGGAGCCGGGGCCGCGGCGGCGAGCGTACCGAACTTGTAGGACAGCGCCGCGCGGACGATGTCGTAACTCTGGCGGCCCGATCGCTCGGCGAAGGGAGGAAAATTTGGAAGGGTCCCGAACCGGCTGCTGGCCCGCTCGACCGCACCAAAATCATAGTGCAGGTATTCGAGGCGACCGATCCAGTTGCTGCCGGCAAGCCTTGCTTCCGTGCCGGCACCCGCCACCCACCCCAAGCGGTCGAACGGGGTCCTCCCGCTGTTCGTGCCGTTCTGGAACGCATTGACGTTGCTCACGTCGCGCTCGTCGAACGACGTCTCGAACCGCTCCCATGCCACGCCGGCGGTGCCGAAAATCAGGACATTGTCGGTCGCCGTCCATCCGAGCCTGCCGCGAGCGGTGCCAAGATATTTCGCACGATGGGTTCGGGTGTGATCGAACGTAAACTGGCCCGGCACGATTCCGGATCGCGACACGCTGCCGTGGATGTCAGTTGCGCTGAAGTCAATCTCGAGGCCGGCGACCGCGCGACCGAATTGCCAGTTGTATCCGGCGTGAGCGCCGTACACCCCGCCGGCGGAATTGATCGGGCCGACATAATTGAAATCAGCCTGGAGTTCGGCGAAGTCGTTCCGGCCCCAGCCGTAGCCGCCGTGAACGCCGAGATAGAATCCGGCCCATGAAGCCGCGATCGCGGGAGGCGCTGCCTTCGCCGCCGGCGGAATGTCGGCGGCGGAGACCTCGGACACGCCGGCAAGGGCGATGGCGCAGGTCGCGATCAGCCGCGAGGTCACGCCGGTGGGCGAGAGCCTCGAAGATGCCAAGCTTTCTGACGCGATCCGCATGGGTTCCTCCGTTTTCGCAACGAAAATATATCCGGCAGCATCCAAACATTTGACGGAATATTTTTGTAATCTTCGTAAATTATACGAAAAGCTTGGCATTGTTGCGCAAATACAACGAAAATGTCCTGGCGGTCATGCCGGGCGTGCGAAGTTAGGTAGTTTGGCGGACTGGCGAAGCGGGCCGACCGGTGAAAGAAAGGACCGCTCAGGTGCTTGAATCCGACCTCATGGCAAAATTCGACGACATCGACCGCCAATTGCTGACCCTGCTGCAGGACGACGATCGTCTGCCGCTGTCAGAACTCGGCAGGAAAATCGGAATCCCGGTTTCGACTGTCAACGACCGCATCAAGCGGCTGGTCCGGCAGGGCATGATCGCGGGCTTTCACGCCCGGATCGCACCGGAAGCGCTGGGGCTGAATTTGCTTGCCTTCATTCTGGTGAGCTGGAGCAATCCGAAGGTCGAGGCCGCGTTCCTGAAGAAAGCCAAGGCATCGCCCGACGTGCTCGAATGTCACCACATCACCGGCGCCTGGAATTATCTCTTGAAGGTGCGGGTGAAAACGACCGGCGATCTGGAACGGTTTCTCTCGGAAGTCGTCAAAGGCGTCGAGGGCGTCGAACGCACCGAAACACTGATCGCGCTGTCTTCCCCCAAGGAAACGTGGAAGGTCAGCCTGCCCGACACCTGAGCGCGTCACCCCGGAGCGACGCCCGTCATCCCGGTCTGCACGACAACCATGCATCGGCGGCCGCTTTCCGCGATTGCCTTGACCTTTGCCGCCCCGTAGTTTGGGGCCAAGCATCCAAGAACAACGAGTCCGGAGAGAAACCCCATGGCGCGCCTCAAATTCGGAGCCTTCCTCGCCCCGCATCACCCGATCGGCGAGCATCCGATGCTGCAATTCCGCAGGGATCTCGACCTGGTCGAACAGCTCGACGCGCTCGGCTATGACGAATTCTGGTGCGGCGAGCATCATTCCTCGGGCTGGGAGACCATCGCCTCGCCGGAGATGTTCCTGGCCGCCGCCGGCGAGCGCACCAAGCGCATCAGGCTCGGAACCGGCGTGGTCTCGCTGCCCTATCACCATCCCTACAACGTCGCGCAGCGCATGGTGCAGCTCGACCACATGACCGGCGGCCGCGCCATTTTCGGTTCCGGACCGGGCGCGCTGGCCTCCGATGCCCACACGCTCGGCATCGATCCGATGACGCAGCGCGACCGCCAGGACGAGGCGATCGGAATCATCCGCCGGCTGTTCAACGGCGAGCGCGTCACCGCGAAAAGCGACTGGTTCACCATGAACGACGCCGCGCTGCAGATTCTGCCGCTGCAGGAAGAGATGCCGTTCGTGGTGGCCTCGCAGATCTCGCCGTCGGGCATGACGCTGGCCGGCAAATACGGCATCGGCATCATCTCGCTGGGCTCGATGTCGACGCAGGGCCTGATGGCGCTGCCGACGCAATGGGGTTTTGCCGAGGACGCGGCGAAGAAGGCCGGCACCACCGTGAGCCGCGCCAACTGGCGCGTGCTGCTGAGCTGGCACATCGCCGAAACCCGCGAGCAGGCGCAGCGCGAGGCCGGCCCGGGCCTGATGCGCTGGCACAACGAATATAATGTCCGCACCCTGCAGCGGCCGGGGCTGCAGCCGTTCACGTCGCCCGAAGACGCGGTGGAGAAGACCGCCGGCGGCGAAGGTGCGGCCTCCACCATCGGCACCCCCGACGATCTGGTCAAAACCATCAAGAGCCTGATGGAGGTCTCCGGCGGCGTCGGCACCATCGTCGGCTTCGTGCACGACTGGGCCAACCCCGAAAACACCCGCCGCAGCTGGGACATGGTGGCGCGCTACGTGGTGCCGGAGATCAACGGCCACATCGCGAAACTGCGCGAGTCGCAAAAATTCCTGATCGAGAACCGCGCGGTGTTCGAGCGCGCCGGCCAGGCTGTGATGGCCAAGATCATGGAGAACGACAAGGCCGCGGCCGCGCTGCAGCACACCGGCCCCGGCCGCGTCGCGATCCCGACCATCAACGCACCGGACCTGCAGAAGGAAGCCGCCAAGCAGAAGGCGTAGGGGCGACGCGAAGGTGCTTGGCGTCATTCCGGGATGGTCCGAAGGACCAGACCCGGAATCTCGAGATTCCGGGTTCGATGCTTCGCATCGCCCCGGAATGACGAGCGCGATGGACAAGGGGTTATTTACCTGGCTGGATTATGCCGGTGACCGTCGGCCCGAATCCTCGGTCGCAATAAAGTCGCGGTCCGCTGGGATCATTGGCTGGGACCATCAGGAGCAAGTGTCATGTCGATGCAAAGCGCGGTCTCTCCCGCCGCGGTAACTTGGACCGCGCCGAAGCGCAATTCGCTGACCCACATTCCCGGTGACGAGGGCTGGCCCTTCATCGGCAAGACGCTCCACGTGCTCGCCGACCCCAAGGGGCAGATCGAGCGGGCGGCGGCGCAATACGGGCTGGTGTACCGCAGCCATCTGTTCGGCGAGACCAGCCTGACGCTGCTCGGACCCGAGGCCAACGAACTGGTGCTGTTCGATCAGGCCAAGATTTTTTCCTCGCAGCATGGCTGGGGCCGGATTCTCGGACTCTTGTTTCCGCGCGGCCTGATGCTGCTCGACTTCGAGGAGCATCGCCTGCACCGCCGCGCGCTCTCGGTCGCCTTCAAGTCCGGGCCGATGAAATCCTATCTCGGCGAACTCGATACCGGGATCGCGGCGCGGGTTGCGCAATGGAAGGCGAAGCCTGGCCCGATGCTGCTGTATCCCGCCATGAAGCAACTTACGCTCGACCTTGCCGCGACCTCGTTCCTCGGTGCCGAGATCGGACCCGAAGTCGACGACATCACCCGCGCCTTCGTCGACATGGTGGCGGCCTCGGTCGCCGTGATCCGCAAGCCGCTGCCCGGCACCGCGATGGCGCGCGGCGTCAACGGCCGCAAGCGCATCGTCGCCTATTTCTCCGAACAGATTCCGATCCGCCGCGCCAGGGGCGGCGGCGAGGACCTGTTCTCGCAGCTGTGCCACGCCACCCACGAGGACGGCGCGCTGCTGTCGACGCAGGATATCGTCGACCACATGAGTTTCCTGATGATGGCGGCGCATGACACGCTGACATCGTCGCTGACATCGTTTATCGGCGAGCTTGCCGCCCGGCCGGACTGGCAGCGAAAGCTGCGCGACGAAATTGCCGGCCTCGGCATCGCCGCCGATGCGCCGACCACCTTCGACAATCTGGAAGCGATGACGCTGACCGAAATGGCGTTCAAGGAAGCCCTGCGGCTGAAGCCGCCGGTGCCCTCGATGCCGCGCCGCGTGGTCCGCGACTTCACCTTCAAGGGCTACGCGATCCCGGCCGGCGCCATGGTCGGCGTCAATCCGCTGTTCACCCACCACATGCCCGACATCTGGCCCGACCCGGAAAAATTCGATCCGATGCGCTTCACCGACGAGGCCCAGCGCGGCCGCCATCGCTTCGCCTGGGTGCCGTTCGGCGGCGGCGCGCATATGTGCCTCGGGTTGCACTTCGCCTACATGCAGGCGAAATGCTTCGCGCGGCACTTCCTGCAGAATCTCGAGGTCTCGTTCGAGCCGGGCTACAAGCCGGACTGGCAGATCTGGCCGATCCCGAAGCCACGCGATGGATTGCGGGTGACGCTGAAGGCGTTGTGAGGCCGAGTGCGTAGGGTGGGCAAAGGCGCCACTTGGCGCCGTGCCCACCATCTATCATCGCGCAAGCTGGGAAATGGTGGGCACGGCGCAAGGGCGCCTTTGCCCACCCTACGATTCACCCTACTCGATAAACGTCGTCAGCTGCGCGCCCTCGTCCGCCACGAACACCGCGATCAGCTCCGCCGGCTCGGTGGTGCTGGCGTTGGCCGAAACCAGATGGGTGGCGCCCGGCGGCTCGAAGAATGACTGGCCGACCTTGAAGGTCTCGACCGGCCCACCACCGAGCTGCGAGCGGATTTCGCCTTTGGTGACGTAGGCGGTGACCGAGCCCGCATGGCGATGCGCGCGGGTAAATCCGCCGGGACCGTAGAACACCCGCACGATCGTGACTCGCTTGCCCGGCACGTTCGGCAGCGCGTACGAGCCGATCGGCTCGACGGTATCGAGCGAGGAGCCGGCGGGCGCGCTGCCGGCACAGAGCGGCGCGATCACCGCCGAAATGGCGTCCATCGTCGACGGCAAGGCCTTGCCGATCACAAGCGCGCAGGCGAGGCCGGCGATGATGGCCAGATGCAGCGGGCGGGCTTCGGGTCGCGCGAGCTCGGTGGCGAATGTTGCGGACATTGGTGACTCTCCCGGTTGGCTCTCCTGTCATTCCGGGATGGTGCGCGAGCACCAGACCCGGAATGTCGAGATTCCGGGTTCGCCTCTTCGAGGCGCCCCGGAATGACGGCGACTACGATCCCGTCGCCTTCTCAAATTTTTCGCGCAGCCCGACATAGCCCTGCTGCTGCACCGTCCAGTTCTTGCCGCCGGTGATCGCGCCGTCGATCACGAGATCATGGCCGTTGATAAAGCTGGACTCGTCGCTGGCGAGGAACACCGCGGCGTGGGCGATATCCTCGGGCAATCCGGCGCGCGGAATCGGCTGTGCCGACTTGTAGACCCCGTGCATCAGCTCGGGCGTCTTCTCCGCCGCCTCCACCGACAGGCCGAGCGCCTTGCCGAAGATGCCGGTGGCGATCACCCCCGGCGAAATCGAATTGACGCGAATGCCGGCCTCGCCGAGCTCCATCGCCACGCATTTGGTGAGGTGGATGACGGCGGCCTTGGCCGCGCCATAGACCAGCGACGTGGAATAGCCGGCGAGCCGTCCGGCGATGCTGCCATTGTTGATGATGCTTCCGGAGCCCTGCTTTCGCATATGGGGCGCAGCGTATTTCATGCCGAGCATCACGCTGCGCACCAATGTCACCATCGCGGCGTCGAAGCGGGCGGCGTCGAGACCCTCGATGCCGCCGGTCTGCGCCGGACCGCCGGCATTGTTGAACAGGCAATCGATGCGGCCGAATTTCTCGACCGACAGCTCGATCAGCGCGCGGATCTGCTCGTCGACCATGACGTCGGTCTGGCGAAAGATGCAGTTGGCGCCGAGTTGTTTCGCCAGCGCCTCGCCCTCCGGCACGCGGCGCCCGGCGATGACGATTTTGGCGCCTTCGGCGACGAAAATCTCGGCGGTGCGCAGCCCGATGCCGCTTGTCGCCCCTGTTATCACCGCGACCTTGCCATCCAGCCGTCCCATGTCGTTCTCCCGATGATGATTTGTTCTTGATTGCGGATTTATCCCCATCCTGCCGGAACTAGGCAAGCCTCCTCCAGCTCGATGCCCGGCTGACGCCGATTACAACCTCAAATCGCGGATTTTCCTCTATGGTCGGCCTTATTTTGGATTCGCTGATCGGCTGATGTCAGTCATGGGGAAATTGATCGACGAGTTTCGGCTGGCCTGGCGGGGAATCTCCTCGCCATCCCCGCTTCTCGGCATCGGATTTGCGGTCTTCTGCCTCGCGCTGTCGACCGCGGCGCGGTGGGGCCTTGCCCAGATCCGGCCGGATGTATTCTTCACCCCGTATTTTCCGGCGGTGGTGTTTGCCACCGCGTTCGGCGGTTTCCGGCTCGGGATCGCGACGGCGCTCGCCGGCGGCGCGCTTGGAATGTTCGTTAGTTTCGGCGGGGCTGCCGCGGATTTTGCCAGGCTGGCGCTGATGGCGGCCTATCTGATCGCCTGCGGCCTCACGATATGGGGCGTCGAACACTACCGATCGATCGCCTCGCAGCAGCGGGAGATTTCGAGGCGGCTGATCCGGGAAGAGGAATATCGCAAACTCCTCGTCGGCGAACTGCAGCACCGCCTGAAGAACAAATTATCGACAATTCACGCGGTTCTGCATCAGGTGCTGCACGATCGGCCGGAGATCTGGGCCGGCGTCGATCAGCGGTTGCGCGCGCTGTCCAGGACCGATGACCTGATCGCAAAGCTCGATGGTTTGGGTTGCGATATCAAGGATCTCCTGATCTCCGAACTCGGGCCTTATGGCCATGTGCGGTTCACGCTGAACGGAGATCCGCTGTTCCTTCCCGACAGGCTCGCGGTGAGCCTGGCCCTGATATTCCACGAGCTCGCCACCAATGCCGGCAAGTACGGCGCGTTTTCCTCCCCGCGCGGGCTCTTGCAGGTGTCGTGGCGCGTGACCGACGGCCGTCTCAATATCACCTGGGACGAAACCGAAGGTCCTCCGATCGAGGACGTCGGGGCCGCCGGCTTCGGCACCAAGCTGTTGAAATCGGCGCTCACCTCGTTCGACGGCAAGACCGAAATAGCGTTCCTGAAGACCGGAGTTCACTGCACGATGCAGTGCCGGATACAAGCGAGCTGAAGAATCTTCGTTTCGCGCGCGCCGATCTTTCGAACGCCCGGCATTGCGAAATCGCATTAGAGCTCTGTTAATGACGATTGGGGCAGAGCTTGTTCAAATCGTAAACTCGCACAACTGAACCCGACTTTTTGAGTTCCACTTAACCAAAACTACAAGAGCTTCCGCCAAAGTCGGCGGCATGCAAAGCCGAACCCAACACGAGCAGCGGACCGCCGCAAACGAAGGCGACAGCGAGTACGCTCTTGCTAACGAATTGAGAATTCTGAGGGATGTCTTCAGAATGCTCCCGACCGGCGTGACGGTGCAGGACGAGCAGGGCCGCTTCCTGCTGGTGAACGACGCCGCCGCGGCCCAGCTCGGGATGGCTGGAAGCGAAATGGAGGCGCCGGCCTCGAAGGAACTGGACCACCGCCGCAAAACCGGCATGGAGCTGCTGCGCACCGGCAGCCATGCCGTTGCCGAGGAATGCGTCAACCGCGACCAGGCCCGGCAGGTCTTTCTCACCACCCACCGGCCGGTCCGTATCGCGGACCGCAACCTGTTGCTGTCGAGCTCCGCCGACATCAGCGAACAAAAGGCCCTCGAGGATCACCTGTTCCGGTCGGCCTATTACGACGAACTGACTGGCCTGCCGAACCGGGGCGTGATCGAGCACCGCGTTAACAGCCTGCTGCACCGCGACCAGCCGCAAGGACGGTTCGCGCTGGCATTTCTCGACATCGACAATTTCAAGCACATCAACGACTATTACGGTCATCCGATCGGGGATGCGCTGCTGATCGAAGTCGCCAAGCGGCTTGGGATGGATTTGCGCGAATCCGACATGCTGTCGCGGATCAGCGGCGATGAATTCCTGCTGCTGCTCAATCCGATCCAGAGCGAGCAGGAGGTGGCGGAATACATCCGGTTTACGCTGGAACGACTGCGGGCCCCCTACTTCATCGACGGATCGGAAATCTTCGCCTCGACCTCGATCGGGATCAGCCTTTATCCCGAGCACGGCCGCAGCTACGACCTGCTGCGTCAGAACGCCGATATCGCGATGTATCGCGTCAAGAACGACGGCAAGGGCTCCGCGGCCTTCTTCGACTCCAGCATGGAGCGCGAGGCGCTGGCGCGAATGAAGGTCGAGCAGTCGCTGCGGCTCGCCATCCTGGAGAAACGCTTTTGCTGCGCCTTCCAGACCAAGGTCGATATCCGGACCAAGGACATCAAGGGCATCGAGGCCCTGGTGCGGCTGCGCGACGATGACGGCGTCATCCAGGCCCCCGGCACGTTCATCAATCTCGCCACCGAGCTCGGCCTGATCGACGAGCTCACGCATCTGGTGCTGGCCGAAATCGTCAAGTCGATCGATCTGATCAACGAGACTTTCGGTCCCGATGCCTCCATCAGCATCAACGTCGCGGCCAAGCAGGCCTGCAACCCGGAATTCATGCGGACGTTTGCGGACGCCCTGCAGGCCACCGGCTATCCGGAGCGGTTCATGATCGAGGTGACGGAGGACGCCTTCGTGACCAAAACCCATTTCCAGGACGAAATCCTGCCGAACTTCCGGAAACTGGGGGTGCGGATATCGATCGACGATTTCGGCACCGGCTATTCGTCCTTGTCGGCGCTGGCCGACATCACCGCCGACGAACTCAAGATCGACCGCTCCTTCATCACCGACATTCACAAGCGTCCGCGCAGCCAGGGCATCCTGCGCGCGATCGAATCGCTGAGCGAGGCGCTCGGCATGACCATGATCGCCGAGGGCATCGAAACCTTCGAGGAACTCGCCTACCTGCAGGCTGCCACCAAGATCCGCTACGCACAGGGATACTACTTCTCGCGGCCGATCTTTCTGGAAGAACTGCGGCCGGCGATACCGGTCGCCAGCGAAGCCCGCGCCAGCCTGACCAGCCGCCCGCCGCAGGAAAGCCGCCCGGCCTACGCCCGCAGCGAACGCTATCGCCGCTGAGTCAGCCAGCCTCTGCCCTTTTCCAACCCACGCAATGGGTCGTCACGAAGTGCCGCCCAACCGTCATGGGAACAATCGCGGCCGGCATTTCCACGGGCCGACCGCGCCCCGTTAAACCTTAAGTAACCGGGTTTCCTAACCGGTATGCCATCTCTGGGTTGTATGCATGCTTCCCGGGAGATGGGAATGCGAAGATTGCTGGTCAATTTCCGGGGCGCGCTGGGATCGTTTCGAAAGGCCTCCACCGGGTCAGAGCGCATGGCCGCGCCAATTCGCCGGGGGCCGATTCTCTCGCTGATTCTGTGCGGCGGTATTTTGGTTGCGGCGATCATGCTCGGCACCATGATGATGGTCGGCGAATTCCGCGAGCGTGCGCTCAGCAACAACGAGCGCGAACTCGAAAACACCGTGCTGCTGCTCGCACGCCACTTCGACCAGCAGTTCGAGGACACCGAGATCATTGCCCACGACGTGATCTCGAGAATGCAGTTTACGGAAATCGACTCGCCGGAGACGTTCCGGATCTGGATGTCGAGCTACGACGCCCACCAGATCCTGAAATCCAAGGTCAGCGTGCTGTCCTACATCGGTGACGTCGGCATCTTCGATGCGGACGGCAAGCTGATCAACTCGTCGGGGACCTGGCCGCTGCCGTCCGTGGACATCGCGGAGCGAACCTTTTTCAAGAGTTTGAAGTCGGACGCCAATCTGAAAACGGCGGTCGTCGCACCGGCTCGCCACCACACCACCGGCAACTCGACCACCGTCATCGCCCATCGGATAAGTGGCCCGAACGGGATTTTTCTCGGACTGCTGGCAAGACGAATCGACCCCGTCCATTACGAAAGATATTTCGCCTCCGTCACGCTGGGAAGCGGATCCGCGATCTCCATGTTTCACCATGATGGAACGATGCTGGCGAGATACCCTCATGTCGATTCGCTGGTCGGACAAAAATTCGAGACGGCGCCGCTGCTGAACAAGGTGCTGACCGACGGTGGCCGCCAGACCCTGCGGGTTCAAAGTCCGGTCGACAGCATGCACCGGCTGGGCTCGGCGGCCCCGCTGAGCCGCTTCCCGATCGTCGTGGTCGCGACCACGACCGTGCAGGCGGCGCTGGACGACTGGTACGCGCAAACCAGGTTCATGGTTGCCGCCGCCTTGCTGTCCGCACTGGTGATCGCCTTCGTCCTGTTCCTGATCATCCGGCAGGTGACCCGCCAGAATCAGGAATCGCAGCAGCGGCTGAGCCTGCAGAAGCAGCAGCTCGACACCGCCCTGAACAACATGACGCAGGGCCTCGTGCTGTACGACGCATCGGCGCGCATCATCCTGTGCAACCGCCGCTATATCGACATGTACGGGCTGTCGACCGAAATCGTCAAACCGGGTTGCCATTTTCGCGACCTGATCCAGCACCGCCAGGACACCGGGTCCTACGACGGCGACGTCGACGAATTCTGCTCGACCATCATGCGCAACGTAGCGCAGGGCAGGGTCACCCACATGACCATGCACAGCGCGGGGCGCTCCTATCTGATCGTCAACAAGCCGCTGGCGCAGGGCGGGTGGGTTGCCACGATCGAAGACATCACGGAGCGCCGAAACCTCGAACAGGAACGCGACCGCAATTATGCGTTCCTTCGTCAGATCATCGATCACATCCCGACGCAGATCACCGTGAAGGACCTGCGCGACGGCCGTTACGTCCTGGCCAATCGCGTGGCCGAAACGCAGTTCGGGCTGCCATGCGAGGAAATCGTCGGCAAGACGGCGTTCGATCTTTTTCCGGCGAAAGTCGCCGAGAAGCTTTCTGCGGACGACGAAAAGGCCCTGAACAGTCCCGATGGCCTGTTCCTCGACGTCTTCCCGTCGCAGATCCAGGGCCAGCGCTTCATCACGTCAAAACGCATCGGAATTCCCGACCAGACCGGCGTCAACCGCTATCTGATCAACGTCGTCGACGACGTCACCGAGCGCCGGCGCGCCGACCAGAGGATCGCGCACCTCGCGCATTACGACGCGCTGACCGACCTGCCGAACCGGGTGCTGTTCCGCGAACAGATCGAGCGCGAGTTGCAGCGAACTGCCCAAGGCGAGCAGTTCGCCCTGCTCTACATCGATATCGACGAATTCAAGGGCATCAACGATTCGCTTGGGCACCATGTCGGCGATGAACTGCTGAAGGCGGTGGCTGGCCGCATCCGGAGCTGCCTCGGCGAGGCTGACCTGATCGCGCGGCTCGGCGGTGACGAGTTTGCGGTGATCCAGAGCGGCGTCAGGAACGTCGCCGATGTCGTTGAATTCGTCACCCGGGTTCACGAGTCGATCCGGCAGCCCTATCAGTGCCTCGGTCACCAGCTCTCGACCGACGCCAGTATCGGCATTGCACTGGCGCCGCAGGACGGCACCGAGCTGGATCAGCTGATCAAGAACGCCGATCTGGCGATGTATGGCGCCAAGGCCGGAGGACGGCGAACCCATCGCTTTTTTGAACCCGCGATGGACGCCAGCGCGAAGGCGCGGCTTGCCATGGAGCAGGACCTGCGCCAGGCGCTGGTGGATGGCGGTTTCGAAATCCACTACCAGCCGCTGGTCAACCTTCACAGCGACGAGGTGACCGGTTGCGAGGCCCTGCTGCGCTGGCGCCATCCCGAACGCGGCATGATCTCGCCCGCCGAATTCGTCCCCGTGGCGGAAGACACCGGCCTGATCGTTGAACTCGGCGAGTGGGTGCTGAAGACCGCCTGCGCCGAGGCCGCCAGCTGGCCGGATCATATCCGCATCGCCGTCAACGTTTCGCCCGTTCAGCTGAAATGCCCGACGCTGGCGCTGAATATCGTGAATGCGCTTGAGCACTCCGGCCTGCGGGCAAGCCGGCTGGAACTCGAGATCACCGAAGCCGTGCTGATCCGCGACGACGAGACCGCGCTGACCATCCTGCATCAGTTGCGCGCCATCGGCGTGCGCATCGCGCTGGACGATTTCGGCACCGGCTATTCCTCGCTGAGCTACCTGAAACGATTCCCGTTCGACAAGATCAAGATCGACCGCTGCTTCATCGGCGACATCACGGAAATCGACGGCTCGTCGGCGATCGTGCAGGCGGTGGTGAACATCGCAGCCTCCCGCAACATGACGACGACAGCCGAAGGCGTCGAGACGCTGGAACAGAAGCAAATGCTCCGCGCGCTGGGCTGCACCGAGATGCAGGGCTATCTGTTCAGCGCCGCCAAGCCGGGCCCGGAAGTCAGGCGCTTGTTCGGCACGCGCGATGCGATGACCGCCTAGGAATTGGAGGCGAAGTTTATCGGTTCCGGCCCCGGAACCCGACGGGCCCAACGGCGTTTCATTCCGTTGCACGCGTCGTGTCCGTGGAGGCTCAGTGAATCGTCGGGATTTTCTTCAAGTTTCAGTAGCGTTGCCGCTGGTGGCGTCGTCCGCGCGGGGGCTCTTCACACCTGCAAGCGCTCAAGCCGCACCGTTCGAGCGGTCCAGCGTGCGGCAGATGGCACGCGATGCCGCCGGCAAGCCGTTCAAGGCGCCGGACAACAAGCTGCCGGACAATCTGAAGGACCTCGACTATGACCGCTACCGCGCCATCCGGTTCCTGCCGGATCGCGCGCTCTGGCGCGGCGAAAGACTGCCGTTCGAAGTGCAGTTCTTTCATCGCGGGTTCTTCTATACGAACCGGGTGGATATCTATGAAGTCGCCAACGGCCAGGCGACCAAGGTGATCTATCAGCCCGAACAGTTCTCGTTCGGCGATACGGCGCCGCCGAAGCCGGGCGTCGATCTCGGCTTCGGTGGCTTTCGTCTGCACGCCCCGATCAACAGGCCGGATTACTACGACGAAATCTGCGTCTTTCTCGGCGCGAGCTACTTCCGCGCCGTCGCAAAGGGGGAGCAGTATGGCCTCTCCGCACGCGGGCTTTCGATCAACACCGGCCAGCCCAAGGGCGAGGAGTTTCCTCAATTCAGGGCGTTCTGGATCGAAAAGCCGGCGGCAAACGCCACTTCCATCGTCGTGCACGCCTTGCTGGACAGCGAGAGTGCGGCCGCGGCTTACCGCTTCACGATACGGCCGGGCGAGACCACCCTGTTCGATGTCGAGATGGCGATCTATCCGAGAGTGCCTCTCGAGCATGTCGGGCTGGCGCCGATGACGAGCATGTTCTTCTTTGGGCCCAACGACCGAATCGATGTCGATGATTTCCGTCCGTCGGTGCACGACTCCGACGGCCTCGCCGTCTTCAACGGCAGAGGCGAGGAACTGTGGCGCCCGCTGCAAAATCCGCGCGACCTGCAGATCAGCACGTTTTCCGATTTGAACCCTCGCGGATTCGGCCTGATGCAGCGGCAGAAGGATTTTGCCGCATATCAGGACATCGAATCCGGGTTCGAGCGGCGGCCGAGCCTGTGGGCCGAACCGATCGGCGACTGGGGCGAAGGCTCGGTGCAACTGGTGGAAATTCCGACCAAGGAAGAAGTCCACGACAACATTGCCGCCTTCTGGCTTCCGAAGACGCCGCTGGCCGCCAAGGGCGAGCATACCTACACCTATCGGCTGCATTGGGGACCGGACAATCCCAAGTCCACCTCGCTGGCACGTTTCTCGCGCACCGGCGTCGGCACGCGCGGCGAAGGCACCAAGCTGTTCGTGCTCGATCTGGTCGGCGAAAAGCTGAAACTCGTGGACCCGAAGAAGATCCGCGGCGTCGTCACCGCTGAAAACACCAAGGTTTCGAACATCGTCACCCAGCCGATCCCGGCCACGGGAGGCTGGCGGCTGAGTTTCGAGCTTTCGGTCAAGGATAAGGTGCCCGTCGAACTCCGGGCATCGCTGATGCAGGACAATGACGCGATCTCCGAGGTCTGGGTTTATCGATGGACACCCTGACGTCTCCTGACCTGGAGCTATTCCGCGGCAGCGGCCAGCGGGTCGCGTTCCTGCCATCGGAAGCCCCGCTCGAAATGTCAACGCAGGCGTTGCGGGATTTCGAGAGAGGCAGGGGTGCGGCCGATTTCGGATTGAAGTCCATCACACTGCGGCGCGCCTATATCTTCATCGGCACCGCGGCGCTGACGCTCGGCGGCTGTTACGAAATGTACCAGGTGTTGCAGGTTGGCGGCATCACCACGCTGGAAGCAATGGTGCTGGTTCTGTTCGTCCTGCTGTTCGCGTGGATCGCATTCTCGTTCATGTCCACGCTGGCGGGCTTTTTCGTATTGCTGCTGCGAAAGCAGGATCCGCTGGGGATCGATCCCGACGCGCCGCTGCCGGAGGTCCGAAGCCGCAATGCGATGCTGCTGCCGACCTATAACGAGGACCCCTATCGGGTGATGGCGCGGCTACGGGCGATCCACGAGTCGGTCGGGGAAACCGGATACGCCTCGCAGTTCGACTGGTATGTGCTGAGCGACACCACCGACCCTTCGGTCTGGATTGCGGAAGAGAAATGCTTCCTGCAGCTTCGCGAAACCGGCGCCGACAGGCTGTTCTACCGTCATCGCCCGCAGAACACGGCGCGAAAATCCGGCAATATCGAGGACTGGATCAAGCGGTTCGGCGGCGGCTACGATCACATGATCATCCTCGATGCCGACAGCCTGATGTCCGGCGACACCATCGTGCGGCTCGCCGCCGCCATGGAACGGCATCCCGACGTCGCGCTGATCCAGACGCTGCCGATCGTGGTCAATGCGACGACCCTGTTTGCGCGGTTGCAGCAGTTTGCCGGCAGACTTTACGGCCCCCTGATCGCCGCCGGCATCGCCTGGTGGCATGGATCCGAGGGCAATTACTGGGGACATAACGCCATCATCCGGGTGCGTGCCTTCGCACTGGATGCCGGCCTTCCCGAATTGCGCGGCCGCAAGCCGTTCGGCGGGCACATTCTCAGCCACGATTTCATCGAAGCGGCCCTGATGCGGCGCGCCGGCTGGGCCATTCACATGGCGCCGGCGCTCGGCGGCAGTTTCGAGGAGTGCCCGCCTTCGCTGCTGGATTTCGCCGCGCGCGACCGGCGATGGTGCCAGGGCAACCTGCAGCACCTGGCGGTTCTCCCCGCCCGCGGCCTGCACTGGGTATCGCGGCTTCATCTGCTCACCGGCATCGGATCGTATCTGACCGCCCCGCTCTGGCTGAGCTTTCTGGCTCTGGGAATCCTGATTTCGCTGCAGGCGCAATTCGTCCGGCCGGAATATTTCCCGAAGGGATTTTCGCTGTTTCCGCAATGGCCGGCGCAGGATCCCGTACTCGCCGCCTGGGTCTTCCTCGGTACGATGGGTTTGCTGATCATGCCCAAGCTCCTGGCCTTCCTGCTGCTGCTGACGCAGCGCGAGACCCGAAAGCGCTTTGGCGGAGGTTTTGCAGCGCTGGCCGGCATCCTCATCGAAACCGTTCTGTCCAGCCTGATCGCACCCGTGATGATGATCTTTCAATCCACCGCCGTCGGCGAGATCCTGCTGGGGCGCGACGCCGGCTGGCAGGTCCAGCGCCGCGACGACGGCGCCGTCCCGCGCAGCGAGACGTTCCGCAAATACGCGCTGCCAACGCTGGTCGGGATCATGATGGCGATCGCCGCCTATGCGGTGTCGTTGCCGCTGTTGTTGTGGATGACACCCGTCATCGTCGGCCTTCTGCTGGCCATTCCGATCGCGCTGCTGTCGTCGATTTCTTCCGGCAGAGCCGGTCGCCCTCCCCGGCTGTTTGCCACCCCCGAGCAGACGGCGCCGCCGCAGGTTCTGGTCCGCGCCAATCAGCTGGCGGCGGTCGGGCATGAGGCGATCAACTGCCCGATCCTTGAGTTGCGCAACGATGCCGGCTTGTTCAAGGCGCATCTGGACAATCTGCCGGTTCACGGCAAGCGCGTCCGCGGACAGGTCGACCGGCATCTCGCGATCGCCCGGGCGAAGATCGAGGATGCCGAAACCCTGCAGGAAGCGTTGCGGTTTCTCGATCCGCGCGAGACGTTCGCGACCCTCGGCTCTCCAGCGCTGTTGCGGGCCGTGCTGAATTTGCCGACCAGTGGCAAGGAGACCGACCCGCATCCGAAGCCGGCATCCTGAAATCCAGCGGCGGGACGGTGACCGCCGGCACTGATCTTGCGCTTGACCGGCAACGAGTGCCGGCTCTATCAAGTTGACCAAGGAGCGCGCCTTGGTCCCTTCATCACCTGTTATCGTCAGCGGCGCGCCCGGCTCGCCCTATACCCGCAAGATGCTGGGAGTCCTCAGGTACCGCAGGATCCCGTACAGCTTCGTGCATTTGAGCGCTGCGCAGAGCCGGGGACTGCCCCAGCCAAAAGTCTCGCTGTTGCCCACTTTCTATCTGCCTGGACCGACAGGGAAGCTCGAACCGGTTACGGATTCCAGCCCGATCATCCGGCGGCTGGAGCGCGAGTACAGCGGGCGCAGCGTCATTCCTCCCGATCCGGTGGCGGCGTTCATCGATTTTCTGCTGGAAGACTATGGCGACGAGTGGCTGACCAAGGCGATGTTTCACTATCGCTGGGCCTACCCCGCTGACATCAAGCAGGCCGCGGAAATCCTGCCGCATTGGCGTGGAATCTCGCGCTCCGATGCCGAGGTTGCCCAGCTGAGCCGTGCCTTCGCCGAGCGTCAGATCGGCCGCCTCCATGTCGTCGGCTCCAACGAGACGACCGCACCGGTCATCGAGGCGAGCTACCATCGCTTGCTCGAACTGCTCAACGCTCACCTGCGCGAATTCCCGTTCCTGATGGGCGCCCGGCCGGGTGCCAGCGATTTTGCGATATTCGGCCAGCTCACCCAGCTTGCACAGTTCGATCCTACACCGATGCAGGTCACGCTGCGGATCGCGCCGCGCGTCTATGCCTGGGTCAGCCTGATGGAGGATCTTTCGGGAATGGAGCCTGCCGCGCTCGATTGGCTGGACGCCGCTTCCCTCCCGGCAACCCTGCGCGATCTCCTGAACGAAGTCGGGCGCGGCTATGTGCCGGTCATGCTGGCGAACGCGCGGGCGATCCAGCATGGCGCGGCACAGGTCGAAACCGTCGTCGACGGCAAGGTGTGGGTTCAACCGCCGTTTGCCTACCAGGCCAAATGCCTGAAGTGGATACGCGATGCCTATCGGGATCTTGGTGAAGCCGAGCGGCGCTCGGTCGATGCGATCCTGGCCCCGACCGGCTGCATGGCATTGTTCGCGGCTTGAGGTATGGAGTGTCCGCCATGGCCAACATCGAATCGCGTCTCAAAGCTCTGGGTTTGATCCTGCCGCCGGCCTTCGCGCCGCCGCCCGGCGTGGTTCTGCCGTTCGTCCATGTCCGCGTGATCGGAAAACGCGCCGTGATATCAGGGCACGGACCGCAGAGCCCGGAAGGACCGCTGGCCAAGCCGCTTGGAAAGGTCGGCGCCGAGGTGAGTCTCGAGCAGGGCTATGCCGCCGCAAGGCTTACGGCGCTGTCGATGCTGGGCTCGCTCAAACGCGCGCTCGGCGAGCTCGATCGCGTTTCGCGTTGGGTGCGGGTTTTCGGCATGGTCAACTCGGCGCCCGGATTCGTCCAGCAACCCGCCGTCATCAACGGCTTCTCCGAGCTCATCCTCGAACTCTGGGGAGCCGAGGCCGGTGCCCATGCCCGCAGCGCGGTGGGCATGGCCGAATTGCCGTTCGGGATGCCGGTGGAAATCGAGGGCGAGGTCCAGATCGCGGATTAGCCGCAAATTCATATGATTGTCGGGCATACCGTCATAGGATCGGCGAACGCACTCCCCTCCGGCTTTGAAGCAACCGCATGCAACCTGTTTCCATCGTTCTGAACATCTTCTGGATCCTGCTCGGCGGCGCGTGGATGGCCGCCGGCTGGATCATCGCTGCGGTCGTCATGGCCATCACCATCATCGGACTGCCCTGGGCCAGGGCCGCGTTCAACATCGCGGTCTATACCCTGCTGCCGTTCGGCTCGCGGGCGGTGCGCCGCGACGAAGTCACAGGCCAGTCCGATATCGGCACCGGGGCGCTGGGCATGATCGGCAATTTGATCTGGCTGGTGCTGGCGGGCTGGTGGCTGGCGCTCGGGCATCTCGTCACCGCGGTCATTCTGGCGGTGACGATTATCGGCATTCCCTTCGCGTGGGCGCACCTCAAGCTCGCCGGCATCGCGCTGTGGCCGATCGGCAGGGTGATCGTGCCGGCTTAGGGCAGATCGCCCGAAGCGACACCCTCGGCGTTACACCTCAGCGCCAGGCTTCGTGCGATTCAAGCGGCGGGTCGCGGACCCAGTGAGGCCTCAGCAGGACCTTCAACCCGGCTTCGAACGGAAGAACATCGACCTGGCGCGAATCCTGGGCGATCCTGATCGCCCAGTTTCTGGGAATGGCTGGATGTTCCTGGAACAGTCTTTGAATGATGCCGGCGGCGAACAGCATGGCGTCGATATCGTCGGCCAACGCCGCCCCATCATGGCCATGGCCATCGATGGGCTTGATCGGATCGCAGACCTGAAACCTGTAAAACGGCATGTCGAATAAATTACCGGGTTTGCGCCATGACGATTTGATATCGATCAAATCTTCCGTTTTCCGCCGTCCCCCAAGCGTCCCTAGCCCATCCGGCCGCTTTGCTTCCCTACGCCGCCAGCCGGCCGCGGTTGTTCTCGGCCAGGATCGGGCGGATCAGCCGGCCAAAACGTTCGGCTTCCTCGTCGTGCAGATAGCCCGACAGGCAGAACGAGTGGCAGCCCGCGTCGATGAATTGCTGCAACGTGTCGGCGCATTGCCTGGGATTGCCGACCACCGCGATGCCGGCGCCGGGCCGTACCCTGGTGATGCCGGTCCACAGATGCGGCATCAGCAGATCGCCGTGCTCGCGGGCCAGCTCCTGCACCCGCCGGTTGGCCTCCGACTTGTTGTAAAGCGTCTTCATCTCCTGCTTCTGCCGCTCGGTGGCATGGCGCACCAGCACGTCGGCGGCCTCCCACGCATCCGCTTCGTCTTCGCGGCAGATCACCTGCAGCCGCATGCCGAAGCCGATGGTTTTTTCCCGGCCATGCGCCCGCGCCATCTCCCTGATCTCGGCGATATTGGCGGCGATGCGTTCCGGCAGGTCGCCCCAGAACAGATGCACGTCGGAATGTTTGGCGGACATTTCCCAGGCCGGCCGCGAACCGCCGCCGAGATAGAATTTCGGAAATGGCTGCTGCAGCGGGCGCGGCCTGATATGCGCCCCGGACAGCGTGTGGAATTTGCCCTCGAAGTGCACCGGGCCGCGGGTGGTCCACAGCGCCTTCAGGATCGAAACCTCCTCCTCCATCAGAGCATAGCGCTCCTCCTTGGCGTAGCGCACGCCCTCGCCCTCGACTTCGCTTTCGTTCTGGCCGGCGATCAGATTGATGCAGATGCGCCCGCCCGACATCTGGTCGAAGGTCGAGATCATCTTGGCCAGCAGCACCGGGTTGATGTAGCCGGGCCGGGCCGCGATCAGCGGTTTTATCTTCGACGACCGCGCCGCCATGAAGGCGCCGGTGATCCAGGCTTCCCAGCACACCGAGCCGACCGGGATCAGCAGATATTCAAAACCCGCAGCCTCCGCGGCCTGCACCACGCGGTCGCACAATTCGGGCGAGCCCGGCACCTGGGCTTCCATCACGCCATAGGCCGTGGTGTCGCCGTGCGTGGGCAGATACCAGCCGAATTCGAGCGGACGCATGCAGTTTCTCCCTGAAGGCGGCTTCGCCGCGCTGTTTTCTCGAGGGGCAGTTTACAGCCTGCGTCCGGCGCGACAATCGGCTATCGCCCCGACGGCCCCGGGCCAATCGACCGGTCCGAAATCCCTCAGGAAACGCTGACGGTCTCGCGGGGGTCAACCGGACGGACCGAACGTTCATCGACCAGATAATTGGTCAGCAGTGCGCCGGCCCACATGGCGGTGAGCGCCACCCAGGATGTCAGGGCAAAGATCGCCCCGCCCGTGACGCCGGCGCCGACGGCACAGCCGCCGGCCAGCATGCCGCCAAACCCCATCAGCGCCGCGCCGAACAGATAGCGGCCCATGCTCGGCCCGTCCTGAAAGCCCTGGATCTTCCATTCGCCGGCCAGCAACGCGGCAAACAGCGAACCGGCGAACACGCCGGGCACCAGGCCGATATCGAATCCCAGCTGCAGGGATGGAGAATTGATCAGCCCCATCAGCGTATCGGCCGACGGCCCGATGAAACTGATGCTCTTGACCTGAACGAGATTGAACGAGGATTGCGAAACGCGAAACGTGAACAGCCAGCCGGCCGCAACCGCAAGGCCGACACCGACGGCGCTGGCGCCGGCGACAACATCGACGCGGGCACGCCGCGCCAGCCACAGCGCGCCGCCGAGCCCGAGCATGCCGAGCAACAGGCCCGTCACTGCGCCGGCATCCACCAGTGCGAGCAGGCTGCGCGAGGGGCCGCCCTGCACGGTCCAGAGTTCAGACAGCGTTTCCCGAAGCGGCGCCAGCACCCCTCGCAGCGATGCCTGGCCGACGATGGTGAGGACGAGCCCGGAAATCAGGGCCCGGAGATTCCCGGTCGCCGACAGAACCAGCAGCCGGCTGGCGCAGCCGCGCGCCAGGATCATGCCGGCGCCGAACATCAAGCCCCCGATCAGGCTGCCGGAAAGACTGCCGCGCGCGGCGAGCTGGCGGGCGCCGCCGACGTCCAGCCAGCCGAAGGCGATGAGGGCATTGGTGGCGGCAACGGCAGCGGAAAACACCAGCAGCCAGATCGCGAATTTCGAGCTGAACCGTCCATGGGAGAATTCGATCACGGCGGATCGCAGGCAGAATTTGCTCGCCTGCGCACAGGCGCCGAACAGCATTCCGATCAGCAATCCGCCTGCGGCAAGAACCACCGCATCGCCCGCCAGATCAATCAGCCATTGCAGAGACACGCCGTTCGCGCCTTTCATCGGCCGGTGACGATTCCGCCATGGGTAGAATGGCGAAAAGTCACCCGCCGGTGATTGATTTGGCGCAACAAGACGCCTTGTTGCTTCGGATCCCGGCTGGACCGTTACCCGCCCGCCGGGTCGACCTCAGGGGCAGATATAGCCGGTGCCGCTCGGATTCCTGAAGCAGCCGACCGATTCCGGCAGCAGGTGTTTGGGCAGCCACAGCACCACTTCGGGGAAGAAGATGCAGAACGCGATGGCGGAAAAGAACACGAAATAGATCGGCAGCGACGCGAACATCGCCTTGCCGAAACGCACGCCGACGAATTTCGACGCCATCAGCAGCGCCAGCCCGTAAGGCGGCGTGATCAGCCCGAACGCCAGCGTAACGATGATCACCACGCCCATATGCACGGGATTGATGTCCGTGGTCTGGGTGAGGTCGGTAATGATCGGCATGAAGATGATGATGGCAGGTATCGCGTCGATGAAATCGCCGACGATGACGAACAGCACGACCAGCAGCAGCATGATCATGAACGGGTCGCCGCCGGCGGCCGACGAGATCCAGCCCGACACCACCGCCGGACCGCGCAGATAGGCCAGCATCCAGCCGAACACCGAGGCGGCGCCGATGGTGATCAGCGGAATCGAATAGAGCAGTCCGGTCAGCGCCAGGTCCCTCGGCAGATGCCTGTAATGGCGGGGGTTGAGCAGCGGAATGGCGACGAAGACGATATAGGCCACGGCAATGATACCGGCCTCTGTCGGCGTGAACTGCCCGCCGAGAATGCCGCCCATGATGATCAGCGGGATCATCAGCGGGATGGCCGCCTCCTTGGTCGCGGTCGCGAACCTGCCGAACGTCGCCCGCTTGTGCTTCAATCCGACCGGCCCGAAGAAATGGCTGTAGATCATCAGCCCGATGCCCACGAACACGCCGGGCGCCACGCCGCCGAGGAACAGTCCGCCGATCGAGACATTGCCGGTCGCGCCGTACACCACGGCCATGATGCTGGGCGGAATGAGGTTGGCCATCGTCGAGGCCGAGGCGATCAGGGCGGCGGTGAAGGCGAGGTCATAGCCTTCGCGCTTCATCTCCGGCGCCAGCGTGCGCGACAGGATGGCCACGTCGGCAGCGGACGAGCCGGAAATGCCGGCGAAGAACATGCTGAAGATCGTCACCACCTGGGCGAGGCCGCCGCGGAAATGCCCGACCATGGTCTGCGACAGCGTGATCATGCGGGACGTGACGTTGGCCGAGGTCATGAGATCGCCGACCAGCAGGAAGAACGGCACCGCCAGCAGGGCTTCGGTGTCCATGCCGTTGAACAGCTGCGCCATCATCGAGGCGAGGCTGACCGGGGTGAACGACGTCACCACCAGCACCGACGCGATCAGCGCAAAGGCCACCGGCACGCCCATATAGCCGAGAAACAGGAACAGAAATCCCATCAGGAAGATGAGGCCGCCATTGGTGGTCACAGCGCTTTCCTCTTCTCGTCGGCGTGCGTCGTGCCGACAAAGCCGTGTTTCCAGCCGTTGACGATCTGCTCGATGATGAAAATGGAGACCAGCACGCCGCAGAGCGGAATGGCCGCATAAAGGCTCGACAGCGGCGTCATCGACGGCATGCGCAGGCTTTTGAAGCCGTCGAGAAAATTCAGGTAGCCGAAATAGATCATGCAGAACGCGACACCGAGCACGACCAGCCGGTTGAACATTTCGAAGAACAGCCGCTTGTTGCCGGTCAGCGATTCCGCCAGCACCGCGAGATAGAGGTGGTCGTTGCGCCGCGTCGCCGCGCCGACGCCGATGAAGATGCCGTAGATGAAGAAGGTCATGGTCGCCTCCTGGAGCCAGAGCCAGGGATGACCGATCGTGCGGGTGACGATGTCGCACATCACCAGGACGGAAAACCCTGTAATGGCGACGCCGCACAGGATCATCAGGACCTGTTCGAGCCAGTCGAGCGCGCGCCACTTCAGGTACCGCTGCTCTTCCAGCACGAGGCTATTGAAACCACGCATGATCTTTTTCCGAATTCGGATTGCGGAGCGGCGACGCGGGGAGCGCTCGGGCTCCCCGCGTCGTGAAACGCGCTGCCTATTTGACGTTGCGCACCAGGCCGAGGACCTTCACGGCGTTCGGCCCGAGGTCGGAGGCCAGCTTGTCCTGGATCGGCTTGCTGATCTCCGCAAAGCCCGACTTGTCGACGGTCTTGACGACCTTGACGCCGATCTTCTCGAGTTTTGCCTGCGCTTCGTGTTCGAGCTTGAAGGCCGCGGCCGGCTCGTTGCGGCTGACCTCGTCGGCGGCCGCCTGCACCCATTTCTTCTGCTCGTCCGTGAGCGTGACCCACACCTTGTCGCTGACGAACAGCGCGGCATTGTTGGCCTCGTGTTCGGTGAGCGAGAGCACCGGCGCGGGTTCGTAGTGCTTGTTGACGAGGTAGTTGTTGATGCCGTTTTCGGCCATGTCGACGACGCCGGTCTGCAGCGAGGTGTAGACCTCGCCGAACGGCATGTGCACGACCTGGGCGCCGTAGGCCGGGAACAGCGTGTCTTCGGTGACGGTGGCCTGCACGCGAACCTTGACGCCCTTGATGTCGGCGACCTTCTCGACCGCCTTCTTGCCGTACATGTGCCGCAAGCCCTGCGATCCCAGCCCCAGCATGTGCGCGCCCTTCATCTTGGCCGCGTACAATTCCTTCATCGCCGCGATTACGGCGGGATCGCCCAGCACCTTGATGGCGTGGGCTTCGTCGCGAAAGATGAAGTGAAGCGAGAATACGCCGGACTCCGGCTGCGCGGTCGAGGCGTTGGCGGTGGACAGCATCACGAAGTCGATGTCGCCGGTCTGCACCTTTTGCAGGGTCTGCGCCTCGGTGCCGAGCTGGGCGCCGGGATACTGATTGATCGAGAGCGTGCCCTTGCTGAGTTCGCCCAGCTTCTTGTTGAACATTTCGGCGCCGATTCCGTAGCCGCTGTTCTTGGGCTGGTCGTAGGCGAACGAGAACTCGCGCTTCTGCGCCAGCGCGGCGGTCGAGGCCATCGCCAGCGCGGCGCCGAGCAGAATGCCGCGCGCGAGCGGCAGATACCGTGAAACGGACATTGAAATTCCTCCCCTGCTGTCGCCGCTTTTGCGGACTGATGGTTCGCCGGGCATGGGCCCGGCGGCGGCAGTATCAACCGCCCCCGCGCTGTACACAAGATAGTTTTTTAGATTGTATACAATTTGGAGCAATGGCAAGTTGCAGCGATGGCGAGCGCTAAACCTTCCAGAAAGCCGCCGCTCCGCAAGGACGCGACCAACGGCATGTCCGCGGCGATGGCCGAGCCGCAGGCGCGCGAGCCGTCGATCGCCGACCTGATCGTGCGAAAACTGGAGGAAGACATCGTGCTGGGGAGGCGGCACCCGCGCGAACGGCTGGTCGAACAAGATCTTTGCGCGGATTTCGATACCCACCGCGGCGATGTCCGGCTCGCGCTGTTCGAGCTGGAAAAGATGGGCATCGTCGAACGGATCCCGAATCGCGGCGCGATCGTGCGCGATCTGAAGCCGCGCGAGGTCGAGGAGATCTACGACGTGCGCGAGGAGCTCGAGGTCATGGCGGTGCGCATCCTGCCGTTTCCGGTGCCGGACGCGGACCTCGCCAGGCTGGAGGCGATCCAGCACGCGCACGGCAAGGCGGTCGACGCCGCCGACCTGCTGGCGGTGTTCCACAGCAACGTGCAATTCCATCGCGCGCTGTTCGGCCTGTGCGGCAACACCAGCCTGATCGAAACCATCGAATACCTGGCGCAGAAGGTCTCCGGCATCCGATCCTATGCGCACGCCAAGCCGGAGGCGCTGAACGATTCCCGCCGCGATCATATCGCCATGATCAAGGCGCTGCGGAACTCGCGCCGCGACGACCTGATCAAGCTGACGCGCCGCCACCTCAAGCCCGCGGTGCGGGCCTATATCGATGCCTACCGGCGCCGCTTCGGTGACGGCGGCTCCGGAGCCTGAACGCACCACGCTTCGTGCGCGGCCCTGACCGGTTTCACGTCAGTCCCTTGATCCGCTCGCGATAGGCTTCCAGGCCCAGCCGGACGTCCTTGTCCTCGACCCATTCGCCGCGCTCATCCATCACGCCGGCCTCCAGCATCGCGGCGGCGCAGGGCCAGTGCAGATCGACCCAGTGCGGCACGTCGGCCTCCGCCATGCCGCTGCGGCGGCAGATCCGCTCGGCCATCTCGCGGGCCAGAGGTTCGATGTTGGAAGAGGTCATGCAATGATCATCAGATGGGTTGCGGTCGGGAGGCCACGTTATGAGAAGACATGGCCGACAGCATGGCAGCCGGGCTTATCGCATGGCTGCCGGGCCGGCGGTGGCGAGGATGGCGGCGATCGCCGCATCGCCTTCCGCTTCCCGCGCCAAAATGGCCTCGCGGGCCCAGAGATAGGACGCCTCGAAAATCTCGCTATGGCGTTCGAATTCGGTGACGCCAATGTCGGGCGAAAACGGCGGCCGCATCACATGATCGTGCGGCGCGGCCGGCAGCGTATCATAGCGCTGGTGCGCCACCAGGCTTCGCCACAGCACGCTGACCGCGCTCGGCGCCGCCGGCAGCAGCTTCTTGCGGAACGGCGTCAGCATCGCCAAAGCGAGCTCGAACCGCCCCGGCAGTTCGGCGTAGTCGACATCGAACCTTTCCTCCGCGGGGTCGCCGAAATGCACCACCAGGTTGGGACCGCTCTTCAGCTGATGCATCTGCGCCAGCGGAACATTTTCGATCAGGCAGCCATCGACCAGCATCGCGCCATCAGGCGTGTAGAACGGCGGCAACAGACCGGGGATCGCGCTCGAGGCGCGCACCGCGTGCCAGAGCAGCCCCGAGCGGATCAATTCGAGATTATGGGTGGAAAGATTGGTGGCGACCGCCGCGAACGGCCGCCAGCAATCCTCGATCCGGCACTGGTCGCCATATTGCTCGGCCAGCGCGCGGTCGAACGCCTTGTGATCCAGCAGGGCATAGCGCGGCCAGGTCGGCCGCCGGAAGCTGCGGCTCTTGACGAAGATCTCGTGGGTGCCGCGCTCCAGATGATCGGCCTCGTGGTTCTTGGCGAAACCCGCCGCCATCGCCGAGCCGACGCTGGTGCCGACAAAGATGTCGAACACGACGCCGCGCTCGCGGAACGCGCGGTAGATGCCGACATGCGCCGATCCGAAGGCGCCGCCGCCGGCGGCGACGAAGCCGAGCGCGCGGCCGGACATGAACCGGATCAGGCTGTCGATATCGCCCTGATCCTCCAGCGCGACATGGTGATTCATAAAGCACGGCAGGCGGGCGAGCCAGGCCGCGGTGCCGCTGACCTCGCCGCTGCGCCGCGCGTGAATCCGCACCAGACGGCGCGCCGAGGCGGGATGAATCCTGCAGGCGAAGGTCTCGACCTCGGTCAGCACACCGGCGACCGGCGCCCTGCCCTGGGTGACGAACACCACCATGTCGGCCTGGCGAATGGCCTTGCGGGTCCAGATCGAGTCTTCGCGGTCGCCGAGATAGACCACCAGCGGTGCGGTCTGCTCGATCTTGTTGAGCCAGTCGGCGACTTCAGGCGAATCCAGCGCCCGGCCGGGAAACATTGCTTCGAGACGGGCGGGATCGACGATCTCGGCGTCGGTCGCCGCCAGACCGAGGCGCAGGCGGCGATCGAAAGTTTCCGGTACAGGCTCATATCCGCCCTGGATCAGCGCCACGGTTCGCGCCGTCGGCGACGCGCGGACCGGGGTGAGGCGCGCCGTCTCCCGGGCGAAGCGCAGCGCCAGCGCCGCGAGCACCGCCTCGACGATTTCAGGGGTGTGTGCGGCCAGCTCGTGATAGGCGGCGCGCGTCAGCGCCAGCACGCTGGTGTCGCGGATCGCAATCACATCGGCGGTGCGCGGCACGTTGGCGAAGAAGCCGATTTCACCGACCAGTTCGCCGGCGCGAAGCTCGGCGATCGGCGCCGGATCGCCTGATTTGCGGACCGCGAGCGCGCCATGCAGCACGATGAACAGGGCGTCCGAAGGCTCGCCCTGCGCCACCAGCAGCTGGCCGCGCACCAGGTCCTGGCGGACCATCGCGCGAACAGCCTTCCGCCGCTGTTCGGAACTGAGCGTTCGAAACAGCGCGAAATCGTCGGACACGTTTCCCCACGCGAATGTCGAGTTCAGCCCATCCATTGGCCCTACCCGGTTCTGATTGGGGGCCAATGTATCGCCGGCCCGCCGTTACGGCGAGCGATTTAGGGTTTGCTGCGCCCGCGAAGGATTCTATGCCGGGGGCGTCGTCAGCAGCTGGACGAACTGATCGTCGCCGATTTCGGTCTGGCTGATCAGAACACTGCAGCGAAGATGATCGGTCAGATAGCCGCCGACCGACCCGAACCACCATCGCGCCAGCGGCCCGGAGGGTCGGTGGCCAACCACGACGAGATTGGCTCCGATCTCTTCCGCGACGGCGGCGATCTGCTGTGCGGGGGCTCCCATGCCGAGCCGTGCCGTCGGCGAAAATCCCGCGGCCCTGAGCCGCTCCACGCCTTCGGCCAAAATCGCCTTGTAGGCCGAGATCTGTTCGTCGATCGAGATCCCGACGCCTCCCTCCAGGGTCGCAAGCGCGGGGGCGTTTTCCACGACCGCCAGCAGCAAGACCTCGGCGCCGCACAATTGCGCGAGCTTGGCACCCTCGCGCAACGCGCGCCGTCCCTCGACCGAGCCGTCATAGGCGAGCAGAACTTTCTTGTACATGAGGCGTCCCCCGATGCTCATGAAGCCGAGCCCGGGAAGGCTAGCACTAATCGACCGGACAGGAAGCCGACTTTGATCCGAAGAGCAGTGATCGGAAAGGTCTCCAGCGTCCCGGGCCCCCGCGGCGGATCGCTGCAGGCAGCAATTTTGACGCCGAGGTCAGTGGCCGTCGACCGCCCATGCGGTGGGGAGCGCGACTGACCCCGATGGTCCTCGGCCTGGGTCCGATTTCCGCCAGCATCGCAGGCGAGCGGCGTAGCGCACTTACGGTTGCGCAGTACCAAGCCCATCGTGACTTCCCTCACATTTACATTGTCACATCAGACCTGCCGCAGATCGTAACCAAGTCGCGGGAAATGCACGACGACGTCGCCGAGCCTCGGATCGTTCCGGCGCAGGGCAATTTCATCAGCATCGACCAGAACAAGCTCTCCTTCGACTGGGTCTCGGCCATAATCATCGGCGCGGATACGCACATGACTGCCAAGCGGCGGATCCTCATCGAAGGGGTTTGAGCTGCGCGGCGTTGCCGGTTGCGCAACAGCAGCGACGTCCAGGGCATCCGCGGCGGTTATAGGCGATGAGGTGCCATGACCAAAGGCGCGCATTCGCGCCATCCAGTCAGCGATGCGGGGATAAGGGGTAAGCTCGTGTGCCAGGCGTTGGCTGCGCGCCGTCATGAACCAGAGCGGATGGTAGACAGCGAAATCGGCCACGGTGACTTGCGGCCCGGCAATCCAGCCATGGCCGCTCGCCAGCAGCGACTCGACAGTGGGAAGCTGCGCGCGGACAAACGGTGCATTTCGCTTGGCCGCGCGCTGCACTGTCTCAGCACTGGGAAGCGGCAGATCGCGCATGCGCGAACGATCGGCCTGCAGTTCGGGAGGAAGCAGGTCCGAGTTGGTGCCTGAGACGTAGAGCGACATCGGGCGGAAAAACTGGTGCTCGGCCCAGTATGCGATCATGTCCGCGAGCGCGGTCGTGCCGTCCGGATAAAGTGAAGGCTGCGGCTTTCGCCGATCGAGTTCGCGCAGGATCAGCCGCGTGTCGCAAAAGATGTCCGCTCCGACCTGTAGAACCGGCGTGCGACGATAGCCGCCGGTCAAAGGCGCCAAGTCAGGTTTGGGGGCAACCGGGGGGATGATCACGCCGCGCCATGCGAGCCCTTTGTACCCCAACGCGAGCCGCGCTTTCTCGGCATAGTTCGAGAAATCGTAGTGATGCAGGATTAGGTCCATCGGGGACGCCGGCTCACGTTATTGCACAAACGATGCGAGTTCATTTGTATGTATGCGAAAGTTTGGACCACCGTTCATCGACCGCTGCCAAACATAGGCATAGATGTTGTTGACTACGAGAGTAACCCCCGATTCTCCGAGCGCCTGATCTTGTTCGAGTTCGTGCTAGCCCGCCAGCTATCTCTACCAATGATTCCCGACCCTCGCGCAAGCCCTCAGTTGCAGCTTGCCGAGGAATCCAAGGTGCTCCAGGCCCGCCGGCGGTTAAAACTGACCGGCACAGTCCCGGCACCCTCGGCACGTGCTTTTCTGGCGCACCCGACACGATTCGAACGTGTCACCTATGCCTGAGGCGGGCACGCCCCTCCAACAGAGCCTACCCCAGCCCCTTTCAGGGCCGGTTGCCCCTGCCCCGCCAATCGGCTAAATGGACCGTCACGCACCCGTAGCTCAGCTGGATAGAGCGTTGCCCTCCGAAGGCAAAGGTCACACGTTCGAATCGTGTCGGGTGCGCCATCTCACCACTAAACGCGGGGACCAAGCGCGTCCCCTTTCCGTTATTCTGAAGTCCATGAGCTAATGGATTTCGGTAGATCGGGTCGCGCCGGCGATCGGCCGGCTAATGTTCGCGAAGCGACCGCCGTTCTCCTTATTCCAGGTCACACCTTGGGCGGGACGTACTCGCTGGACTCGACCATGCTCGATCTCCTCGGGCTGGGGCGGTGGCTCAGCTGCAGGCTGGTGGACCAAGGCAGGGCCTGGGTAGATAGATCTCCGCTTTTCGGACGGCCCGACCTTGCTGGGTTGGTCGTCTACATGCGCCCTGACGTAGTGAACTGCTGAGGCTGCGTGTTCCCTGGGGTTGCGTTCGTGGACGGTCGCCTGCGCTCCAGGCGGCCATTGTGCTACCTCAAGATTTGAGACGTCCAGACCTTCGGCGGTTTAGGGCGCCGAAGGTCCGATTGGAGCGGCGTACGAGAATTCAGGCGACCTGTCGGCGCGCCAGTTTCTCCAGAACCGGGAAGACGGCCGAGGGCTCCGGCCGACGGGTATAGTCGGCGTTCACTTCGGCGTAGGCGATCACTCGGTCCCGAGCGATGACATAGCGGGCGCTCATCGGGAGGGTCCAGCTTTCCTCGCCGTTAAACTGCGGCAGGTCGGCGCCGAGCGTCTTGTGGGCCACGCGCAGATAGTCCGGCAACGTCCAGCGCACGTTGAACCGGGCAGCGACTTCGCCGCCATGGTCGCTCAGGATCGGGAAGCCGAGCCCGTTCTGGCGTTGCGATTTTCGGCTGTTGGGCGCCAACTGCTGAGAGATCGCGACCAGAGTCGCACCACGCGCCTCGATCTCCGAGCGAGCTTCTTCGAGCGCGGTCAGTTCGTAGTTGCAGTAAGGACACCAGACGCCGCGATAGAACGTGACGACGAGCGGGCCTCCGGCGAGGAGCGCTTTTGAAGAGACCGAATTGCCGTCGGAGTCGGGCAGGGTGAACTCCGGCGCGACGTCCCCGACCTTCAGTGCGCGGGCCGGAGCGCCCGACGCGATCAGTTCCTCGACGGAGCGATGCAGGGCTTTGACGGCCGCCGGGGGTGCGAGGCGTGTATCGAATTCGACTTTGAACGCATCGAGCTTGCCTTGCAGCGGCAGACCGGATTGCGCGATCTTGGTGAAGGTTTCCTGGAATGTCATCAAGCTTCTCCGTATCGGCGCAGCACTATCGCTGGCGTGACGCCCCCAATGAGCCATTCTGAAGCATTGCAGAAGGACAGCTGAAGCCATATGACTTATTCAAAAGTGGAATAGATGGCGGGTCGAATGGATCGATTGCATGCGATGAGCGTCTTTGTCCGCGTCGTTGAGACCGGTTCCTTCTCGGCCGCCGCGCGCGATTTGCAGATAGGCCAACCCACTGTGTCGAAATTGGTCGCGGCGATGGAGCAACGTCTCCAGGTGCGGCTTCTGGTCCGCTCAACGCGCCAGCTTCACCCGACTGAAGCCGGCCAGGCCTTCTACGAGCGGGCGCGCCGCACCCTCGCAGAAGCCGATGAGGCAGAGACTGCCGCGCGCGGATTAGGCAAGGGGCTCGATGGACGGCTGCGCGTTTGTGCGTCCGTCACCTTCGCGAGACTGCACATTGTTCCAAGGATCGGCGGTTTCTTGGACGCGCATCCAAATCTTCGTGTCGATTTCGTCTTGGACGATCGCTTCGTTGATTTAATGGGGGAGAATATCGACGTGGCCCTGCGTGCGGGGGAGCTGTCGGATTCGAGCCTGACCGCGCGAAAACTTGCCACTTGCGAGCGATATGTAGTTGCGAGCCCGGCGTACCTCGCGCGGAGGGGCATTCCGTCCACTCCAAGTGAACTCCACGACCACACCGCGCTTGTCTACACTCAAGGGCTGGTCGCGGAGGAATGGCGCTTTCGTCGCGCGACGACGGATACGTCCGTGCGCATCCCCACTCGGCTGTCTTTCAGCGCCGCCGAGGGCGTTCGTGAGGCGGTAATCGCTGGCCTTGGCCTCGCGATCAGTTCGCGGTGGATGATGGAACCAGAGCTTGCGAGCGGGAGCGTGGTCCCGGTGCTTACCGACTGGAATCTTCCCAACGCAGACTTGTGGGCCCTCTTTCCGACCGGGAGACTGCCGACGGCGAAGGCGCGCGCGTTCGTCAGTTGGTTCGAAGAGACCTTCTCGAAGAATTAGCAGTCAACTTATCTGCCGAGCGCCGTCGATGAACTCCTGCCAACGACCGTTGGCCAAGTACCACCATTCTTTCGTTTGAAGGGCGCCACTGAAATTCGAGGTCACGCCCATCACCATCCAGGACAGGATCGGCTTCGCGCCACAGGACTACCGGCGGGTCGCGCATCAGCTGTCGAGACAGTAACCGATCAGGCGCCGTGCAGGCCGCGAATCTGCTATCCTGCCGCTGCACGGACGATGCATCTCACGCGGACCGGTCCGCCGGCGCAGCACGTCTGACGTTCCACCCAGAGAAAGCGGGCCTGACATGAGCGAGCGAATCGAGACGCTGAAGAAGGCGCGTGAGCGCATGGCCGACGACCGCGACGCCTTCGCCAAAACGCTGGCCGCGCCGTTCGATCGCGACAAGGCGGAGCGGGCGCGGCTCAAATTCATCGAGACCCAGGTCCTGATCGACGCCATCGATCGCGCCATCGCCGGCGAGCAGGCGAGGCCGGCGGCCTGAATCGCCTTTTGTGCTAGATTGCCTTGGGATTCTGCGGAGCCGAATCGCGATGTCGTCCGATCCGGCTCTTGAAACGATGGCCGATCACGATCAGCGCGCCTTCCGGACGGGGCGCCTCGGGCACATCGGACCGGCGCCGGATCAAGACCGGCGGCTGGTTGTCCTGGGTGATGGCTTCAAGCGCGTCGAGGAATTGTCTGCCGGCTTCGGTGATCTGCCAGCCCTCGGCATCGCGCAGCACGTAACCGGAGCCGAAAATATCGATGGCGGCCACCCGCGCGGCCAAGCGCTTGATCCGCGCGCTCCATTCGGCGCCACTGGACGAGAGGATCGCGACGTCCCGGTTGAGAGAAGCAAGCGTGGCCCGGCCGCTGTCGTGACTGGCCAGCACTTTCAGAATGGTAACCTGCAAACTCACGCCAGCGCCTTGGACCGCAACGGTTCTTTGTTTTATGCGCGGTCGTCGAGGCTTGAATAGCGTGGCGCCGGCGCCGGCGTCCAGCGCGGGCGGCGAGTTATCCGCAGGCTTGAGAATTCGACGCTTGTTCAGCCTAGACTTTCACCAGGCTTTCGAAACCACCATAGATCATCCGCTTGCCGTCGAACGGCGGCTTTGAATTCGGACCCATCATGTTGGCGAGACGCGGATCCGCCATCACCTTGGCGTTGATCTTGTCGCGCTGGGCGCGCGACTTGTAGGTGATCCAGGCGAATACCACGGTCTCGCCAGGCTTCAGCTTGACCGCGCGCGGGAACGAGGTGAGCTTGCCGACCTTGACGTCGTCGGCGACCCATTCGCGGTAGTCCAGCGCACCGTGCTCGCGCCAGACCTTGCCGCATTTTGTGGATATCTTGCGATAGGCCGCGATGTTCTTCCTGGGAACCGCGACGATGAAGCCATCGACATAGGGCATCGGCATTTCTCTTTGCTGGTGTGACTGACGGGTTCAGCTCTGGCAACAGGATGCCTGAACCGCGATAGCTTTGTATTGGTCACGAAGTCGCAGCCAATTTCCCTGACGCAGCCAGATGCTCTTCCAGCTTGTCGAGCAGTTCGCTCCATCCACGCGCATGGCCGTCGCGCGCGGCTTCGTTGAAGAATTGTTCGTGGTGCAGCGTCAGCAGGGTGCCGCCGCCGTCGGGCTGCAGCGACACGGTAACCTGCGATTCCCGTTCCGGCGTCGAGTGCCACGCCCAGCTGAACGCGATCCGCGCGTTCGGCATCACTTCGCGATAGACGCCGTCGACCTGGAAATACTCGCCATCCCCGCTTTCGAAGCTGATGCGGTAGCGGCCGCCGACGCGCAGATCGATGTCCGCCCGCACCGATCCGGCCTTGACCTGCGCGGGCCCGAACCAGCGCGCTATTTTTTCCGGGTCGGTCCACGCCGCGTAGACTTTTTCGCAAGGCGCATTGATACGACGCTTGAGCGTGAGGCTCGGCCGGCTGGCGAGCCCGGCGCTGCCGGCAGCGGCTGATGCGGTGGCCATGTGTCTTCCTCCATGAATGCGGCAAGGCGGTCGAGATTCTCGGACCAGAAGCGCTGGTAGCGGTTGAGCCATTCCATCGCCTGCTCCATCGGGCTGGCGGTGAGCCGGCACGCCACGGTGCGCCCGGTTTTCTCGCGCGCGACCAGTCCCGCGTCCGACAGCACGTCGAGATGTTTCATGACCGCGGGCAGTGACATTGCGAACGGCTGGGCCAGTTCGCTCACCGAGATGCTGTCCCGGCTGCCGAGCCGCGCCAGCAGCGCGCGCCGCGTCGGATCTGCCAGTGCTGCGAAGGTGCGGTTCAGGATTTCGTCGTTATACTTAACCATAAGGTTTAGTGTAGCGGCAACAAGAATTTCGTCAAGTGGGGGTGGCGTTTTTGATAAAAGGGAAGCCGTGGAACAACCCACAACGCCGCCGCGATCGCCGGGTCTCATTCTGCTGAGAGACCCGGCGCCGGAGGCAAGTATAATATAGGCGGAATCAGTAATCCCGGTAGGTCCGCCCACGCCGCGGCTGCTGCTGATTCAGGGCAGCGCGCGGATTGACGTTGCAGTAGAGATTACGTCCCGATGCCGCCGCCTGGCATTGGGCATAGGTCTGGTAGAAACAATCGCCGGGAATGCCGACACCCCTGCCCTGCGCACAGAAGGGATAGTCGTAGGCCGCGGCGGGCGTCGGTCCGGCAAACGTGGCGGCCCCTGCCGCCACCACAGCCAATAGTGCGAATGCTGCTTTACGCATGATCTTGTCTCCTCGTCGGGATTATGTCGCCGCGTAGAAAACCCCATCACGCCCGCTATGTTCCGTGATCCGGATCACTCGACCTTGAGGCCGGCGGCCTTCACCACCTTCTCCCATTTCTCGGTTTCGGCCACGATCATCTTGCCGAATGCTTCCGGCGTGCCGGGCAGCGGCGCGCCGCCGAGGTCGATCAGCTTGGCCTTGATCGCGGGCTCGGCCAGCACCTCGTTGATCTCCTTGTTCAGCTTCGCGATGATCTCCGGTGGCGTCTTCTTCGGCGCCCCCATGCCGAACAGCGCGCTCGCCTCGTAACCCGGAACGGTATCGGCCAGAACCGGCACGTCGGGCAACAGCGCCGAACGCTCCGTCGTGGTCACCGCCAGCGCGCGCAGGGAACCGGCGCGGATGTGCTGCAGAATCGAGGGCATGTTGTCGAAGATCAGCTGCACCTGACCGCCGAGCATGTCGGTGATGGCAGGTGCGGCGCCGCGGTAGGGAACATGCTGCATCTTGATGCCCGTCATCATCATGAACATCTCGCCGGACAGATGCACCGAGGTGCCGTTGCCGGACGACGCCATGTTCACCTTGCTGGGGTCGGCCTTCACATAGGTAATGAACTCGGCCACCGTCTTGGCCGGCACGTTATTGCTGACCGTCATGACATTGGGAACACGGTTGAACGCCGCGACCGGCGCGATGTCGCGAACGACATTGAATTTCAGGTTGGTGTAGAGCGTGGCGTTGACGTAATTGGCCGGATTGACCAGCAGCACGGTGTAGCCATCCGGCTCGGCATTGACCACCGATTCGGTGGCGATGTTGTTGCCGGCGCCGGGCTTGTTTTCGATCACGAATTGCTGGCCGAGCCGTTCCGACAGCCGCTGCCCGATCAACCGCGCAATGATATCGGTGGCGCCGCCGGGCGGATAGCCGACCACCCATTTCACCGGCCGGGTCGGATAATTCTGCGCCGCGGCGCTGCCGATCGAAGCGATGGCCGAAATGCCGATCGAAATACAAGTGGCGATCAGACAAATGGCGGTGCGACGTGAGGTCATACAGTTTTGCTCCCGGCGGCCGCGTCGTATCGCGCGGTCCGAACCTGTTGAATTGACAACGGGCCGCGTTGTAACAAACAAAGCGGGTGACGGCCAGTGCGGCGGATCGCCCTGAAGACGCGACGAAAGGATAATGCCATGGCTGTTATGGTGAACGCGCTCGATCACATCGTGATCAATGTCGCCGACGTCGCGCGTTCCGCCGAATGGTACCGGAAGATTCTCGGCATGGAGATCCAGGTGTTCAACCCGGGCCCGGGCAAGGCGCCGCGGACGACGCTCAGGTTCGGGAAGCAGAAGATCAATGTGCGGCCGCGCGACGCCGACACGGTCGAGTGGTTCACCGCCGACCACGTCGCCGCCGGCAGCGACGATCTGTGCTTTCTCACCTCAAGCGCGCCGGACGAGGTGGTCGCGCATCTGAAGGCCCATGGCGTGGCGATCGAGGAAGGCCCGGTCGCCAAACAGGGCGCCCGCGGTACGCTGCGGAGCGTCTATTGCCGGGATCCCGACGGCAGCTTGATCGAGATTTCTTCGTATGAGGACGGTGTCCTGTAGTAACCACCGCCGTCATCCTGAAGTGCCGTCGCACTTGCGACGGCCTCGAAGGATGGGCAGCAGGCACCGAGCCAGTCATCCTTCGAGGCTCGCCGAAGGGGCTCGCACCTCAGGATGACGGCACCAGATTTGCTCCCCGTCCGATCCGGTGGCAGAACACCTCCCAAGCAACAACACTGAAGCGGCCGCCAAGGCTGCGCGGGAGGATCCATGTCCAATTCACAGGCAGCGCCGGGTATCGTGGGGCCGTTCGCGGGGCTTGATGTGCCGTGGCTGCTGCGGATGCGGGCCGGGACGCGGCGCGACCATGCGTTCCTGGTCTGGGCGCCGTTCGATGCGCCGGCGCGAAGCTGGAGCTACGGCGAATTCCACGAGCGGGTCGGCGCGCTGGCCGCGGGGCTTGCCGCGCGCGGCATCAAGCCCGGCGAGTATGTCCTGATCCATCTCGACAACTGCATCGAGGCGATGCTGACGTGGTTTGCCTGTGTCGAGCTCGGCGCCATCGCGGTGACCACCAATACCCGCTCGGCGCCGGCCGAAATGGAATATTTTGCGGGTCATTGCGGCGCGGTGGCCGCGATCACCCAGCCGGCCTATGCCGGGATGGTGGCGGCGCATTGCCGGAATTTGCGCTGGCTCGCGGTGATCTCGCACGATTCGGGGGCAGCGCCTGCGCCGGGATTCAGCCCCCAGCGCAGCGACCGTTTCGAGGCGCTGTTTGGCGACAGCGCCGACCGGCCGCGCCGCGCCACCGACCCGATGGCGCCCTGCAGCGTGCAATACACTTCCGGAACCACGTCGCGGCCGAAGGCGGTGCTGTGGACCCACGCCAACGCGCTGTGGGGCGCCAAGATCAACGCCGCCCACCAGGATTTGCACCAGGGCGACGTGCACCAGACCTACCTGCCGCTGTTCCACACCAACGCGCTGGCCTATTCGATGCTGGCGAGCCTGTGGGTCGGCGCCACCTGCGTGATCCAGCCGCGGTTCTCCGCCAGCCGGTTCTGGGGCGTGGCGCTGCAGCACGGCTGCACCTGGACCTCGACGATCCCGTTCTGCATGAAGGCGCTGCTCGAACACGAGATCCCGAAGAATCACAGGTTCCGGCTGTGGGGCACGGCGATCAACGATCCGCCGCCGTTCGCCGCCTTCGGCATCAAGATGATCGGCTGGTGGGGCATGACCGAGACCATCACCCACGGCATCGTCGGCGAAGTCGACCAGCCCAACATTCCGATGTCGATCGGCCGGGCCGCCGCGGAATATGCCATCCGCATCACCGATGATGACGGTACGCCGACTGAAGTCGGCGGCACCGGCAATTTGCTGATCAAGGGCGTTCCCGGGCTGTCGCTGTTTGCGGAATATCTGCACAACGAGAAGGCGACGCGGGAAAGCTTCGACGAGCACGGCTATTTCATCACCGGCGACCGGGTCACCCTGCTGGACGACGGCTTCATCAAGTTCGGCGACCGCGCCAAGGACATGCTGAAGGTCGGCGGCGAGAATGTCGCGGCCTCCGAGATCGAGCAGGTGATCGCGGTGGTGCCCGGCGTTCGCGAGGCCGCGGTGGTGGCGAAGAAGCACCCGATGCTCGACGAGGTACCTGTCGTGTTCATCATTCCCGCCGCCGGCGTCGAGGGCGCGCCCAAGGATCTGCACGACACCGTGATGGCCGCCTGCCGCGGCGCGCTGGCCGATTTCAAGGTGCCGCGCGAAATCCACTTCGTCGACGACATGCCGCGCTCGACGCTGGAGAAGGTGGCGAAGGCGGAACTGCGGAAGCTGGTGGGGTAGAGCGTCCACATTCTTGATTTTGGTATCGCTACATGATACATACACATGATCAGGACCTTTGCTGACAAGCGGACCGAACTGGTGTCTGCGGGTGAAAGTCCGAAGGGCTTTCCGTCGGGCATCCTCAGGGTCGCCCGCCGTAAGCTCAAGATAGTGGACGCCGCCGTCGCGCTTGCCGATCTTCGCGTGCCGCCGGGGAATCAACTGGAGGCACTTGCAGGTGACCGGAGGGGACAACATTCGATCAGGATCAACGATCAATGGCGAATTTGTTTCGTTTGGACTCCGGAAGGGCCGACCGAGGTTGAAGTCGTTGACTATCATTAGGCGGATTGGTCAACGCAGCAGGAGAGACTAGGGTCATGGCCAGAAAATTGCCGCCAATGCATCCCGGAGAAGTACTGCGGGAGGAATTTCTGATTCCCATGAACCTTTCGTCCTATGCGCTGGCGAAAATTTGCGACGTGCCGCGTACACGCATTGAACGTATCGTGCGAGAGGAAATTAATATCACGGCTGACACCGCGCTTCGTCTCTCGCGAGCCTTCGGGACGACGGCCGGTTTCTGGCTCAACCTGCAGACTCAATTTGATATCGCGACGGCGGAGAAGGCCATCGGCAAGGCGTTGGCGAAGATTGTCCCGGTTTCGAGGGACGCGGCATAGGGCGCTCCCCGCTGCTGCCCCTGGCCTTTAGTGATACCCGAATGCGATCGGGCGGAAGGCCTGGAGCAGGTGCCGGTCGAGCTTGTCGCCCATCTCCTCCATCATCGTAAATGCCTGGGCATGGGTGTACTGCATTCGGTACGCCCGCTTCTCCACCATCGCGGCGTAGATATCCACGATCGTGATCAGCCTCACGATATCGCTGATCTGATCGCCGCGCAGCGCATCGGGATAGCCTGACCCGTCGAGAAGCTCGTGATGATGCAGGACCACGTCCAGCATTTCCGGCGGGAAGCCGCCCTGGGCGGCCAGCGCATCGAAACCGCGGCGCGGATGCTGGCGCACTTCGCTCACTTCCGCTGAAGTCAGCGATACCGGCTTGTCGAGGATATCAACGGGAATGAACGCCTTGCCGACGTCGTGCAGCAGGGCGGCGCGCGCCAGCCGGCGCTGATCGTCCTCCCGCATGCCGAGGTGCTGCGCGAACGCGACGGCAAAGCCGGTAACGAACAGGCAATGGCGATAGGTGTCCGTGTGGTGGCAACCGACCGTGGTCAGCCATTCGCGCAGCGAGGAGTGCTTGATCGCCTTGAGGATCTTGCTTTCGGCCGCCACGATGTCGCTGAACTGCAGCGGCACGCCCTGCGGAAGCTTCTCGAACATGCTGACCAGCACCGCATGCGCGGCCTCGACGCCGCGGTTCAGCGCCTTGCCGCGATCGGTGGCGTCGTAGCCATTGGTGTCAGGGAATGCCGCGCGGATGCGCTGCAGAATGGCCTGCGCATCGAACGGACGCGCGATGGTATCGGTGGCGCCGAGCGCCCAGGCCTGCATCGAGCCGTGATGCAGCGCATCGGCCAGAACGAACAGCCGCGGCATCGCGCGATACGGCTCCGAACGCAGCTTGTTGCGGACCAGCTGAACGCCTTCGGGCGAGCGCAGATTGATATCGACCACGACGCCCGCGAAGTCGCTGGGTGCTTCGGGAAGATCCGCCATCGAGACGGTCGCGACCTCGCCCACCATCTGCAGGATGCCGGCCAGTTCGCGGCTCTGATCGCTGCGGTCCGACGCCAGCAGCAGCCGGCGTTTGGACGGAGACTGGGGGGCTGGGGCGGTCATGGATTCCTCGGTATGGACGCGACCGCAACAATTACCCGACGCGGGTTCTCCCAGGCTTAACGTGCGTGGTGAATGCCTGGAGATCGCAAACGCTAAAACTTTAACGATCGCGACAGGCATCAAGGCTGGCACCGGACCATCAACGTCATTGCGAGGAGCCCTTGCGACGAAGCAATCCATGTTGCAGCGGAGGCGTCGAGAGATGGATTGCTTCGTCGCATCCGCCTTCGCCCGAAGGCGGGCTTCGGCGAAAGCTCCTCGCAATGACGTTGTGGGAGTTGTGATTCGAATTTCAAACAGCGAATACACGTCCGCCTTCTCGCGGCAGCTATTGCCCGAGGTTTACCTGTCGTTTCCCCCTCAACACGGAGGGAGCAGGGAATGCCGGATGCGCGCTGCACCCGCGGTCTCGTGTGCGAAGTGGTATAAAAAAAGCTGCACACGAGCATACAGGGCAGCGGAGAACATCCGACATTCCCTGCGCAATGGCTTTACGGCTTATGGCGCGATCACCCCGGAGAATTCATGGCCTTTGTCGCCCTCCGTCGCCTCACGGAAACCGGCACCCCAGCCCGGTCGGGCATGCAGCACCTCCGCAAGACTTGACGCCTACCAGTTTCAGGCATCGGGTCCACACGCTTTTGCCGTACGCCGCAGCACCGCTCGTCAACACGTTCCAGGCCGCTCACGGAGTTTACCCGCCCTGCTGGTCCCATTCCGCGCACGATGCCGCCGCGTCCACCGCAACTCCTGCCCCAACGTTCGGTAACGATGGCCAACGCCCCTTCCAAGAGGACAGGATGGCGTGAGTCATACGGGTGTTTCGCCCTTCTGGAAAAGCGAAATTTTACCCGACGGGTTAATTTGTCGCATCGCGTCGGATCGGTGGTAAGTCGTTGCAACCTCGCGCAGGGCGGGTTCACTTTTGAGCCGCGGACGAGATGGCGGATTAAAGGGGATCCGCCCTACGGCCCTGTTTTGGGCGCAACGTGGTCGCCATTCTGGTGAAGCACAAGCCCAACCACCGCGCCCTCGGCATTGCGCTTGAAGGTCATACTGATTCCGACCAACCTGGCAAAAAACGCATTGGGAGCGGACGGGAAAATGGAGATCGGATCCTGTCCGGTCGCCTGCGCATAAAATCTGTCGTCGATCCGGAACACCTTCAGCAAGAATTCGTCGGCAAGCTTGTAGGTCCCCACATAGTCATCCAGCGATGCAGTGGGCAGGACTATCGCCTGATATGCAGGCGCAAGCGGCGCATCCGCGTCGAGGCTGGCAAAACCCATATCATCGACGTCGGCTGATGTGTTGGTGAGGATGATAACGCCGCGTTTCCGATCAGCTGTGAAACCGAGGAAGCTTCTGTATCCGCCGGTCCCGCCATTGTGCCAGACGATTCCCTTATCTGTCGTCACCCAGGCCAGACCGACGCGTTTTTCCATGTCGCTGTGCGGGCGTTGCGCGAAGTTCATCGCGGCGGCCAATGGCGACCGGCCGATGCCCATGTTGGCCCTGAGGTAGCGCAGCATGTCATTGGCGTTGGAACGGAGGGCGCCTGCGCCAGCCAATGCGTCGAGGTCCCAGTTCTTCACCGCTTTTCCCGTGTCGTCGTGACCGAGAGCGAGACGGACGCGCATGGCGGCGGTAAACGCCGTACCGGTCATTGTCATGCCGAGCGGCTTGAGAATTTCGTCACGGGTCAGGGCGCCGTAGGTTGCGGACCCAAATTGCGCAAGCGCATGGCCCAGGAGCCCGAATCCCAGATTGGAGTATTCGTAAGCAGCTCCGGGAGCGCGCGGCAACTGGTATCCCGCCAGAAACGCCTCCAGCTTCGCGGCATCGTAGTCGGCATAGGGATTGGCCGGGTCCTTCGGCATGAAGTTGGACGGCATCCGCGGCAAGCCGGAGTGATGCGTGGCAAGATCCCCGAGCGTAATCTCCTCGCCGCTGCCGGACGGGATTTTGAAGTCCGGCAGAAGTTGCGCCACCGGCGTGTCGAGCATCAAGCGCCCTGAGAGCACCGCCTGTGCCAGCAGTATGGCTGTGAAGGTTTTTGTTATCGACCCAATCTCATAAACCGTCTCGCCATCGGGCGTCCTGCCGTCATCGAGCTTGCCGAAGGCCACAACATCGCTCTTGTCACCATCCACGACGCCGAACACCAGTGTCGCGTAGATGCCCGCCGCAATCCGTTCCTGCGCAGCCCTTTCGATGCGCTCAAGCAAGAGCCCTGCGTTCGCCGAATTGCTCATCGGGCGTTGCCTTTCAGCCCACGGATGCGCCGGCCTTGGCGCGGCTTATTCCGAGCGTCAGGATGCGATGCAGCAGGGCCGGATAATCAAGGCCGTCATGCAGGGCCGAAATGGCGAATTCCTGGTTCCTGGCGATTTCGGGATTGGGATTCGCTTCGATGAAATACGGCGTGCCGTCGGCAGCCAGGCGAAAGTCGATGCGGGCGTAGCCGTCGAGCTTCAGGATGCGGTAGATGCGTTTCGCGGTTCGCTGGATGCGGGCGGTCACTTCCGGCGCAAGGTCCTCCGCCAGCCCGTCGACAATTCCGACGCGCTCCTGATAGCCGGGATCGTGCTTGGCCTTTTCGGTGGCGATCTGCCGTGCCCCCTGGCCGCCCAGGCTGCCGAATTTCAATTCCCAGACCGGCAGCGCGCGCAGCCGGTTGTTGCCGAGCACGGCGACATAGAGCTCGCGTCCTTCGATATACTGTTCGGCGATCGCGGCCGTTCCGAGCCGCTCGTGAACGAAGGCGACGCGCTCGGCGAGCTTCTCGTCGCTATCGACGATGGACGCCTGCGAGATACCGAAGGATCCGTCCTCGCTCAGGCTCTTGACGATCAGCGGCAGCGCCAGGCGCGGCGGCCGCTTGACCTTGCGGCGCATCGGAAACACGGCAAATGCCGGTACCGCGACCCGGCGATGGTGCACCAGCGTCTTGGACAGATCCTTGCCGCGCGCCAGGATCAGGCCGCGCGGGTTGCACCCGGTATACGGGATCTTCATCAGCTCGAGATAGCTCGCGATGTGCTGATCATACACCGACTCGTTGTGGAACTCCTCCAGCAAGGTGAACACGACATGCGGCTTGAAACTCTCGATCGCCTCGCGGACCGGCCTGATTTCCTCCTGCACGCCGAGCGGGCGAACGTCATGGCCGGCCGCGCGCAAGGTGCTCACGACGTCGAATTCGGTTTTCCAT
>JAZJYY010000062.1:0-27983 GCA_040390145.1 Pseudomonadota bacterium
CGACGCGAACCCGGCGATGCGAAGCATCGTCCGGAGAGCGGCGGGGTGGGGTGACAGTCTCTCGTCTCAAACAGTGATCGAGTTGATAGACTGTCACCCCACCCCGTCTCGCATTTCGCTGCGCTCATACGAGCCGACCCTCCCCCTCCAGGGGAGGGTAAGTATCATGATCGCTAAAACAAGCTGCCCTGACCAGCCGGCTTGGCAACGCGCTTCGGCGTGGCGCCCTTCGGCTCGCTCGCCGCCGGCTTCACCGGACGCGTCGTCCCCGGCCGGTCCGCATCCGCGGTCGCGCCGACGCGGCCGTCGGCGAATTCGATGTCGAGATAGGCGCCCGGGCCGATCTCGGCCGCGGCATGCACGGGCTGGCCCTGCTCGTCGCGCACCAGCGCAAAGCCGCGCGCGAGCACGCCGCGATAGGACAGCGCCGACAGCAGCTGTCCGCTATGGGCGACCCGCGCATCGAGCCGCTGCATCACGGTGGCGACCGCGCGCCGCGCCCGCTCGGCCAGCCGCAGCGTGCGTTCGCGTTGCCGCGCGATGGCCTGGCGCTGCGCCTGCGCATTGGCGAGCTTGGACGCCTTCAGGCGAACCTCGAGGCCGGCAAAACGATCGCGGCGGCGCCGCACCAGCGATCGGGCGCTGAGGCTCAAGCGTTCGCTGTTGATGGTAAGCCGCTGCGCGGCGTGACTGACCTGGGCGTGCAGGACTCTCAGCGTGAGCTTGGCGCTAACAGCCGCGAAGCGGCGGAAATGCGCGTGTGTATTCGCTTTCAATCCACGGGGCAGGGCGCTGGCCGCGCCGTCCAGCCGCTGCCGGGGGATCGCCAGCAACTCGCTGAGCCCGGGCAGCGCCCGCGCCGCGGCGCGCAGCTCGTTGCGGCGGCTTTCCTGCGCACGCTGCCAGCACAGCATGGTGCGCCGCGCCAGCGCGGTGACCTCGACGAACAGTTCGGCGCGTACCGGCACCGCCATTTCGGCCGCCGCCGTCGGCGTCGGCGCGCGCTTGTCGGCGGCGAAGTCGATCAGGGTAATGTCGGTCTCATGGCCGATCGCCGAGATCAGCGGGATCATGCTTTCGGCGGCGGCGCGCACCACGATCTCCTCGTTGAACGACCACAGGTCCTCCAGCGAGCCGCCGCCGCGCGCGACGATCAACAGATCCGGCCGCGGTATCCTGCCGCCCTCCGGCAGCGCATTGAAGCCGCGGATCGCGGCCGCCACCTGTTCGGCCGAGCCCTCGCCCTGCACTTTTACGGGCCACACCAGCACGCGGCGTGGAAAGCGGTCCTGCAGCCGGTGCAGGATGTCGCGGATCACAGCGCCGGTCGGCGAGGTGACGACGCCGATCACTTCCGGCAGCCACGGCAGCAGTTGCTTGCGCGCCTCGTCGAACAGGCCCTCGGCGGCGAGCTTGCGCTTGCGCTCTTCCATCAGCGCCATCAGCGCGCCGATGCCGGCGGGCTCGATCGCCTCGATCACGATCTGGTACTTTGAGGAGCCGGGATAGGTGGTGAGCTTGCCGGTGGCGATGACTTCGAGGCCCTCCTGCGGCTTGAACCGCATCCGGCCGTGGACGCCCTTCCAGATCACCGCCTCGATCTTGGCGCTCTCGTCCTTCAGCGCAAAATAGCAATGCCCGGAGGAGTGCGGCCCGCGGAACCCGGAGATCTCGCCGCGCACCCGGACATGGCCGTAGGTGTCCTCCACCGTCCGCTTCAGGGCGGAGGACAGTTCGGACACCGTGAATTCCGGGGCGTTCAGGAGGGGGGCGGCTGCGGGCATCAGGTCAATCGATTCGGAGGTTTGGGAGTGGGACCCAAGGTAGGGTTTTTCCGGCGCGACCGCCAACCGGAGCTTGCTTATCCAATTACTCTGTATTACAGAGTTCTCTATAGAATGGAAAATCGGAGCAGGTTCATGTCAAATTGGCTGATACGCGTGCCGCTTAAGCTGTTGAAATGGACCCTCTGCGCCGGTGGCGCCCTGGCGCTGCTGTTGACCGCGCTGGTCGCCACGCCGATGCCGCGCCTCCCCGAGCTTGCCTCCATCTCCGCGGCCCGCAGCACCGTCGATTTCAGCGCCTTGCCCGCCATCGAGCGGTTTCAGGCGCGGGACGGCACATGGCTGGGCTTCCGCCATTACCCCTCCAGCAGTCCCGCCACCGGGCGCGTCGCCATCGTGGTGCACGGTTCCTCCGGATCCAGCGGCGGCACCATCCACGCATTGTCGGGAACCCTGGCAGCGCGGGGCGTGGAAACCTTCGCCATCGACATCCGCGGCCACGGTGCGTCGGGCACGCGCGGCGACATCGGCTATGTCGGCCAGCTTGAAGATGATCTCGCCGATTTCGTCGCGGTCGTTCGCAAGACCGCGCCGACGGCGCCGCTGACGCTGGTCGGCCATTCCTCCGGCGGCGGCTTTGCGCTGCGGGTGGCGGGCTCGCCGATCCAGCATTTGTTCGCGCGCGCCGTGCTGCTGGCGCCGTATCTCGGCTACGACGCGCCCACCACCCGGCCCGGTTCCGGCGGCTGGGCCAAAGCCGATATCCCGCGAATTCTCGGCCTCGAGCTGTTGCGCGTCCTCCGCGTCAACTGCTGCGAGGCGCTGCCGGTGCTGGCGCTCGCGGTGCCGCCGAATTCCGAGCGGACGCTGGTGGGGACCTACAGCGACCGGCTGATGCGCAATTTCGCCGTCAGTCGCGACTACCGCCGCGATCTGGCCGCGGCGACGAAGCCGATCACCATCTTCGCCGGCGCCGATGAAGAGTTGATGTTTCCGGACAAATATGCCGAAGCCGTGCGCGGCGCCCCTGTCGCGGTTGACGTCAGGCTGATCGACGGCATCAATCACATGGGCATCGTCAGCGTGCCCAGAGCCATCTCCATCGTCGCCGACGAGGTGGCGCAAGGGGGAAGCGGATCGTCATGACCATCGAAAGCCGGGAAGCCGCCGCGGCGCTGAGCGACATCGAGGATGTGGTCCGCCGCGTGCGCCAGTCGCGGATCTATAATTTCGCCAGCCTGATGCTGATGATGTGGGGCGCGCTGGTGTTTGCCGGCTATCTCGGCTCGTTCCTTCTGCCGCGCCAGGCCGGCTATATCTGGATCGCGGCGAATGTGACGGGTGTGGCCGGATCGTTTGCGGTCAGTGCATCCGGATATCGCAAAACCGGCGTTCGCACCTTCGATGTCAGGATGCTGATCGCGTTGCTGCTGTATTTCGCCTTCGGCTTTCTCTGCACCAGCGTGCTCGGCCAGTTCACCCCGCGCCAGATGGGCGCGTTCTGGCCGATCTATTTCATGCTGCTGTATATCATCGCCGGGCTCTGGTTCGGCCACGCCTTCGTCGCGATCGGTCTCGGCATCAGTGTGCTGGCGATGGTCGGCTACTACTTCACCGGTAACTGGTTCGAGCTGTGGATGGCCTTCGTCGACGGCGGCGGCCTGATGCTGGGCGGTCTCTGGATGCGCCGGAGCTGACATGGCCGAACTCGACGACATCATCCACCAGCCGCTCCGGCTGCGGATCATGGCGGCGCTGAACGCGCTGCCGGACGCGCAGGGGCTCGACTTCGTCAGGCTGAAAAAACTCACCGGCGCCACCGACGGCAATCTCGGCGCCCATATCGAGACGCTGGCCAAGGCCGGTTATGTCGCCGTGACCAAAGCCTTCGTCGGCAAGAAACCGCAGACCACGGTCACCGCCAGCGCCGCCGGGCGCGCAGCCTTCGCCCGCCATGTCGCGACGCTGCGCGAGATCATTGCCGGCGCGGGGAAACCGTAGGCCGTCATTCCGGGGCGCGAGCGGAGCGAGCGAACCTCAGGTGCGCAATTGCGCACCGGGGAATCTCGAGCGGGGGATGCATCAGCGCCAGCACAATCTCCAGATTCCGGATCGGCGCGCGTGGCGCGCCGTCCGGAATGACGGGGGATGAGGTTGCACCTTCCCCTTGCAGGGAGAGGCGGACTCGTGCGAACCGGAGCCGTCCGAAATCCCCGCAATCCGGCTTCCTCCCATGAACATCCTCCTGCTCGGTTCCGGCGGCCGCGAACACGCTCTCGCCTGGAAGATCGCGGCTTCCCCCCTGGTGACAAAACTCTGGTGCGCGCCCGGCAATGCCGGCATCGCGCGGGACGCCGAATGCGTGGCGGTCGACATTACCGACCATGCCGCGGTGATCGATTTCTGCCGGGCGAACAAGGTCGACTTCGTGGTGGTGGGACCGGATGCGCCGATCGCCGCCGGCATGGTCGACGATCTCAATGCGGCCGGCTTCAAGGCGTTCGGGCCGACCAAAGCGGCCGGGCAGCTCGAGAGCTCGAAAAGCTTCACCAAGGCGCTGTGCCGTGCCAACAATATCCCGACCGCGGCCTATGAACACTTCACCGATGCCGACAAGGCAAAGGCCTGGATCCGCGGGCAGGGCGCGCCAATCGTGGTCAAGGCCGACGGCCTTGCCGCCGGCAAGGGCGTCGTGGTGGCGATGACCGAGCAGGAGGCGCTCGACGCCGTGGACATGATGTTCGGCGGCGGATTCGGCGAGGCCGGCGCCGAGGTCGTGATCGAGGAGTTCATGCAGGGCGAGGAGGCCTCGTTCTTCGCGTTGTGCGACGGCGAGCACGCGCTGCCGCTCGCCACCGCGCAGGACCACAAGCGCGCCTTCGACGGCGACCAGGGCCCGAACACCGGCGGCATGGGCGCGTATTCGCCCGCGCCGGTGCTGACGGAAGAAATCTGCGCGCAAGTGATGGATCAGATGATCACGCCGACGCTGCGCGCGCTCGCTGCCATGGGCTCGCCCTACAAGGGCGTGCTCTATGCCGGAATCATGGTGACGAAGGACGGTCCCAGACTGGTCGAATACAACGCCCGCTTCGGCGACCCGGAATGCCAGGTGCTGATGCTGCGGATGATGTCGGACATCGTCCCGGCGCTGATCGCCAGCGCCGACGGCCAGCTGAAGAATTTCAGCCTGCGCTGGTTCGACGACGTCGCGCTGACGGTGATCATGGCGACGAAGGGTTATCCCGGCGACTACGGCAAGGGCTCTGTCATTGAAGGCCTCGACGAGGCCGCCAAAATCGAGGGCGTCGAAATCTTCCATGCCGGCACCAGGGCCGACGGCCACAAAATCCTCGCCAATGGCGGGCGCGTTCTGAATGTCTGCGCCACCGGCAAGACAGTCACCGAAGCGCAGGCACGCGCCTACGCCGCGATCGACAGGATCAACTGGCCGGAAGGCTTCTGCCGCCGCGACATCGGCTGGCAGGCAGTCAAGCGGGAACAGGCGCAGGGGTAAGTCGGTTAGAACTCGGGCCTCTCAGCGTCATTGCGAGCGAAGCGAAGCAATCCATTCTTCCTTTGTGCTGTACGATGGATTGCTTCGCTTCGCTCGCAATGACGAGGATACACCAGTTGTGATGCGCGGGCTTGACCCGCGCATCCATCCTCTTCGCAAGATGCTTCTCTCAAGGGGATGGATTGCCGGGTCAAGCCCGGCAATGACACCTTTTTTCTCTCTCAGAGCAAATCCCCGCCCGCCGCGCTCGCCGTGGTGCCGTGTTCCTTGAACGCCTTGATGACGTTCTTGCCGATCTTCCACTTGTGCACTTCGTCGGGGCCGTCGACCAACCGCTGTGAACGAACTTGCGTGTACCATTTCGCCAGCGGCGTATCCTGGGAAAAGCCGAGCGCGCCGTGCAGCTGGATCGCGGTGTCGATCACCTTGTGCACCATGTGGGCATGGAAGATCTTGGCGATCGAGTTTTCCTGCCTTATGTCCTGGCCCTTTTCCGCCTTGTAGGCGATGTGCAGCAGCATCAGCCGGCCGATATAGAGTTCGCTGGCGCAATCGGCCAGCATGAATTGCACGCCCTGGCGGTCGGACAGCAGCGAGCCGAACGTCGAGCGCGTCGTGATATGCGCCACCGCCATGTCGAGCGCGCGCTGCGCTTTCGCCACGTTGTGCATGCCGTGGCGCAGGCGGCCATAGGCGAGGCGGTGCTGGCCCATGTTGAAGCCGTTGCCTTCGCCGCCGAGCAGATTGTCGGCCGGCACTTTCAGGTCCTTGATCTCGATCTCGGAGTGGCCGCCGTGGATGGCGTCGGCATGCGGGCCTTCGATCGCCATGTTCTTGATGTTGCGCTTGATGTTGTAGCCGGGGTTCGGCAGCTCGACGATGAAGGTCGAATGCTGCTTGTGGCGCGGCGCGTTCGGATCGGTCCGCGCCACTACCAGCGCCATGTCGGCGACGCTGGCGGAGGACGAAAACCATTTCTCGCCGTTGAGGATGTAGTTCTCGTTGCCGTCCTTCACCGCTGACGTCTGCATGCCCGTGGCGTCGGCGCCGGCCGCCTTCTCGGTCATCGAGAAACAGATGCGCTTGTCGCCGTTCAGCAGCGGCTTGAGGAACTTCTCTTTCTGGTATTCCGTGCCGTGCGCCAAAATCGTCATCATCGAGGCGTCGTCGGGGCCCTGCGTGTTCATGGAGAGCGCGCCGAGCATGCTCTCGCCGAGTTCCATCTGCACCAGCGCGTTGGCCAGCGGCCCGAGGCCCATGCCGCCATATTCCTTCGGTACCCACGGGCACCACAGGCCCTGCGCGCGCGCCTTCTTGCGCAGCGGGCCCAGCACTTCCGCGAGCGGCTTGGTGTCGAGTTCCTTCTCGGCGGGAATGCATTCGTCATGCACCCATTTGCGGACTTTTTCGCGGATCGCCTTGGCTTCGGCCGGAATCTCGAAATCGATCGACATGGCTGGGTTTCCTCGGTTGTTCTTGCTGATTGAACTTGGCAAATGGCATAACCCCGGCGCGCGCCAGCGGCAACGGCAAACAATGTTTGAAGCAAGACCGCGCGAAGGAGTGCTCGCATGCCCGATCTCGCCGATTTGTTTCCCGGTTATGCCGCCGAATGGATCAACACCCGCTCGGGCCGCATCTTCGCCCGCGTCGGCGGCAACGGACCGCCGCTGCTGTTGCTGCACGGCTTTTCGCAGACCCATGTGCAGTGGCATCGCGTCGCGCCGCAACTGGCGGACAAGTTCACGCTGATCATCCCCGACCTGCCAGGATATGGCTGGTCGGATATGCCCGAGAGCGACAAGGACCACACGCCCTACACCAAGCGCGCGATGGCCAACACCATCATCGAGGCGATGGAGCAGCTCGGCCATGTGCATTTTGCGCTGGCCGGCCACGACCGCGGCGGGCGCGTCGCCTACCGCCTCGCGCTCGACCATCCCGGCCGTCTTTCAAAACTGGCGGTGCTCGATATCCTGCCGACCATCGAGTACTGGGACCGGATGAACCGGCTCTACGCACTGAAAATCTATCACTGGACCTTTCTGGCGCAGCCGTTCCCGCTGCCGGAAACCCTGATCGGCAGCAATCCGGATTTCTTCCTGAAGCAGAAGATGGCGAGCCAGACCAAATCGAAAGACCTGCGCGACATCGATCCGCGCGCGCTGGAGCATTACCTCGCCCCGTTCCGCGATCCCTCGCGGCTGCACGCGATGTGCGAGGATTACCGCGCCGGCGCCTATGCCGATTTCGAGATCGACAAGGTCGATCGCGACGCCGGCAACAAGATTACCATCCCGATGCTGGCACTGTGGGGCGATGCCGGCGTCGCCAGCGCCGCCGCAACGCCGCTGGATACCTGGAAGAAATGGGCAACCAACGTGCGCGGTGCGCCGGTCGACAGCGGGCATTTTCTGACCGAGGAAAATCCGGACGTGACGGCGAGGATGTTGCGGGAGTTCTTTCTGGAGTCGTGAAGTTCGCTGCTCGCCGTCACACCGGTGCGCCCCCTCTCCCGCGCTTGCGGGGGAGGGTTGGGGTGGGGGCACATCCGCACCGGCGCCAGTTGAGAGAGCCCCCACCCGCCGCGCTCTTCGAGCGCGTCGGCCTCCCCCGCAAGCGAGGGCTTTGCATAATGGGGTGGAACGAGAACAGTGTTCTGGAGAAGATTCCGTTCAGTTCTCGTTTCGATTCCCAAGCATTCTGTTCTGTTCCGAATTATGCAAAGCCCTCGCAAGCGGGAGAGGCGAAGGGCCGCTACCTCCGCACCTTGAAAAAATCCTTCAGCAGCGTCGCCGCCTCGGTCTCGCCGACCGCGCCATACACCTCCGGCACGTGATGACACGTCGGCGACGCGAAAAACCGCACGCCTGACTCCACCGCGCCGCCCTTGGCGTCGGCCGCGCCGTAATAGAGCCGCCGGATCCGCGCCAGCGAGATCGCGCCGGCGCACATCGTGCAGGGCTCCAGCGTGACGTAAAGGTCGCAATCGACCAGCCGCTCGGTGCCGATGGCGTCCGCGGCCTGCCGGAGCGCCAGGATTTCGGCGTGCGCGGTCGGGTCGCGGTCGGTCAAAGTGCGGTTGGCCGCGGTGGCGATTACCTCGTAACCCCGGACAATCACGCATCCGATCGGGACTTCGCCGGCTTTTCCGGCGTTTTTGGCCGTTTTCAGCGCCAAATCCATGAAAGAAGGGGCCGTCATGCCTCGTATCATTGAAAGAAACCTGCTATGAGAACCGCATTCAGCAAAAGTGGATGCCGGTTTTGCGTGACAATGCGCCTTGAGCCAAGCGCGCGCGCGTACTCGCTATGACAGCCCGTCCACATCCGCCTGACCGCATTTCATTGATACGAGAGACATTCATGCCCCGCGATAACGACAAAAACAACGATTCCCGCGGCCGGCGCGACCGCCCCACCGGCGGCAAGGGCCGCTCCGGCGCTGCCCGGGGACCGGAGAAGAAATTCGCCAAGCGCGAAGGCGCCAAGCCGGAGGGCGAGCGGCGGCCTTATGCGGGAAAGCCCGACGGCGCCAAATCCTTCGGTAAGAAACCCTATTCCGGCCCGGGCAAGCCCTATGCCGGCAAGCGCGAAGGCCCGCCGCCGCGCCGCGACGGCGATGCCCCGCGCCGTGACTACGGCGACTCGCCGCGGCCGCGTTTTAATCGCGATGATCGCGCCGGTGGCGGCGAGAAGCGTCCGTACAGCCCGCGTGGCGATCGCCCCGGTTTCAACCGGGATGACCGTCCCCGCGGCGATGGCGAGAAGCGTCCCTACACCCCGCGTGGTGATCGCGGTGATCGCAGCGATGCCCGTCCGGCCGCGCGTTTTTCCGACCGCAAGTTCGGCGACAAGAAGCCCTACACCCCGCGCGAGGGTGGCGGCGAAAAACGGCCCTATACGCCGCGTGGCGACCGGCCGCAGGGCGATCGTCCCTATAGCGCGCGGCCGTCGCGCGATGGCGACCGCCCGCGCGGTGATCGTCCCGAGCGAAAGTTCGGTGGCGACAAGAAATTTTCGTCCCGTGGCGCGCCGGATCGTGGGCCACGCAAGGATTTCGGCAGCCGTCCCGATCGAGGTGCCGACCGTGGCGCGGATCGCGGCGAGTCGAAGCCGTGGCAGAAGCGCGATGCGTCGTCGCCCGACCATGCCGGCCGCAATTCGCGTCCGCCCCGTGACGGCGCGCGCAACTTCGACAAGCCGCGTTTCGACAGGCCGCGCGAGGACCGTGGCGGCGCCGAACGTCCGCGCTTCTCGCGCCCGCGCGAGGACCGTCCGCAGGGTGATCGTCCGAAATTCGACCGTCCGCGCGAGGGCCGCGGTGACCGTCCGCAGAGTGACCGTCCCCGTTTTGATCGTCCCCGTGAAGGCGGCAGCTCCTGGCAGGAGCATCCGCGCAGCGAGGCTCCGGGTGAGCGTCCGCGCCGCGACAACGAGGACGACAGCAAGGTGTTTGCCAAACGTCCGGCCTTTGGCGGCCGCGGCGAATATCGCGAACGCAAGCCTGAATTCGAAAAGCGCGCCGCGCGTCCGCCGCGGGAAAAGAAATCCGGCGAGCGTATCGCCAAGGTGTTGTCGCGCGCTGGCCTCGCCTCGCGCCGGGATGCCGAGGAGTGGGTGGTGCAGGGCCGCGTCAGCGTTAACGGCCGGGTGATCAATTCGCCGGCGCTCGATGTCACCGAAAACGACGTCATCACCATCGACGGCAAGCCGTTGCCGCCGCGCGAGCGCACCCGCCTGTTCATGTTTCACAAGCCGCGCGGCCTGATGACCACCCACGCCGATCCCGAAGGGCGGCCGACGGTGTTCGACAACCTGCCGGAAGGCTTGCCGCGGCTGATCTCGATCGGCCGGCTCGATTTCAACACCGAGGGCCTGCTGCTGCTGACCAATGACGGCGGGCTGGCGCGTGCGCTGGAGCTGCCCGATACCGGATGGCTGCGGCGCTATCGTGTGCGCGCCCATGGCGAGGTGACGCAGGGCCAGCTCGACGAGTTGAAAAAGGGCGTCGAGGTCGACGGTGTCAAATACGGCCCGATCGACGCGACCCTGGAGCGCGACCAGGGCGCCAATGTCTGGCTGGTGTTCGCGATCCGCGAAGGCAAGAACCGCGAAGTCCGCAACGTGATGGCGCATCTCGGGCTCGAGGTGAACCGGCTGATCCGGATCTCCTACGGTCCGTTCCAACTCGGCGAACTCGAGGAAGGCCAGGTCGAGGAGATCAAGACCCGCGTGCTGCGCGACCAGCTCGGCGAGAAGGTCGCTGCATTGGCGGGCGCCGACTTCAACCGGCCGATGCCGGGCGAGGCCAACGTCAAGGCCGACGACGATGACGACGCGCCGCGCGGCAAGAAACCGTTCAAGCCGGCCGGCAAGAGCGGTCTGATCGCCGACCGCAAGGGCCGCCGCGTATTGGTGCAGCGTACCGGCAGCGACGAAGCCCGCGCCCGCAACGAGGCCGAAGCCTCAGGCTACGGCCCGCCGCGCCGCCCTCAGCGCGGCTACCACGGCAAGCGCGATCTGAAGCCGCGGGACGAGTAGAGTTCTTCCGTGAGTTTGGGATCAAAGTCTGCGACGAGTCCGGTCACACCTCTCCCTTTGGGAGAGGTCGAATTGCGCAGCAATTCGGGTGAGGGGTTACGCTCCACCGATAGACCGTACCCCCTCACCCCAACCCTCTCCCCATGGGAGAGGGGGCTCACCGAGCTCGTGGCAAGGTTGTCACTACAACGGCGAGGCTTGTAGAGAATGCGTGTCGTTGGTGGACGGCTGAAGGGCCGCAATCTCGCGTCGCCGTCGTCGAACGACATCCGGCCGACGGCGGACCGTTTGCGCGAGTCGCTGTTCAATATCCTGATCCATGCCTATGACAACCCGGTCCAGGACGCCCGCGTGCTCGACCTGTTCGCCGGCACCGGCGCGCTCGGCATCGAGGCGGTGTCGCGCGGGGCGGCTTTCACGCTGTTCGTCGACAATGGCGCCGAGGCGCGGGCGCTCTTACGCAACAATGTCGAGGCGCTGGGCCTCGGCGGCGTCACCAAAGTGTATCGCCGCGACGCCACCAATCCCGGCCCCGCGCATCCGATGGAGCCGTTCTCGCTGGTGTTCCTCGATCCGCCCTACCGCATGAAGCTGGCCGAGAAATCACTGGCCGCGCTGCGCGACGGCGGCTGGCTGACGCCGGGGGCGCTGCTGGTGGTCGAGGAATCCAAGGCGGCGGCGTTCGCAGCACCGGAGGGTTTCGAGGAGCTGGAGCGGCGGGCGTATGACGATACCGAGTTTACGTTTCTGAGGTTTGGCAAACTGCTCGCCCAACCCTGACTCGTCATCCCCGCGAATGCCGGGATCCAGTACGGGCTCCTCGGTTCAATCGCTGGTGTCTCTGGAATTCTGGATCGTCCACATTCGCGGACGATGACAGTTTGATGCGTAGCTTCCTTTTATGTGACGGCTCGAAACCATCAAATGGTAATATAATACTCTGTTCTATCTTTGCATGGGCTCGTTTTCGATATTTTGCAAACAGCGTCTACCTCCGCCCGAACAGCTTCTCGATATCGCTCAGCTTCAACTCGACATAGGTCGGCCGGCCATGGTTGCACTGGCCTGAATTCGGCGTGTCTTCCATTTCGCGCAGCAGGGCGTTCATCTCTTCCGGCTTGAGGATGCGCCCGGCGCGCACCGAGCCGTGGCAGGCCATGGTGGCCGCGACATGCATCAGGCGGCGTTCCAGCGGCAGCGCCTCGTCCCATTCCGCCATGTGCTCGGCGAGGTCACGCAGCAGCGCGGCGGCATTGGCTTTGCCGAGCAGTGAAGGTGTCTCGCGCACCGCGACCGCGCCGGGGCCGAAGGAATCGATTGCGAGTCCGAACGTTGCGAGTTCGACGGCGCGATCGAGCAGTTGCTCGACGGTGGCTTCGTCGAGTTCGACGATTTCGGGAATCAGCAGGATCTGCCGCTGCACGCCGTTGCGCGCCAGCGACGCCTTGAGCTTCTCATAGACGATGCGCTCATGCGCGGCGTGCTGGTCGACCACGACCAGGCCGTCGCGGGTCTGCGACACGATATAGGTCTCGTGGATCTGCGTGCGCGCTGCGCCCAGCGGACGGTCGAGCAGGTCGGCGGAAGGCGCCTCCTGAAACCGCACATCCGCGGTCGGCGTGCCGACATCGAAGGCGGCCTGTCCCGGTTCGGCGAACGCGGTCGCCGCTGAGCCCGCGAAGCCCGGCATCGGTCCCGCCGGATAGGCCGGCGAACGCCGCCAGTCCCAATTACCCGGACGCGGCGCGAAGGACGGGCGGAACGAGGCCAGCGCCGCGCCGTCGCTGTTGGCGGCGGTGCGCTTGCCCTCGCGCGCCAGGCCCTCCTTCAGCGCGTGCACGATCAGCGCGCGGACCAGCCCGGCATTGCGGAAGCGCACCTCGGTCTTGGCCGGATGCACATTGGCGTCGACCTCCTGGGAATCCAGCGTCACGAACAGCGCCACCACGGGATGGCGGTCGCGCGGCAGATAGTCGGCATAGGCGCCGCGCACCGCACCGAGGATCAGCTTGTCACGCACCGGCCGGCCGTTGACGAACAGATACTGCCCGAGCGCATTGGCGCGGGTCAGCGAGGGGGCGGCGGCTAAGCCCTCGACCACGACGCCGTCGCGCTCGCTGCGCACCTCGATCGCGCTGGAACGAAAATCGCTGCCGAGGATATCGCCGAGCCGCGTCAGCCGGCCGGCGGCGCCGGGCAAAGCGGCGGCCCAGGTCACCGGCGCGCGTTCCTCGCCCGCCAGCGTGAAGGCGATATCGGGCCGCGCCATCGCGAGACGGCGGACGACTTCGCGGATCGCCTCCGCCTCGGTGCGGTCGGTCTTGAGAAATTTCAGCCGAGCCGGCGTCGCATAAAACAGGTCGCTGACCTCGACGCGGGTGCCCTGGCTCAGCGCCGCCGGCATGATCGCGGATTTGACGCCGCCTTCCACCGCCAGCGACCAGGCATGCGGCTCGCTTTGATGGCGCGTGGTGATGCCGAGCCTCGCCACCGCGCCGATCGAGGGCAGCGCCTCGCCGCGAAACCCCAGCGTGCGGATCCGCAGCAGGTCCTCGTCGTCGAGCTTGGAGGTGGCATGGCGATCGACCGACAGCGCCAGATCGCCATAGGTCATGCCGCTGCCATCGTCGGTGATGCCGATCCGCCGCCGCCCGCCGCCATCGGTGAAAATGTCGATCCGGCTGGCGCCGGCGTCGATGGCGTTCTCCACCAGTTCCTTGACCACGCTCGCGGGACGCTCGACCACCTCGCCGGCGGCGATGCGGTTGACGATCTGCTCGGGGAGCTGGCGGACGGGCATGAGCTTTGGACGACTCGCGGAATGGAAGGCCAATCTAAGTGCTTTTGCGGTCCGACGGGAGGGTCACCAGAGAGGTTTGGCTATCTCTCCCCGATGTTCGCGCAGATGGATATCCGGTTCCCCCTGACGTTGCGGACAGAAGAAAGACCTGCATGATTGTAGTTCACAGAATTGCCTCGATGCCTTTGCGCCGGATGACGTCGAGCAAGACAAGCGCCGGTCCCGTCGGGCGTTTTGCGCCACGTTCGAGTTGTGAGACGTAGCCCACGGTTAGTTTCAGGTAGTGAGCAAAGACCGCCTGGCTTAAATGCGCCTTCTCGCGCATGGCCCTGATCTCCTTGCCGGTCAGCGGTACGGTTGTGGAATCGATCAATTCCTCACCAATATGGCGCATGGTGATTTTTTCGTGGGCAGCCTTGCTCATGAGGCCGCTCGAACGCATGTCCTGCGCGGTTTCCAGCAATTCTTCAGTCAGCCGACGGTTCGTTGTCTTTCGCTTTGCCATGCTTCACCTCTATGAGAAGTCCGTCCTTCAATGCCCGTGCGATCTTTTTGTCATCGGCGGCGAACCAGGATGCTACGATTTCTCGAAGGGTAATCAGCTGTTTGTCTTCGATATTGTCGCGTTCATTCTTGGCGAACCCGAATAGAAAGATGGCGCGATCCGTGCGGAATGCGATCAGCATCCGAAAACCGCCTCTCTTGCCCTGTCCCGGTCTCGCGACCCGTTGCTTGATCAGCCCGCCGCCGAGATCAGCATCGATCAAGCCGCGCGTTGCCGACGCGACCGCAGCCACAAGGCTCTCATCGCCAATGGATTCGCGCTTGGTAAAGCGGGCAAGGGCCTTGGTTTTGAAAATGCGCACAAGTACCTCTATCATCCCATAAACTATAGATATTAGAACCATAGTTCAAGGAGATGGAGCCGAAACTTTGCTGAAAACTGCGATCCCGCGAACCGAAATCCCGGCAACGGGCCGTGCTCGGGCTGACCAGCGAAAGCGTCAGTGCCCGAATTCACCGCGCGGATCATGATCCGCGAATATCTGATCCGCGACCAACACGGCCTTCAGTCGTCGAAACCACCCGCCCCCCGCTTCGACTTGACGTCGCTGCGGCGCTTCTTGCCTTCGAGGCGGCGCTGCTTCGATCCGAAGGTCGGCTTGGTGGCGCGGCGCGGCACCGGCCGCACCATCGCCTCGCGCAATATGTCGAGCAATCGGTCGGTGGCGTCGGCGCGGTTGCGTTCCTGGGTGCGGAAGCGCTGCGCATGGATCACGATCACGCCGTCCTTGGTCATGCGTTGGCCGGCGATCCGGTTCAGCCGCAGCGCGGCGTCTTCCGGCAGCGTGATCCGGCGCGTGTCGAAGCGCAGTTGGGCGGCGGTCGAGAGCTTGTTGACGTTCTGCCCGCCCGGGCCGGAGGCGCGGACGAAGGTGATCTCGATGTCGTTCTCGTCGATCGAAAGGTCGCGGGAAATCCGCAGCATGGCGTCACCGGAGCCGATATTCCCCCAGCGGGAATCGGTTGGCGGAGGATAGCTGGTTTATATGTGGCGCTGAAGGCGGCGCTCAGTTCGCCTTCGGCGCTGTCACCGATGCCGGCTGCGCTGCTGCTTGCGGGGCGCGGCCGACGATCACGGTGAGCAGGCCTTGCCCCCACAGCCGGCTGGCGGCCTTTTTGGCGTCGTCCAGCGTCACGGCATCGACGATGGCGTTGCGCTTCTCGATATAGTCGATCGGCAGCTTGTCGAGCTGGTACTGCAGCAGCGCCGAGGCCAGCTTCGAGGAGCTGTCGAGCGCCAGCATCTGCGAGCCCTTGAGATAGGACTTGGCCTCGTCCAGTTCCTGCTGGGTCGGGCCTTCCTCGGCGATGCGGCTGATCTCCTTCTCGACCGCGTCGACGGTTTCGCCGGCGCGGTCGGCGCGGGTTCCGGTGGTGCCGATGAAGACCGCGGAGTGATTCATCCAGAGCAGCGATTCATTGACCGAATAGGCCAGGCCGCGCTTCTCGCGGACCTCCCGGTAGAGCCGCGACGACAGCCCGCCGCCGCCGAGAATGTGGTTGACGACATAGCCGGCCATGAAATTCGGATCGTTGCGCTTGATGCCGGGGCCGCCGAACATCACCACGGTCTGCGGCACGTCGAGCGGAATGAAGGCGCGCTGCGGCGGCTTGGCGGCTTCGATCTCGGCGACCGGCGTCAGGCTGGCCTTGGCCGGCAGTCCGCCGAAGGTCTTGTCGAGCAGCTGGCCGAGCGTGGCCGGGTCGACATCGCCGACCACGGCAATCCGCAGCGTATCCTTCGCCAGCACGCGGCGGACGTAATCCTTCATGTCTGATGTATCGATCTTCGGCAGGCTTTCCAGCGTGCCGTTGGCCTGGCGGCCATAGGGATGATCGCCGAAGGCGAGCTGCAGGAACTTGCGGCTGGCCAGCGCCGAGGGATTGGAGGTGTCGCGGCGCAGGCCCGAGGAGATCTGGGCGCGAATGCGCTCAACATCGACGCTGTCGAATCGCGGCGCGGTCACCGCCTTGCGCAGCAGTTCGAAGGCCTCGTCCCGGTTGTCCTTGAGCATGCGCAGGCTGCCGCGGAAATAATCCCGCGTCGACGAGAAGCTGAGCTCGATGGCGCGGCGGTCGAGCCGCTCGTGGAAGGTCTTGGAGTCCAGCTCCTCCGAACCCTCGTCGAGCAGGCTGGCGACCATGTTGCCGACGCCGGGCTTGTCGGCCGGGTCCTGCGTCGCGCCGCCGCCGAAGGCATATTCCATCGCGATCAGCGGCACGGTGGCGTCCTGCACGAACCAGGCTTCGATGCCTCCCGGCGAAACCAGGTGCTGGATTTTGGCCGCGGCGTGCGACGGCAGCGGCGCCAGCGCGAGGCAGGCGGCCGCCGCGAATGCGGCGCGCCGCGCGAAAATCCTCAACGGAGTCACAAAATGCTTCACGAACGCTTCTCCTCGCGCTTCGGCGTGGCATCCTTGATCAGGTAGCCTGTCACCGATCGCTTTTTGTCGAGCCATTTTTGCGCGGCTTCGCGGACCTGTTCGGCGGTCACGGCGCGAATGCGGTCCGGCCAGCTCCTGATGTCGTCGATGCTGAGGCCGGAGGTCAGCGCACCGCCGTACCAGCGTGCCAGCGTCGCTTGGTTGTCCTGGGCGTAGATCGCTTCCGCGATCAGCTGGGTCTTGACGCGCTCGAGATCCTCCGACCGCGCCGGGTTCCGTCCGACATCCGCGATCACGCCGTCGATCACCTGCTCGATTTGCGAAAACTCCACGCCCGGCTTCGGTGACACCGAGATCACGAATTGCGTGGGATCGAGCGAGGTGCCCTGGTAGCCGGCGCCGGCGCTGACCGCGAGCTGCTTGTCGATCACGAGCGCGCGATAGAGATAGGAGTTGGAACCGCTGCCCATCAATTGCGCCAGCACGTCGAGCGCCTGGCTTTCGCCCGCCGCGGCGGTGTTGGCCGAGGGCACCAGATAATAGCGGCGTACGCTGGTCTGCTCGACCCTGGGGTCGGACAGCGTCACGGTGCGCGGGGCCGCGGGCACCGGCTCCTGCGGCCGGACGCGGTGGGCGGATATGGCGGGCTGCGCCGGGATGCCGCCATAGGTCCGTTCCACCATCGCGCGGATATCCTTGGGCTCGACGTCGCCGGCGATCACCAGGATGGCGTTGTTGGGCGCATAGAAGCGCTTGTAGAACGCCAGCGCATCCTCGCGGTCGAGCTTCTCGATTTCCTGGCGCCAGCCGATCACGGGGCGGCCGTAGGGATGGTTCAGGTACAGCGCCGCCATGATCTGCTCGGTCAGCCGCGCATCCGGGTTGTTGGCGACCCGCATGTTGAATTCCTCGAGCACGACGTCGCGCTCCGGCAGCACGTTTTCGTCCTTCAGGACCAGGCCGGTCATGCGATCGGCCTCGAATTCCATCATCTTCGCCAGCTGCTCGCGCGGCACGCGCTGGAAATAGCCGGTGTAATCGGTCGAGGTGAAAGCGTTCTCGTTGCCGCCGATCCGAAGCACGGTCTTGGAAAATTCACCGGCCGGATGCTTGTCGGTGCCCTTAAACATCAGATGTTCGAGAAAATGGGCGAGGCCGGATTTGCCGGGCGTCTCGTCGGCGGAGCCGACCTTGTACCAGAGCATGTGGGTGACGACAGGCGTGCGGTGATCCGGGATCACCACGACCTGCAGGCCATTGGCAAGCGTGAACGTGGCGGGTCGCTCCGACGTCACCGTGGTCTGGGCGCGAACGCTACTTGCGGGAAATGCCAATGTCAGGAACAGGGCGGCGAACGAAACGGCAAAGCGGGATGTGGGCATCATGACCTTGTCTGGCGCGTATTCCGCAAAAGTGGGTACCGGTCTTGCTTCGCAATCAAGTCTACGCAGATTGCGTCGACTTATCTGCGGTAGAATACACGCAAATGAGAAGCTTGCAGCGCGAACGGAAATATTCCGGATAACGCCGCGGCACCGTACACCGGGACAAAACCGGCGAGCGTCACGAAGCCGAGAGGTTACAATAGATTAAGGCGGCAGAATAAGCTTGGCCTATTCGCCGTACTTGCCTTGGGACGGGTTGTATTCCTTGTTCATCGATTCCTTCGGCCCGGTGCCGTAGGCAAAGTTCGGCGACGGCGTCTGGTATCCGCTCGGCGGCTGCGTCAGCGATTCCCGGGTCGGCTCACCCTTGAACGGCGCGCTCTCGGTCTTGTTGCCGCCGAACAGGCCGCTGAAGCCGCCCTTGTAGCCGAGTTCGGATGGGCTCAGCAGATTGGTGTTGGTGGCGCCGGGCTGGTTGGCGTCGCTGACTCCGGGGCGGGCGGGACCGGCGGTCTTGCCGACGGCCAGTTCGGCCGGGGTCAGGATGCGGGAGGCTTCCCGGGGATCCTTGTTGTCCTTCTTGCGGGCGGCGGCGGCGGCCTTTCGCCGCTGCGCGTCGGGGTCCTTCGGCCAGTTCGCTACGGGGGCCTCGGCTGCCGCGGAAGCCGGCGGCGGCAGATCGAGCTTGGGGGGCACCACCAGCGGTGACCGCTCGCGGTACTCGATGCCGCGGTTTTCCATGTTGGTGCCGCCGATACCGGCCATGATGCCGTCGATGATCTTCTCTTCGAAGGTCTTGTCGTCCTCATCGTCATCGGCGGCGCGGGCAGCACCTGCAGCCATCACCAGGCCGATGCCCAGCATGGCGACGGTGAGCTTCAGCCCCCGCCAGGGGGTTCGCGGTGGATCCTGCACAATCCGGAAGCTGGCTTCGGTGTCGCGCATCAAGCTGTTCCTGTTCAAATTCTTCCGCCGGGGGGCGCCGATCTGAGGCGCGCAATTCCACTCCGGCCCGCAGGGCTCGTATCAGCCGGGATCAGGGCGCTTTTGCGGCGGGTACCCCCAGGAAGGAATCATACAACAGGGCCGCTACCCCGGCAACAATCGCCGCGTCGGCAAGGTTAAACACGTACCAATTCCAGGTTTTTCCGCCGATATCGAGGTGGAACAGGGCGAAATCGACCACCGCCCCATAGGCGAAGCGGTCGATGCCGTTGCCGATGGCGCCGCCGATGATCAGCCCGAGGCCGACCGTCGCCAGCAGGTTCTGCGACCGCGCCATCCAGATCGCGAGCACCAGCACCGCCACGGCCTTGATCAGCATCAGGAGAACCTGAACCCATTGGCTGTCGCTCTGGAACCAGCCGAAGCTGATCCCGACGTTCCAGGCCAGCACCAGGTCGAAGAACGGCGTAACCCTGACCGCGCCACGCCGGGCGAGGTCGAATACGAACAGCAGCCAAAGTTTTGAGGCCTGATCGAGCACCAGGGCGGCGACGGCGGCGATGATTCCGGAGCGCAGGTGGGGGGTCATGGCGCGGTGGCCGACATTACACACTCACCCCCAGCGCCTTCCATTCGCGTAGTGCCGCGGCGTCGCGCGGCGAGACATCCGGGTATTCGGCGTCGCCGCCGACATCGGTGGAGATCTTCCACGACCGCGCGCATTTGGTGCCGACCGCCTTCTCGACCACCACGGCGACGCCCGGGACCTCGTTCAGCCGGAATGCTGTGGCCGGCGCGTCGTCGTTGGTCGCCATCGCATTCGAGGTGATGAAGACTTCGGCCAGATCGATATCGAACAGCGTGTTGAAGATGGTCTGGTCGGAGACGTAGACCAGCGGCGAGGCCTCCAAAGAGGAGCCGATGGTCTTGGCGGCGCGCTCGAGCTCCAGCGCGCCGGTGACGACGCGGCGGACGTTGCGGATGATCTCCCACTTCGCCGCCAGTGCGTCATCGCGGAACGCCTCGAACTCGGTCGGGAACAGGGTCAGATGCACCGAGGGTTCGGCGTCCGGCCGGTACATCCGCCACGCCTCTTCGGTGGTGAAACTCAGCACCGGCGCCAGCCATTTCAGGATCGAATCGCAGATGATGTCGATCGTGGTCAGCGCCGCCTTGCGCGCCGGCGACGACGGCGGGTCACAATACAGCGTATCCTTGCGGATATCGAAATAGAACGCCGACAGTTCGGTGTTCATGAAGGCCGAGAGGCTCGCGACCACGGTCTTGTAGTCGAACTCGGCGTAGGCCTTGCGCACGGTGGCGGCCTGGCCGGCGAGCTGATGCAGCATCAGCCGCTCGAGCTCGGGCATCTCGGCATGCGCGACGGCGTCGCCAGGCGCAAAATGCGCCAGCGTGCCGAGCATCCAGCGGATCGAGTTGCGCAGCTTGCGGTAGGTCTCGATGGTGTTTTTGAGGATTTCCGGGCCGATGCGCTGGTCGTCGGCATAGTCGGTCGCGCAGACCCAGAGCCGCAGGATGTCGGCGCCGGAATCCTTCATCACCTTCTGCGGCTCGACGGTGTTGCCGACCGACTTCGACATCTTGCGGCCGTTCTCGTCCAGCGTGAAGCCGTGTGTCAGCACCACGTCGAACGGCGCGCGGCCGCGGGTGCCGCAGCTTTCCAGCAGCGACGACTGGAACCAGCCGCGATGCTGGTCGCTGCCTTCCAGATACATCACGGTATCGGCGCCACCATCGACCTTGCGGACGATGTTGCCGAGTTGCGGAAACTGCTGGCGGTCTTCCAGCACGAAGGCATGGGTCGAGCCGGAATCGAACCAGACGTCGCAGATGTCGTCGACCTTCTTCCAGTCCTCGGCCGAGCGAGACCCGAGGAAGCGTTCGCGCGCGCCGTCCATGTACCAGGCGTCGGCGCCTTCCTGCATGAAGGCTTCTGCGATGCGCTGGTTGACGATTTCGTCCTGCAGGATTTCGGCGGAGCCGTCGGCTTTCTCGCGCACGAACACCGCGATCGGCACGCCCCAGGCGCGCTGCCGCGAGATCACCCAGTCGGGCTTGGAGTTGACCATGCCGTTGATGCGATTCTGGCCCGACGGCGGCACCCATTGGGCGACCGAGATGGCGTGTTGCGCACGGGCGCGCAGCGTGTCGCCCGGCTTCGCGTGGCCATCATCCGCGATGGACTTGTCCATCGCGATGAACCATTGCGGCGTATTGCGGAAGATCACCGGCTTCTTCGAGCGCCAGGAATGCGGGTATTGATGCTTGAGCCGGCCGCGCGCCAGCAGCATGCCGCGCTCGACCAGTGCCTTGATCACGGCCTCGTTGGCGTCGCCTTTTTCGCCCTTGTCGTTGATGACGCGTTTGCCCGTAAAGCCCGGCGCGTGATCGGTGAAGGCGCCGTTCTCGTCGACGGTATAGGGGATGATGGTGTTGATGCCACGCTGCTCCAGCTCGCGCGCATTGGCCATCCAGACCTCGAAATCCTCGCGGCCATGGCCGGGCGCGGTATGTACGAATCCGGTGCCGGTGTCGTCGGTGACGTGGTCGCCGGCGAGCAGCGGCACGACGAATTCGTAGCCGCCGCCAGCGCCTTTCAGCGGATGGGCGCATTCCACCGCATCCAGCGTGTCGGCCGGAACCTCGCGCACCTTCTCATAGGCCGCGACGCGCGCCTGCTTGAACACGCTTTCCGCCAGCGCATCCGCCAAAATCAGCAGATCGCCGTTTTTGGCCCAGTTGTCGCCGGGCGCATCGGTGACCTTGTAGAGGCCATAGGAAATCTTCGGCGAAAAACTGATGGCGCGGTTGCCGGGCAGCGTCCAGGGCGTGGTGGTCCAGATCACGACGCTGGCGGTGGCGAGCGCGCCGAATCCCGGTGACGTCACCGGAAATTTCACCCACACGGTATCCGAGGTGTAATCCTCGTATTCGATTTCGGCTTCCGCCAGCGCGGTCTTTTCCACCACGCTCCACATCACCGGCTTGGAGCCGCGATAGAGCGTGCCGTTGGCGGCGAACTTCATCAACTCGCGCGCGATCTGCGCCTCGGCAGCAAAGTCCATGGTGGCGTAGGGGTGATCCCAGTCGCCGATGATGCCGAGCCGCTTGAATTCCTCGCGCTGCACATTGAGCCAGTGCGTGGCATAGGCGCGGCACTCCCTGCGGAACGCCACCATGGCGGTGGAGTCCTTGAAGTCCGGCTTTTGCTTGCCCTTGGAGCGGTAGTTCTCTTCCTCGATCTTCCATTCGATCGGCAGGCCGTGGCAGTCCCAGCCCGGCACGTAGTTGGAATCGAAGCCGAGCATCTGCTGGCTCTTGGTCACCACGTCCTTGAGGATCTTGTTCAGCGCGTGGCCGATATGGATGTTGCCGTTGGCGTAGGGGGGGCCGTCATGCAGGACGAATTTGGCCCGGCCGGCGGCGCTCTCGCGCAGCTTGCCGTAGAGGCCGATCTCGTTCCAGCGCTTGAGTATTTCCGGCTCGCGCTGCGGCAGCCCGGCGCGCATGGGAAATTCCGTCTGCGGCAGGAACAGGGTCTTGGAATAGTCGGTAGCGTCGGACTTTTGCGGCTTCTCGGACATGAATGCTCTTGGGCTCAAGGGGCGCTGAAACGCGATTCATCGCGGATGAATGGACAAGGTCCCGGTCTTGCGCCGAGCCTAAGCTCAGGCGGAAGCCGGGCCGCTAATGGGGATGGTGCGCCGCGCCAACATGGGGCTTTCCATAGCAGCCAAGCGGGAAAATCGCAAAGCCCCGGCGTCGGCAGGCGGTCAGTCCTCGACCGCCGGGCGCGGGTGCTTCGGCCGGGCCGGATTGCCGGTAACCGTCTGCCCGGGCTCGACATCCCGGGTGACCACGCTGCCGGCCCCGATCACGGCGCCGTCGCCCACGGTCACGCCGGGCAGGAGGATGGCGCCGCCGCCGATCCAGACGTCGCTGCCGATCCGCACCGGCCGTCCGAATTCGAGGCCTTCGCGCCGCGTTTTGGCGTCACGGGGATGATCGGCGGCGTAGATCTGCACGGCCGGCCCGATCTGGGTGCGGTCGCCGATGCTGACCTCGACCACATCCAGGATGACGCAGTTGAAGTTCATGAAGACGTCGTCGCCGACACGGATGTTGTAGCCGAAGTCGCAAAAGAACGGCGGACGAATGACGGCTCCAGCCCCGACATGCGCGAGCCGTTCCGTCAGCAGCGCGTGCCGCTCCGATACCGGCTTTGCCAGCGCCGCGTTGTACCGCACCAGCCATTCCTTCGTCACCGCCTGATCGGCGCCAATCTCGGCATCGGGACGATACAGTTCGCCCGCCAGCATTTTTTGCTTTTCGGTTTTGCTCATCCGACCACTCCGAGCTTCGGAAAGGCATCCGGCGCCGCCGCCAGCACCGCGCGCGCTTTCGCGCTGTCGTCGTCCATCTGGCGCACCAGCGCCTCGATGCCGTCGAACTTCACCTCTTCGCGGATGAAGGCGATGAAGGCGACATCCAGCGAGGCGCCATAGAGGTCGCCCTTGAAGTCGAACAGGAACACTTCCAGCAGCGGCGCGCCATTGTCGAAGGTCGGGCGGCGGCCAAAACTGGCGACGCCGTCGAGGCGTTGGTTTCCGCGGCCGACCCGCACCGCATAGATGCCGTGCTTGAGCCCGCAATTCTTGTCGAGCCGGATATTGGCGGTGGGATAGCCGAGATCGCGGCCGCGTTTCTCGCCATGGATCACCGTGCCGGCCACGAACCAGGGGCCGCCGAGCATCGCGGTGGCGTCGTCGATCTGCCCCTCCGCCAGCGCCATCCGGATCGCAGAGGAGGACACCGGCCGCTCGTCGATATCGATATGGGCTTGGACATCGACCTCGATGCCGAGCCGGGGCGCCTCGCTGACCAGCAGGCCCGGCGAGCCCACGCGCCCCTTGCCGAAATGAAAGTCGTAGCCGACCGCGATCCCGCTGATTCCGAGCCGCTCGATCAGGTCATGGTGAATGAAATCCTGCGCCGTGGTCCCAGCGCGGCCCTTGTCGAAGGTCATCACCACGGCGCCGGAAAGCCCGGTCCCGGCCAGCAGCCTCAGCTTGCTGGCCTCGTCGGTGAGCCGGAACTGGGGGGTATTCGGGCTGAAGAAGCTCTTGGGGTGGGGCTCGAAGGTCACCGCCAGCGCCGGCCGGCCATGAGCGCTGCCCATCTGCAGGGCGGCCGCAATCACCGCGCGGTGGCCGAGATGGACGCCATCGAAATTGCCCATCGCCACCACCGCTCCCCTGGGGATGGCGGCTGCGGGGGTGGTGTCGCGGATCACAGTAAAGCCAGACGTCATTTTAAAGGGTTCTTTGGGGCGTGGTTGGCGGGCGCGGGACCGTGACGCGGCGGCCCCGATGAAGTCAAGCCGGGCCGGACCCGTCGCGGAACGGGTGTCGTGGCCATGTTTCCCGCATAGGTCAGTTAACGCGCTGTTTAAGGGCTGGTGTTACTGGTGGGCGACGGACTGCGGGGCTTTTTGGCCTGAGGCAGGCCGGTTGATGGTTTGTAGCGTTGCGGGGGAGTCAAGATGGCGGTTGATTTGTCGATGTCGGTTCTGGTGGTGGATGACTACAACACCATGATCCGGATCATCCGAAACCTCCTGAAGCAGCTTGGCTTCGAGAATATCGATGACGCCAGCGACGGCTCGGCGGCGCTGAACAAGATGCGCGTCAAGAAGTACGGCCTGGTGATCTCCGACTGGAACATGGAGCCGATGACCGGCTACGACCTGCTCCGCGAAGTCCGCGCCGATCCCAATCTCGCCACCACGCCGTTCATCATGATCACGGCGGAATCCAAGACCGAAAACGTGATCGCCGCCAAGAAGGCCGGCGTCAACAATTACATCGTCAAGCCGTTCAACGCCGCCACGCTGAAGACCAAGATCGAGGCGGTATTCCCTGACATGGCGAGCGCGTAAATTTTTTACCTCGCCCCGCTTGCGGGGAGAGGTCGAAATTCGCGCCAGCGAATTTCGGGTGAGGGGGACTCACCGCGTACTCGCATCTTCAGAATTTGCCGAGAGAGCCCCTCACCCCGACCCTCTCCCCGCAAGCGCGGGGCTAGGGAGAAGATAAACCCCTACCACCTCAACTCCCGCATCAGCGCCTTGGGCGGATGCCCGAACAGCTCCTTGACCGAGGCGGGGTCGAGCTGATCGATGCCCTCGAACTCCTCGGAGTGGATGCCGCGGGTCAGGAACAGGCAGTCGATGCCGAAGGCATGGGCGCCGGTGAGGTCCGTCCGCACGGAATCGCCGATCGCCAGCACGCGGTTGAGTCCGATGGGGTGGCTCTGGCGTTCCGCCGCGAGCGCCATGGCGCGTTCGTAGATCGGCCGGTGCGGCTTGCCGTAGAAGATCACCTCGCCGCCCAATTCGCGATAGAGTTCGGCGATGGCGCCGGCGCAATAGATCAGGCGGTCGCCGCGTTCGACCACGATGTCCGGGTTGGCGCAGATCAGCGTCAGGTGGCGCTCGCGCGCCTTCAGCATCATGCCGCGATAGTCTTCGGCGGATTCCGTTTCATCGTCGAACGGGCCGGTGCAGACGATGTAATCGGCTTCTTCCAGCGGCGCCATGACCGGATCCAGCCCGCGATAGATCGAGTTGTCGCGCTCGGGACCGAGCCAGAACACTTTCTTGCCGGGATGGTCGGCGACGTAATGCCGGGTCAGATCGCCCGAGCTGACGATGGCGTCATAGGTCTCGTCCGCGACGCCCATCTTGCGCAGTTGCCGCTGCACCGAATCGGCGGGGCGCGGCGCATTGGTGATGAGGATCACCGTGCCGCCCTGGGCGCGGAAGGTATGGAGCGCCTCGCAGGCTTCGGGAAAGGCCTCGAGGCCGTTGTGAACCACGCCCCAGATATCGGAAAGCACGACTTCGACGCCGGTGACGAGGTCGCGCAGCCGCTCGGCGAAACGCAGTTCCGTCATGGCTGCGACAGCCGGTCAGCCCGGCCCAGCTGCGCGCCGCGCCAGGGCGGCATTGCCGGTCGTCCGCGCCGGGGGCTCGATGGCGGGCTTGGGGAGGGGAGCCGTTTTAGGGGGGCCATTGGGTTCCTGCGCGTTGTTCGGAGGCGCCCCGCCGGTAGCAGATGCCCCCTCCGGTCGCAACGGCCGGGGCGGTGCAAACAGAAAGCCCTGGCCGAACCGCACGTCGTAGTCGAGCAGATCGACCACCGCGCGTTCGCCTTCGATCCGTTCGGCGATCAGGTCGATGCCGAAGCGGCCGAGCAGATCGGAAAGGTCCGAGGGGTGAATGTCGGAGTTGGAGTTCTGCCGCTGGTCGAGCAACAGCGCGGCAGGCACCTTGATGAAGCGGACGCCGCGGTCGGCCAGTTCGCGCGGCTCGATCCTGAGGTCGGTGACGTGGTCGATCGAGAAGCGGTAACCGCGTTGCGCCAGTGCGGCGAGATTTTCGGTCTCGACCGGGCCGAGGTTGCGAAACGTCGCCTGCTTGAATTCGAGCACGAAGGATGGCGCCAGCGCGCGGTTGGCTTCGAGAAAATCGAGGCATTGCGCGAAGGTGGTGGGATTGCCGAGCGTCGCCGCGGCGACGTTGCAGAAGATTCCGACATCCTTGTTGCGCACCATCAGCCGGCGCAGCACCTGCACGCAGCGCAGCATCACCATGTGATCGATCCGCCCGATCAGCCCGGCGGCTTCCGCGATCGCGATGAAATCCTCGGCGGCGAGAACCTCGTCCTTGTCGTCGCGCAGCCGCGTCACCGCCTCGTAGAAGCGCACCTTGCGCTGCGGCAGGGTTACCATCGGCTGCAGGTAGATATCGATGCGGTTTCCCTCGACCGCCCCCTTCACGGCGTTGAGGATGTGCGCCTGGCTGCGCGACGACGTCGCTTCGGCGGCAACGGCCGTGGCCGCGGCCGGCGCCGCCACGGCGGGCGCGGGGGCGCCGGGCCTCTCCTCGGCGACATCGGCCGGTTCGATCGGAGCTTCGCGCTCCGGTGGGCTGGCAGGCTGAAGCGGCGCCGCAGCGGCGCCGGAGGTCAGCATGTCGTCGTGGCTGGCGACGGAGGTCGCGAGCTGCTTGACCAGGATGCCGAGTTCGCTGATCTCGCCGATCACACTCTGGATGCGGTCGGCGCCGGCTGAATTGGACGACACCACCCGGCCCTCGACGGCGGCGAGGCGGCGCCCGAATTCGGCGACCTGGCGGGCGAGGTCGGCGGTGCCGCGCGACAGATCCGCGATCTGGCCGCCGACATCGGTGCGGTCGCGCAGTCGCATCGACACCGCGTTGTAGAGGATCAGGAAGGTCAGCGCGGTGAGCGCCACGATCGCGGATTCCGATCCGCTGATGCCAGCCACCGAATGCAGGACCAGGCCAAGCGACGCTGCGACCAGCACCATGCAGATGGCGATGAAAATCGTCGAAATGCGAATCATGTCGCGCGCTACGCCCTCAAGTCCGAACTGCTCCCACCCGGGAAAACACGGAAGTCTTCAGGCATGGTCCAGTCGGCGCTCTCCCAAGCGCTGCGAGCTTAGCATCAATGTTGATTCGCGGGGCTAGTGTTCTTTTGACACGTCCGGAACTGCGCCTGTGCTTTCGCCCCGCGCCTGGCGGGGAGAGAGGCAGGCCCGCAAGGAGAGGGGGCGGTCATGCCGTTGCGTTCGGCCGGCCTAGAGATCGGCCGCCGCGATCCAGAACACCTCGCCCTCGGAATCCTCGGTATCGAGCCAGAGCAGCGGAAGTTCAGGGTAGGCGTCTTCCAGTTGCGGGCGGCAGCGACCGATCTCGCACAGCAGCCCGCCTTGCGGCGTCAGATGCGCGCGCGCTTCGCCGAGGATGCGGCGGACGATATCGAGCCCGTCGGCGCCGCCGTCAAAGGCGAGTTTCGGCTCGGCGCGGCACTCGCGCGGCAGATCGGCCATGCCTTCGGCGTCGACATAGGGCGGATTGGAGATGATCAAATCATAGCGTTTGCCGCCGAGCGGCTTGAAGAGATCGCCGCGGTGAAGCGTGAGGCGATCGGACAGCCCGTAATCCCCGACATTG
>JAZJYY010000063.1:0-4816 GCA_040390145.1 Pseudomonadota bacterium
TGCCGGTGCCGGTCGCCGCCTGCGCCGCCACCGTGTTGGACGAGGTGACGTAGGGATAGGTGCCGTGGTCGACGTCCAGCAGCGCGCCCTGCGCGCCCTCGAACAGGATGCGCTTGCCCTCGCGGCGCTTCTGGTCGAGCAGCCGCCATACCGTCTCGGCGTAAGGCAGAAGCTGCGGCGCCAGCGCGCTCAGCTCCTTCAGGATGCCGGCGCCGTCGATTTCCTCCAGTTTGAGGCCGCGGCGCAGCGCGTTGTGGTGCGCCAGCAGGCGGTCGATCTTGTGCGGCAGGGTGTCGAGATCGGCCAGATCCATCAGCCGGATGGCGCGGCGGCCGACCTTGTCTTCATAGGCCGGGCCGATGCCGCGCCGTGTGGTGCCGATCGCGGTCAGGGCGTTGGACGACTCCCGGAGCGCATCGAGTTCGCGGTGCAGCGGCAGGATCAGCGTGACATTTTCGGCGACGCGCAGATTTTCCGGGCTGATGGCGACGCCCTGGCCCTTCAGCCTGATCACCTCGTCGAGGAAGGCCTGCGGGTCGAACACCACGCCGTTGCCGATCACCGCCAGCTTGGAGGGCCGCAACACGCCCGATGGCAACAGCGCCAGCTTGTAGGTGATGCCGTTGATGACGAGGGTATGGCCGGCATTGTGGCCGCCCTGGAAGCGCACGACGATGTCGGCCTGCTCCGACAACCAATCGACAATCTTGCCCTTCCCTTCGTCGCCCCACTGGGCGCCGACGACGACGACATTGGTCATTTCGCTAGATTTCCCTCTGCAACTGTCTTGGTAACTCTCTTGGCAACTGTCTTGGTCCGAGAATGATCGGTTCGGAAAAACGGTCCCCACTCTTCCGGATCATGCGCCCAGCCGAAATCACGGCCGGAGCCGCTCGCATGCGAGGCATACCATCGGATAAAGGAAGCAGGCTATCGAAGCAAGCAAGAACGGGCTTTTTCGGCCGGGTTGGAGGGTCTCCAACCCATTGATATCCCCTGAAAATTTGTGGCGGCGCGAAGGCAGCGCCATGGGGGCGCGACATGCCGCTCATTCTAATGCAGCACAAAGAACGCCAGCGAAGCCGCGGCCATCACCGCGGTCGCGGCCCAGCCCCAGATCGCCATGGCGCGCGATACCGTCAGCCGCCCCATCACCTTCGGATTGCGCACGATCAGCATCATGACCGCCATCAGCGGCGCGGCCAGCACGCCGTTGACGACGGCGGCCCAGTACAGCGCCCGCACCGGATCGAGCCCGACGAAGTTGAGCGCAGCCCCCAGCAGCGTCGCCACCGCGATCGTGGCATAGAAGGCGCGGGCGTCGTTCGGTTTGGCGTCGAGGCTTTCGGCCCAGCCGAACACCTCGCTGACCGCATAGGCCGCCGACCCCGCCAGCACCGGCACGGCCAACAGGCCGGTGCCGATAATGCCGAGCGCGAACAGCGCGAAGGCGAATTCGCCGGCGATCGGACGCAGCGCCTCGGCGGCCTGCGCCGAGGTCGCGATGTCGGTGACGCCGTGGCCGTGCAGCGTCGCCGCGGTCGCGAACACGATCGCCAGCGACACCAGCGAACTGAAGGCCATGCCGACGATGGTGTCGAGGCGGATGCGCGCGAGCTCCGGCCCCGCCGTCTTCGGCGAGACGCAGAGCGGCTTGGCGTGATGGCGGTGCTGCTCCTCGACCTCCTGCCCCGCCTGCCAGAAAAACAGATAGGGACTGATGGTGGTGCCGAGGATCGCCACCATCGCCATCGCGGAGGCGCCGTTGAACTCGAAGGTCGGAACGATCAGCGACTTCAGCGCCGTGGCCCATGGCACGTCGGCCACGAACACCACGGCGACATAGGAGAACAGCGACAGCGTGGTCCATTTCAGCACCGCGGCGTAGCGCGGATAGCTGAGCCATACATCGAGCACGATGCAGACAACGCCGAACAGCAGGGTGTAGAGCTGATCCGGCCCGCCGATCAGCAGCGCCAGTGCCGCCCCCATCGCGCCGAGATCGGCGCCGAGATTGATGATGTTGGCGACCAGCAGCAGCGTCACCACCGATCGCAGCAGCCAGCGCGGATAATGCCGCCGCAGATTATGCGCGATGCCGCGCCCGGTGACGCAGCCGATCTGGGCGGCGACCTCCTGGATCACGACCATCAGCGGAAAACTGAGCACGAAAGTCCACGCCAGGGCGAAGCCGAACTGCGCGCCGATCTGGCTGTGGGTGGCAATCCCGCTGGGATCGTCATCGGCGGCGCCGGTGACGAGGCCGGGGCCGAGCCGGCGCCACAGGCGCACAAGCAGGCTGCCGGCCGGCTGGTCGGGGGAATCATTCATGGCGGCAGCCTAACCGCCGTTCCGCGGACCGCCTTGCGCCATCGCAACACCCCACGCGACCCGGTGGCGCTGGCCCGGCGGCGTGCGCGCATGGTATTGGAACTCCACCACGTGACGCCGGAGCAATGGCCCCATGTCGAAGACCACGCCTGCGACCCTTGCGCTGCGGAAGGTCGGCTGCGCCTTCAAGCTGCACACCTATGTCTACGATTCCAGCGCCGAGAGCACCGGGCTGCAGGCTGCCGAGGCGCTCGGCGTCGATCCGAACCGCGTGCTGAAGACCCTGATGGCCGAGGTCGACGGCACGCCGGTCTGCGTGGTGGTGCCGGCGGATTGCGAGGTCGGCATGAAGAAGCTCGCGGCGGCGTTCGGCGGCAAGTCGGCGAACATGATGCGCCCGGCCGATGCCGAGCGGCTGACCGGCTATCATGTCGGCGGCATCAGCCCGTTCGGACAGAAAAAGCGCGTGCCGGTGGCGATCGAACAGACGGCGCTGAGCCATCTGACCGTGTTCGTCAATGGCGGGCAGCGCGGATTGCAGATCGAAATCGATCCCAATGATGCCGCCATCGCCGCGGGGGCGGTCGCGCATGAACTGACGGCGTAAGCGACCGCGACGCGCATGGTCGCGATGCGTCTTCCGCCATTGAACGCCGGCGAAAACCCGTGTCTGTGAGTCTGCCGGGCGAACATTCCGGCCCGGTTCCACGCCGGGCCGGGCGCGGCGCCATGAACCGAGCCCAGAGAATGTCTGCTTCCGACCACACGTCAGCTGCCGCGCCTTCCGGGAACTGGATCGCCAACCAGCCCTATTTGCTGCTGTCCATCACCGCGCTGTGCTGGGCCGGCAACGCCATCGTCGGCCGGCTCGCCGCCGGGCATATTCCGCCGGTCACGTTGTCGTTCCTGCGCTGGTCGATGGCGTTTCTCATCATCCTGCCGTTCGCCTGGAAACATCTGGTGCGCGACTGGGGCGCGATCCGCGGCCGGCTCGGCACCATGATGGTCCTTTCCGTCACCGGGATCAGTGCCTTCAACACCATGCAGTACTGGGCGCTCGAGCATACCCAGGCGCTGAACACGCTGTTGCTGCAGTCGGCCGCACCGCTGTTCGTCGCGATCTGGTCGCTGCTGCTGCTCGGCATCCGGCTGACGCTGGCGCAGGCCGGCGGGCTCGCGGTGTCGCTGACCGGCGTGCTGGTCATCCTGCTGCAGGGCGACCTGACGACGCTGCAAAACATCGAGTTCAACATCGGCGACCTTATCTTCCTCGCCGCGCTCCTGATCTTCGGGCTGTATTCGACGCTGACCTTCAAGCGTCCACAGATCCACGCCCTGTCGTTCGTCGGCTTTACCTTCGGCTGCGGCGCCGCCGCCCTGATTCCGCTGCTGATCTGGGAGCTGATGACCCGGCCGCTGATGCAGCTCAACGGCCCCAATTTGCTGACGCTGTTCTATGTCGCGGTGTTCCCCTCGACCCTGGCCTATCTGTGCTTCAATCGCGGCGTCCACCTGATCGGCGCCAACCGCGCGGCGGCGTTCTTTCATGTCGTCCCGATGTTCGGCGCCGCGATGGCCATCGTCTTTCTCGGCGAACATCCGCGGCTGTTCCACGTGATCGGTTTCGCGCTGGTGCTGACGGGCGTTTTCGTCGCCTCGCGCAAGCCCGTGGCCGCGGGCTGACCGCCCGCCGGGCCATCCGGAAGGCGGTGACGGGGGCCGGCAAGTGCGCTATCTCTTGATGCTGTTTGCAGCTGGATACCGGACATGAAACCGCGGGCGAGCAGCCTGTTGATCGGATCGTTGACCCTGGCGCTGATCGCCGGGGGGTTCGGCGCGTTTCTCGGCTTCCGGAAGTACACCGGCATCCAGGGACGGGTTCCGCTTCGGGTGGTCTTCGAAGGCTCCGCGTCCGGCCTCAACAAGGGCGGCAGCGTCAATCTGAACGGCGTCCGCGTCGGCGAAGTGGTGTCGCTGACGCTGGACAATCCGCGCCGGGTGGTGGCGCTGGCGATGATCGACAACACCGCGCCGGTCCGCAAGGACACCGAGGCGGGACTCGAGTTTCAGGGGCTGACCGGCGTGGCGGCGATATCGCTGACCGGCGGCGCGGTGGACGGGCCTCCGGTTCCGCTGGACAAGGACGGGGTGCCGGTGCTGACGGCCGACCCGGACGCGCTGCTGGACACCCAGGGCAAGATCCGGGTGGCGCTCCGCAACATCGACAAGGTCATCAAGGACAACGAAGTCGCCGTGAAGGACACGCTGCTCAATTTCGAGACGTTCACCGCGAGCCTGGCAAGCAACGGCAGACGGATCACCGACATCGTCGACGTCGCCGACGACGTCATGAAAGGCATCGACGACGGCCTCGGCCAGACCCAGACGTTTCTCGCCAATGTCGGCAGCGACAAATATGGCGGCGAACTGCTGCCGACCGTGATCTCGCTGCGCGAACTGATCCAGAGTTTCGACAAGCGCAGCG
>JAZJYY010000063.1:4826-26969 GCA_040390145.1 Pseudomonadota bacterium
GTGATCACCGATGCCCGCCGCGCGCTGCAGGACCTCAGCGCGTCCATCACCAAATCAGACCAGAAACCCCGCCCGCCTGCCCGGCGCTAAAACCAGGCGCCCGCGGCGGCGCTTGACCCCCATGCCGCGCGGTCTCACCATCCGGCCAATGTCTCCAAAAGAAGGCTCGCCAACGTGCACGACAAGACCGCGACTCCGAAAGCCCCGCCGCCGCCCACCGTGCAACGCACCGCCGAGGCCGTTCCCCGCGCCTTGCGGCGTTACCTATCGCTCGACGATTTCGAGGCGACGGCCAGGCGCCGGCTGCCGAAATTTCTTTACGGTTACATCTCGGGCGGCGCCGAGACCGACGCCTCGGTGCGCGACAACCGCCGCGCCTTCGACGAATACGGCTTCGTGCCGCGGGTGCTGAACGACGTCTCCGGCCGCGAGCAGACCACCACGCTGTTCGGAAAGACCTATGCGGCGCCGTTCGGCATTCCCCCGATGGGCTCGTCGGCGTTGTGCGCCTATCGCGGCGACATCGTGCTGACGCGCGCGGCCGCCGCCATGAACCTGCCGATGATTCTCAGCGCCTCCTCGCTGATCACGCTGGAGGACGTGCGCCGGGAAAATCCCGATGCCTGGTACCAGGCCTATCTCGCCGGCGTGGCCTCCCGCATCGAGCCGCTGGTCGACCGCGTCGCCGCCGCCGGCTACGACACTTTCGTGGTGACCGCCGATGTGCCGGTGCCGCCCAACCGCGAGAACAACATCCGCAACGGGTTTCAGGTCCCGCTGGCGATCACGCCGCAGGTCGCGTGGGACACCGTGACCCATCCGCACTGGCTGTTCGGCGTCTGGGCGCGCACGCTGATGAACCATGGCATGCCGCATTTCGAGAACATGGACGCCAAGCGCGGGCCGCCGGTGCTGGCCAAGAACCTGATGCGCAACATCGGCCATCGCGACCAGCTGGCCTGGAAGCATGTCGAATTGATCCGCCGCCGCTGGAAGGGCAAGCTGGTGGTCAAGGGCCTGATCTCGCCGGCCGATGCGCGCATCGCGCGCGAGAGCGGCGCCGACGGCGTGATCCTTTCCAACCACGCCGGCCGCCAGCTCGATTTTACGGTATCGGCACTGCGCACGCTGCCGGAGATCGCGGCCGAAGCCGGCGGCATGACCGTGATGCTGGACGGCGGCATCCGGCGCGGCACCGACGTGATCAAGGCGCTGGCGCTCGGCGCCCAGTTCGTCTTCGTCGGCCGGCCCCTGCTCTATGCGGCGGTCGCCGGCGGCGAAGCCGGGGTGCAGCGCGCGCTGACCCTGCTGAAGGACGAGGTCAACCGCGATCTGGCGCTGCTCGGCATCCGCAGCGTCGGCGAAATCACGCCCGATCTGGTGCGGAAGTTTCAATAGCAGCATCCGCTGCCCGCTCCTTGGCACACTCCCTCATGGTGAGGAGCGTGTCCGGGCAGCGCGCTTGCGCTGACCGGGCGCGCGTCTCGAACCATCCAGCACATTTGTTGCCGCCATCCTTCGAGACGCCGCGCGAAGCGCGCGGGGCTCCCCAGGATGAGGTCTGGTAGTTGTTGCAATCGACCAAAACACGCGAAGCGGCAAGTTCGTCACACCAGAATAACTCCGGAGAAAATCGATTTTCGATTGACGATTGTCAAAGCGCTCGTCATCTTCCCGCGCCATGGACAGCGTTGCGGTGAGTTTTAGTGTTGAAGGCTCGACGGGACCGAGGACTCTTACCTCGGCCGTGCTGGAGCGTTTGCGCACCGATATCCTGTCGACCAAGCTGGTTCCCGGCCAGAAACTGCACATTGCGGGACTGGCCAAGCAGTTCGGGGTCAGCCTCGCGGCGGTGCGCGAAGCCTTGTCGCGGCTGGTCGCCGACGGGCTGGTGCAGGCTTCGGACCAGCGCGGCTTCCGGGTCAGCCCGGTGTCGTCGGCCGACCTCGCCGACGTCACCCAGACCCGCATCGATATCGAAAGCCTGGCGCTGCGCCGCTCGATCGAGCGTGGCGACGCAGCGTGGCTGGCAGCGGTGGAAAAGGCCTTCGTGGCGCTCAACGCCGTTCCCTACCGTCATCCCGACGATCCGCACAGCCACAACGAGACCTGGATCGCCCGTCACCGAATCTTCCACCGGGCACTGGTCAATGCCTGCGGCTCGCAATGGCTGCTCGGTTTTCGCGACGAACTGCACGAACAGAGCGAGCGCTACCGCCGGCTGTCGGTGCGGCGCGAGACCGGAACCATCCGCGACGTCGAATCCGAACACGCCGCGATCGTGCATGCCGTACTCAGGCGCGACGCCGATGCCGCGGTCACGGCACTTGCGCAGCACTTCATGACCACCTTGCGCCTTGTCGAACTCGCGGCTCCCAAAATCTCGGAAGGCAGCGACACCACCTGAACCGAAGCGCGCAAAAAGCTCCGGCAGAACTCCAAACAAAAAACAGAGGAAACGTCACCATGAGCATCACACGTCGCCACATCCTGGCCGCCGTCACCGCATCGACCCTGCTCGCCATGCCCGGCATGGCGCAAGCAGCGGAAACCGTGCGCATCGGCCTGCCGACCAAGACCTATTGGCCGACCACGATCGCCGAGACCGCGGTGCGGCAGAAACTGTTCGAGAAGGAAGGCATCACCGCCGAACTCACGATCTATCGCGGCGGCGCCGAAACTTTCGAGGCGATGGCGGCGGGCGCGGCCGACGTCATCCTTGACGCCACCTCGCTGGCGGCCGCGGGCCGCAGCAAGGGCGTGATGTCAAAAGTCGTGGCCAACGCCGCGATGGGCAGCTACGGCTGGCAGCTGATGGTGCTCTCGAAGTCGACGCTCGAGGTCAAGGATCTCGCCGGCAAGAAGGTCGCCATCACCTCCGCCGGCTCCGGTTCCGATCTGCTGGCGCTGTGGACCCAGCAGGAAAAGAAGATCAATTTCACCCGCGTGCCGGTCGGCGGCGGCGGCCTGGTGCCGAACCTGCTCGCCGGCAATGTCGATGCCGCCGTGGTGTATTCGCCGCTCAGCTTCCAGATCGGCAAGTCGGGCGAAGCCAAGACCATCCTCGACTATTCCAAGGAAGCGCCGGCCAACCTCACCGCCGGCTGGATCGCGCTCGACAAATACGCCAAGGAGAAGCCGCATATGGTGCAGAAGACGCTGAACGCGCTGTACGGCGCGCTGGCGTTCATGCGCGCCAACAAGGACGCCACCGTCAAGCTGATCGCCGAACTTTACGAGATCCCGGCCGATATCGCCGCGCTCGAATACGAAAACACCATCATGAAGCTGGAAACCGACGGCAGCATGAGCGCGCCCAATACGCTGGCGCAGCTGCAGCTGGCGCTCGAGCTCGCCAAGCTCGGTGGCATGAAGGACCTGGCGCCGGCGGCCGACATCCTCTCGACTGACTTCAAGCCCGTCCCGACCAAGTTCTGAGGCAGCGGCGATGGCCGGTTCGCTCGGATTGAAGGCGTCGCGCTTCGCCATCGTGGTGGCGCTGTTCGCGCTGTGGGAGTTGCTGTCGCGGACCGGCATGGTCAATCCGCGACTGCTGCCGTCGGCCTCCGACACGCTGGTGATGCTGTGGCAATTGCTGCAGCGCGCCAGCATCCGCAACGACCTGGTCGTGACGGCGAGCGAGGTGCTGACCGCGTTCGTTCTCGCCGTTCCGGTCGGCGCCCTGATCGGCTTTGCGATCGCCGAGAACCGCTACTTCGCCGAGGTCGCAAAGCCGCTGCTGTTCTTCGCCTTCAGCATTCCGAAATCGATCTTCCTGCCGATGTTCATCCTGGTGTTCGGGGTCGGCTTCGCGCAGAAGGTCGGCTTCGGATTCTTCTCCACCATCTTCATCGTCATCATGTCGACGACGACGGCGGTGGAATCCGTGAAGGTCGAGCATCTCACCGTCGCCCGCTCCTATGGAGCGACGCCGTGGCAGACCGCGTTCCGGGTCTATCTGCCGAGCATGCTGCCGGTGCTGCTGGAAGCGCTGCGGATCTCGATGATCTTCAACCTCACCGGCGTCATCCTCGCCGAGATGTATGCTTCGCGCGACGGCATCGGCCATCAGATCGCGACCTGGGGCGAGAATTTCCAGATGAAGCAACTGCTCGCCGGCGTGATCATGATCGCCGTGATTGCCATGACATTCAACGAACTGGTCCGATCGGTAGAAACACGATGCAGCCATTGGCGAACGTAACCCCGCTCAAGCCGCCCGCCCGCGCCGGCTCGATCTCGATCCGCAATGTCGGACAGATCTTCAAGACCTCCGGGCAGGACGTCGAGGCGCTGTCCGACGTCTCGCTGGAGATCAAACCCGGCCGCTTCGTGGTGCTGGTCGGTCCGAGCGGCTGCGGCAAGTCCACCCTGCTGATGATGCTGGCCGGCCTGCGCCAGCAGACTTCCGGCACCATCCTGATCAATGACGCGCCGATCCCGCAGCCCGATCCGGACCGGGTCGGCGTGGTGTTTCAGGAGCCCAGCCTGTTTCCCTGGCTGACGGCGGAGGAGAACGTCGAATTCCCGCTGGCGCTGCGTGGCGTCGCCAAATCCGAGCGGCGCGCCAAGGCCGAGGATGCCTTGAAACTTGTCGGGCTCGAGGGCTTTGGAAAACGTCATCCGCACGAATTGTCCGGCGGCATGAAGCAGCGCGTGTCGATCGCGCGCGGCCTGGTGCAGGATCCGCCGGTGCTCCTGATGGACGAGCCGTTCGCCGCCCTCGACGAGCAGACCCGCATGACCATGGGCGACGAATTGCTGCGGATCTGGGCCGCCACCGGCAAGACTGTGGTATTCGTCACCCACAGCCTGACCGAAGCGGTCTATCTCGCCGACGAGGTGGTGGTGATGTCGGCGCGACCGGGCCGCATTGTCGATCACCTGATGATTTCGCTGCCGCGCCCGCGTACCTACGACATGCTGAGCGGCGAGACGTTTGGGACGCTGCGCGACCGCATCTGGCGTCACATCCGAAAATCGGCATGAGGTTTTCGATGTCCTCCACCACGCTGCGCCGGCTGATCGTGATTTCCCTCATCGTGCTGTGGGAGCTGTTGCCGCGCACGGGGCTGATCGCCGAATTGTTCCTGCCGTCACTGTCGTCGACGCTCATCGCCGGCTGGAACGACGCCGCCGAATACGGCCACGCGCTGGCCGTAACGCTGTACGAGATCGCGGTCTCCATGGTGTTCGCCTGCGGCGGCGGCATCCTCGCCGGCGCCATCGTCGGCAGCCTGCCGCGCCCACGCGTGCTGATCATGCCGATGATCTCCTCGATCTACGCGGTGCCGCTGGTGATCCTCTACCCGGTCTTTACCGTGTGGCTCGGCATCGGCTCGGAATCCAAGATCGCCTTCGCCGCGCTTTACGGTTTCCTGCCGACGATGCTGTCGACCGCCGCCGGCATCCAGACCATCGACCCGCAGCTGGTGCTGGCGGCGCGCAGCATGGGCGCGACGCTGAGCCAGCGGCTCATTCGCGTCATCATTCCCGCCGCGATCCCGACGGTCTTGTCGGGCCTCCGGGTCGGCGGCGCGCTGGTCATCGTCGGCGTGGTGGTGTCGGAGATGCTGATCTCGTCCGCCGGCATCGGCTATCTGATTTCGCGCTACCGCACCATTCTCGACAGCGCCCATGTCTTTGCCGGCGTGCTGCTGGTGCTGGCGATGGCGATCGCCTTCAACGCCGCGATCAAGTGGATCGAGCGCAAGGCGTCGATCTGGCAGACCGGGTCGCGCGCCGGCCAGCGCGCGGCGGACGACATCACGGCCGCCGCCGTTCAGCCCGCGACCTGACGGAGAGCCTGCGTGTTCAATCTGACATTGTCGTTCGACAACGGCCCCGAGCCGGAGGTGACGCCGCGCGTGCTGGATATCCTGGCGCGGCACGGCATCAAGACCACCTTCTTCGTGATCGGCGAAAAACTGCGCGATCCCGAACGCCGCGACCTCGCGACAAGGGCGCGCACCGAGGGCCACTGGATCGGCAATCACACCTTTACCCATTCGGTGCCACTCGGCCAGCAGCGCGATCCCGAAACGGCGGAGCGCGAAATCGGGCGCACCCAGGCGCTGATCGGCGACCTCGCCCACCCGCAACGCTGGTTCCGGCCGTTCGGCGGCGGCGGCAATCTCGACGATCGCCTGCTGAAGCCCTCGGTGGTCGAGCATCTCACCACCGACGGCTACAGCTGCGTGCTGTGGAACGCGATTCCGCGCGACTGGGACGATCCGGAAGGCTGGGTCGAGCGCGCGCTGGCGCAATGCCGCGCGCAGCCCTGGAGCCTGATGGTGCTGCACGACCTTCCCAGCGGCGCGATGCGCCATCTCGACAGTTTTCTCGACCGCGCCGCCGGGGCGGGAGCACGCTTCCGCCAGGAATTCCCGCCGGCTTGCGTGCCGATCCGCGCCGGCAACGTCGTTCTGCCCATCGAGCCCTACGTATCATCCATCGAAGAAAGCGTTGCACCATGAAGATTGCGAGTTTCAAGGCCGGCCCCGTCGCGAGCTACGGCATCGTCACCGATTCCGGCATCATCGACGCCGGACGCCGGCTGAAGAATTTTCCGACCCTGAAGTCGCTGCTAGTGCAAGGCGGGCTCGATGAGTTGAAGAAGCTGCAGGGCGAGAAGCCGGACCATGCGCTGTCCGCGGTCGAACTGTTGCCGACGATTCCCGATCCCGACAAGATCTTCTGCATCGGCGTCAACTACGCCACGCACCTGGCCGAAAGCGGTCACCCGACGCCGCCGCATCCGATGATCTTCACCCGCTTCGCCAACAGCCAGGTCGGCCACGGCCAGCCGATGATCCGGCCGCCGGAATCCGAGCGCTTCGATTACGAAGGCGAGATGGCCGTCATCATCGGCAAGGCCGGCCGCCGCATTTCGCGGGAGGCGGCACTCAGCCATGTCGCCGGCTATGCCTGCTACAATGACGGCAGCATCCGCGACTGGCAGCGCCACACCTCGCAATTCGCCCCCGGCAAGAACTTTGTTGCCACCGGCGGCTTCGGGCCGTGGATGGTGACGACCGACGAACTTCCTGATGTCACCAAGCAGACCATCGCCACGCGGCTGAACGGCGTCGAGGTGCAGGCTGCGCCGATCTCGGATCTGGTGTTCGACGTGCCGGCGCTGATCGCCTACTGCTCGACCTTTACCGAACTGGTCCCCGGCGACGTCATCGTCACCGGCACCACCGGCGGGGTTGGCGCCTACCGCGTGCCGCCGCTGTGGATGAAGGAAGGCGACACGGTCGAGGTGGAGATTTCCGGCATCGGCATCCTGCGCAATCCGGTCAAGGACGAAGTCGCCAAGGCCGTCGGACAGGCCGCCTGAGCCGACGGCCCCATCACAACAACAAGGAGAAGCATCGTGAACATGCCCAAACATCTGCTGCCGACCACCGTGGTCGGCAGTTATCCGCAGCCGGAATGGCTGGTCGATCGCGCCATGCTTTCGAAGGTGGTGCCGCGCACCCGCATGCACGCGATGTGGCGGCTGCCGGAGGAGCATCTGGAAGAAGCCCAGGACGACGCCACCATCGTCGCCATCCGGGACATGGAGCGCGCCGGCATCGATATCGTGACCGACGGCGAGATCCGCCGCGAGAGCTATTCCAACCGTTTCGCCACCGCGCTTGATGGCATCGATACCGACAATCCCGCGATGATCAAGTCGCGCTCGGGCCAGGAAACCCCGGTGCCGCGCGTGGTCGGAAACGTCCGCCGTACTCAGCCGGTCGAGTTGCGCGACATGGAGTTTCTCCGCCGCAATACCGACCGCGCCGCCAAGATCACGCTGCCAGGCCCCTTCACCATGAGCCAGCAGGCCAAGAACGAGTTCTACGCGAACGACGAGGAACTGGCGATGGCCTTTGCCGAAGCCGTCAATGCCGAGGCGCTCGACCTGCAGAAGGCCGGCGCCGATGTGATCCAGCTCGACGAGCCCTGGGTGCGCAACAATCCCGAAATGGCAAAACGCTATGCGGTGAAGGCGATCAACCGGGCACTGCAAGGCATCACGGTCCCGACCGTAGTGCATCTGTGCTTTGGTTATGCGGCGGTCGTGCCGGGCTCGACAAAACCCGCCGGCTATTCGTTCCTGGCGGAATTGTCCGATACGACGGCCGACCAGATTTCGATCGAGGCGGCGCAACCCAAACTCGATCTCGGCGTGCTCAAGGATCTGTCCTCGAAAAAGATCATGCTCGGCGTGCTCGACCTCGGCAACCCCGAAATCGAAACCACCGACGTGGTCGCCGACCGCATCCGCAACGGTCTGAAATACGTCGCGGCCGACAGGCTGATCCCGGCACCCGATTGCGGCATGAAATACATGCCCCGCCACGTCGCTTTCGGAAAATTGAAGGCGATGTGCGATGCCGCCGCGTTGGTGCGCAAGGAGATCGGTTGATCCCGTAGGGTGGGCAAAGCTGCCGTCTGAGCTTGAAGAGCGAAGGCGGAAGCGTGCCCACCATTTCAGGATCGCGATGGGATGGATGGTGGGCACGGCGCGAAGAGCGCGCCTTTTCCCACCCTACTTCTTGAACTTGCTGTAGGCCTCGTTGGTCGCGATGATGACGTGCTCGGCACATCCGTTGCGCCGGTGCACATCGCACAAATTCTCGTAGTCTTCCGACGTCATCATGGCGACGAAGGCGGCTACGCTCGGATAATACACCAGCGCCAGATAGTCCCACTGGTTGCCGTCCTGTTCGCCGAGCGCGACTGCCCTGGCTTCGCCGGTCCACAGCAGGGTGCCGCCGCGCGCCTTGATCATCGGCACCGTCAGGGCGCTGTAGCGCAGATACGCATCCCAGCCCGAGCCGTCGCCGTCGAGCGAGCGGGCATGAAACCGCATCAGGTTCACCATCACCACCGGCCCTTGCTGATCCAGTTCCCTCAGACCCTCGATGTTCAGTAGATCCACGCCCATGGCTGCTCCTCGTCCGCGTTGATTCCGGCATTGTAGCATTGCGGACACAGGACTTGTCGTGGAGGGCAAATCCGGCACAACTCCGTCCCGAAGCACATGACAATTCCCGCGCCCGCTCCACCTGCCCTCGGCCCGGTCAGATGGCTCAGTAACCAGCCCTATTTGCTTCTGAGCCTGACCTCGCTGTTCTGGGCCGGCAATATCGTGCTCGCGCGCCATGTCGCCGGCCACGTGCCGCCGATGACGCTGTCCTGCGTGCGCTGGATCGGCGCGTTCCTGATGCTGCTGCCGTTTGCCTGGCCGCATCTGAAGCAGGACTGGCCGGCGCTGCGGGCACGGCTGCCCCTGATGGTGCTGCTGTCGGCGACCGGATTTTCCATCAACAACGTGCTGTCCTATTGGGGGCTGCAGTATACCGAGGCGCTGAATGCGCTGTTGATCCAGTCCTCCGGACCGCTGTTCGTGGCGGTGTGGTCGCTGATGCTGTTCGGGGTCAGGCTGACCCCGGCCCAACTCGCCGGCATCACGATCTCGCTGCTGGGCGTATTGACCATCATCCTGCGCGGCGACTTCGGCGCACTCGCAAGCATCCAGTTCAGCAAGGGCGACGTGATGGTCGCCGGCGCGCAGCTGGCTTTTGGACTTTACTCGACGCTGATGCCGTGGCGGCCGAAGACCCATCAGCTGTCGTTTATCGCCTTTACCACGGGCTGCGGCGCCGCGCTGCTGCTGCCGTTTTCAATGTGGGAATTCTCGGTCGGATTGACCCTGAAGCCGGATCTGATGACCGCCACCGCGCTGGTCTATGTGGTGATCTTCCCCTCTACCCTGGCCTATCTGTTCTTCAACCGCGGCATCGCCCTGATCGGACCCAACCGCGCGGCACCGTTTTTTCACCTGATGCCGGTATTCGGCTCGGCGATGGCGATCCTGCTGCTCGGCGAGCAGCCGCAGCTGTTTCACCTGATCGGTTACGTGCTGGTGCTGGCCGGCGTGGTAATCGCCTCGCGGCGGGCCTCGGCGGGCATTTAAGCCTCCGCTGCGGCGCAGTGGCGCTTTCGCTTTTGCCCTGGGCAGGCTAGCGTGGCCGGCAGGAAATCCACCAAAAAAGCCCAACAGGGCTCCAAGGGAGACGAAACGGAATGATTTCGCTTGTCACACAACGCCTGGGTGCGGCGGCCTTCGCACTGGCCGTCGCCGGACTGACATCGTCGGCATTCGCGCAGGCGCCCTACCCGAACCGCAACATCACGCTGGTGCTGCCGTTCGCCGCCGGCAGCGGCACCGACACCACGACGCGCCTGATCGCGAAGGAAGTCGGTACGGCGCTCGGCGTCAGCATGGTGATCGAAAACAAGGCGGGAGCCAATGGCTCGATCGCGGCGAGCTATGTCGCCCGCTCGGCGCCGGACGGCTATACGCTGTTCGTGACGACCAATACCACGCATTCGGCCAATCCGTATTTGCTCAAGAACATGAGCTACGATCCGATCAAGGACTTCACCCCGATCGCGCGGACCGGCGACCTGCCCTTCATGCTGGTGATCCATCCGGATATTCCGGCGAATTCGGTGGCCGAACTGATCGCGCTGGCCAAGAAGGAGCCAGGCAAGTTCTCCTATGCCAGCGGCAGTTCGTCGGCGATCGTGTCGGGCGCGACATTTGCCCGTCTTGCCGGTGTCGATCTGCTGCATGTGCCCTACAAGAGCTCACCGCCGGCCCTGACCGATGTGATCGCCGGCCGCGTCTCCATGATGTTCATCGACGTTCCGACCGGGCTGCCCCATGTCAACGCAAAAGCGCTCAAGGCGCTTGCGGTGACCACCAAACGCCCCTCGGCGCTGTTGCCCCACCTTCCCACCATGGACCAGACGGTAAAGGGCTTCGACATCACCTCGTGGCAGGGCTGGCTCGCTCCGGCCAATATGCCGAAGGACATGGTCACCAGGCTGAACGCCGAGGTTCGCAAGGTGATCGAACGGCCGGATATCAAGAGCCAGCTCGGCGAGCGCGGCATGGAAGCCTTTTCGGGCACCCCGGAAGAATTCGATGCGTTCCTGAAGGAACAGCTCGTGCTGTGGGAGAAGCTGATCGCCGACGCCGGCATCGAGAAGCAGTAGCGGGCCAAGCGCCACGCCGGATACGTTCTCCGTCATGGCCGGGCTTGACCCGGCCATCCACGGCTTTCTTTCTTGATGCGCCGCCAAGACGTGGATGCCCGGGTCAAGCCCGGGCATGACGCGTTTTTAATGTGCTTACGCCGCGCGAACCTTGGTCAGGAACTCGTCGACCGCGACGCGCAGCATGCCGGACTGGTTGTCGAGTTCGCGGGCGTTCGAGAGAACGTCCGAGGCCGCCGTCCCGGTGGCGGCTGCCGCGGTGGTGACGCCGCCGATATGGTTGCTGATCTCGCTCGATCCGGCCGCGACCGACTGGATGTTGCGGGCGATCTCGCGGGTGGCGTCGCCCTGCTGTTCGATCGCGATCGAAAGGCCGACGGTGATCTCGCTCATCTGGGCGATGGTCGCGGTGATTCCGCCGATCGAGACCACCGCGTCGCTGGTGGAGGCCTGCATCGCAGCGACCTGGGCCGAGATTTCCTCGGTGGCCTTGGCGGTCTGGTTGGCCAGCGCCTTGACCTCGGAGGCCACGACCGCGAAGCCGCGGCCGGACTCGCCGGCGCGCGCCGCTTCGATGGTGGCGTTGAGCGCCAAAAGGTTGGTCTGGGCCGCGATCGAATGGATCAGTTTGACGACTTCGCCGATCTTCTCGGCGCCGGTCGACAGCGCGCCGACCGTGGCGTTGGTGCGTTCGGCGCCGGCCACCGCCTGGCTGGCGATCTCGCTGGAGCGCGTCACCTGACGGGAAATCTCGGCGACCGAGCTCGACAGCTCTTCCGCCGCCGCCGCCACCGTTCCGACATTGTTGGACGCGCTCTCGGAGGCGGCCCCGACGGTCGCCGCGCGCGCGCTGGCGTCGCTCGCGGTCGCCGTCATCGACTGTGCCGTGGTCTGCATGCCCGCCGCCGCCGTCGACACCGAGCGGACGATGCCGTTGACGCTGCGTTCGAAATCGTTGGCGAGGCTTTCCATCGCCGCGCGACGTTCCGTAGCCGCGCGCGCCTGGGTCTCCGCCTCGGCCTGTTCGAGACCGCGAATCCGCAACGCGTTGTCCTTGAAGATCTGGACGGTCGCCGCCATCTTGCCGATCTCGTCGCCGCGGCCGATCCCGGGAATTTCACCTTCCAGAGAACCATTCGCCAGCGCCTGCATGCGGGCGCCGAGCTGGCCGAGCGGGCCGCTGATGCTGCGGCCGATCATCCAGGCAACGCTGCCGGCGATCACGCCGATGCCGAGAATGGCCAGAGCCAGAATCCACATGACCGGCTTCAGTTTCGCATCGATGTCGTCGATATAGGCGCCGGCCCCGATATACATGTTCCAGCCGGGGATCGCGGCCGCATAGGCGAGCTTGGGGATCAGCGCTTCCTGGCCGGGCCGCCTGAATTCATAAACCAGGGTATGCTCGCCCTTGGCGGCGACCCCGTCACGCCATTCGCGGCCGATCCCGCGGCCGTTGGTGAGAACATTGAGCCGGTTCTGCCCGATCATCTTGGGATCGGGCGACAGCACCGTGATGCCTTCCATGGTCGAGCCGAACAGATAGCCGTTGCCCTTGTCGTAGGTCAGCGTGTTGGCGCGCTTGCCGAATTCGGCAATCGCAGCCTCCTTGGTGAGTTGCCCCGCATCGACCTGCTTCTGCAGCCCGGCCGCCATGTTGCGGCCCATCTCGACGACGGCGCGAATCTGATCGTTCCGCGCGTCCAGCATTTCGCTCTTCATCAGATTGGCGGCGAGGACGCCCGCAGCGCCGAGGCCTAGCAAGGTCACGCCGACCAAAATGCCGAGTTTGGGGGTAATCGTCAGATTGGTCAGCTTCACGGGGCGTCTCCGGATTTGGCAGGGCGCGATTCGCGGGAAAGAATCACCGCAGCGTATGGCGAGACCATTAAGGGCTTGATTACAAAGCCGCCCCGTAGAACTACCTGACGCAGGGACAGCCGTCCCGCGCACGGAGTCGCGCGCCGCGCGGTCGAGATGCTGCAATTTGAGAGGCCGTGAGCCCGGGCTCACGCCTCATCGTTCGGCGTTCAAGCTCAGGCGGCGCGAACCTTGATCAGGAATTCATCGACCGCGACGCGCAGCATGCCGGACTGGTTGTCGAGTTCGCGGGCGTTCGACAGCACATCCGAAGCGGCGGTACCGGTGGCTGCCGCCGCGGTGGTGACGCCTCCGATATGCGCGCTGATCTCGCTCGATCCGGCCGCGACCGACTGGATGTTGCGGGCGATCTCGCGGGTGGCGTCGCCCTGCTGGTCGATCGCGGTCGAAAGGCTGACCGTGATTTCGCTCATCTGGGCGATGGTTTCGGTGATGCCGCCGATCGAGACCACCGCTTCGCTGGTGGAGGCCTGCATCGCGGCAACCTGGGCCGAGATTTCCTCGGTGGCCTTGGCGGTCTGGTTGGCAAGCGCCTTGACCTCGGAGGCCACGACCGCGAAGCCGCGGCCGGATTCGCCGGCGCGTGCCGCTTCGATGGTGGCGTTGAGCGCCAGCAGGTTGGTCTGGGCTGCGATCGAGTGGATCAGTTTGACGACTTCGCCGATCTTCTCGGCGCCGGTCGACAGCGCGCCGACCGTGGCGTTGGTGCGTTCGGCGTCCGCCACCGCCTTGCTGGCGATCTCGCTGGAACGCGTCACCTGGCGGGAAATCTCGACGACCGAGCTCGACAGCTCCTCTGCCGCCGCCGCCACCGTTCCGACATTGTTGGAGGAGCTCTCAGAGGCGGCCCCGACGGTCGCCGCGCGCGCGCTGGCGTCGCTCGCGGTCGCGGTCATCGACTGCGCGGTGGACTGCATGCCCGCCGCCGCCGTCGACACCGAGCGAACGATGCCGTTGACGCTGCGCTCGAAATCGTTGGCGAGACTTTCCATCGCCGCGCGGCGTTCCGCCGAAGCGCGTCCCTGGGTTTCCGCTTCGGCCTTTTCCAGCCCGCGAATCCGCAACGCGTTATCCTTGAAGATCTGCACGGTGGCCGCCATCTTGCCGATCTCGTCACCACGGCCGATGCCGGGAATCTCGCCGTCCAGCGATCCGTCGGCCAGTGCCCGCATGCGCGCGCCAAGCTCGTCGAGCGGACGACTGATGCTGCGGCCGATCATCCACGCAATGCCGCCCGCGATCACGCCGATGCCGAGAATCGCCAGGCCCAGAACCCACATGATCGGCTTCAGCTTGGCGTCGAGATCGTCGAGGTAGCCTCCGGTCCCGAGATACATGTTCCAGGCGGGAATGGCGACCGCATAGGACAGCTTGCGCTGCAGTTCTTCCTGTCCCGGCTTCTTGATGTCGTAGCTCAGCGTCACCTCACCCTTGGCGGCGACGCCATCGCGCAATTCGCGTGACAGCATCCGGCCGTTGGTTTGAACGTCGAGGCGGTTCTGGCCCAGCAGCTTGGGATCCTGTCCGAGGACGGTGACGCCTTCCATGGTGGAGCCGAACAGATAGCCCGCGCCCTTGTCATAGGTCATCGAATTCGCGCGTTTGGCGAATTCAGCGAGCGCCGCTTCCTTGGTGAGCTGGCCGGCCTCGACCTGCTTCTGCAGCCCGGTCGCCATGTTGCGGCCCATCTCGACGATGGACCTGGTCTGTTCCACGCGCGCGTTCAACATCTCGCGCTGCATCAGATAGCCGGCGAGGAAGCCGGCGATGCAGAGACCGAACAGCGTCACCCCCACCAGAATGCCGAGCTTGGGGGTGATCGTCAAATTGGTCAGCTTCACGGGCATTCTCCGGGGGATCGGGTGCTGGCAGGAGCGCAATTGGCAGAATGAATCGCATCACGCTATAGTGCTACCCTTTAGCGCTTGTTACTTTGCCAGCCCGTAGAATTACCGGACGCGGACGCCGCCTTGTCGCCAGGCAGCCGGGAGTTGTGCGAGGCTGACCAGGACGCTGCAGAAGCGGGAGGCAGCGACGGCCGTCGCAGTCATAACCAACACCGAAGAGTCAAATCGGGGAGCCAAAATGCCGAAATTCAGGGTGGTGACGCCGAAGGGCGCGAGTTTCACGGTCGCCGGCAGCGGCTATGATTACGAGAAGGAGGCGCTCGACCCGATCGACGCCGAGATCGTCGAGGCGCCGGCCAATGAGGCGGAATTCATCGCTGCGGCCAAGAACGCCGACGCCATCTACGCCAAGGGCATGCCGATCACCAAGGCCGTCATCGACGCCCTCGAAAACTGCAAGGTCATCACGCTCGGCAGCGTCGGCGTCGACAGCGTCGACGTCAAGGCCGCCACCGCGCGTGGAATTCCCGTCACCAACGTGCCGGACACGTTTATCGAGGAAGTCGCCGACCATGCCATGACGCTGCTGCTGGCCGGCTTTCGCCGGCTGGTCGAGCAGGACAAGATGGTCCGCTCCGGCCGCTGGTCGGAGGGCCGCCCGGCCCTGCTGAAAATTCCCCGGCTGATGGGGCAAACGCTGGGTTTCATATCCTTCGGCCGGGTGGCGCGGGCCGTCGCCAGGCGGGCGGCCCCGTTCGGCCTGCGGATGATGGCCTACGATCCCTTCATCCAGGAAACCCTGATGTCGGATCACGGCGTAATGCCGGCGACGCTGTCCGAAGTGCTGGCGCAGTCCGATTTCCTGTCGATGCATGCCCCGGCGCGGCCGGAGGTCCACCACATGCTCGGCGAGAAGCATTTCAGGCAGATGAAGCCCACCGCCATCTTCATCAACACCGGGCGGGGGCCGACCGTCGACGAGGAAACCCTGATCAAGGCGCTGCAGGAGGGCTGGATCGCCCATGCCGCCCTCGACGTGCTGGAAAAGGAACCGCCGTCCCACAACAACCCGATGCTGTCGATGGAAAACGTGACGCTGACCGCGCATGTCGCCTCGGCTTCGGCACGTTTTGACGAGGCACGCAAGCGCCGCGTAGGCTACGAATTGTCACTGGTATTGCAGGGCATGTGGCCGGTAAGCTGCGTCAATCCGTCCGTGCTGCAAAACACCTCGCTTCGGCGCTGGCAACCTGTCAGCATGGATCGCGGTCCGAACAGCTAAGACTGCCAATGCCACCGGCGATCAACGCCGGGGCATCGAAAACAGGGAGAAGACCATGAAGCACGACATCACCCGTCGCGACGCTCTCGCTCTGGGCGTATCCGCCGCCGCACTGGCCGCCACCGGCGCATCGGCGCAGACCGCCGGCGCCATCAAGGCGGCCGACGTGCCCGCCCCCAAATTCGCGATCGAGAAGGGCGCGTCCTTGCGCATGCTGCGCCCGGTGCGCTTCGTCCAGGCTGACGAAGACGTGTTCCGCGCCAATGCCGCCAAGTTCAGCAAGGAGACCGGCGTCGAGGTCAAGGTCGACTTCGTCGGCTGGGAGGACATCAACCAGCAGACCGCGGTGACCTCGAATTCCGGCGCCGGTCCGGACCTCATCATCGGCTTCTCCGACGCGCCGCACATCTATGTCGACAAGCTGGTCGAACTGACCGACGTCGCCGACTACGTCGGCAAGCGCTACGGCGGCTGGCTGCCGCTGGCGCAGACCTATGGCAAGCGCAGCAAGAGCAACGCCTGGATCGGATTGCCGTTCGGCGCGACCGCCGGCCCCCTGATCTACCGCAAGTCGGTGCTGAAATCGGTCGGCTTCGACAAGGTCCCGGAGGATCATGCCGGGATTCTCGACCTGTGCCGCAAGCTGCAGAAGGCCGGCAAGCCGGCCGGCTTCGCGCTGGGCAACGCCAAGGGCGACGGCAACGGCTTCGCCAACTGGGTGCTGTGGTCGCACAATGCTTCCCTGCTCGATGAAGCCGGCAACATCGTCATCAACAGCAAGGAGACCATCGCCGCGCTGAAATGGGTCAAGGAACTGTACCCGACCTTCATCGCCGGCACGCCGTCCTGGAACGACGTCAGCAACAACCGCGCCTACTCCGCGCAGGAAATCTCGCTGACCGCCAACGGCGTCTCGCTGTATTTCTCGCTGAAGAACGATCCGGCCACCAAGGCGATCGCCGACGACAGCGAGCATCAGCTGCTGCCGAAGGGCCTCGCCAAGGTTTCGCCGATGGCGGGTCTGACGCTGAACGCCATGCTGTTCAAGCACAGTCAGTATCCCAACGCCGCCAAGGCGTTCCTGACATTCATGCTGGAAAAGGACCAGTATGAGCCGTGGCTCAACGCCAACTCCGGCTACTGGTCGCAGCCGCTGGCCGCCTATGCCGACGCGGCGGTGTGGTCCGGCGATCCCAAGGTCTCGATCTTCAAGGACACGATGAAGAGCACCTATTACGACGGCTACAAGGGTCCGATCTCGACCGCGACCGGCGCCGTCAGTGCCGATTACGTCCTGGTGCAAATGTGCGCCGCGGTTGCAACCGGCGCCTCGACGCCGGAGACCGCCGCCGCGGAAGCCGAGCAGCGTGCGAAGCGGTACTTCCGTCGTCAGGACCGGTAGGAACGCGGTTGCGTTGGTTGAACTCCGTCATTCCGGGATGGTCCGAAGGACCAGACCCGGAATCTCGAGATTCCGGGTTCGATGCGGATTTTATCATCGGGCCGGCCAAAGGCCGGACCCGGTGGCATCGCCCCGGAATGACATCTTCAGCTACTAGATCGGGACACACCCAACGATGTCCGTGACGACAATACCTTCTCGACCTTCACGACGAACGGTGCAGCGACAGCCGGGCTGGCTGGTCCGGCTGTTCGACTACAAGCCGTTTCTGATCGTCATCTGCCTGACCCCGGCGATCGGCCTGCTGACGGTATTCCTGACCTATCCGCTCGGCCTCGGCGTCTGGCTGGCGTTCACCGACACCACGATCGGCCGGCGCGGGGTTTTCGTCGGCTTCGAAAATTTCCAGTATTTGCTGACCGATCCCTTGTGGTGGAACGCGGTGTTCTACAGCGTGTTCTATACCGCCGTCGCCACCTTCGGAAAATTCGCGCTCGGCTTCTGGCTGGCCCTGCTCCTGAACAACCATTTTCCGTTCAAGAGCCTGCTGCGCGCCATCGTGCTGCTGCCATGGATCGTGCCGACGGTTCTCTCGGCGCTGGCGTTCTGGTGGATCTACGATCCGCAGTTTTCCATCATCTCCTATCTGCTGGTGGACGTGCTGCATGTCCGCAGCACCAATATCGACTTTCTCGGCTCGGCGTGGCCGGCGCGGTTCTCGCTGATCGTCGCCAATATCTGGCGCGGTATCCCGTTCGTGGCGATTTCGCTGCTGGCCGGCCTGCAGACCATCTCGCCCTCGCTCTATGAGGCCGCCATGCTGGACGGCGCCACCGCCTGGCAGCGCTTCCGCTACATCACCTTCCCGATGATGATGCCGATTCTGGCGATCGTGATGACGTTCTCGATCATCTTCACCTTCACCGACTTCCAGCTGGTCTATGCCATCACCCGGGGCGGACCGGTCAATTCCACCCATCTGCTGGCGACGCTGGCATTCCAGCGCGGCATCGCCGGCGGCGAACTCGGCGAAGGTGCTGCGATCGCGGTGTCGATGATACCGTTCCTCGTCTTCGCGACGCTGTTCAGCTACTTCGGCCTTGCCCGCCGCAAATGGCAGCAGGGAGAGAGCAATGACTGACACCGCCGCGCCGTCGCCGAAATCGAGCAACGTCGCCAGTTCCACGCCCGACACCATGGAATGGGATTCCAGGGCGCGGCGCATGGTGATGATCTATCTGCCGCTGGCCTGCTTCGTGCTGATCCTGCTGTTTCCGTTCTACTGGATGGCGATCACGTCGTTCAAGCCGAACGCCGAACTGCTGAATTACAAGGAGCACAACCCGTTCTGGATTTCCTCGCCGACGCTGGCGCACATCAAGCATCTCCTGTTCAACACCGCCTATCCGAGCTGGCTTTGGACGACGATGATCGTGGCGATCTCATCGACGTTCCTGTCGCTGTTCGCCTCGACGCTGGCCGCCTACGCGATCGAGCGGCTGCGCTTCCGCGGCAGTCCCTATGTCGGGCTCGGGATCTACATGGCCTATCTGGTGCCGCCCTCGATCCTGTTCATCCCGCTGGCGACGGTGGTGGTGCAGTTCGGCCTGTTCGACAGTCCGCTGGCGCTGATCCTGGTGTACCCGACCTTCCTGGTGCCGTTCTGCACCTGGCTGCTGATCGGCTATTTCAAATCCATTCCCTATGAGCTGGAGGAATGCGCGCTGGTCGATGGCGCCACCCGGCTGCAGATCCTGCGCCGGATCACGCTGCCGCTGGCGGTGCCCGGCCTGATCTCGGCCGGCATCTTCTCCTTCACGCTGTCGTGGAACGAGTTCATCTACGCGCTGGCCTTCATCCAGAGCAGCGCCAACAAGACCGTCCCGGTGGCGATCCTGACCGAGCTCGTGTCCGGCGACGTCTATCAGTGGGGCGCGCTGATGGCGGGCTCGCTGCTCGGCTCGCTGCCGGTCGCGATCTTCTACTCGATGTTCGTCGACTACTACGTCTCGTCGCTGACCGGCGCGGTGAAGGAATAGGCCCCTTCATTTCTGAACGCCGATCCCCATCTGTGATGCATCCGGACATCACAGGGGGACGCGGCTTGACCGAGCAGCTCGGGCTTTTTTCAGGGGCGACCGACGCGCCCGAAGGCCTGCGATACGCCGCCGATTTCATCTCGTCCGCGATCGAGCGCGAACTGATCGCCCATATCGCGGCGTTGCCGTTGCAGCCGTTCCAGTTCGGCGCCTACGAGGGCAAGCGGCGGGTGGCCTCGTTCGGGTTCCGTTACGACTACACCCTGAAACGATTGCAGCAGGCCGAGCCGCTGCCGTCATGGCTGGGTCCCTTGATCGGAACCGTGGAAGCCTTCGGCGGGCCGTCGACCCAAATCCAGCAAGTGCTCTGTACCGAATACGACACCGGCGTCGGCATCGGCTGGCACCGCGACAAGCCGCATTTCGAACGGATTTTCGGTCTGTCGCTGGGCTCGCCCTGCAAGTTCCGCTTCCGCAAGGCGGCCGGTGACAAATGGCAGCGCTACACGCTGGATGCCGCGCCGCGCTCGCTCTATGGGATGTCGGGCGAATCGCGGATGGTGTGGGAGCACAGCATTCCCGGCGTCGAGGCGCCGCGCTATTCCATTACGTTCCGGACCATGGCCGATCGAAAGCGCTGACGGCCCGGTCCCTCCGATCTGATGAACTGCACAGCGCTGGAGCAATCGCGGGATCGAATGGCAAGACGCACCGGTAGCGCCGACCTGCCCCTCCATGGCGGACGCGTCCCGCCCTGGCTGGCGACGCGCATGTCCGCGCTCGGCGCCATCGTCACCCAGGCCATCGTGCAGCATTACGGCCGTGACGAATTCCTGCAGCGGCTGTCGCATCCGTTCTGGTTCCAGTCGTTCGGCGCCGTGATGGGAATGGACTGGCATTCCTCGGGAATCACCACCAGCGTGATCGGCGCGTTGAAGCGCGGGCTCGGCCCGCTGCAGAACGAGCTCGGCATTCATGTCTGCGGCGGTCGCGGCCGGCACTCCCGCAAGACGCCCGACGAGCTCCGCCTGCTCGGCGATCGCATCGGTTTCGATGCCGCCGCCCTGACGCGCGCCAGCCGCCTCGTGGCCAAGGTCGACAGCGCCGCGGTGCAGGACGGCTTCGATCTCTATCTGCACGGCTTCTTCGTCACCGACGACGGCAAATGGACGGTGGTGCAGCAGGGCATGAACGGCGACAAGAAGCAGGCCCGCCGGTATCACTGGCATTCCGAAAACCTCACCAGCTTCGTCGATGCACCGCACCGCGCAATCGACGGCCCGGTGCAGGGCGAGATCATCAACCTCACCGACCACCGGGCCGCGCCATCGCGCACCGCACAGCTTGATTTGCTGACGGAACTGGGGCCGGAGCGCATCGTCGGCGAGTTGCTGGCGCTGGAAGGCCGGCAGCCGGCGCAGGCCCTGCTCCCTCACCTCGTGATGCCGGCGCACCACGATGTCAGGGCGAGCGACGTCTTCACCCGCCGCCTGCATGGCACGCTGGCCGCGGCGGCCGAATGCGGGCCGGTCGACTTCCCCGAATTGCTGCTGACGCCCGGGGTCGGTGTGCGCACCGTCCGCTCACTGGCGATGGTCGCCGAAGTCATCCACGGCGCGCCCTATCGCTTCCGCGATCCCGCCCGCTTCTCGCTGGCCCATGGCGGCAAGGACCGCCACCCTTACCCGGTGCCGATCAAGGTCTATGACGAAACCATCCGCGTCCTGAAATCAGCGGTTCAGAAAGCAAGGCTCGGACGTGACGAGGAGATGGGAGCCTTGAAGCGGCTCGACGAGCAGGCGCGCAGGCTGGAACGCACCGCGCGCGGGCCATCGCTGCAGGCGTTCATATCAGGCGAACGCGCCGCCTCGCCGGAGCTGGATGGCCGTTCGGTGTTCGGCTGGGAAGCCGAGCTGACATCGACGAAGAGCAAATAGGCCGTCATTGGCGGTTCATCACCGGAACCCGCCGTGCATCCAGCCGTTTCATTGGCGTGGCTTTTGCGGCGGCAAGGACGACCGCATCAAGGTCGCTCCGGAACCGCGACCAGGGAGTTATCGATGGACGAGAACCAGATCGCCAGCCTGCTCGGACACGCCGCGCTCAAGGTTTGGCCGAACCTGCCACGCGATGCGCAGGAACAGCTGTTCGCGGCCGCGGTTGACGACGGGGTGATCGGCAACACATTGGCGACATTCCTGCACGACCGGCACCCGCGCACGGCGCACCCGGCGGCGTAAGGCCGCACGTTTCCCACAGGCGTTACGTACCCTTCATAAATCCGTCAGCGCGCTGTAACGGGCGCTGCGCAGAACACCGCATGGCCAACTCCAGGAGACCAACCATGCGCATGTCGTTGCTTTGTACCGCCGTGTCGATCGTTCTGGCCACGGGTGCCGCGTTCGCGCAAGGCGAAGGCGAGTTTCCCGCCACCCTCAAGGGTCATGCCGTGCTGCCGGCGCAATCCTTTGTCGAAGCGCCCGCCGACGCGCCCGCCGATCTCAAGACCGCAGGCAAATACACCACCGGCCGCAGGGTCGATGCCGTCGGCAGCGTGATGGGAAAATCCTATGAGCGCCCGACCGGCGTGTCGCTGCCGTTCAAGGGCCAGCCGCTGCAGGGCCATTCCGG
>JAZJYY010000064.1:0-2406 GCA_040390145.1 Pseudomonadota bacterium
ATTGGTCATCAGCGCGCGGCCGATCGCCAGCATCTGCTGCTCGCCGCCGGACAGCGTACCGCCCATATTGGCGCCGCGCTCGGACAATCGAGGAAACAGCGCATGGATTTTTTCGATGGTCCAGGGATCGGGATTGCCGAGGCGGTTGCCGGAGGCGGCGACGAGATTTTCGCGCACGGTCAGGTTGGGAAAAATCTGACGCCCTTCGGGCACGAGGCCGATACCGAGTTGCGCGATCCGGAACGAGGGCAGCTGCCGCGCCTCGTGGCCGGCAAAACGTACGCTGCCCGCGCGGGCCGGCGTCAGCCCCATGATGGAGCGGATGGTCGTGGTCTTGCCCATGCCATTGCGGCCGAGCAGCGCCACCATCTCGCCTGTCCGGACCGACAGCGACATGCCGAACAGCACCTGGCTGAGGCCGTAGCAGGTCTCGATGGCGTCGACTTCGAGCAGGGGTGCGGCGTCAGTCATGTTTGGTCACCACATGCTGATCGCCGAGATAGGCGCGCTTGACCTCGTCGTGCTGGCGGATCGCCGCCGGCGCGTCGCAGGCGATGACGCGGCCATAGACCAGCACGGTGATGCGGTCGGCCAGCGCGAACACCGCGTTCATGTCGTGCTCGACCAGCACGATGGTGACCTCGCGCCGCAGCTCCTGCAGCAGCGTCACCATCTGCGCCGATTCGGTGGCGCCGAGGCCGGCCATCGGTTCGTCGAGCAGCAGCAGTTTTGGCTTGGTCGCGAGCGCGACCGCGAGCTCGAGTTCGCGCTGTTCGCCGTGACTCAGTTCCGACACCACGGTGTCGGCGCGGTGTTCGAGCCCGACCCGCGACAGCGCCGCGTGCGCGGTATCGCGCAGGCCTTTTTCCTTGCGGGCGTCGGCCCAGAACCGGAAGGAATGCCCATCATGCGCCTGTGCCGCCATCGCGACATTGTCGGCGGCGGTGAAGTCGGGCAGCAACGAGGTGATCTGGAACGAGCGCGCGAGGCCGAGCCGGCTGCGCCGATGCGCCGGCAGGCCTGTAATATCCTGGCCGGCGAAGCTGATAGTGCCGGAGTTCGGCGCCAACTGGCCGGTAAGCTGGCTGATCAGCGTGGTCTTGCCGGCGCCGTTGGGCCCGATGATGGCGTGCAACTCGCCGCTGAGGACATTGAGCGAAACATGGTCGGTCGCGGTCACGCCGCCGAACCGCAACACCAGGTCTTCGACGCGGAGCAGGGATTCAGCCACGGCGCACCCTCCCCAATATTCCATCGATACCGCCGCGCGCGAACAGCACGATCAAGAGCAGCAGCGGGCCCATGATCAACGCCCAGTACTCCGTGAATTGCGACAGCGCCTCTTCCAGCAGCAGGAACGCGACCGTGCCCAGCACCGGGCCGAACAGCGAACCCATGCCGCCGAGGATCACCATCACCATCAGATCGCCGGAGCGGGTCCAGTACATGCTGGCCGGGCTGACGAAGTCGGTATTGTTGGCGAGCAGCGCGCCGGCAAGGCCGCAGATCGTGCCGGAGATGACAAAACACACCAGACGGTAGCGGTTGACGGGAAAGCCGATCGCCTGCATGCGCCGCTCGTTGGAGCGCAGCCCCTGCACCACCATGCCGAAGCGCGAATTGACGATGCGCCAGATCAGATAGATGCCGCCGAACAGGCAACCGAGACAGAGATAGTAGAACTGCACGCGGTTCGACAGGTCGATCAGGCCGCCGAAATCGCTGCGCTTGTAGATGGTCAGACCGTCGTCGCCGCCGTAGCGCGACAGCCCCGAGGCGACGTAGTAGGCCATCTGCGCGAAGGCCAGCGTGATCATGATGAAATAGACGCCACGGGTGCGCAGCGACAGCGCGCCGATCACCAGCGCGAACAGCGCCGAGGCGAGGAGCGCCACCGGAAACTGGATGAATCCGGAGCCGATGCCTTCATGGGCGAGGATGCCGACCGCATAGCCGCCGATGCCGAGATAGGCGGCATGGCCAAAACTCATCATGCCGCCATAGCCCATGATGAGATTGAGGCTGGCGGCGGCCAGCGCGTAGATGATGATGCGGGTGAACAGCGTCAGCCCGAAGACGTTGCCGCTGAGCGTGGTGTAGACCGGCAGCAGCACGAGGCCGGCGACCACCAGCGCCACGACGATATTGCGGGCGTTGAGAGCCTTCATCGGCGGCCGGCCGGAAACAGCCCCTCCGGCCGCACCACCAGCACCATGGCCATCAGGAGATAGATGAGCATCGAGGACAGCGCGGGGGCGGCGGTGGAAGCGGCGGACGAACTCAGCACCTGCCGCAGCAGGTCGGGCAGGAAGGCGCGGCCCAGCGTGTCGATCATGCCGACGAAGATCGCGGCCAGGAAGGCGCCGCGGATCGAGCCGATGCCGCCGATCACGATGATGACGAAGG